>CAYRFM010000167.1:0-4107 GCA_964423555.1 uncultured Holophagae bacterium | reverse complement strand
CACGAATGTTGGGCGGAGCAGAGAAAAGTGCGGTAAGCCGCTGGCTTGCCTTCTAAGGAAGGAACACGAATGTTGGGCGGAGCAGAGAAAAGTGCGGTAAGCCGCTAGCTTGTCATGGTCGCATGAAACACGAATGATGAGCGAGGCCAGGAAAATCGCGATAAGCCGCCGGCTTGCCATTGTCGCATGAAACGCTAAAGGCTAACGCGAAGCCCAAAGTGCGCCAAGGCTAGGCGCCCCCAGTTCCTTCCCGAGCTCAATCGAGCACCCGAAGACGACCCTCTTGACAAACCTTTCTTCGCGCCTTCGCGACTTCGCGTGAGACCTATTTGGCGCTCAGCCGCTTCGGGGCCGGCTTGGCGGGACCCAAACGTTTATAGGTATCCGGCAGGATCTTTAGGTCGCCGCTTTCAGACCACTTGCCAATCTCGTCGCGGCGCTGGTCCATCTCCCAGGTCTCGACGGCGCCGCCTTTTAAGCGCTTCTCGCCATATTCATAGTGAATCGCAACACGAAAGCGCTCGCCCTCCTCAAGGTCGATGCGGACCGTGGCGAACCAGCGGGTCACGCCGTTGGCTTCGCGGAACTCCTGCACCAGCCAGCCACTGGCGCGCTTGCCGCGAATCGAGGTCAGGTTGATTTGGCAGCCGCCGTTCTTTTCCTCGAGTCCATAGCGGGCAGTGAAATCGACGGGAAAGGTGTCTAGACCCAGTAGGCAGATCATTAACAGCAACATAGCTTTCTCCCTGGAAAGTATCGCGACCCTGGTCGCCTACACCGTTAAGCGCAAAACAGTGAAAGGTGCGCCCTGCCCAACCGCTAAAAATGGCATTGAACCGCCTTTCTCTTTGGTCTCAGAATGATTTTTTCACTTTGAATTGGTTTAAGTCATACCGGATTTTTGGCGCATTTGGTAGAATTTCGCCAGCAGGATTACGCCAATAGTCAGCGACCCTTTGGGTCGACGCCTCATCAGCGCGGAGGGCAACGTGACGACGAAGCTCCAGAGCATTCCCCAACTCTTCTTTCAGGCATGCGACCGCTTCAACAAGGACGATGCCGTCCTGGTCAAGGTCCAAGGCACGTTCCAGCCGCGCTCCCACAAGCGTTTTCGCGAACGGGTCACCAACTTCGGGCGCGGCTTGATGCAGCTTGGCCTGCAGCCCGGCGAACACGTCGCCCTGCTCGCGGAGACGCGCTGGGACTGGGCCGTTGCCGATCTGGGCATCGTCAGCACGCGCGCCGTCGATGTTCCCATCTATCCCTCCTTGAGCGCTAATCAGACCGCCTGGATCCTCAACAACAGCGAGGCGGTCGGCATCGTCGTCTCTGACCGGATCCAGGCCCAGAAGGTCAGCTCTGTCCGCAACCAGTTGCCGATGGTGCGCTTCTTCATCGTCATGGACGAGCCGGCCCCCGAGGGCTGGACCAGCATGGCCGCCGTCGAGCGCCAGGGCGCCGCTTCCGGTAAGGAGGCCGACTACCACGCGCGCTGGCAGGCGATCAAGCCGGAAGACCTGCTGACCCTGATGTACACTTCGGGCACTACCGGTCAGCCCAAGGGCGTCATGCTCTCCCACGGCAACCTCATCGCCAACATTGAAAGCTGCATGGAAATTGCCCCTTTCGACGCCACCGATACCTGCCTGTCCCACCTGCCCCTCAGCCACGTGCTCGAGCGCATGGGCGGCTATTATCTCTCCGTCCACTGTGGCATCACCATCGCCTACGCCGAGGATATGACCACCGTGGCAAGCGACATGCTGGAGGTCAAGCCGACCTTGCTGTTCTCCGTGCCGCGCCTCTACGAGAAGATTTTTGCCAAGGTTCACGCCAACGCCCGTGCCGCCGGCCTGATCAAGCGCACCGTCTTCAACTGGGCCATGGCCATTGCCCGCAAGGCCGCCGCGCCGCTCAACGCCGGCGAGCCGCTCACCGGCTTGCTTGGCCAGAAATGGAACCTGGCCGACAAAATGGTCTTCAGCAAGGTCAAGGAGAAGACCGGCGGTCGCCTGCGTTTCATGATCTCCGGCGGCGCGCCCCTGGCCAAGGAAATTTCCGAGGTCTTCCTGGGCATGGGCATGCGCATCATTGAGGGCTACGGTCTGACCGAGAGCTCGCCCGTGCTGGCCATCAACTTGCCTCACCACAACAAGCCCGGTACTGTCGGGCCGGCCGTCAAGGGCGTCGAGTTGCGCATCGCCGCCGACAAGGAGATTCTCGCCCGCGGCCCCAACATCATGCTCGGCTATTACAAGAACCCCGAGGCCAGCGCCGAGACCCTGCGCGACGGCTGGCTCCATACCGGCGATATCGGCGAGCTGGACGAGGACGGCTTCCTCAGTATCACCGACCGCAAGAAGGACCTGATCATCACCTCCAACGGCAAGAACGTCGCGCCCCAACCGCTTGAAAACGCGCTCAAGCTCAGCCCCTTCATCGAGCAGGCCGTCGTCATCGGCGACAACCGCAATTTCATCAGCGCCCTGATCGTGCCGCCCTGGGAGACGATCCAGGACTGGGCGCCGGCCCAGAACTGGAGCACCAACCCCAAGACGCTGTGTGGCGACAGCGAGTTCCGCGAGTTCATGGACAACGAGATCCACCTCATGACCGGGCAGTTCAGCCATTTTGAGCGGATTAAGCAATGGGCGTTGATCGAGGAGCCGTTCACCGTCGATGGCGGTCATTTGACCCCCAGCCTCAAGGTCCGGCGCCGGGTCGTGATCCAGATGTACGAAGACAAAATCGACGCCATGTATCGTTGAAGAGAGGGGCCTATGAGTCGTAATCGCGTCCTGGCGGCGCTGGCCATCCTGGCCGTGATGGCGTTGGGTGGTTTCTACATGCGTCGACCGGAGCGAGAGGCGACCGCCGCGCCCGTCGCCAGCGCTGCCCTGACACCGGTCCGCCAACGCGGGTTGAGCTGGGTCGGCTCGAGACCTGTCGCGCGCCGTCACCTAGAGGCCGCCACCGCTATGGGCGCCAACTGGATTGTGCAGACCCCATTCGGCTGGCAGCGCCATCACGACCGGCCCGAGCTGGTCCTTTCCAGTGATGGCCATCTATGGGGTGAGACCGATACCGGCCTGGTGACCACGAACCGCATGGCCCGGGAGGTTGGCCTGCAGGTCCTGCTCAAGCCTCATATTTGGCTGGGTCGCAGTGGCGAGGGCAAGTGGTTGGGCGACATCGCCATGACCAGCGAGGAGGATTGGCGCACCTGGTGGTCGAACTACCGGAGCTTCATGCTGCACTATGCCGAGCTGGCCGAGCGCGAGCAGATGGCGGCGCTCTGCGTCGGCACCGAGTTGATGGGCACCGTGAAGGAGCGCGAGTCGGACTGGCGTGAACTGATCAAAGAGATACGGGGGATGTACCGCGGCAAGCTGACCTACGCGGCCAACTGGTACCAGGAATACGAGAAGGTGCCGTTCTGGGACGCGCTCGACTGGATCGGCGTCCAGGCCTATTTCCCGCTCTCCGACCAGCCGGACCCCAGCGTCGCCGCCCTGGTCCAGGGCTGGCAACCGCACCTGGCCAAGCTGGAGGCGCTGTCCAAACGGACCGGCAAGCCCGTGCTGTTCACCGAACTGGGCTATTGCGCCAAAGCCAACGCCGCCCGCGAGCCCTGGCTCTGGCCCAACCACCACAACGACGCAAGCGCGGCTGGCCTGGCCCTGCAGGCCCGTTGTTACCAGGCCTTTTTCGAGACAGTCTGGCCCAAACCCTGGTTCGCCGGCGTCTACATCTGGAAATGGCACCCGCACCTGCTCGACCGCACCGACCCACCCGACGAGAGTTTCACCCCCCAAGGCAAACCCGCCGAAGCGATCTTGCGCCAATACTTCCAGTCCCCCCGGACCGGTAGCGGTAACGACTAAGCGCCCCCGCCGCCTTGCCTTGCTCACAGTGAAAAAAGGTCCCGCAGGCGCTGTAGGCTGTAGCTGCTGTAGCTGCTGTAGCGCAAGATGCAATCTTGCGCCGGGCGACGGATGAAAATTAAAGTGGCTTTTTCAGTAGGGCGAAAATCCGGGAGCGTCCCTCTGAAATGCTGTAGCTGCTGTAGCTGCTGTAGCTGCTGTAGCGCAAGATGCAATCTTGCGC
>CAYRFM010000166.1:0-4966 GCA_964423555.1 uncultured Holophagae bacterium | reverse complement strand
AAAAACAATTCTGAGCGGCTAGTACGACTTTGTCAGGTTGGCTAGGCCAACACTTATAGGCCGGCTCCGCCCTACATTCGTGTTCCATCCGGAGAAGGCAAGCCGGCGGCTTACCGCACTTTTCCTGGCTTCGCGGACCAGTTGTGTTCCCTGCGACCAGGGTAAGTCGGCGGGTCATCACCAACCTGACAAAGTCGTACTAGGCTCAGCGAGACTCCGTGGTTAACCATCAGAGGTTGACCACGGAAGACACTGAATCTCACGGAAGGGGACCATTCCGTGTTCCCTTCCGTGTGTTTCAGTGCCATTCGGTGGTTAAAAGCAATTTTGAGCGGCTAGGCTCAGCGAGACTCCGTGGTTAACCCCGGGCTGGCTCCTCGCCATTGACCAAGTCGGCCTCGTTACGCTGACGTCAGTGAATTGTGGTTGTTTTCCTGGTAGTTTGTTTTCCCTTCGTGAAAAGGTGCGCAGGTCATCTTTTGTGTTGCCATGAAAAGTCGGGTCTACTATAATCCGCCTCATCGCGTAACAATTTCGTGGGAGGACAGGATGGTCGACACTAAAGCGACTCCAGGCAATACCAAAGCACGTTCGCGCGTGGCCAAACCCGCGCCCGCCGCTCCACCTGCTGCCGCTGTGATGGAGCCCCCGGTCCACGCTGCCTATGCCGCGCCTGCTGTGCCGCCTCAGGAAAGTTCGCGCACCATCCACCAGGTGCTCGCGACCCTTCAGGCTTTCGCCTACCAGCCGCTCCTGTGTGTCGATGAAATGACCTCCGTCGCCGAAACCCTGCCACTCTCACCGGTCGAGTTTCAGTTGCCCGCTCCCGCGAACGACGGCGACTGCATGAGCGATCAGACGGCCTCGATTCATCCGATTCCCGGGCTGACCATGATCGGCCGCGGCATGAAGTACTTTCCCGGCAGCCCCTACCAGCTCCGCCAAGTGATCCTGCCACGCTCGACCGATCCGGCCAACCCCGGGCGCGCGCTGTTCTATTTTCCCGCGCTGAAACGCTTTTACTGGTACCTGGACGGCCTCGGCATCGACCCCTCGCCGCCCATGCCCGAGGGCGTCTCGCTCAACCACACGATCGTCGAATCCAACTTCCAGCGCATGGTCGAGGTCACCTCTAAAGCTCAGAATATCGACCTCTCCTCCTCGCTGTTCCTCGACTCCAGCGAGGAATGCTTGTCCCGCGTACAGTACGAGTCCGATACCTATTACGGCCAGAAGACGATGTTCGTGCCGCTGTGGTCGCTCTACTTCCCCCAAGTGCCGATCTGCTACAAAACGCTCAAGAAACTGGCCGAAATGATTCCCGAGAAGTTCATCAAGTTCGAGCCCGGTGGCAGCAACCTCGCGGAGATGGAGGCCCAGAAACGCCTCTACGACTATATCTTCGATACCTTCGGCTCCCACTACATCCAGCGCGTCTGGGTCGGTGGCCGGGTCACGGTCGATGTCGCCACCAGCCGCTCCTCCAATATGACGATGGACCAGGTACGCACCGCGCTCTCCCTGGCCTTTGCCTCCCAGAATACCCAGAGCCAGAGCAGTCTCCAAACCCTGCTGGCCAACTCCGAGCTCCGTGTCTCCGGCGAGGGCGGCGCCCTCTCGCTGCTGGCCCAGCTCACTCAACTGGACGAGACAAAATACGGCCAATGGCTGACCACGGTCAACGAAGCGCCGGCCATGATCGGCTTCGAGGTCGTCGGCCTCTGGCAACTCCTGGCCAACTTCGCCCAGATCGTCAAGCAGGTCGAGGGCGATAACGACACCCATGTCCCCGAGGCCGAATTTTGGCTGACCCGGGCCAGCAACCTGGCCCACGCCTACCAGTATAAAACCCTGTTCCATGCGGTGACCTCCGTGGTCCACTACAAGAACCTGCTGCTGATCAGTCGCGGCGGCCTGACGATCGAACTGCCCCTGCCGGTCATTTCGCCGGAGGACGAGGCCGTCGAGCCGGGCTCCAACCGCGAAATTTGGGACGTGCTCAACCAGCTCGCTCCCTTCGACGCCATCCTCTCGCTGGAGACCGACCTCGACGACTGGGGCTTTCCCCTGATCCCCGGCTACGAGCCCAAACTCGACCAACCCTACTGGTTCGTCTTCAAGCAGCGCACGTTCCTGGTGGTCGACCCCGTCCTCAAGCTCAAAATCAGCGATTGGCTGCCGATCCACGGTCACGACAGCTTCGGCCGGCCCTACTGGCCAGGCCTGCCCTTCGACCGCATCGACGCCTGCTTTTGGGACAAGCACCACAAGATCTACTTCTTCTTTGGCGACGGCTACGCCCGTTTCGACCTGAAACAGCGCCGCACCGAAACCGACTACCCCAAACAGATCGAGGCCAACTGGGACGGCATCAACTTCTCCCGCATCGATTCCGCCGTCATGCTGGGCTCCTGGGTCTACCTGTTCTCCCAGAACTATTACGCCATCTTCGACATGGTCGCCTACAAGACCCTGCCCAACTACCCCAAACTGCTGCGGGGCGTGTATTCCTCCGACTGGAATATCCCGTTGCCGTCTATCTACTGAGTTCCCGGAGGTTCCCCGTGGCCACTGCACCCAATCCAACGCCGTATTTCAGCGACGACCAGGAGCGCGAGGCTCTGAGTCAGGCCGACCGCCTGATCAAGAACTACGCCGTCGGCTCCGCCGCGGTGGGACTGATCCCCGTGCCGGTCTTCGACCTGCTCGGCCTGACCGCGCTCCAACTGAAAATGGTCAACGAACTGGCCGACCTGTTCAAGGTGCCCTTCTCCGGCAATCTGGTTCGCAGCCTGATCGGCACCATGATCGGCTGGACGCTCGGCAGCAGCCTGTGGTTCCCGCTCGCCAGCCTGGTCAAGGTCATCCCCGGCATCGGCTCGATCGCCGGCGGCGCCAGCGCGGCCGCACTCAGCTACGCCATGACCTACGCCCTGGGCAAGGTCTTCACCGAACACTTCGCCGCCGGCGGCACGATCCTCACGTTCAACCCGATCGCGGTCCGCGATTACTACCAACAGCAAGTAGAGCAGGGCATGCAGCAGTACCGCCGCCCCAAGGCGCCCTAGCCCTCGCTCATTCAAGTCTTGTGCTCCGAATGTCTCGGCTCAGCATGCCGGGCCCGTGATTGATTGCGTTTGTCAGGTGTATCTCGTTTGAGGTTAATTCTTGGTGATTGATAATCATCATGATGTAGGTTTGTTTGAATGCTTGAAGTGATTTACCTGGAAAGTAGAAAGCGACAGAAAAATGTTGCAAAGAAGGAAAGTGCCCGCTATACTGCACCCACTCCACCCCAAAACTCAGGCGATGGCATTCAGCATGATCAGTGAAAAAGAACTCGTCGTTAAAGCTTACAACCGCATCCGCGAGCTCGAGGCGCAGCTGCGCGACCGTCCCGCGGCGGAACCGATCGCGATCGTCGGCGCCGGCCTGCGTTTCCCCGGCGCTTCAGCCAACCCCGAACAGTTCTGGCGCCTGATCACCGAGAAGCGCAGCGGCATCGTGCCGGTGCCCGCATCGCGCCGCGCCGATCTGGACCCCCGCGGCGAACTGGCCGGCCTGCGCGGCGGCTTCCTCGACGAGGTCGCCGGCTTCGAGCCCGAGTTCTTCCGCCTGACCCCGAAAGAGGCGCGCCTGATGGACCCGCAGCACCGCTTGCTGCTCGAGGTCGCCTGGGAGACGCTGGAACACGCCGGCATCACGGCGGCGCAATTGGCCAAGGCGACCACGGGCGTGTTCGTCGGCATCACGCCCATGGACTATATTAAAGAAGCGATGCGCCAGCGCGAGAGCGGCATGTTCACCCTGACCGGTGGCACCCACAACGGCGCCGCTGGCCGCCTGGCCTTCACCTTCGACTGGCACGGTCCGACCCTGGCGGTCGACGCGGCCTGCGCCTCCTCGCTGATCGCGGTCGACCTGGCGGTCAAGAGCCTGCGCCGCGGCGAGTGCGACGCGGCCCTGGCCGGCGGGGTCAACCTGATCCTCACGCCCGATTCCCAGTGGGCGGCGATCGAGGCCAAGTTCCTCTCGCCCGACCACGAATGCTACGCCTTCGATGCCGCCGCCAACGGCTACGTCCGCGGCGAGGGCTGCGGCCTGGTCCTGCTCAAACGGCTCTCCGATGCCCAGCGCGACGGCGACGCGATCCTGGCCACGATCGTCGGCAGCGCGGTCAACAACAACGGCCGCGGCGCCGGCTTCTCGGTGCCCAGCGGCCGCGCCCAACAGGACGTCATCCGCGCGGCCCTGCGCGACGCCGGCCTGGCCCCCGAATCGGTGGATTATGTCGAGGCCCACGGTCCCGGCACGGCGCTGGGCGACCCGATCGAGGTCGCCGCCCTGCAGGCCGTCTACGGCAAGCGCGCGCCAGGCAAGCGCCTGGCCTTCGGCTCGGTCAAGACCAACCTCGGCCACCTGGAGTCCGCGGCCGGGATCGCCAGCCTGATCAAAGCCGCGCTCGCCCTGCACCACCGCACCCTGCCGCCCCAGCGCTTCGGCGAGCAGCTCAGCCCCCACATCGACTGGGCCAACTACGCCGTCGAGCTGGTCACCGCCAGCCGCGCCTGGCCGGGCGACGGGGGCAGCCGCTTGGCCGGGGTCAGCTCGTTTGGCATCTCCGGCAGCAACGCCCACCTGATTCTCGCGGAAGCGCCACAGCAGCCGGTGCCCAACCCTGCGGGACAGCCGGGCCAGTGGCTGGCGCTGTCGGCCAACGATCCCGCGGCACTGCGCCAACTGGCGACGGCCTTCCTGGCCTTTGCCGACCTGCCCAGTCACGACCTGGCACGCACGACTCAGTCCGGTCGCACCCACTTCAAATACCGCCTGGCCATCGCCGGCCAGCCACGGGCCGGACTCGAGGCGTTCCTGGCGGACCAGGCCGCTGACGGCCTGTTCACCGGCGAGGGCCGACAGCCGTCCCAGCCGCTGTTCTGGTACCCGGCGGCGCGCGAGCTGCAAA
>CAYRFM010000165.1:0-6051 GCA_964423555.1 uncultured Holophagae bacterium | reverse complement strand
GCTCGAGCTTCCATGCAATCGGTCTATGAACATCTGGACATTGACGAGTCCCTGATGGCTGACCAGGGTGTTATTGGCAAAAGTGCCAGGCTGCACCGCTTCCGGTACCCGCAGTTTGATTTCTTTCTTGTCGTTCATTGCTCGCTCCTCGCAGTCACGTCATCGTGCTCCAAACGCCCCAAGATAGCCCCGCCTCGAGGAAAACACAAGCCGAACCCTACCCTCTGGCCCAACCTCCGCAAAAATCAAGCACGGAACTGCAACTTAATCGCCACCCTTACAGACATTCTTAGATGGACCGCCGGGAGAAGGGCCGCATGGGCGACAGCCAGCGGCTGGCAAGGCGGTGAACCCATTCAAAGGGAGAAGATATGCAGAGAGCAATGGCAAGCGCCCTGTTCGTCGCGCTGTTGGTAATCGCGGCCAACGCCGGTGAACAGACATCCAAACTGCCTTCGGGCATCGATGGCGGTTATTTTGACAAGACCGCCGACCCCAAGACCGATTTCTATCGCTACGCCTGTGGGACCTGGCTGGACACGGTCGAAATACCCGCGGACAAATCGATGTACAGCTCCTTCACCGAGCTCTCCGACCTCAACGATGCCCGCATCAAGACCATCGTCGAAGAGGCCGCCAAGACCCAGGCCACGACCGGCACGCCCGCCCAACAGATCGGCGACTTCTACAAGGCCTACATGGACACCGAGCGCCTGGAGCAGTTGGGCACGAAACCGCTCGACGCCGAGCTGGCCCGTATCGCCGCGCTCAGTGACCTGAACCAAATCCCCGCCCTGATGGCCCATTTCACCCAAATCGGTGTGAAAACGCCTGTCGGCCTGGGCGTTGGCGTCGACGCCAAGGACGCCGAACACTACGCCGTCATTCTCTCCCAATCGGGATTGAGTCTGCCCGACCGCGATTACTACCTCGACCAGGGCGAGAAGATGACCGCCATCCGAGCCGAGTTCGTCAAACACGTCACCGCCATGATGACGATGCTCGGCCGCAAGGACGCCGCCGCCGATGCCACCACCGTTGTTGCCATCGAGACCCGCTTCGCCGAAGTCTTCTGGACCCGCGTCGCCAGCCGCGACACCGACAAGACCTACAATAAGTTCACCCAGGACGAACTCGCCAAGCAAGCGCCCGGCTTCGCCTGGGCCAGCCTGTTCAAAGAACTGATCCCCGCCACGCAGCCACTGGTCGTGCGCCAACCCAGCTACCTGCAGGGCTTCGCCCAGATCTTCCCGACCGTCAGTCTCGAGCAGTGGCAAGCCTACTTCACCTGGCAGGTGCTGACCAACTTTGCCGAGCTGCTGAGCACGCCCTACCAGGACGCCAACTTCGCTTTCTACGGCAAAGTCCTTTCCGGTACCCAGGAACAGCTGCCGCGCTGGAAGCGCGCCGTCGGCGCCGAAAACGACATCCTCGGCGAACTGGTCGGCAAACTGTTTGTCGAACGGTACTTCAAACCCGAAGCCAAGCAGCGCATGCAGGAACTGGTCGGCAACCTCAAGGCCGCCTTCGCCGAGCGCCTCAACTTGCTGCCCTGGATGAGCGAGGCCACCAAGAAAGAGGCCCACACCAAGCTCTCGATGTTCAACGCCAAGATCGGCTACCCCGACAAGTGGCGTGACTTCTCCCACCTGCGCATCGCTGCCGACGACCTGATCGGCAACGTCATCCGTGCCAGCGAGGCCGAATCCGCCCGCGACTTCGGCCGCCTGGGCCAGCCCGTCGACAAGGACGAGTGGCTGATGACGCCCCAGACCGTCAACGCTTACTACAGCTCGACCCGCAACGAGATCGTCTTCCCGGCCGCGATCCTGCAGCCGCCGTTCTTCGATATGAGCGTCGACATGGCCGCCAACTACGGCGCCATCGGCGCCGTCATCGGCCACGAGATCACCCACGGCTTCGACGACCAGGGCCGCAAGGCCGACGGCCACGGCAACCTGCGCGACTGGTGGACCGACGAGGACCGCGCCGAGTTCGAGAAGCGCACCAATCTCATGGTCGAGCAGTACAACGCCTTCAAGCCCCTGCCCGACGCTAACGTCAACGGCCAGCTGACCCTGGGCGAGAACATCGCCGACCTGGGCGGCCTGACGATGGCCTACTACGCCTACAAGCGTTCCCTGGGCGGCAAACCCTCACCCGTCATCGACGGCTTCACCGGCGAGCAGCGCCTATTCCTGGCCTGGGCCCAATCCTGGCGCCGCAAGTACCGCGAGGAAGCGCTGCGCGAGCGCCTGGCCACCGACCCCCATTCGCCCGGCTTCTGCCGCGCCATCGGGCCTGTCTCCAACATGCCCGAGTTCTACGAGGCCTTCGGCGTCAAAGAAGGCGACAAAATGTTCCGCAACACGGACATTCGGGTAAGGATTTGGTAATTCACGGTGAGCCCCTAGGTACGCTTAGGGGCTCACCCATTCGCGATCGTTGACTTGTAGAAAGAGCTTATCCGAAACGGTCCCGCAGGTGGTGTAGCGCATGCTGCAACCTTGTACCAAGCCGAAAAGGCTCCGCAGGACCCCGTAGGCACTGTAGCGCAAGATGCAATCTTGCGCCGGACGACGGATGAAAGTTATAGAGGTGTAGCAAAAGGGTGCAATCCCGCGGGTCAACAAGGTGTGGGCTCGTCCCCGACAGGATTTCCCCGTCCAACTTTTTCCCAGCATCCCTCATTTTCGCCTGCCTCGCTGCCGATAAAACAAGTCAGGCTCGAGGTGTGTGAATGGATTGGCATACAGAAAACCGCGCGGACTTGATCGCGGCCACACTGAGTGGCGATGTCGCGCTTCTCCAGGCGCAGATCCCAGCCGGCCGCTTCATGACCGGCACCGCCCCGGCAGCTGTCGAGGACGACGATTTTGCCTTCCTCGACGATCCCCAGGATTGGGAGCCGGCCGCGCCGGTCGACACCATTCTCGACGACCGTGGCTACAACCTACTGGACCTGATCTGCGAGGCCGCCCTGGCCGAGCGCAGCCACGGCGGACGAGCCACCTGGCTGGCGCCGACGGCCCTTGACTTGATCGTCATCCGCGGCGCCTCCGTCGGCGCGCAGACGCTCGACCTGCTCTACCCCCAACAGCCGGCCTTCCTGGGCTTTGCCCGCAAGGTCCAGCGCTTTCGCCGCACCATTGGCCTGTTCGGCCTCGCCGCTTTCGGCTTTGCCGACCTGGGCCAGAGCCGACTCCTGCTCAGCCAGGGCTGGGCCATCCGCCGCCTCTACGGCATGGCCTCGATCGTCCACGAAGACACGCTTTCGGCCAATCTCGTCGAGGCCTGTCGCCTGCTCCACCCCGCCTTCCTGGCCCTGCTGCGCGCCGACGCGACCGGTCTTAGCCCCGTCCGCCGCTTCGCCGAGCACATGGCCGGCCAACACGAGTTGATGAACAGCATCCGCGACAACCACGCCCACCGTTTCCTGACCACACTCTTGAAGACCCCGCGCTTCGAGGCCGAGGTCCTGCGCCACGCGCTTGACGCCACTGCGCCGCAAGCCGGCATCGACGCTGTGCACCACTACGTCAAGCACACCGTGCTGTTGGTCGACGACCAGGACGATTACCGCATGCGCGTCGCTGGCTGGCTGGTCGCCCGCGGTTTCAACGTCCTAGAAGCAGCCGACGGCGCCCAGGCCCTGGCCCACGTCCATCAAGAGGATGCCGAGATCGACCTGATCCTGACCGACTTCTGCATGCCCGAGCTGGACGGCTTCAACCTGGCCGCCCAGGTGCGCGGCCGCTTCCCCCAGCTACCGGTCGTGATCCACACAACCCCACCCATCCACCCGGACCTGCGCGACGAGGCGAACCACCTGGGCGTTAGCCTGATCCGCAAGCACGACGAGGCGCTTTTGCTGGTCACCGTTCGAGAGGCCCTCGAGCGCGAGGGAACCCTTACCGGGCAAGGCTCCTGAGCCGACCGTGAGGCTTGTGTGAATGCCGCGTTCTCCGCTTGATTTGGGGGGGTGCAGGGGGTAAGATATCGGTTCTTTCGACGCGCCTGCCCGTGCAGGAGGCGAACGCAAGGGCCCACCTGGGCCTGGGGACGAGGTGAAGGAATGTTCTTCGAAGGTGCGGAGAAGAAAGTCGAGATCATGCTGCGACCCGGCGCGTCGCTGCGACCCTTGCGCGAAGCATGGCTGAAGGTCGTGGCCGCCTCCAAGGCGACCGTGCTGTCGACCATTTCCAACGACCGCTGCGATGCCTACCTCTTGTCCGAGTCCAGCCTGTTCGTCTACGACCGCGCCGCGCTGATGATCACCTGCGGCACCACCTCGCTGGTCTCCGCCGTCGAGGAGATGGTGCGCTTCATCCCCCGCGACGAGGTTCAGATGGTGATGTACGAGCGCAAGAACGAGTACTTCCCCGAGAACCAGTTGTCCGGCTTCGACGACGACGTCGCCCGCCTGCAGCGCCTGTTCCCCGGCCAGGTCGTCGACCTGGGCCAGCTGGGCGGCCACTTCGTGCGCGTGTTCTACCACCAGGCCGCCGATTTCGTGCCGCCGGCCGGCGACATGACCCTGGAAATCCTGATGCACGACCTCTCGCCGCGGGCGCGCGCGCTGTTCTCCAACCCCGAGCTGAGCCGCGAGAGTCTCTACGCCCAATCCGAGATCGAGCGCATCATTCCCGACCATATCTGCGACGATTTCCTGTTCAAGCCCATGGGCTACTCGCTCAACGCCATTTCCGAGCGCAGCCACTACACGATCCACGTCACGCCCGAGGAGAGTTACTCCTACGCCAGCTTCGAGACCAACCACCCGTTCTCCGGCGATATCGAAACCATTGTCGAGCGGGTCCTGACCATTTTCGAGCCCAGGAACTTCTCGCTGGTGCTGTTCAAGCAGGAACAGCCCGAAATCGGCGCCCTGGCCGGTTATACCTTCAGCGACGTCGTCGACAGCCAGTTCAGCGGCTATCACGTGCGCTTCCGCAACTTCACCCGCCGTTCGGCGTAACTACCAGACGATCGAGAGGTTACCATGTCTGATACCGATTTTTGCCTTTGGGCCGAAGAACCCGTCCAGGGTTACCTGGGGATGCGCTTCCGCGTCGAAGAAACGCTGTTCTCCGGACGCAGCGAGTTCCAGAAAGTCGACGTGGTGCGGACCGCGGGCCACGGCGTGATGATGTTCCTCGACAGCCTGGTCATGCTCTCCGAGCGCGACGAGTTCGTCTACCACGACATGATCAGCCACGTGCCGCTGTTCGTGCACCCCAATCCCAGGCGCGTGCTGATCATCGGCGGCGGCGACGGCGGCACGGCCCGGGAAGTGCTGCGCCACACCGGCATCGAGCGGGTGGTGATGGTCGAGATCGACGGCATGGTCGTCGACGTCTCGCGCAAATTCATCCAGCAGACCGCCTGCGCCCTGGACGACCCGCGCCTGGAGCTGCGCATCGAGGACGGCGTCAAGTACATGGCCGAGACCAGCGAGCAGTTCGATGTGATCCTGGTCGACTCCACCGACCCGATCGGCCCGGCGGCGCCGCTGTTTGGCGGCCAGTTCTACCAGGACGTCCACAGGGTGCTGGCGGATGACGGCATCGTCGTCTCCCAAGGCGAGTCGCCCTGGTACATGGAAGAGGGCCAGCGCAGCGTGCTGGAGAGCATGGGCAAGGTCTTCGCCCACGTCTTCCTCTACAACTACACGAACCTCTGCTACCCCGGCAGCCTGTGGTCGTTCGCCATGGCCACCAAGGGCCTGCACCCGCTGGAGAACTTCGACGCCGCCAGGGTCAAGGCCTCCGGCCTCGAGTTCCAGTACTACAACGAAGCCATCCACCGCGCGGCGTTTTGCCTGCCCGAGTTCCAGCGCCGCAAGGTCGCGCATTTGATCGAGAAGGTCTGAGTTCTAGCCAAAAGGGTCGCCCTTTGCACCAGCCCGCCCGCTTGGGCGGGCTCGACAAGCGCGGCACTTTGGGGCATTGGTGCCTATCTTGCGCCCGTAGATAGAGCCTAGCCGAAAAGGTCCCGCAGGCGCTGTAGCTGCTGTGGTCTCTAATCAAGATCTTTTTTTGATTTTCTTGA
>CAYRFM010000164.1:0-7328 GCA_964423555.1 uncultured Holophagae bacterium | reverse complement strand
ACGAGCATACCTTCTCAGAGCAAAGCATTCACGGCCCTTTGCCGGAGGGACACGGTGAATTCTCAAAGCGGTCTTTCAAGTAGAGCGAAAATCCGGGAGCGTCCCTCATGAAATGATTCTGCTCTTTGCCAAACGTCGAATAGTTCCGACCTTTTCGGATGGGCTCAACCTACCTGGCTAGCCGCGCTCCGAATTGAAGGAACAGTGAAACTTTTGACAGCTTTTCCGGGGCGGACTATACTGGCTTCAACCGAAGGGGGGTCCATGGCAGAATCTGAGTCTTCGCCAAATCGCCGCAATATCAGCCTAAAAAACCTGTTTTTGGATCCGAATAATTACCGGTTCATCGACAGCCCTGACTATACGAGGGTTGTCGAGGCCGATGTTACGGACAGGGATGTTCAACGGCGAACTTATCGCCTGCTTTTGGGCAAAGGCAACGCGAATATTAGCGACTTATTGGCCAGCTTTCGCCAGAGTGGCTATCTGCCTGTGGACCAAATCCAGGTCCGTCCTCTGACCTCAGGAAAGTACCTGGTGGTCGAGGGTAACCGCAGGGTGGCGGCGCTCAAGCATCTGGAGCGTCGCTATGAGGAAGATGCTGTCAATCTGGGGCGTCTGGATCCCAAGATCTTTAGTGCCGTACCCGTGGTCCACTATGATGATGCGGATGATGAACACTATCTCGTCCTGATGGGATTGAAGCATATTTCGGGCAATAAAAAATGGCCAACGATCAACCAGGCGGCGCTGCTCGACCGCTTCGTCAAGAGTGGCAAGTCGAAAAAGGATATCTCGGAGAGTCTCGGCATCACAGTGCATGAACTCAATCGCTCACTTCGGACCCTGGCCTTGGTCAATGCCTACAAAGATTCCGAGTATGGTGACCAATTCCAATCGGAACAATTCACCTTGTTCAGAGAGCTGGTTTCTTCCCCAAAGGTGAAGCGCTGGCTTATTTGGGACGATAACACTTACGTTTGTCACAATGTAGAAAACCGCGACCGACTATTTGGCTGGTTATCCTCTTTGAAGCAGGAAGACGAGGATGGTCGGGAATTTATGATGGGGCCCGTCCTGAGTCGCAGTGAAAACATCAAGGAACTCGTGCTCCTGCTCGACGATGAGAACGCATTGACGCGCTTGGACCTGGATCGCAACTTGGTCGATGCAGCGCTGCAAAGCGGGGTAGCAGGCAAGAGCATGTTTCGCGAAGCTCTTGTAAATGCATTTAAAAACGTTACCAAGGCGTTGGGTTTGCTGCATTATGCTCCATCCTCAGCCAACTTGGACTTGATGGATCTAAAAACTGCAGTCGATAAACTAGCCTCCGCCCAGGTAGGTGCGCCGCGCCCCTGGAGCCAGGTGCCGACTGCTCCGCGCTGGCTGTGCGAGCAGCCTAGACAGCACTTGAGCGAGCTCTCGATCAAAGCGTACCGCCGTCTCGCTGAGCTGGATTTTCACGACCTGGGCATGATTAACCTGATTGCTGGTGTGAACAATACCGGAAAGACCAGTGTGCTGGAGGCAATAGCCTTGCTCGGTCAATTGAAGGTCGTTTCCCTGCTTGAACTCGGGCGCAAGCGCGTCAGGGGTCAAGTCCCTTTCGAGGAAATCTTAGAGGTTCTGCCCCAGGAGGGCGAGTTTGGCGGGCGTTTTGACGGACAAGAAATTACTCTTGGCATCAGGCGCTTTCGACAGGAGCGTCACCAGGGCCAAGGCGTTTATCTGGCTTCCCTCGAAATGCAGGGACGGTATGGCAGTTTGCCCTTTAAATCCGAAGCGAATGTCTTTGCGGACGGTCGCTTGGATCTCCCCTTTTCCGGCGACTTCTCCCTGTGTCGGTCTGCCTTCTCATCGCCTTTTCATGCCGATGAGGATGCGCTTAAGCATTATTACGAGAACCTGACCAATGGTGGCATGGATCGCATCTATGACTTCATGCGCCAGATTGATCCAGGGGTCAAGACCATACAACCGGGAAAGGGATCTGGCTTCTGGGTAGACCACAGCCAACATAGTGGCGCCCTAGCGAGTTTTGGCGAGGGCTTTCAGCGCATCTTTCAGATCGCCCTATTGTTTGCGGTAGCGCGAAACGGCATTGTCTTGATCGATGAGCTGGAGAATGCCATCCACTTCAGCTTGTTGCAGCAGTTTGTAGGTTTCCTGCATCAGCTGGCTCGCGTTTACGGGGTGCAGGTGTTCGTGACGACCCATAGCGCAGAATGTGTCAGGGCATTTGTCGAGAACGAGGATATAGCGCAGCAGACGGTGGGTTACACCATGGTTGTCGTGGATGGGAAGATAGAGGCGCGGCGTCTTGCCGGGGACCGGCTCGCCCGCGTGCTGTCCTTTGGTGGTGATCTGCGGGTGGCCAAATGACGAATGTGGTCCTGGTGTTCTGCGAAGGTAAAAACGATCAGTCGTTTCTGGTAAAGTTGCTTGAAAAGGTTGGCAAATTCAGTGTTGTACTCGATCCGCTCGGGCAATTCCAGGGCATGTATCTCGATCGATTTTTGAATGCCAGATTTGAGAACAAGAAGCCCACACAAGCGCGCCAGACCTGGCAGTCGCGACCACCTAGTGTCTTGCAAGATGGAAGTGTTCTCTACCTGCTATACGACATTGGCGGCAAGGACGTCACTGGCCTGATTCACGAGGCCATTGAGGCGGCGCGGTTTATTTCTAGGGAGTCCTCACACTTGTCGGGGCTTCGCTTCAGTTATGCCTTGATCTACGATGCGGATCACCCTAAATTCGGCGGTGGTTATGAGGTTAGACGGCAGCTTCTGAACCAAATGCACGGTGACCTCTTGCCGCTTTTACTCAATGAGGGGCCTGCAGAACACTTTTGCTTTGAAGGGCAGGGTGAACGCCTTGGATTGTATATCTTCCCTCGCAACGGCGATGACGGGACGCTGGAAGACCTGGCCCTTGACACCCTAGAGGACGATACTCGAGCGAAATTTCCCGCGGTCGAGACGTTCTTGAGCACGGAGCTGAAAGGTCTGAAAGGCAAACTGGACAACCCTGGCAACCTCAGTAAGGCCGTTTTGACGACCTTGGTCCAGCCTGTCAGCCCCGGTTCCTCCTTGGACGTGGCCCTGAAGAAGCTCGCAAAGTCGAAAAAAATGGAAACCAACCCGCACTGCCAGAACATTCTGGGGATGTTCCGACATTTAGGCCGCCCTTGGTAGCTTTGGGCGTTCCTTCGGGCCCTGCCCTAGCTCAGCGGTGACACTTGGCTCCGCGGAACATACGCACACGTAACGCCAGCCCGGCGGCTGGCGCCACGGACACGCCAGCCTGGTCCCACGGAAACGCCAGCCCGGCGGCTGGCGTTACGGGCTCACTGGTTCAGGCATTGGATGATGGCGAGGATGTCGCGCACGTCTTGGCCGGGGACGACGTTCCAGTCTGCTAGGGCTTGGCCGTAGGCGTTGAGGTCGAAGCAGGGACCTCCTTCGATGGTCAGCGTCTGGTCGAGGGTCAGGCGCGGTTCGGTCATTTCCGCCAGTTCGAAGCGGGTGAAGTGCAGTTGCGTGTCGCCGTCGGCGAGCGGCGCCACGGTGCCCTGGATGCGCAGCAGGGGACCGGTGGCCGCGATCGGCGTGAACGGGTTGAGCGCCGTCACCGTCAGGTGCCCATCTTCGGCGCGGACCGTGGGCGTGCCCCAGCGCTCAGAGAGCGTGTCCTCGGTGACGATCTCGGGATAGAGCGTCAGGACCGCGGGGTCGTAGTCCAGGTCGAAGCTGTAACCGTAGCTGGGGTTGTAGGGCAGGCGGGTCAGGTCGACGCGCAGTTCGAAGCTATCGCCTGGGTTGAGTTCCGAGACGGCCAGGGCCAGGTTGAAGCTGGCCTTGCCGGGCCGCGCGCCGCTTAGGCAGTAACCGCGGATCAGGCGTGCGGCCGCCCGCAAGATCTCGACGGCGTCGTAGAGACCCATGCTGCCGTTGCAGTTGGTGTCGGCCACGCACAAGGGGATCGGGTCGTAGACGGTGGGGATCCCACTGACGGCGCGTACGATCTGGAGCGCGTCGAAGGCCTCCTGGGCATCGCCATCGGCGTCGACGTCGCCCAGGGTGCCTGGGCAGGCGGTGATACAGCATTTACCATCGGTTAGCTGGGGGTAGACGTCGCTGTTGAAGAAGGTGCCCTCCTCGATCAGGTCGAGCACGCTGCAGGCGCCGATCGGCGCCTCCTCGTCGAGGGCGAAGCACATGAACAGCAGGTCGTTGCGCTGTTCCGGCGCGAGCATGACCAGGCCCTTGGTGTTGGCCACGGTGACCCGCAGATGACCGGGTCGGCTCTCGCTATCGTCGATGAAATCCCAGCCGTCCAGGGCCGAGCCGCTGAGCTCGATGCCCAGGTAGGTCAGCAGGTCGGCGTCGTAGTCGAGGGCGAAGGTCACGGACGAGAGCGCCGCGTTGGCGGTGATCGCGCTGACTCTCAAGGGGATGCAGCCTTGGCCGCCGGGTTGACCACCGTGATCGGGTGGGGCCGAGAGTTTGGGCACGCAAGTGTCGAACTCGAAGACCTCGGTCGCCGAACCGCTGAGGTAGCTGGCGGTGATGGCAGCATGGACCGTCGAGCCGTCGACATAGTTGGTGTCGAAGGTCACCAGGTAGAGGCCCGGTTCGAGTTCCTGGGCAGATTTGGCCGCGAACGGAGGGTCGGTGTTTTCGCGGATGCTGAAAGCATTGACGCCCAGGCCAGTGATTGGCCCGCTCTGGTTGTAGACCTGGAGATAGACGGAGACGGTTGGACAGCCGGGGTCGACGCCGAGCACGGTGCTGAGCACGTCGATCTTCCAGTAACGGGCCAGCAAGTTGATGTCGTGGTACTCGCTGACGCCCTGGACGGCGACGTACCAGCGTCCGGCTTGGGGGCTGGTGACCAGCAGAGACTCGGTGGTTCCTGCCAGGTTGGCCTTTTTGTCGTAGACGGTGGCGGTCGCCGGTGCGCCGAAGCGCAGGTAGAGCTCGGAGTCGCCGGAGCCGGCCCAGGTGCGTGCCTCGAGATAGTCTTGCCCCGCGGGCACGTCGATGTAGAAACAGCGGAAACTGCCCTGCAGACCCGAAAGTTGGGGGACGACTACGTTGTTCTGGAGTTCGCTGCAGGCACCGCTGCAACTGGTGAACTTGCCGGTTTGGGTCAAGTAGTTGCCCAACACGTGGATCCGCAAGTAGAGGTTGTGCTCGGCGCTGTCGGTCCGGGCGGTGACCCAGGTAAGCTCGTAGACGCCGGGGTCGGCGGTGGTGCGCACCTGCGGTGTGACGGTGACGCCGTCCTCCTTGAGGCTGAAGTCCCCGCTCTGGAGGAAGTCGGCGGCCTTGCTGTCCCGCTCGACGTAGACCCTCATGACGATGGTCGGACAGTCCGCGGTAAAGACATCCTCGATCACGCCGTTGATGCTGGTTGGATAGTAGTCGGCCACCAACCCGGCGCCGCAAGCGGCCTGACTGGCCAGTAGGCCGATGTAATAACGGCCTGGGGTGGGGTAGCTGAGTTCGATCTGTTCGCGGTTGTTGGGACCATTGCGGCGGTAGTCGTAGTCGCTGGGGCTGGGCTCGGCGCCGCGCTTGACAAAGAGATCGAGGTTGCCGCTGCCGAGATCGGTTTGGATGGTGAACTGGGCCTGGTCAGGTGGGACGTCGATGGTGAAGCAACGCCAGCCGTCTTGGCGCTCGCCGATGTTGTCCACGGCCTCTCCGGGGACGAGGGCGGTACAGCCGTAGCGGTTACAGGTCGCGAACTGGAAGTAGCTGTAGACAATGTCGCCCTCGGCGCGCTTGAGCGAGTCCAGGGTGATGTCGACCCGGTGCTGGCCGCCATCGGGGTTGGGCGACTGATAAGTGAACAGGTAGCGCGCGCCGGCGCTGTCTTCAACGAGTGTGAAGGGCAGCTCGACGCCGTCCTCGGTGAGCCGGAAACTGGCGGCCTGGAGGCCCGAGATGTGGGCACCCGACTGGGCGACGCGGGCCTGGACCTCGATGTTCGGACAGGACTTGGGGGTGGCACAGAAGATGTCTAGGGCGACGCCGCTGAGTGCGTCGGTGACGACGATGGCGGTGCGGCAGAAGTCATCCTCAAGGGTGTCGCCGTTGTTGGGATCGGCATCGGGATCGGGGAGTCTACTGGCGATGACCTCGGCGTCGAGGTTGAACGATCCGAGACTGTCGGCCTGCAGCACGATCTGGAGGCTGGCAGACTGGCCGGTCCCGAGCTGGCCGACGGTCCAGCCACGGGTACCGGACACGTAACCGCTGCCGAAATGGGCGACATAGGTCAGGCCGGTGGGCTGGTTGAAGCGGATGACGACGTCGTGGGCGGGGTCGGGGCCCTGGTTGGCTAGGGTCAAAGTAGCGACGACCTGGCCGCCGAGGTCGACTTCGGGGTCGTTGACCTGACAGGTCAAGGAGATGTCGGCGCTGCCGACGACGAGGGCGGCGTAGTCGTCCTCGGTGGGGTTGCCGTTATTGGGGATGGAGTCGGGGTCGGCCTCGCGCACGTCGTAGACCTCGGCGACGTGGCGCTTGTCGCCGCTGGCGACGGTTACGGACAGGTGCAGCACGGCGGACTGGCCGACGGCCAGGTCGCCGACGGTCCAGAGGCCATTGGCGGCATTGAAGGCGCCGCCGCCGTCGTCGCTGGCGTAGGTCAGGCCAGCGCCGCGATGGGTGGCGACGATGATCTCATGGCCGTCCTCGGGCCCATCGTTGACGAGGGTCAGGGTGTAGGTGATGGTCTGGCCGGTGGTCGGGGCGCTGTTGTCGACAGTCATGCCAAGGGCCAGGTCGACGCAGCCCTGGCGCGCCCAGCCGAGGTCCTCGAGCAGGGCCATTTCCAGGTCCAAGCCGTGGTTGGCGCCGGTGTAGGCGGGCTCCAACAGGGCGTCGGGCGCGAGGCTGGGCGAGAAGTGGGTGACGGTGGAGCCGACGGAGATCGGGTTGGAGGCGTACATTCGCACCAGGCCCTGATCGGTGCCGGCCTCGAGACTACCGGCGGCATTGTAGAGCTGCTCACCGACCCAGTGCAGGTCTTCGGTGTCGGCGGCGGAGGTCATGCGCTCGGCGGAGGTCATCTCGTCCCAAGTGATACCCTTGCTGGTGTCCTCAAGGAAGCGCATGTAGATGTCGTCGAAGCCCAGCAGCTTGTCGCCCTTGGTGGGTGAGGCGGGATTGATGTCGACGCCGGTGAAGAAGCCCATGCCGTGGAGCAGCTCATGGGCGACGACGGTAATGAAGTCGACGCGTTCGCCGGGCTGGCCGTCGAGTCCGTAATACCATTGGGTGCCGGCCAAGCATTCGCCACCGCCACCGCCACCG
>CAYRFM010000163.1:0-7500 GCA_964423555.1 uncultured Holophagae bacterium | reverse complement strand
GAGGGGGTGGCGTCCGAAGGGGGCGGGGGAGGGGGTCGGCGCGAGCAGCGGCGTCTCGGCCTGCCAAGTCGCCATGACCTGGTTGGCGACCTGGTTGATCGTCAGGCCTTGCAGCAAGTTCGAGGGCTGGACCAGGCAGCCCAGGTCTTCCTCGATATGATGGCAAATCTCCAGCGCGGACAGACTGTCGAGGCCCATGGCGGAAAGCGGTCGCTCGATGGAAATCGAAACGGGGTCCAGCAGCAAGGCCTTGCCAACGGTCTGCAGCAGGTAATCGCCGAGCAGGTGGAGGCGGTGGATATCGGTCGGGACCGCCGCCAGGGTGCGTGACAGATCGCTGGCGCTTTTGTTGCGGACCGTTGTGCGCAAGGGGTGGCGCGCGACCTGTTTGAGTTGATCGCCCAGGTAGAGGGCGCGACACATGCGGCGCTTGATTTTCCCGCTCGAGGTACGTGGCAGCGAACCTTTTTCGATGAAGACGATCTCGTCGACGAGGATGCCGTGTTCGGCGCTAATGGCGGCGCGAATCGCGTCGGCTGCCGGCTCGGGCGCAACGCCTTGCCGTGCGGCCAGCTCCCAGACCAGGATCAGGCGCTCTCCCTGGGCGTCGGCCAAGGAAAAGGCACTGCCCTTGCCGACGGGTAAATGGCCCAGCGCTGTCTCGGCGGTCCACTCCAGGTCCTGCGGGTAGTGGTTGCGGCCGCGGATGATGATCAATTCCTTCTCGCGACCCGTAATGAAGAGGTGGTCGTCCTTGAGGAAGCCCAGGTCGCCGGTGCGCAGGAACGGGCCCTCCTGGTCGAGCTTGGCGCCGAAGGTGGCGGTTGACTGGCCGGGGCGGTGATGGTAAGAGTTGCCGCTGGCCGGTGTCCTCAGCCAAATTTCGCCAATCCGGTCGGGTTGGCAGGGTTTGCCCGTGGCCAGACTGACGATGCGCACGGTGCCCTCCGGAACACCGCAGCTGGCAACCAGCACGGCGGTGCTGTCATCGGCGGGCGGACGCACGTGGTGACGGGTCAGGGCCTCGGGGTCGAGCGCCATGTAGCGCGGTTCCTCGTCAGGTTTGGCGCCGCTGACGAACAGCGTCGCTTCGGCTAGGCCATAGCAAGGCGTCAGCGCCTCGCGCTTGAAGCCCTGCTTGGCGAAGGTCTCGGCAAACAATTCCATGGTGTGGTGGCGCACTGGTTCCGCGCCACAGAAGGCCGCGCGCCAGCGCTGCAAATCGAGGCGGGCGCGGTCGACCTTGCTGGTGCGCTCGGCCGCAAGCGCGTAAGCGAAGTCAGGTGCACCGCTGACCGTGATATGGTAACGCGAGATGGCCAGCAACCAATTGGCGGGGTGACGAATGAAGTCGACCGGATCCATCAGCCAGGAGCGCGCGCCCAGAAAAACGGGATGGAGGATCGCGCCGATCAGGCCCATGTCGTGGTAGGGCGAGAGCCAGCTGAGAAAGCGATCGGCCCGGGTCGTGACGAGCCAGCTGCAAATTTGTTCCTGATTGGCCAACAGGTTTCGGTGGCTGAGCACGACGCCACGGGGCGTGGCGGTCGAGCCCGATGTGTACTGGATCATTGCCGGCGCGTCAGCGGACAGGCGCGGGTACTTGAAACCCTCCACCGGTGCGTTCTCGTCGATAACCCTCAGGGTCAGGCCGAACAGTGGGCGTTCGGGCGAGTTGCCGCGGCGTTCGACTGCGGCGATTTCCGGCGTGGTCAAAACCACGCTGACGGCGGCATCGCGGGCCACGGCGGCCAGGCGCGGGTCGGCCCGGTGCAGGCGGTTTGGATGGGGGGGGCGCGCAGGCACGGCAATTGCGCCAGAGAGGAAACAGCCGAACAGGGCCGAGATCAGCTTGGGACCCGGCGGAAACAACAACAGCGCCGGCTTGCCCTGACAGTCGCGCAGGCTGGCCGCAGCCTGGCTGGCTGCACGCATGAGTTGCTGAAAGGTCAGGGTTTCGACCTTCTCGATTTCGTGATCGAGGAAGGTGAAGACCACCTGGTCGCCTTGGGTTTCAGCGCGATGTCGGAGCAGGGACGCAAATGTGTCGAAACGAGGCGAGGCGGAGGAAGAGGCCATGGGCGCGACTCCATACATTAATGATGTGCCTGTCACCATCGTAGCACAAGCGGGGAATCGATCGTTGTGGAATCGCGAGAACAGCGTTCTGATTCGGTAGAGGTATGGGAATTCTCATAGTGGTGCTTGTCCCGGACGGCGTTTTGTGTTCAAATCTCGGGGCCGCGAGGCGGGTCAGGATGAAAGGGGCGTGGGGGCATGCAATGAATGCATGGGTCGAGAAATTGGGTGAAACGATACGGGACCCCTGGGTCGTGCTGGGCTTCTTTGGTCAGGCACTATTTTTTTCGCGCTGGATCATTCAGTGGTACGCCTCGGAGAAGCGCAAGCAGAGCGTCGTGCCGCTCTCCTTTTGGTACACCAGTCTGGCCGGCGCCCTGCTGATCATGGTTTATGCGCTCAAGAAGGTCGATCCGGTCTTTATGATCGGCCAACTGATCGGTATCGTCATGTACTGTCGCAACATTTGGTTGATCAAGGCCCACGCGGTGCCTGCGGGCTCATCGTCCTAGCGGGAAGCGGTCGAGAAGGAAGACGATACCGTCTTTTTCCTGTTTGGCAGTAAGGGTCATCAGCTCCTTGCCAAAGCCACCGATAACGCGATGAGTCAGGGGCACGTCTTCATGGCGGGTGACGATCAAGTCCTTGTTAAGGGCGGCCAAGCGAATTTTGGCCTTTCCGCCCGAGGGGATCGTGTAGGCGATGCCATAGGCGTCGCCCAAATTGCCAAACCACAGTACCAGGGACCATTGTTGCAACGTCTCGACGGATCGTTGACTAAACTCCTCATAGCGCATCGGGCGATCGATCGTGAATGTTTTCCCATTCGTTGGCACAAACCCAGGTAGCTTTAGGTCCACAGCCGAGACCGTTGCGGCAGGGTTCTTGAGCTCTCGTGCAATCGCCGCTTTGTCGTATTTCCAGGCGCGTGCCTCGAGTTGGTAGACCAGGATGAAGGCCCCGCCTTTATCCAAGTACCTGCTGGGGCCCTGATCCCAGGGTCGATCCACAGCGAGAAAGACGCCCTTATAGTTCATCTTGAACGCACGAACCAAAGCGGGAAGTCTAAAGAAACAGAGTTCGAGAGGCTCCAGTCCCCGCCCGTGACTTGGATTCTCGATGGCGATCTGACGCACGAGGAAGGGGCGGTAATCCGGGTCGCGCACGCGCTTGTGGGTGAATACATCGATGGGCCCAAAAAAAGAGCCTTGGATTTCGATGAAAGAGGGTGAACTGCTTTGGTCGGTCCCAAGCAAATGACCTTGGCTGTCGTACAATGCAGAATAAAATTCGAGGCTAACGTTTTGGTTGGCCCCTCGATAGGTGCGGCTCATCGACAAGCAATACAGCGTTCCCGTAAAAACGCTGCCACCAATGTAGTTCTCTGCCTCAACTGAGGCCACAAGTCGACCCTTCAGGTTCCAGTGATGGAGCCTGTTGCCAAAGGTAACCATAAAGTCGCCTGCGCCCGTAACCGAACCTTTGAAATATTCAGCGTCTGGCGACGGCGGAACCTTTTGCAAAGGTAGGGAGAAGAGCGCTAGGACGATTGGCCAGAGCATTGTTAAATACAGAAACCTTGACCAGGCTCGCACCCTGTCGCATTTTGCTGTTTCGGTGTTTGATTGGGGGCAGTCATGCTCTGGATGGAAAGACCGCTAAGGATGATGGCGAACAGAACGATTTTGACTAATTTCTTGGCTTTCATGGGAGTCTCCTTTGACGATGAGGTAAGGACCTCTAATTTCGGTCTGCAGATCGAAGAACGCACAGAATTCCTCGAATTGTAGACCGTAATTGATCACCCAGTTTTGGTCCGCTGGAACGCCGAGCTGCTTGACCTCGAGTGGGAGGTGTTGCGCGTAAAGCTCGACGAGATCCGTCAGCGAACCGTTGGGTTGATGCCATAGACCGTCAAAGGAAATGAAAACGCGGGCAAGGCCTGAGCCTCGATAATCGACTCGGTCGGAGTAAAAGGACGCACCAAGCGCCTGACATCCCTCCATGAAGGCTTGTTCCGATGCAAATCTGCCACAGATACTGCCGTTTGCGCTCTTTCCGACCCATTTGAGGCCGTGCGCGTGGCAAAAAGCTTCCAGAACCTTGCCTAGGTTGTTGCGCTCCGAGTAGATGGCGATGTTGCCTTCGCCCAGGGTTTCCTGCCCCATGGTGTAGAGGGCGGGAAAGGGAAATTGCATGCTTCCTTTGTCGGTTTCCAGGACCAAACGGCCCGGGTGTATCTCGTTGACCACACCACTGGCGTCTTCTAAAACAATGGCTGCCCCGATTTTCAATGCCTGATCCGCTACCAGGGCGAAGGGTTGGTCGCCATCGGCAAACACAGCCTGGGTGCGGTCGAGATTTGGAAAGATCAAGGGCTCGGTTCCCTGGTGTTCCGACAGAGCGCGCAAGCGCTTGGAAGCGGCCGAATCGGTTGACAAGGCGCCGACGGCCGTTTTGGGGGTAGTCATCGCACGATGAGCCAGATACCCCGCAGAAAAGACGAGCAGGATCAGGGCAGCTCTGGAGGCCAAGCGGGACAACTTCGCGGACCAAGCCCGTTGCACAGTTTGCTCTGCCGGCGCCGCAGCGGCGGATTGGGGCAAGAGCGCGTCCGGGGGTTCACTTTTCGCTGGCGACGCGGCAGCGCCAAGAGACAGCTGAGGTTCGACCGAGAAATCTCGCTCGCAGAGATAGTCTCCCCACTGCAGGTAAAGCACCTGCCAACGGTGGCCGTACCAGCCCTTTTTGCCGTCGACCAGGGCATCAGCAGGCATGGAGCCAAAATGGGTGCGTGCCATTTCGCGCACTGCCTTTAATGCCTTCTTGGGATCCAGGCCCTCTTGTTCGATCAGGCCTGCTTGGCTGTCGAGAATCGTGAAATGGCTATAGATCTGGTCTGGTTCCAGATCTCGATACAAGATTCGGTAGTTGCCACGCGAGCCAGGTTTCATTGAAGCTACCCTACAAACGATTCCGATCCCACTCCCTATTGTATCGGCAGACCATTTAAAAAGACAGTCCAAAACATTGCCGAAGTTTTACAAGAACTGCCATTAAAAGGTAAGTCATTTAAATACAGCAAATGTCTATGACAGTTGAATGAAATCAGATGACATTTAACTGTTCCTTGCAGTCTTCGAACAGGGGCCGTACATTTACCCTAACGCAAGTGGTGCTTGTGAGTGGCGCTCATTCACCCGCCCCGCAAGGTTCCAATCCCCAACCTTCCACTTGTATTCATTACTTTCCCAAACCCCCCCTTCTCGCCGTTAACCGCCGACTGGGCTGCGCCCCCGAGGTCCAGGAGCACAACCGCTCGATTCCCTTCCAGTTCGCCTTCGCGCGATATTTCCCCCTAGCCGGCCGGCGCTCATACCGGCCGACTTTTTTGGAGATCAGATGTCTGCCTCGCCGATCCGTCGCACCTGCCGCGCCCTGACGAGCTCCTCGCCCGTCGCTCGCGGCTTGCGCACAAGGCTCGCGGAACTTCTGACTGGACCCTACCTTGCCCCGCACATCCGCAGGCAATCGTGGATCGACAAGGCTCACCCTGGGGGAGCTTTCATTCACGCCACTCTGTTTTCCGCGCTGACGAAGCCGGGAAACACGCCACGTTCAACCTGGTTTCTTTCACCTTTTCCTACCAAGCACCTTGAAGCTTGTGCGAGTTCCGGTTCACTCCGGAGGGGCCATGGCGCCCGCTCGTACCGGCGGGCCCGAACCAACCGGCAGAAGGTATCGGGCCCTTTTTTTTCCCATCCACACTTAACCCCGGGGCGCCTGGCGCTCCGCACGCTTACGGGCACGGGGCTGGTAACCCTGGTGACTGAGACGCCTCGCGCCCGTAAACCGGATTCGTGCTGAACGGCAGACAGCCCGAATCCACCAGCCGCGGTCGTGCTGAACCCTGGTAACTGTGACGATGCACACCGTGGCGGGGCCCAAATTGAACGGCAGACAATTTGGGCCCTCTCCTCGAACCTCCGTTTTTCCGCGCAAGCGGCGGAGGCAAGGCCCGAACCGGACGGCAGCCGGTATCGGGCCTTTTTTATTGCATTCACGGCCCCTTTAACAAAACCATGACATTTCTGGTACATAATCGCGACTCAGCTATCCATGGCCCTGGCCCACAATGCATGCAGCGGCAAGGTCCGCGTTTCAGAATATCCATTGGGAGCATCCGATGAAAAAACTGTTGAGCACCCTGCTGTTCAGCGTCCTTATGGCTGCCGCGCTGCAAGCGGGTACCGGCGCAGCCATGAAGTTCAAATCGCTAGAATACAACTTCGGCGAAGTCGAGAAGGGCAAGTCGGTTCACTATGAGTTCGAGTTCACCAATGACGGCGACGAAGAGCTGGTCATCACCGAAGTCAAACCCTCCTGCGGTTGCACCACCGCCGAAATGACCAAGAAGAACTTCGCACCTAAAGAAGCTGGCAAGATCCCCATCACCTTCGACTCGACCCGTTTTGCCGGCAACATTGAAAAGACCATCTCCGTCGTCTCCAACGATGCCACCAATCCTCGCGTGCAGCTCAAGCTCAAGGGCAAGATCATTCAAGAAGTTTCCATGAGCCCGACCTACCTGACCTTGGTCAACATCAAGCGCAACGAGACCGTTGAGCGCACGATCGAAGTCAACACCGAGAAACTGCCCAAGCTGGAAGTCACCGAGCTCAGCTCCGACATCAGCTTCCTCAAGCTCAAAGCCGTGCGCAAAGACGACAAGAACATCACCATTCAGGTCAGCTTCAACGGCAAGGACATCCCCGCGGACAAGCCCACCAGCACGGGCTTCATCTCCTTCAAGCACAACGGCAAGACCGAACCCGATGTCAAGATCAACGTCTACATCAAGGTTGCTAGCCCGGTTCAGACGACGCCCCGCGCCATCTATATGTTTGCTTCGCCCAAGGGCAAAGAACGCGATCAGGTCGTTTCCCTGAAATCCGACGTCCCTTACAAGATCACCGAGATCAGCTCCGATCTGGACTACGTCCAAGTTTCCAAAACCGGAGATGACAGCCTGAAGGTTGTTCTGACCACCAAGGCACCCGAGGGCAAGTTCTCTGGCACCATCACGGTGAAGACGAACCTCGAAGAGCAACCCGAAATCAAAGTACCGATCCGCGGCAACGTCATTTGACCTGACCCGTGCACGAACGCATTCTCCCTCTCATGGGGCCCCACTGGGGCCCCTTTTCGTTTCGGGTCAAAAGAGGCGACCCGACTTGCGGGTCGCCTAATAGGGTGTTTGGTTGCCAATCGAGTCGGTCGGTAGGTCACAAGTGACCACAGACGCGGCCCTGTGCTCTGATAGTCACTTTTTTTCCTCAGAAGTTCAAGAGAAAGGCCCGTGCCGCCAGGAACTCGTCAATGTCCAGATGTTCATAGACCGATTGCATGGAAGCTCGAGCG
>CAYRFM010000162.1:1120-7851 GCA_964423555.1 uncultured Holophagae bacterium | reverse complement strand
GAACACGAATGTTGGGCGGAGCAGAGAAAAGTGCGGTAAGCCGCTGGCTTGCCTTGGTCGCATGAAACACGAATGATGAGCGAAGCCGAGAAAAGTGCGGTAAGGCTAGGCGCTTCCGCCGCTAGGTGCCCCCGCCGGCTTGCCTTGCTCGCAGGGAACACGAATGACCCGCGAAGCCTGGAAAGGTGCGGTGAGTCGCTGGTTAGGGACCTGCTGGCTTCGCCCAGTAGCGGCCAGTCCCGCGCAACGTCGGCGAGCGGCGTTGCGCGGGGTCATTTTGGAAGCACCCGCCCTGCTGCGGGTCAGCGAACGTCACAATGACTCGACCATCTCATCTTGGAGCCCCAGCAATAGTGAAGCATTCACTCGGTCAGGCGCTTCCTCCACCTGACGAAGTTTGCGACCGACGGCGCTGTTCCTGCGCTTGATCTCATCGATCGAGCCGGAGGCCTGGTCCAGCCTCTTTTTGACCTTCTCCAAAACATCGCCATATTTCGTCCATTCGGATTTGATCGCGGCCAGGAGATCCCACACTTCGCTGCTGCGTTTCTGTAGCGCAAGCGTCTGAAAACCCAGTTGCAGACTACTGAGAATGGACCACAAGGTCGTTGGTCCCGCGATCACGATGCGTCGATCTTGCTGGAGATACTGGACCAACTCACTGCGTCTGATGACTTCGGCAAAGAGACCCTCTGTGGGCAAAAACAGGATCCCAAAATTGGTCGTGTGCGGCGGGTTGAGGTATTTTTGACTGATATCTCGGGCACAGGTCTTGATGCGCTGCTCCAACGCCTTACCCGCCTGGTCTTGAGCGATCAGATCACCTTGCTCATGAGCCTCGAGCAGGCGCCTGTAGTCCTCAATCGGAAATTTGGCATCAATGGGTAGATAAACCGGCGTGTCGGTGTTTTGACCGGGCAGTTGGATCGCGTATTCAACCGTTTCACCCGCACCAAACGGCGCGTAATTATTCACATACTGACTGGGACTCATGGTGTCGCTGAGGAGCTTCCCTAATTGGATCTCACCCACCAAGCCTCGGGTTTTCACATTGCCGAGCACGCGCTTGAGATCGCCAACGCCCGTGGCGATCGATTGCATCTCCCCTAGCCCCTTGTGCACTTGTTCGAGCCGTTGACTTACCTGGCTGAACGATTCACCCAACCTTTGTTCGAGGGTCCCCTGCAACTTTTCTTCCACGACGAGGCGCATCTGCTCCAACTGCTGACGATTGTCCTGCTGAAGATCTTTGAGACTGGCCGCAACCGTGATCCGAACCGCTTCCAACCGCTCTTCCGTCTTGTCCGTCACCCTTACCAGCGCAGTTTCTAGGTTGCCGAGCTTTTGGTGTTGTAGGTCGGCCGCCCTGCTTAGTGCCCGTTCTGTCTGTTCGCCAATACTGCGGACTCCGTTCCCAACCTCCTCTCTCAGTTTGCGAGCGGTCTCTTCACCCGACGCGCGCACGGCTTCTTGGGCGTCACGGAATTCCTGCATGTTCTTCCACAGAAAGCTCTGGCTTTCCAGGGCAGCGGTTTTCGCATCCTGTCGGCTTTGGGCAAACTCTTGCCGAAGGCTTGGCTCTAAACGCCCTAACGCCTGCTCTAAACTCGTCAGACGCTGGGCAAGTGCTCCCAGATCGCCTGGCTGCTTGGCAAAGTGCTGGTACAAGAAAAAGTTAAACAGTAAAGCGCCTAATGAAGAAGCGAGTATAAAAAGCAAAATCCCCGTGGGCATGGCCGCCTCCGAATCGAGTGGTGATGAGTAACAACTCGAACAAGGAATGCGAAATAGGGTGCCCTTAGAGCTCATCCGCCCCAAATGATGATGCACCTAGGGCAAAACATCTCATCGCGACTCACAGCAGTCCGGTCCCCTTCCCCTAGCCGAGAAGGCCACCAAGCCAACAATTTCCTGACCATTTTGGCGACCCCAGGGTATGAAGGTAGTGTGCGATCTGCCAAGAAACCCAGGCGTTGCCGGAGGTGTGCTGTGATCGATTTTGACGGTGCCTGGAAGTTGGCCATCGAGCGGTTGCTGCCTTACCTCCTTGGCTTGGTGGCGCCGAACCTGGCCGAGCTGATCGACTGGGAGGAGGCCCCGGTGTTCCTCGACAACGAACTGCCTAAGCTGCTTGGCGGAGGCACCAGTGGCAAACACATCGTCGACAAATTGGTGAAGCTTAAGCTGCGCAACGGCCAGACGCGGATCCTGCTGATCCACCTGGAAGTCCAGAACGCGCCCGATCCTGACTTTTCGGGGCGCATTTTCCGGATCTATTACCGCTTGCTCGACCGCTATGGCGAGGAATACGAGGTGACCAGCCTGGCGATTCTCACCGATCTGGACCCTAACTGGCGGCCGGGCCCCTACCGCCAGAGCACGTTTGGCGTCGAGCTGAGCTTCTCCTTTCCATATTGCAAAGTGCTGGATCTGGAGCCGACCCTAGACCAGGCGATCGCCGATGGCAATCCCTTCGCCTTGATTGTGGCCCTGCACCTATCGCTGATGCGCGAGCAACGTCGCCTGAACAACCCTGTCGAATGGAAGTTGCGGGCCCTGATGACCGCCATGCGACGCTGCGGTCGCTTCTACGAAGCGGAGATAAAGACGATTCTGAAGTTCATCGATTGGCTGGTACAGTTGACACCGGAGCTTGACACACAGCTCAAACAGGCGTTGAATGAGAACATGAAGGAGGACGAGATGTTGTACACCGGCGTTTTGGGACTCTACATCGAAGAGGGCCGGCAAGAGGGTCGGCAAGAGGGCCTGGTTAGTGCGCTTTCCAAAATCATGGCCAAAAAATTCGGCCCGCTACCCGCACCCTATCGGGAAAAGATCGAGCAGGCCTCGCAGGAAAACCTCGAGGCCTGGTTGGAGAACGTCGTAACCTCCGCAACCCCCGAAGAGGTCTTCACCTAAGTCCGTTAACGCAGATCGCTGACCTTCGCTTGTAGGGAGGAAGGGTGTTTGAATTATAGGGATCGGGTCACATGGCTCCGTCAGCCCGTCGCGCGCTTTTCGGACCGGCCAAACGGTTCCGCCAACGCCTTTCCTTTGTCGATATGGGGTTAGTTGATCTGGTCAGCACTGAAAAATTTTGCGGCGGCGATAGGTTCACCTCGAACACGCGGGTCGGTTTTGTTGGATCGGGCCTTGCTTTTTTTCGAAGCCGCCCACGCAATGTGTCGAGCCTGGTATTTTTTGTGGATTGAGCGTCCAGCTTGCCTGATCGTGGCGCGTTTTTGGGGTTCTGGGCCTGACTGCCACTACGCGAATTTGGAATTCGCGCTACAACTAGCCAGTTCTAACTGCTGCCAGTGCAGCAACTTGGGCCTGACTGCCACTACGCGAATTTGGAATTCGCGCCACAACAAGTACGACTTGGTCAGGTTGGTAATCAAGGCACCCAGGCGATCCCGCAGGGCGTGCCTGCGGGGAACGCGTATGGTCCGCGGAGCCGGGAAAAGTGAGGTAAAGCGCCAGCTTTGCCTTGGTCGCTGGGAACGCGTATCGCCCGCGGAGCCAGCGGAGAGCCATTGCACGGCCAACCTGACAAAGTCGTACTAGCCTGTTCGAACTGAAGCCAGTGCAGCAAACTGGGCCTGACTGCCACTACGCGAATTTGGAATTCGCGCCACAACTAGCCAGTGCGAACTGCTGCCAGTGCAGCAAACTGGGCCTGACTGCCACTACGCGAATTTGGAATTCGCGCTACAACTAGCCAGTTCGAACTGTTGCCAGTGCAGCAACTTGGGCCTGACTGCCGCCACGCGAATTTGGAATTCGCGCTACAACTAGCCAGTTCGAACCGACACCAGAACGGCAAGCTGGGCCTGACTGCCACTACGCGAATTTGGAATTCGCGCCACAACTCGCCAGTTCGAACTGCTGCCAGTGCAGCAACTTGGGCCTGACTGCCACTACGCGAATTTGGAATTCGCGCTACAACCAGCCAATCCGACCTGTTGCCTGAGCGGCAACCAAACCTTCGTGCGGAATCCAGGTAAATCCTCGATCAAACGTAATCAACCGCCGTTCTCGTAAACCACCCTGGCACCATTGGTGCGAAAGGTCACGCAGGCCAGGCTTTTCATCCACTCCCACGTTTGTTAAAATATGCGCGGTTCATCGCGGGAGAGACGGGCTGCCGCGCTGAATCGGGTCATCGGTCCTCGACCGGGCCCGCCACATAGCCACTTTGTGTACATTGTTACCTCTATCCATCTCAGGCTGTGTTCTCTGCTAAGGATCTGGCGATGAAAAGTGAATCTTCCGTGGCTTCCCTGGCCGCGGCCTTCGGACCGGCGTTCGGACCGCGCGTCCCTATGCGCGTCCTCGCCGCCGAGGTCCCTGCTCGGCAAGCACCCAAGCGCTACCCGCTGCGCTTTCCCCGTTTGTTATTTGAACCCATGGGCTACTCCAGCGTACTGTGTCTTTGCGGGACTGCGCTGCACCGACCCGCCCAGGGATTTTTTCGGACCCCATCGGGTTCTGTGACTTGGGTCTGCACTCTGCCCGCCGACTCGGTTGTTTTCTGTGGAGATCTACCATGACGCTTCCTCTCGAACGACAGCACCAAGACCTTGAGGCCGTGACCGGCTGGCTGCAGGCGACCCTGCGGACCACCCTCGGCCTGGAGCTGCCCGACCAGGCGACCTTCGCCAGCCAGGGCATCGACTGGCCCGAACTGGCCCGGCTCCACAAACAGCTGGAGCAGGCGCTCGGTCCCCTGCCTAAAACGCTGCTGTTCGAGCACAACCACCTGGCCGCCCTGGCCGCCTTCCTCAGCACCGAACGCAGGGAATCCCTGGCCGCGCTCGGGCTCGGTGCGCCCGCCGCCGCCGAGCTGCGCATCGTCCACCGCGACGACCTGGCCCAGGACCCCGCTCTGGCCGCCGCCCTCGACGCGCTCCACGAACGCTACCGCTACGAGGCCTCCGTCTCCCGCGGCACCCGCGCCATCGCCCCATACTATTGTTATAGCCCCGCGCTCGGCGCCTACTTCCAGTTCGGCCTGCGCGAGCAGCTGGTCCTAGCCTACGCCTATACCGGTCCCAGCGAGCGCCACGACGCCCTGCTGGCCCAGTTCCAGGCCTGGTGCCTCGAGCAGGGTTTTGCCTTCAACCTGATCAGCGAGCAGCGCATCGAACAGGTCGCCCACCAGCCCTTCAGCGCCACCCCGTTCGCGGTCAACCAGCGCATCGAGAACCTGGCCCAGTTCACGCTCGAGGGCAAGGCCATGCGCCGCCTGCGCTACCTGGTCCAAAAATTCCGCGCCTGCGGCAACGCCGTGACGAGCGAGTGCCACAGCCTCGCCGACACCGAGCTGCGCGCCCAGCTGGCCCGCTTGATCGAGGCCTGGTGCGCCGGCAAGACCCAGGTCAACCCCCTGATCCACCACCTGCGCGACGAACTCCTGGCCGGCCAACTGGACAGCCGCGAGCACCGCCTGTTCCTGACCCACCTCGACGGCGCGCTCGTCAACGCCATCCTCATCACCCGCCTCGCCGGCACGAGCGGCTACCTGATGGACCTCGAGTTCTACGGACCCACGATGCCGCTCGGCGGCCTGGAGTTCGCCATCGCCGAGATCATCGCCACCCTGCGCGCCGAGGGCTGCCAGGTCCTCAGCCTGGGCGGCACGTTCGGCCCCAAGATCGCAGATTCCGCCAACGCCGACCCCGCCCTCGAGGACCTGCTCGAAGCCATGCGCGCCAAGGACGACCTGGGCGCCGGCAACCTCCAGTTCAAGAACAAGTTCCGCACCGTCAACCGCCAGGTCTACCTGGTCCGCCCCGCCGGCGCAGATGCCGGCGCCCTGTTCGACCTGCTGATGATGATCGCCGACCCCTTCAGCGGCGCCCGCGCCGAGCTCAGCGCTGCCGGCCAACCCGTCCCTAGCCGACCCGGCCTGTGCCGGAGCGACGCGCCAAGCCACCGCGCCGAGCGCAGCCAGGCCCTGGCCGCCGCCGGTTGGAACCCGCTCAACCTCGCCGCCGAACTGGTCCGCTACGACCTCAAGACCGATTCCTGGGCCCAGCTCGCCATCCCCGCCGTCGCGGCCACCACCCCGCTGACCGACGATGGCGAGGCCTGCGAGACCCTGCTCGCCGCCCTGTTGGGCCTGCCCGAGGCCGTCCTGTTCCAGTCCGGTCGCGCCGCCGAGTCCGCCCTGCTGGCCACGTTCGAGACGACCCGCAGCGAGACCGCCCAGAACCTGCTGTTCCCCTCCTGGCTGTTTGGCGAGATCGAGTGCGGCCTGCGCGCCACCGAACTGCCCCGACCCGACGTCTACAACCTCCGCGGCGCCGAGCTCTTCCGCGGCGGCCCCGACCTCGAGGCCCTGGCCCAGACCCTGGCCCACAAGGCCGCCCGCCTGGCCTTGGTCTGCATCGAGCTGGGCTGCAACGCCGCCGGCGGCTACCCCGTCAGCCTGGCCCAACTGCGCCAGGCCCGCGCCCTGCTCGCCCCCCACCGCATCCCGCTGTTCCTCGACGCCACCCGCATGCTCGAGAACGCCTGCTTCATCCAGACCCACGAGCCCGGCCAACAGGGCCGCACGCTCTGGCAGATCTGCGCCGACCTGCTGGCCTGCGCCGACGGCGTCACCGCCAGCCTGGCCAAGGACTACGGCGTCCCCTTCGGCGGCTTCGCCTTCGTTCGCGAGCCCGGCCACGCCGCCCGCCTGGGCGCCCACGCCGCCGACCGCCTCGTCGACCGCGACGCCC
>CAYRFM010000162.1:0-1110 GCA_964423555.1 uncultured Holophagae bacterium | reverse complement strand
GCCTGGCCCAGCGCCTCGCCGACCATGCCGGCCTCGAGCGCGCCGTCCGCGCCCGCATCGCCGCCGTCGCCGCCATCCACGCCCATCTGGACGCGCTCGGCCTGCCCGTCGCCCGCCCCGCCGGCGGCCACTGCCTGCTGATCGACGTCGCCCAGCTCCCCGCCGCCAAGGGCCTGGCCCACCCCCAGCAGTCCTTCCTCGCCGCCCTCTACCGCGAGACCGGCATCCGCGCCGGCAGCCACAATACCGGCATGCTCAAGGGCACGACCCTCAACAGCTGCGTGCGCCTGGCCGTGCCCCTGGGCACCACCGCCGCCGAGGCCGACGACCTGGCCGCCCTGTTGGCCCAGTTCCTGACCCTGCCCGTGCTGCCGCCCCTGCGCCTGCTCCACCAGCCCAAGGACTTCATGGGCGCCGCCCTCGCCCACTTCGAGCCCGAGCGCGCCGAGGACCGCCACGAGCCCGCCGCCCTACCCGAGGTCTATGCCCCCACCGAAGGCCAGCTGGCGCTCTACTTCCTGCACCAGTGGGAGCCCCAGGGCTACGCCTACAATGCGCCCTTCGCCTACCAGCTCGAGCCCGAGACCGACCTGGACCTGCTCGAAACCGCCGTCGCCCGCGTGCTGCGCCGCCACGACCTGCTGGCCCGCGTCTTCGCCGCCGGCGAGGAGGGGCCCGTGCTCGTGCGCGGCAACCAACCCCAGGCCCGCATCGAGCGCCTGGCCCTGGGCACCTGTGGCGAGGCGCTGTGGCGCCGCACCATCTTCGACCGCGTCCAGGCGCCCTTCGACCTCGAGCGCGGCCCGCTCGTGCGGGTCGACCTGATCAGCGCCCGCGGCCGCGATCCGCTGCTGCTGCTGACCATGCACCACACCCTCGTCGACGGCGTCAGCTACACCCTGCTGTTCCAACAGATCCAGGCCTGCTACGCCAGCCTGGCCAGCGGCCAGCCCGAGGCCTGGCGCCCGACCACCACCAGCTTCGCCGACTTCTGTGCCTGGCAGCGCGAACTGCTTGCCGGCCCCCAGGGCCAGGCCCTGCGCGAGTTCTGGCGCCAGCATCTGCCCCGCGACCCCGAGCCCCTGACCCTGCCCTACGATCACCGCCCCC
>CAYRFM010000161.1:0-8764 GCA_964423555.1 uncultured Holophagae bacterium | reverse complement strand
CCAGCGCCCCACTGATGCGCCGCACGCCCCAGCTTTCGTTCTCGGATGCCATGCGAACGATCCATTCGAAGTCACGGCTGTCCCCGACCTCCTCAAGGGCATCGACATCCGGGGCAAAATCATCACCGCCGACGCCATGCACACCCTAAAAGAAGACGGTTTCACTCCTCGACAGCAAGGGGGCCCATTTCCTTGGACAGGTCAAGGACAATCAAGCCACCTTGAGCGAGGACATAGAGACCCTAAAGCTAGACTAGCCGCTCAGAATTGTTTTTAACCACGGAATGGCACTGAAACACACGGAAGGGAACACGGAATTGGTCCCATTCCGTGAGATTCAGTGTTTTCCGTGGTCAACCTCTGATGGTTAACCACGGAGTCTCGCTGAGCCTAGTGCCTACCGCCATAGCTGATGATGAGCGAGGACACCGCTTGGCCACTCCGCGACTACTACCCCTTGCGGCGCCCCTCCAAACTTCGTCGTATATCAGAAATAAGTCGTTTTTCGTCTCTGATACAGAGCGACACAGCGAGGATTTCGTGTTTGTGGAATTCCACAAGGACGTCACGCCCGGAAAAGTCGGGCATATGGAACTCCGCAGGCACGTTTCTCCAAATTTGAGCGACCCTTTTCAATGCTCCCCGACCCTCGCTCCGAGAGATCTCCGGACTGCGGCGATCAAACAGAGCGCGATTCCCGGGAAAAGATGCTGGTGCGTGAATATCTGCTTGCTTTATCCCAGTGCTTCGCGGTTTCCGGACACCCAAATGATCGTTCACCCGAGTGACGGCCCTTTTCCGGCACACAAAAACCGCCTTTATCTTGAAATGAAATTATGTTTTTATGCCAATATGAGCCGCCAATCGGGAAAATCGTTCCCGTGGAATTCCGGAGCAACTCACTCACTTAGTGAGAGGGTAGCTCCGGAATTCCATAAACACGTCACTCCCGCGCAGAGACTCCGCGCAAGACCTTGCCAGACCTGCAAACTCGGGTCGAGCGACACTTTTTTTAGCCACCTTACCCACGCACGCTGACAGCGCCTTCACACGCAAGGCGCGGCACCTTTTTTTCTGACGCACGGGCCGGTAGCGCATAGCGCACCCGCCGACCAAGTCGCTCTCTCGGCCGCCGCGACCTGCGCAAACACCCACTTTCCCTGGTAGGCCGCACGATTTTCGCCCACAAGGCAAAAACTTCTTTCCACAAGGCAAGAACCCTCAACGTCCCCGTCAAGGCCTGGCCGACGATTGGCATTCCACGGGGACGCCCGCGGGATTGCGCCCTATTTTCAGCACCCCATTAACTTTCATCCACCGCCCGGCGTGTCAGGCGACATTGTAAAGACTTTGTCAGGTTGATTCCGGAGGCAGAGTCTGGCTGGCACCCAGGCGGACCCGCCCGGTCGTAGTTGTGGGGAGCGCAAATAGTTAGCGGAGAGTGGAGAGTGTTCGTCACAGATGCATAGGCCCGTTTAGGCCTGTCACAAGCTCTGGCGCACCTTGCTGAAGGGTTCCGATGGGCATCAGGGCGATCGGCACACATTGAATCGATCCGGGGACACATGGGAAAGGTGCTCGCCACAAGTGTATCGGCGCTTCCGATAGGCGGCAGGGTCCTCGAGCAACGTGCACATGGTCTTCGCACGAAGTGAAAAGTCCTAAAACACTTTTTATCGACACTTTTTACAAACCACATCACAACCACGCCGCATTGCTAGAACAGCTGGCGGCACGCTAGGTCGCTTATGCAAGCGAAATCCCATGCCTTGACGCTTGTTTAACCTGCAAAATCACCCTGTTTTCGACCTCCTCTGTCAAAATGATACGCGTGAGCAAAGTGGAGCAGCGCACCGCGCTCCTCGGCGCGAATAAAAACAATGTGTTTGAGGCCCTTGACGCCGCATCGGACCCCGTATGAAACGTGCACGAACACTTTTCCTGTCGTGACGCGAATAAAAACAATGTGCACCAACGGATTTCTACAACTCGGACAGCCTCATGCACCTGCGCAAAACAGGCGTCAAATGAAATCGCTACAGTCGTGCATATGCCTATTTCCAAACGTTTTATGCGTGATAGCCGGTCGACGCGTTTGCGTTGTCAATCGCATGTTAAGAATGAATCGTCACAACTTCGCTTTGACTCGATGCGGACGTTGTGGGAACGCGTCTGGATGGCAGGAAAAGCGAGGTGAAGCGTCCGCCACGATAGGTAACACCTATGATCCCGCGGAGCATGGGGAAATATCGACCCTCCGCCCGGCCCAAGACTGCACCCTGCGTCGGACCCTTCGACTAGGCCCAGGCTAGAGCTTAGCCGAACAAGTCGTCTCCATTCGACGTTTGGCAAAAACAGAATCATTTCAGAGGGACGCTCCCGGTAGGCGGCAGGACGTTCGAGCAACGTGCACATGGTCTTCGCACGAGCGGGGCAAACGGTCTTGACAAGCATTGACCATGAGGAGAATAATAAACGCAAGATGGTTTCTGCTATTCACATAACTCCGGCGAGGCGCTGCCGATTTGTGACGCTTCGCTGCTGCGCAATCCTTTTAAAGATTGTGTTTAACGGGAGTTATCATGCCGAAGAAAAAAAATTCAACGTCGAAGCAGGACGTTAAAGAACAGATCACGAAACCTACCGTTGCGCCCGAAGCACCCGTTCCGGATCCGCACTTGAATGTTTCCATCCGGCCACTTCTTGCCTATCTGGAACGCGCCCAGAGGCGCGGTGAGATGGATAAGGTCCTCAAAGGTCTGCATCAACTGGTCTCCGAGCGCGGTGATGTGCAATTAGGCATTCAGGCCTCCGATTGGCTGGCGCTCCTGTCTGTTTTTGCCGGCCTCGCCATCTGTTCAAGCACCACCTACACGGTCACTGGTTCCGTCACGCCGGCTGCTGCGGGGGCATCGACGGGTGCCTCGATCTCAGGTGGCACGCTGACGATCGCCTTCAATGTCGCCGGGGGCACTGCAAACTGCTCCATCACGCCCATCGCCGCCACGATCGTGAATGTCAGCAGAGGCGGCGCCGCCATTGCCGCAGGACCCCTCGCCATAGGTCTGATGGGTTTTTATACCACCACCGCTCCTGCTCCGGCCCTATGGACATCGGGGGATCAGCTGGATATTACCATCACCTTGGCGACCTCCAACAAGACCTGGTGCGATACCTGCCTCCTGACCGCAGCCACCGCCACGTACACCGTTTTTATCATGTGAGCCAACCATGAGCTCCATGGCCTCGGCCATGGAGCCGTTCAGGGATTGCGGTAACAAGAGCCAAGCCCGCCCCGCCGCCCGGCGCAAGATTGCATCTTGCGCTACATCGCCGGCGGACCTTTCCGGCTGAGCTGTAACAAGAGCCTCGCCGAAAAGGTCGCCCCGAACCGGCGATTTGCTCACGGGTATTCGCTCTGTTTATAGCGCCTCTTGAAATTTCATCCGCCGCCCGGCGCAAGATTGCATCTTGCGCTACATCTCCACCGCCCCTAGCAGGCAGAGCAAGGCGTTGCGCACTTCGAGACGCTCGCTCTTCGAAGCACTATTTTCGGCCAAAGCCTACAACTTTGCCAAAAAATCAGCCCAGGGCGCGCTCAGTTCTATATAATATGAACACCTTCCGAACAGGAGCCCACCATGCGCTTTGCGACGCTTTTGCCCTTCATCCTCGTCACCGCCGCACTGGCCCAAGCACCCAGCGGTACCAGTACCCTAGCGGTCGTCACCCATAAGGCCGGATTGGCCAAGGGCATGGCCCACAATCACTTTGTTCACGCCTCGGATTTTAAGGCCACCTGCAGCGGCACCAGTCTGGACGACCTCCAGCTGGCGATCGGCTTTGATGTTGCCCAACTCCAGGTCGATAACTTCGACCTGGCCAATCGCTGGTATCCCCATATCGCTGCCTTGGCGGTGCTCGACGAACCCTTCAAGCAAGTGCCCGACAAAGACCGCGAGAAGATCCGCAAGGCGATGCTCGGCGAGGACCAGCTGGAACAAATGAAGTTCCCGCGGATCGAGGGCAAATTGGTCAAGGTCTTGGCCAAGCCCCAAAAGATCGGCAAGGTCAGTTACCCCCAAACGCTCGAAGTCATGCTGACGATTCATGGCAAGCAAGTCAAAGCGGAACTGGCGGGCGACCTCAAAATCGAAGGCAAGAAACTGACCCTCAATGCCGTCGGCGCCCTTACCTTCAGTCAGTTCGGCATTAAACCCTATAGCGCCATGATGGGCATGGTCTCCAATCAGGACTCGTTCCATTTGCTGATCCACCTCGAGCAACCACTGCCATGACCCGTTTCCCGCGGCCCATCGCCGTGGCCGGAGCGGCCTGGGTTTTGCCAGGGGATCTCAGTTGGGCGGATGTGTTGGCTGGCCGCAGTGCGGTCCAGCTGTTGTCCAACGACTATCCCGTACCCGTGGGCGCGCCGCTGGCGCTGCCGCTCGTCCCCCCCAACAGCTGGCCGCATGCCTTGATGCCGCGCGGGCTGGCCTTGGCCCAGACGGCGCTCGACCGCCTGTCGCGCGATCCCGATCGCCGCTACGCTCTGGTGCTGGGTCTGCCCAATCTGTTCTCGGACGCCGAGTACCTTGAACGGGTCCTGCCCGGTCGCAATGACGCCGCGGCGCTGCGGCCCCTGGTCCCTTTCGCCTCATCCGAAGCCCTCCACTTTCTGGCCGATCAAGTTGGGCCCGGCCTGCCGCGCCTGCGTCTCGACGCGGCCTGCGCCACGGGCAACGACGCCATCGCCGCCGCCTGCCAGTGGCTCCACGCCGGAACCGTCGACGATGTCCTGGTCGTCGCCAGCTGCGCGCTACTCAACCCCATCTGCCTGGCGCTCTTCCACAACCTCAAGGCGCTCAGCGACCTGGCCGACCCCGCCGCGAGCTGCCCCTTCGACGACCGCCGCCGCGGCTTCGTGATGGGCGAAGGCGCCGCCGGGCTCTGGCTCAGCAACCGCCCGCCGACACAACCGCTCGGCTATGTGGCCGGCTTTGGCCAATCCATGAGTGCCAATCATTTTGTCGACCCACCTGAGAACACAGACGCCTGGGCCGTCGCCGCGGGCGGTGCCCTCGACGGCCTGCCCGAGCCAAACGCACTGGCCTATGTCAGCGCCCACGGCACTGCGACCCGCGCCGGCGACCGTGCCGAGACCCGCCTGATGCATCGCCTGCTAGGGCGACGCGCACCCGACGTGCCGACCAGCTCCGTCAAAAGCATGCTCGGTCACACGCTCGCGGCCGCCGCCCTGATCGAAGCGGTCGTCTGCCTTTACGCCCTACGCGACCAGATGGCGCCACCCACAGCGCACCTTCAAGTTCCGGACCCGGAATGCGACCTCGACTATGTGCCCTTGCAGGCCAAACCGATCCGCGGCAGTCACGCTCTCTCGAATGCCTTCGGCTTTGGTGGCCACAACAGCTGCGTGCTGTTCGCAGGCGCGACCTCATGATCGCGATCACGGCCTGGTCGGCCGTCCTCGACCGCGAACTGCCCGGATTGAACCACCCCAACCTCAAGGTCATGGCCCGGCCCGAGGCCCGCAAGACCACCTCGCCCGCGGCCGCTTACGCCTTGGAGGCCGCTCGCGCCCTACAGGTCCCGCCTGCGGCCGGCCTGTTCACCATCAGCGGCGCGACCGGCATGACCTGCGATGTCTTCGACGGCGCCTGGCGGCGCTCGCCCGATGGCCGCCTGACCGGACCCGGCTTCGCCGAGAGCCGCTACAAGCGCATCCATCCACTGACCTTGATCACCTCGCTCCAGAACCAAGTACCGGCCGTGCTCTCCATGGAATTGGGCCTGACCGGTCCCTGCCTCAACAGCTTGGAAAGCGCCCAAGCTCTGGTTCACGGCCGAACCCAAATCGAAGCGATGGTTCGAACCCAAGGCGCGGCACTGGTTGTCCTGGCCACAGCGCCCGACCGCGGCGAGGAAGCGCTCAAGCACCGTCTCGCCCATCCCGCGGCGCCCCTGCTCGAAGGCGGCCTGTGCCTGCTGGTTGCGGCGGCGAGCGCAGGCTTGGCCTTTGCCACTGCCAACTCCTGGTTGGGCCCTCGCGATGCCCTATGTGAGGCTCTGCAGGTGCTGATTTCGATGCTGGCCGTGGAGAGCGTCTAACCAATTCTCGTGTGGACATCGCAGCACCGTTCAAATTCTCATCCGAAGTCACGAAGCCACGAGGGTCTGACTCATAGGGATCGACCATCGCAATTTGAAGCCACAGCCTCCCGCATCTGAAACGATGGCTGCACCTTTTTTCCTTGAATTAGCGTCAAAGGGAAGGACGGACACCGACGTCGCTGCAACGGTCGTGCCTCGCCACGCCGTGCTCGCAATCGTTCACCTCCCAGGAGCGCTCATGCTACGCAAGTCTCTGATTTTTGCACTGTTGGTCACCTCGCTGCTGTTTGCAGACACACCCAAACCTCCTGTCGCCGCCAAGAAGGACCATGTGGTGACCTCGCCCAATGGCGACCGCAACGATCCCTACTACTGGATGCGTGACGACAAGCGGCAGGCGCCCGAGGTGCTGGCCCACCTGAATGCCGAAAACGCCTACTACCAGGCGATGAGTGCCCCCTATGCCGCTCTGGCCGACAAGCTCTACGAAGAAATCGTCGGGCGCATCAAGCAAGACGACAGCTCCGTGCCCTACAAGAAGGGCAGTTTCCGCTATGGCACCCGCTTCGAAACCGGCAAGGAGTACCCACTTTATTTCCGCGTGCCCGTAGCCGGTGGTGACGAACAGATCATGATCGACGCCAATGTCGAAGGCGCGGGCAAGGGCTACTACCAGGTTGCCAACACGTCGGTCAGCCCCAACGAGCAGCTCTTGGCGTATTGCGAAGATACGGTTGGGCGCCGCCAGTATACCTTGCGCTTCCGCGACCTGCGCAGCGGTAAAAATCTGCCCGACACCATCCCCGGCCTGTCCGCCTCACTGGCCTGGGCGGCCGACAACAAAACGATCTACTACATCGAAAATGATCCCACCACCCTGCTCTCCACCAGAGTCAAGAAACACGTGCTCGGCACCGATCCCAAGACCGACCCGACCATCTACGAAGAGCAGGACAAGAGCTACTACATGGGGCTCGGCAAGACCACGGACGACCGCTATATCCTCATCGCGCTTTCCGCAACCGTTTCCGATGAGGTCCGCGTTCTGCCCGCCGACGCCAGCGACAACAAGTGGCAGGTGTTGGCGCCTCGCCAACGGGACTTCAAGTACAGGGCCGATCACAACCAGGGTCGCTGGGTGATCAACACCGATTGGAATGCCCCCAACTACCGCCTGATGAGCGTCGCCGACGGCCAGATCGGCGATCGCGCCAAGTGGCAGGAACTGCTGCCCCACGATCCCAAGGTGCTGCTGCGTGACTTTGCGCTGTTTGACAACTACCTGGCCATCAGCGAGCGCTCCAACGGCCTGCAGCGCCTCCGCGTCCTGCCCCTGCAAAACCCCCAAGGCGCCTATTACGTCGAGGGCAGCGAGTCCTGCTATGTCGCGGGTTTGAGCGTCAACGAGGAGACCAACACCGAGGTCCTGCGCTACGCCTACACCTCCTTGACCACACCCAGCAGCGTCTTCGAGCTCAACATGCGGACCGGCGAGAAGCAGCTGCTCAAGGAAGACCCGGTCTTGGGCGGTTTCGACAAATCGCGCTACGAGACGACCCGGGTTTGGGCGACGGCGCGGGACGGCAGCAAGATCCCGGTCTCGCTGCTCTACAAAAAGGGCACCCCAAAAGACGGGAGCACGCCGCTCTACCAGTATGGCTATGGCTCCTATGGCAGCTCGATGGATCCGTATTTCCGCCAGAGCGCCCTGTCCTTGGTCGACCGCGGCCTGATCTTCGCCATCGCCCATATTCGCGGCGGCCAGGAGATGGGTCGCGACTGGTATGAAAACGGCAAGCTGTTGCACAAGATCCACACCTTCAGCGATTTCATCGACGTCACCGACTATCTGGTCAAGGAGAAGTGGGCGGCCAAGGACAAGGTTTTCGCCCAGGGCGGCAGCGCCGGCGGCCTGTTGATGGGCGCCGTGGCGAACATGGCTCCGGACAGGTACCGGGGCATCATCGCCAATGTGCCCTTTGTCGACGTCGTCACCACCATGCTCGACGAGAGCATTCCGCTGACCACCAATGAATTCGACGAGTGGGGCAATCCCAAGGAGAAGAAGTACTACGACTACATGCTCTCCTATTCGCCCTACGACCAGGTCAAGAAACAGGCCTACCCGGCCATGCTGGTCACGACCGGACTGCACGACTCTCAGGTGGGTTATTTCGAGCCCGCCAAATGGGTGGCGCGCCTGCGGGAAATGAAGACGGACGACCAGGTCCTCCTGTTCAAAATCAACATGGAGGCCGGTCACGGCGGCAAATCCGGCCGTTTCCAACGCCTCAAGGAAGTGGCTGCCGAGTACGCCTTCATCCTAAACCAACTGGGTCAAAGCAACTAGGTCGGGCCGCCTGGTCCGCCTGGCTGGCCACTCCCGTGGGGCCGACCGCCGGTCGGTCTCTCACGCCAAAGTTCACCGGGACCCACGGAAGGAGACGACCCAAAGTGGGGCCGACCGCCGGTCGGTCTCTCACGCCAAAGTTCACCGGGACCCATGGTAGGAGACGACCCAAAGTGGGGCCGACCGCCGGTCGGTCTCTCACGCCAAAGTTCACCGGGACCCATGGTAGGAGACGACCCAAAGTGGGGCCGACCGCCGGTCGGTCTCTCACGCCAAAGTTCA
>CAYRFM010000160.1:0-9136 GCA_964423555.1 uncultured Holophagae bacterium | reverse complement strand
CTAACCAATTGCAAACAAGTGCTTTACATGCCAAAAAAAATTCCGATCGGCGCGCTTGCGAAAAGATTTCTCCTCCGCGACCGGGAGGCGCTCCACACATTATATATATGTTGAACTATTGGGAGGCCCCAGAGGAGAAGGTCGGCTCCCTTTCCCACGGAACCGTCAGCTGAAGTCGAGGACCTGTTTCCAGTTGGCGGGCAGGTTGGCTTTCCCGGCAACCTTCTTCTGACTGCCCGAATATTTTCCAGGGTCGCTGCTTTTGGCCGAATCCAGCCAGACCTGCAAATCGCCAAGGAAGGTGTCGACCCCTACATTGCCTGGCCACTTGGGGCGGTTAGAGGCTGTGCCGGGGATCTTATTGCCCACGGCCACGGCAGCGTTGTAGGTTGTCAGGGCCTCAATCACACTGGCCGGGAATCCCAAATCTTGGAGCGGCTTTTTGGCGGTGCCGGTATGGGCATTTGGGCTGGGCAGTAACTTGGGCAGATTGCCCTGCTTCCAATTCATCTTGCGGTTGACGGCCTGGACCTTGGCATCGTTGGCGATCGTGTGATCCTGGACCCATTGATTGTTGACGGTGTCTTCGTGCAGTTGGTAGGCCTTGAAAGTAATCTTAGTGAACAGGTATTTTTCCGGCGCGGTAGCATGATCGAGGCCGACCGGGTAGTTGTTGTAGGAGACCTCGGCCTCGAAATACATGACGATCCCGCGTTCGTAGAGGGCGGCCTTGAGCGGGGTTTCGATATCGCTTTCCATATCGCTATTGAATTGCTTGGAGGCAGGGGTAAGGTTCCAGAGTTCGCCAGGACCCCAGGTTTTCATATTGAGGAGGTGGGCCTGGACGGGGTCTTTGGTCGAGCCACCAGCGGTTTGGACTTTGGTGCGCAGCGAATCCATCAGCGCGCCGTCTTGGGCCACGCTGCCTCCCGCGGTGGACTTGGGACTCAACGGATCGGCCACGACCTTCTTGCCCACGACGGTCGATGTCTTGTTAGAGGCCGTACCGTGGTTGGTGGAGCCGGACAAGTCGGTGTCCGGTATGTCTACGGTTCCCTTCTTCGAGAGGAACTTGGCGACTTTGCGCATGGCTTTGGCGAGCGCGTTGTTGTTGGTTTGGGAGGCGCTGGATTTAACACTCTTAAGAGCCGACTCAACCCCGGATTTCAGCGTTTTTAGCTGGCTGACCTCTGGCGAGGTCAGGCCCTTGCCGAGCCAGGCCTTATTGGCGATGATGGATTTCAGCGGGGTGGGATCGGAGGCGACGATGAGGTCGTTGAGGTTGCGCGCCGGATAGATCATGTGGAGCTCTTTGTCCAAACCTGTGCGGAATGAAATCGAAAGAGCCGAGAACTTACCAATCAGATCCTCAAGGCTCTCGGCACCGTCATCGGTTTCCTGTTCGAGCTTTTGGCGTTTTGACTTGGTCAGCTCGCCCAGTTCCTCATCGGACTCTTCGCGCTTGCGTTTGGCGAAACGGTAGCGCTTGAAGGCACCAGGTTGGATATGGCCGAGGTCGACCTCCATGGCCTGATCATAGTCAAGGACCTCAATCTCCATAGCGCCAGCAACGTCCTCGACATCGATCTCCATATGGTCTTCACTACCCAGATCGATATCCATCATAACCAGATGGAGACTGCCGTGGAGGTCCTCGATCTCCATGTCCACATTACCTTGGACATCCTCAATCTCCATGGACACATAACCGGTGACGTTCTTGAAGTCGATGTTGAAGTGACCGTGGACATCGGTCATGTGCACGTCCGAGAAGCCGTCGGAATCCTCCATGATGACATCGCCGTCCGCGTCATAGCGGGTCTTGGTGAGGTGGAGACCGGAGCCGCTGACGACTTTGTCGATTTCCATAGGCACGATGCGCGAATCGAGGCTATTGTCGAGGGAGAGCCCGCTCATCAGATCACTTAATTCGTCGACTTCCGGGTCTCCGGTATTGACCTCGAGTGGATAGCCATCCTCGCCACTCATGCGCACGCCAGACAACAGGTGGTTGCGCCAGACCTCGACGGCGTCGGCCTTGCGCGCCACGATATAGCCAAGGAAAAACAGGCTTTTACCGGGGTCGGGCACGGCCAGCCAGAGCTCCTCGGTGGGATGGAGAAACTCGGCTTTGCGCGGTTGATCCCCAGGTAGCAGGGCGGGGCTGTCGTCAATTTCCAGATCCTCCAGGTAGGCCACGCGTACCTTTTTTCGAGCCAGAGTCAGAAATGCGTCACGCCAAGAGATCAATTGATCCAGTTCGACATCTTCGTCGGCATCGAGCATGGCCAATTGTTCCGCGGCCTTGCGCGCATTGCCTTCAGGAAAGACTTCGAGCCACTCGCTGGAGGACGCATTGCCCATCTCTTTGTGGTACTTGCGTTCCTCGCGGATCTGGTCCACTTCCTCGGTGCCGCCGAAGAATTCGAAGATATCTGCGTCAAGAACCTGTTGCCACTCTTCGTCGCTGACGTGGGCGAGGTACTCGACCCTGATCGAAGAGGGCAAGCCACGCACCCACTCTAGCTGTTTGCTGGAGAAGCGGCACTGAGCGACCGCGCTACGCGCGTTGCCTGGGTTTGGATCTGAACCGGGAGAGGCGAGGACCCGGCGCACTTGTGCATTTCGTTCGGAATGAGCGGAGGGTTTCAACTGAAGGGTCTCGAGGCCAAGGGCTTGTATGGGTCGCCGGCGGCCGGATCTTTCCGCATTTTGAAGGGCAGTGCCGATGCCGCGCTTGAGCTGTGCACAAGCACTGGGATCAAGCGAACCGACGGAATGTGTCGGCGAGGAAAGCGATACATATTCGCTGGTTGCGGGTGCGTGCGTCTCGCTCCGCTCCGCGTGAATCAAACTCATCGACACGTCCTAATTGCGCTCTCTGCGAACCGCCGATCACTGTCACGATCTTGGTTGTGAAAAATCCCCTTGAGATGCCATTTTACCATAAACACAAACCCGACGAGGAGCTAGACGCGCCGTGTGGACCTAAAAGATCGGCAGGTCTATCTTCGCGGGCGAAGGGCGCAACGCGAAAGGTTGGATGCCGTTACAACTGCGCCCATCATTTTACTTTTTTTAACCTTAGATTCGTTGAGTAGAACCAGCACCTAGCATATACTGAAGCCTGTTCGGAGGACAGCGGATTGCCACCCCCCAGACCGGCATGCCGGCCCTGGAATCGCTGTCTCTGCCTCCGGTTCAAAGGTTGCGCCTCCGCGCCCAATCTATCCTCACGAGGTTTGCCATGAAAGTCAAATCAGCTGTCAAAGCCGGAAGTTACCCCTGGGTCGACGGCCCCTGATCCCCCCGCCCACGCGGGTTGTCATCGTAGAAAACACTTCACCCTCAAGTTGCAAAGCGAGGTATACCATGACCCTTAAGACCGCCGTAAAAGCCGGAGTCTATCCTTGGATCGACGCTCCCTGATCCAGCGGCGACCCCTCGGGGGTCGCCCTCTCTAGCCGAGGAAATCGAACAGGCTCTGGCGGCTGATCGTGCCGTGGGCGCGCAGTTGGGCCTGGAGCTGGTTCTGGACCGCGTCCAGGTTGACGGCCTCCTCGGCCAGGTCCGCATCCTCCAGGTCGGAGATCACCGTTTGCAGGTCGAGCTCGAAGGCGCTGTAGTGGTTCTGCTCGAACATCAGGCGCTGACCGCGCGCGCCCAGTTCGCCAATGGTTTGGTTGACCCTGTCCAACAGCGGGTTGAACAGCGGCAATGCGGCGTCGATGGCGGCGGCATTGTTGGTGCGAAACGCGGTTTCTAGGTCGGCCAGCGTCTGCAGAATATCGTCGCTGCTGCCTTGCCCGCCGGGTCCGAAGGCAATCGCGTCGCCCGTATAGTTGGTGCGCAGCGTATCGGTAGCGCTGAGGCGCACGTCGATGGCATCGCCGTTACCGGAGTAGTTCCCAGTGATCGGGTCCTGAAAGGGCTGGGTGGTGGTATCGGTGCCGGAAAAGAGGTACTGACCCTCGCTCTGGGTGTTGAGGCGGTTGATGATGGTCAGTCGCAGCTGCGCGATCTGGTCGGCGACGGTGATGCGCTCCTCGGCGTTGTGGAGGATGCTGGTGCCGCTGAGGGCCAGGGTACGCGCCTCGTCGAGGGCGTCGCGGATCCCGCCTAGCGCGTCCTCGGTCATCTGGAAGAGATGGGTGGTGTGCCCGAGGACATCGGTAAAAGCCTTGTTCGTCTGGAGATCGGTGCGGTTGTTGCGAATCCGGTGGTAGTCCTCGGGGGCGTCGCTGCCGCGGTTGACGCGCTTGAGCGTCGAGAGCCGCTCGAGGGTTTGGGCTTCCTGTTCGCGGGTTATGCGATTGTGGATCAGGAACTGCTGATCCATGGCGTTGTTGGTGACCCTGAAGGCCATGGCGATCCTCCTAGCCGAGTCTGCTCAAGATCTCGGCGGTCAATTGGTTGACGACACTGAGGTAGCGCGACGAGGCCTCGAAGGCGCGCTGGAACTGGGAGAGGTTGAGGGCTTCCTCGTCGAGATTGACGCCGCTGACCTGTTCACGGCGATCATTGGCCTGTTCCAACAGCGCGGTCTGGGTGTCTAACCCGTCGTTGCCGTTGCGCACGGCGCGGCCGAGGTCGGAGAGGGTCAGGTTATGAAACTTCTCGAAGGACACGGACCCGTCGGTGCTGGGGTCGCCGTCGCGATTGAGGTCGATCAGGCTGGTGCTGGTGCGCAGGCCCGCCATGGCCAAGGCGATGCCATTGTCGCCGACCGAGCCGGTGGCGCTCAAGGCCACGCGGGAGGGGTCGAGCACGCCGGGGTTGAGCGGATCCTCGAGGTCGCTGGAGATGCGGATGTTACCTGCGACACCTCGATAGCGCGTGGGGTCGACGGTCCCGATGGCGGTGGCACCGAGGACGGTGGTGTTGTCGGGATCGAAGAACTGCAGGTTGGTATTGCCGTTGAGGTCGGTGCCGGTCTGGTGGATGGCGTTGGTCTGAATGATCAGACCGGCGGCGAGCAGGTCGAGCTTGTCGCGCACGCCCTGAATCTCGGTGTCGCGCAGGCGCAGCTTGGCGCCGAGTTTGCCGCCAGTCACCTGGCTGGTGACGACGGTCTCGGTGCCTTTGGTGTCGACGACGATGTCGTAGAAGCCGTTGTTGGCGGCGTTGGGCTCTACTTCGAGGGTGTTGCGCAGCTCGCGCCCGATGAGGATGGTGTTGGGGCCGGCCAGGTTGACCTGGATCATGTTATTGGAGAGCGGGTAGGTCTCGACGCCGACAAGCTCGCTGAGGCGGTTGATCTCGGCATAGCGCTGGTCGATCAGGTCCTGGGCCGGTTCGACTTGGCCGGCGATCTTGCGGTTAAGGCTATCGATGCGCGAGGTGATCTCGTTGACCTGAGCGACAAGATCGGCCAGGTCCTGGTTGACCTGCTGCTGCTGGTCGAAGAGGTCACCGTCGCGGCCGCGGATCTCGCTGGCGAGGGCGTCGGCCTGGGCGAGCAGCTCCTGGCGCGTGCCCAGGTCGCCGGGCCGCAAGGTGGCGGCCTCGAGGCTGGCAAAGAAATCGGCCAGGGCGCTGCCGATGCCGGTGTTCTCGCTTTCGGCCATCAGCGACTCGATCTCGTTGAGACCGGAGGCCAGCTGATCCTGGTAGGCGTGGCGACCGGTCTGGCGGGTCACCAAGGCGTCGGTCAGCGTTTCCCGCGCTGAGGTGACCCTATCGACATTGGCGCCGGACCCAATCACGACGCCATTGCTGCGACTGACGCCGCGCTCGACGGTCAGCACGCTCTGGCGCGAGTAGCCGGCGGTATTGATATTGGCGATATTGTTGCCGATCACGTTGAGGCCGGTCTGGGCGGACTGAATCCCGCTGAAACCAGTGTAGAGCGAGGCATTGAGATTGACCATGAATCACCTCAGACGGAAGAGCAGTAGCGATTGGCGACCCAGGCGGATGAGGCGGTGTGGCCGTTGGCAGTGTAGGTGAAGCCGAGGTCGGACGAGCCGTGGGCCTGGGTCAGGTAATTCTGCTGAAACTGCCAGTGGGCCTGGTTGAGCGCTTGGCTGAGCCGGGTCAGGCCGCGCAGTCGCTCCGTGACCCCACGGATATGCTCGATGGCGTCCTGCAGGGCGCGTTGCCAGTCGGGCTCGATGTAGCGGAGCAGGGCGCGCAGATTGGGCAAACTGCCGACGTGAAAGGCAGCGGCCAGCTCCTGCATGAGAAAGTCTTGGGCGGCCTGGATCTGGCGCAGCTTCTGGAGCAAGACTTCCTGGGGCTGAGTGTGTTCGAAGAACTGGTGCCAGCGCGGTTTGATCAGGAAGGCCTTGAGCCGCTCCTGGCGATCGACGAGTTCCTCGAGGATGGCGCGCTTGTGCGCGAGCAGGGCGAGCAGCTTTTCGAGGTGGCTGCGCATATCGAACTCCCTAGACGGTCAGATCGATATGCCTCCGAAAGTCCACCAAGTCAGGTGGGATTTCCAGCTCTCGATCTTCCGCGCGTGCTTCCGAGCGATCTTCCTCTTCCGACTGGAAGGGTTCTTGGCCGTTGCGATGTTCCCGATCACTGACACCGGGTTTAGTCGCTTCCTCGAGACCCCGAATCTGGGCTCTCTCGGTTTTGTCGGCTTCCTGTCTCGCTCGTGTTGCCCGCTCGCGCGCTGCCGTCTGGCCCTGGATCTGCGCACTGTGCATCTGCTCGGCATAGACCGAGTTAGACATCATGTTGCGCAAAAACATAGGGTCCGACATGCGTCCCCCTTAGGGACTTAAAACACCGGCAAGGGTGAGGTGAGTTGTTCCTGAATCACCTTGTCTGCAACGTCAAACTCGTCGCGATGATAACGTCCTTCGGCAAACTCGGCTTGAATACCCTGAATGGCTTCTGTGCGAATGTCGGGTGTGTTGGCGGCCACGCCGAGCGCGGCTTGAAACAGACTACCCGAGGGAGAGACTTCGACGGAATCGTCCAGAGGCTGTGACCCTGACACTTTTTGAGTTTTACCGTAGGAAGAGGCAGCGGAGGTGTACGAAGTTGATGAAATCGATTTTTTACTGATCTTCATTGAATTCTCCGAAGGACCGAATCCTACACTGCCCATTTTATCGACAACGGGTTTGGTGAGCTTAACAGAAAAACCTCCTTGTGTAACTAACTACTTGACACCATAGCTGGTTAAAAGAGCATCCGCAAACCCGAAGCCCTGGCGTTCAACGAGCTGTTCGGCCACCTGGCCGAGAAACAGGTCTTTGAAGTGTGCCAGACCAGCGGAATTGCTGTCCCCTAACAAACCATGTTCAGTACTGGAAGTTTCCATGGTCTTGAGCATCAGCGTGGCCAACTGGATTTCCATTTGGCGCGCCGCTTCAACGAGTTGTGATTTTTGGTCTTTACCGGTGGATTTTGAGGGGTTTTCGACCTTGGCGACCGCACGCTGCAGCAGGTCCTGAAAGGCCTGGCCGCGCGCGGACTCGGCGGCATCGCCGGCCATTTGGCCAGCACCGTAGCCTGCGACGCCCAGGCTGGGGGTTCTGCCCAGTTCGGGGATCATGGCGGTCCTCCTCAGATCAGTTTGAGTTCGGCGTGGATCGCGCCGGCTTCCTTCATGGCCTGAAAGATGGCGATGATGTCGCGCGGCGAGACTTTGAGGCTATTGAGCGTTTCGGCGATTGTGCCCAGGGAGACGCCCGGCGGGGCGACGACGACTGAGGCCGCCTCCTCGACGGCCACGGTGGCCTGGTTGGTTTGGATGACGGTGTTGGCACCGCCGATGACGGCGCCCGAGGGCACGGCGGTGTTCTGGGTCTGGATCTGGATGGTGAGATTGCCATGGGCGATGGCAACTTTGTCGACTCGAACGTTTTGACCGATGACGATCGTGCCGGTCCGCTCGTTGATCACGACCTTGGCCTCGGCGTCGGGGTTGAGGGTCACGTTCTCCAGCCGGGCGACGAAGCCGATCATGTCGTTCCAGCTCTCCGCTGGCGCCTGTACTTCCATGACCCGCGGGTTGAGCGGGCTGGCGTAGCTGGCGCCGAGGCTTTGGTTGACGGCCTCAATGGCGCGGTTCATGGTCGTGAAGTCGCTTTCATTGAAGATGAAGCGGACCTTGTGATCGGCCAGGAAGGGGAAGTCGAGGCCGCGCTCGACCATGGCCCCGCCGGGGATGCGACCGACGGTGGGGTGGTTCTTGACGACCGTGGAGCCGCCGCCGCCAGCGCTGAAGCCGCCGATCGAGAGCGGGCCCTGAGCCAGCGCGTAGGTGTTGCCGTCGATGGCCTTGAGCTCGGAGAGCAACAAGGTGCCGCCCTGGAGGCTGACCGAATCGCCAGTGCTGGAGACGGTGACGTCGAGACGCGAGCCGCTGCGCGCGAACGGCGGCAGCTCGGCTTGGACCAGCACCAGCGCCACGTTTTTAACCTTGATGTCGGTGGGCGAGATGGAGATACCGGACTTGGCTAGGACGTTGGAGAGCGCTTGGGTGGTGAATTTGGTCTGGTCCTTGTCGCCCGTTCCGGCGAGACCGACGACCAAGCCCAGCCCGCTGAGCACGTTAGCGCGAGCGCCCTCGACGGAGGCGATATCCTTGATGCGCACCTGGCCGTAGCTCAGGCTCGCTGCGATGATGAGGAAAAAGATGCCGGTCAACTTGCTCATAAGCAACCTCCGCACCCTGGTTGAGCAGAGACCGTGCCAGATTGCAAAGGATCCCATAAGATCTTTATTTAAAATACATTACACTAAGCAATCGACAGCTATGCCATGCGCTGGAGCTCGCCCTGGGCGGTTTTTGCCTAGTAGGCCATTGCCGGGTTGGCGATCATGGCAGAGCCCAGCCCCCGGCGCAAGATTGCATCTTGCGCTACAGCGAGGTTGTAAAGCCTGTAACGACCAAGTTCACCTGAACAACCCGTCCGAAAAAAATCGCGAGGCCTAGTTCACCTCAGCGACCCGTCCGAAAAAATTCGCGAGGCCAAGTTCACCTCAGCAACCCGTCCGAAAAAATTCGCGAGGCCAAGTTCACCTGAACAACCCGTCCGAAAAAAATCGCGAGGCCAAGTTCACCTGAACAGCCCGTCCGAAAAAAATCGCGAGGCCTAGTTCACCTGAACAGCCCGTCCAAAAAAAATCGCGAGGCCTAGTTCACCTGAACAGCCCGTCCGAAAAAAATCGCGAG
>CAYRFM010000159.1:9222-9536 GCA_964423555.1 uncultured Holophagae bacterium | reverse complement strand
ATCTTGCGCTACAGCAGCTACAGCGCCTGCGGGACCTTTTCGGCTAGGCTCTGCCGATCACTAACCTGACAAAGTCGTACTAGGATTTACACCATTGAAAAACACTGCAAAAACACGCCGAAGAAGTCAATGCAGAACGCCACACTTATCTGTCCCTGCTCCCTTCAGCGTTTAATCCTCGGTGCACCTTTCAGTGTTCTTCAGTGTGATTCCGCGTTTTCCGTGGTTTTAAATCCTCGGTGCACCTTTCAGTGCTCTTCAGTGTGATTCCGTGTTTTCCGTGGTTATAAATCCGCGATGCACCTTTCAGTGTT
>CAYRFM010000159.1:278-9122 GCA_964423555.1 uncultured Holophagae bacterium | reverse complement strand
CTTCAGTGTTCTTCAGTGTTCTTCAGTGTTCTTCAGTGTTCTTCAGTGTTCTTCAGTGTTCTTCAATGTTCTTCAGTGTTCTTCAGTGTTCTTCAGTGTTCTTCAGTGTTCTTCAGTGTTATTCAGTGTGATTCCGTGTGATTCCGTGTTTTCCGTGGTTATAAATCCTCGGTGCACCTTTCAGTGTTCTTCAGTGTTCTTCAGTGTTCTTCAGTGTGATTCCGTGTTTTCCGTGGTTATAAATCCTCGTGCATCTTCAGCGCACCTCTCAGTGTTTTTCAGTGTGATTCCGTGTTTTCCGTGGTTATAAATCATCGTGCACCTTCAGCGCACCTCTCAGTGTTTTTCAGTGTGATTCCGTGTTTTCCGTGGTTATAAACCCAAGTTCTTCTTCTCTGCACCTTTTGGTTCAGCGTTTTCAGTGGTTATGGATTGGGTTCACCATCAGTGGCATTGCACCAGGAACTTCCTGAACGAGGCGGGTAGGGCTTTCTCTTCGGTGGTGAGCGGTCTTCCACAGAGTTCGCGGGAGAGTGAGTCCTGGATGAGGTGGTAGGCTTCGGGGAAGCCCAGATCCGGGCAATGGCGTCCGTGGATCAGTTCGTCGAAGAGTGTGGCCAGACGTTTTTCCTGGCGGTCGAGCTCCAAGGTGAAACCAAGGGTGCCTGTACTGGCATCCACTTCTGCGGTGGCTTTGGGTTTGGCGCCAAGGAAGGGAATGCGGTCAAAGAGCCCGCGCTTGAGGGGGGTGACCGTTCGCGCCAGGCCCACGACCGGTTCGGCGCGTTCGGCGTGGAAGGCAGCATAGGAGCTCCAGTGCGCCTGGCAAAGCACCTCCAGTGGTAGCAGGAAGAACAGCAGGTCAAAAAGACGCTGACGAGCCTGGCCATCCGTGCCGGCGACGATCAGTTGGTGCTGGGTACACAGCCGCGCCAGCAGTTCAGGCAGGGCCGCCAGGGTGATGCCGGAACCTGGGGCCAGGGCGGCGAAGCTCGTGTTGCGATCCGCCAGTGGTGGCAAGTCGGCCGCTTCGAACGCTTGCGCGTCGCTCTCGCCGTCGACCTGAGCTAACAGCCAGGCCAGGGAACGGTGGTGGCGCACCGTTTCTGCCGGCAGCACCAATATCCGGGCGGAGGCGATGGCACGGCCGTAGTCGTCCACGGCACCGGCGTAGCCGAAGCGCGAGAAACACAGGTACTGGCCCTGGTAGCCCAGCAGTTTGAAGCCTTGGTAAGCGACGGCATCCTCCAGCGAGGGCGGCGCGCAGGACGGGAAGGCCTGGGTCGAGAGCATCGCGACCAGACCGTCGGGCAGCTGGCCCTGAACCAGGGGCTGAGCCTGAAAATCCGTCGTTACTCTTGCGAAATGTGCCATGTCTGCCTCCTAAAACTTGCGCGTGAAGGCCACCAGGTCGGCGAGAAAGTAACCTGCGCCCTGCTGATCGCCAAAATAGGACTCGTCCCGCTCGCTCTGGGCAAAACCCAGGTTGACGATGGTGTGGATGCGCAGCTGGACCTTGTCGCGCAGGCGCGCCAGCAACAGCGCCAGCACGTCCTCCATCATCTCGTAGAGCTCGCGACGGCTGAGGCGGTGGAGATCGGCCTTGGGAAAGACGAGGTACAGCGGGAACAGGCGGTTCTCGGTGTTGCGCTGGAGAATCGCCAACTCGATGCCGCGAATGATCGGCACCACCTGCTCGGCCAGGGCCATGCGGAAGACCTGTTCGCGGTTTTCGTCCGTGATCGTCTGGTTGCGGACCATGTCGATGACCGCCACACAGCCGTCGCAACCGCGCAGAATCTGAATGAACTTGGCCGTCATCGGCTCGCCGCCCAGGGTGGCGTTGGGTTCCGACAGCTGCTGCATCGCCAGGGAAAACTCGCTGCCGCTCATATCGTTGGTGGAGAGCATCAGGTTGGCCGCGACCGTGCGTTCGGGATCCTCGTCCTCGTGGTCGACCGCTTCGATGAAGTTCTCCAGGCCCGCGGCCTGGCCGGCGCTTTCCTGGATGACTTTCATGTAGTCGTCGTAGCGCACGCCTTGGATGGTGAGGCTGTAGTCGTGATTGCCCATGGTGGCGTCCAGCGGTTTGCGCTGTAGCATACGGGGGATGATCGTGTCCAGGGCGCGCATGCCGTCGCCGTCCACATGACCTAAGCCCTCGCGGGCCAGGAAATGGGCGAGCGTGTAGGAGAAATAACTTTTGCCAACCGCCCGCACCCCAAACAGCGGGACCCGGCAGCGTTTGCCACCCGGTCCCTTGCCTGGGAACAGCTTGACCATCAGGTTCTTGAGAAAATGCATCGTCGTTCCCTCACCATGCCATGCGCTCCCTAGGTGAGCGCCCCCTGCATTAATAGCGCAATTTCGACAGCTTCGCGCACCAAATTTCAGGAAATGAGCGCAAGCTTGGCCGCAAGCGGCACTGAGACTGCGCGAGCCTTGACCTGCCTGGTCAGGTTGGTGATCAGGACCAGGGCTTGGCAGTCAGCTGGTGGCTCAGGGCTGCTGCGACAAGGCGGATCTCGGATTCGCTTCAGGCCCCAAGCTGGGCAGTGCCTCCGCCTCGGCCACCTGACGCAGGACAGAGCCACGCGCTGAAAGGATCGCCTCCACCATGGGCAGTGGCTCTGACGCGAGTTGTGTTGGGCGAACCAGACGCAGCTCGTGGCGCCTATTGGCCAGGCCGAGGCGGGTCAGGGCGTCGCTGATCTCGCCGTCTAGTTCCGCGGCGGGCTTTTGGGAGAACCAGGTCAATCCGCGGGCATCCCGACCCAGCGCGGTTAACGCCGGACCCGCGGCGGCCAGACCGGAGGGTGAGAGGTAGATCAATTCAAGTTTGTTCTCTGAATCGCGGAAGGTAAAGTTAAACCGGAAGGAAAGGCGCTGAACGTCGATGGCCGGACCCTCCAACAGGGACACGTAATAAGGATCCTCGACATGGGCTCGGCCCTCGCGCGCCCACTGCTTGGCCTGCTCGGCACAACATTGCCAGGCGGTGCCGTCGCCGTCATCGCAGATCAGCCAGGTCTCCGTGACCCGGCGATCGCGCCAGAAGGCCACCGCGGCAGCTGGCGCCAGGCCCAGCAAGGGCAGGAGCGCGAGCCCGCTCTCGGTCAACTGGGGAAACCATTGGCCCGCCGCCATGGCCAGATTCAGCAGGGCCAGGCCAGCGGCCCCCCAGAAACCGACGCGCCACGGGCAAAGCGGGAGTTTCGGCAGCACTCGATCAACCCGGCCTTCATGTCTGCTGGCAAAGTATTGGCCAAAGCGCTTGCCAAGGCGCAGATTGAGATAGGCCAAGGGCACATAGCCCAGGGTCCGCTGGTTGCGTACGACATGGTCACGTGACTGGATCCGCTGGTCAAACTGCTTTTCCCTGACCGCGGCTCGGAGCGCAGTATCGGCGATGCGCTGGTTGACGAGGCCGATCTGCGCCGCAAGCGACTCCACGGCGAACGAGGAGAGCGGCACATAGTCGCCGGCAGCGAATCGGGTCTCGATCAGTTGGCGAATTTCTTTACGATCGCTGTGGGCGAGAAGGACGATCTCCCGATCGAAGAGGGGCCACCAGTGGTATTGGACAGCTTCATACACACACTGTTCCTTTCTAGTTTCGTCGGCTTTGAGATGGGCAGTGGGGTTCGGTTCGGTGAGCCAAATATGCTTGAGCTCCGTGAAACTCGGGGGCAAAAAGGTCGGCAGGCTGGCTGCATCGTAGGAGGTTTGCTTCCAATGGATTTGGGTATGGGTCGTGATGGCCTGCAATAGGGCCTTATGGTCGATGACGAAGCCCCCGCTGTCGCCCTCATCCCAAAGGAAAGCGGCGTCCAAAAGACGCTGCTTGAACAGCAGGCGGCGCCACCAGCTGCGCCGCGTTTGGTGGCACCAACAGGCGAAGTCCAGCACGATGTCTAGGCGCTTGGGTGATTGGGCCTTGGTATCAGGCTGGCTCATGCTAAATTACCTCATTCCGAACCTTGCCTCAAAGGCAAGAAAGCTCGAACCTAGCCGAAAAGGTCCCGCAGGCGCTGTAGCTGCTGTAGCGCAAGATGCAATCTTGCGCCGGGCTGAGGGTGAATTCTCAAAGCGGTCTTTTCAGTAGAGCGTAACTCCGGGAGCATCCCTCAGAAATGATTCTGCATTTTGCCAAACGTCGAATAGGGACGTCTTTTTCGGCTACTCAAGCTTAAGGGGATTTCCCCCTGTCATGCAAGTCCTGAAACTGGCGCCCAGAAGGATCGTCTAGTAGTAGCGCTGCCGGGGCTCGGGCAGGAGATTGGCATCCGATGCCTTGTGCTGGGTCAGGGTCGCGCGGCTGGAAGCGATGTTGGGGCCGTCGGCATCTTCGAGCAGCGAGAGAGAGTAGGGATCCTCGATAAAGGCACGTCCTTCGCGAACCCAGTGCTTGGCCTGCTCCGCACAGTGTCGCCACGCGGTGCCATCGCCATCGTCTACGACCAACCAAGTGTCGGCCCTGTCTCGATCCTGAAGCAGCGCCCTCGCGGCTAGGGGCGCGGTCACCAACAGGGGCAGTAGAGACCAGCCCAGCACGCCCACCGGCAGCGCCTGTGTCACCGTCAGCGCCGCTACTTGCGCCGCAGCGGGACCCTCAGAACGGCGTCTGGGCGCTTCGGCGATGGGCCTTGGTATCAAATGTTTCCCGACCCTCATCCCCGGCATTGGCTCAAAAGGCCAAAGAATTAACGGGACGTCTTCCCCGACATGCCGCCTAGTAGTAGCGCTAGCGGGGCTCGGGGTAGCGCAAACCGTCGCCCTTGGGGCCCCCATTCGCGAAAACCTTTGAGCCACAATTGGACTGTCGACAGAGCAGAGCCCGCAGTCCTACTAGCGTTCGCATCCAGAATAGTGTATGCTGCCCCCCACTTGCGAGGGTCATTCGACGCTCGTTTAAGTTCTGTCATTTTGTTGTGATTCCGCATTAGGACACTCGCATCCACCCCCAATCCCAGATCCCTGGCGATGCCTTACCCTAAACAGGGGTGGCAACAGGACCGGTGGTGGTGGATGTTCCTACGTTGAAAGTGGTCACGCTAACCATCCCCACCCTTTCCCGGCGACGCATGAGTAGCGCATTCGTCCCCGTCAGCGTCCATCGACTATCCGGTGGGCCGGAGGTCTACGATCGATGAAATACCGTCATGAACTGAGAGAACACGACCTCACTGCTTCCTCGAGTGGCCACGGTGAGCGCGAGCGCCTGGCTGGCCTCGAGCAGGCCGACTTCCGCATCGACCTGGTGCCGGAGCAGTACGGCGAGTTTGGCCTTCAGCTCGGCGGCGACTACCATCAACCGTCGTTGACCAACGAGGTCCAGCGCGGCGCCACATCGAACATCCGCGCCCAACTGGCGACTTTCTTTCCGTTCGAACACATCATCCCCGTCGCATCCGAGCGCGCGGCCCTGGCGCTTTTCTTCCAGGTTTGGCGCAATAGCCAAGGGGTCATTCTCCAGAATACGCTGCCGTTCTCCGCTCACTACCATCAGATCGATGCCGGCTACGAGCCCCAGCTCATGACCTATACCCTGCGCCCAAGTGCCGCCCACGAGCACGGCGTCCAGGCCGAAATCGAGCTCGATCAGGTGGCGCGTCTACTGGCAGAGCCAGGTGCGCTTGCCGGCGTGATGCTCCAGAGCTGTGGCTTGGAACAGGCCGGCCAACCGCTGGCGTTAGGTTTCCTGCGCCAACTCGCCGAACTGCTGCGCCCGCATGGTGTCCCCCTGATCCTCGAAGGCAGCCACCTGCTCGACACCGCCCTCCTCGAAGCCGGCGGCAACGAGGCCCTTGCACCCGTGCTTTTGGCTGAGCTCTGCGCCCTCGCCGACGCCGTCTGCGCGGGCCTCAGCGCCAATTTCGGGGTGCCTTCGGGCGGCTTCATTGCCTGCCGCGATGCATCCCTCGCCCAGGCCTTGAGCCACCTCGCCCTGCTCAACGGCAACGAGCTCCATCGCAGCGATCGCCAGGCGCTTGGGCACGCGCTTGCCGTCCCTCACCGCGTGATTGCGGCCGCTCGCTCGCGCCTGCATGCCGTAGCGGAACTCCACGACCGCTTGTCCGCCGCTGGCGTGCCGGTATTGGCACCCGCTGGCAGTCACTGCCTGCTCTTCGATGCGCACCGGCTCGCGCCCGGCAGCGATACAGCCGCCGCGGCCCTGGCCGCTTCGCTCTACGCCGTCACCGGTATCCGCACCTCGCTCCTGAGCCAGACCGATGCCCGCATTGTCACCCTGAGCCTGCCAATCGGTCTGCGCCATAACCAGCTCGAGGACCTCGCCCACCGGCTGCTCACCTACTTCGCCTGTCAGCTCGAGCTGCCGCGCCTGGAACGCATTACCGCGGTCCACGAGGGCCGCTATCAGAAGGTGTTCCGGCTCCAGGGCGAGTTCCCCCTGCTCAGCAGGGTCAGTGGTTCGACCCCACCCCTGGTCGCCGACACCGAGCCCCTACTCGAGGAACTGCCGCTGACGGTCGGCCAGAAGGCCCTGTGGTTCCTGCAGCGCCAACGCCCCAATTCCACCTCCTATAACCTGCCTACCGGTCTGCGCATCCGCCGCCGCATCGACCGCGCGCTGCTGGCGCGCTGCGTCGCCGCGCTGCCCGACCTGCACGCGATCCTGCGCGCCAAGGTCGTCGATCGAGACGGCCAGCCGGTACTCCGGCTGGAGCGGGATTTCCGCCTGCGACTGCGCTTCGAAGACGCCCGTGCCCTCGACTCGGCCCAGCGCCTGGCCCAGCTGCGCAACCTCGACACCCAGCCCTTCGACCTCGAGGCCGGCCCCCTCATCCGTGCCTGCCTGATCACCTGGGCCGACGACGATCACGTCCTGCTGCTGACCCTGCACCACCTGATCTTCGACGGCCCCTCGTTCCTGATCGTCATCGAAAGCCTGCGCGCACTCTATGCTGCCGGCCAGCAGCGCCGCACCCTCGATCCGCGCCGGGAGGAAGTCGCCCTGGCCCGCTTCGCTGATTGGCAGGCCGAGCTCTTGGTCAGTCCGATAGGCCGCGACTACCAAGCCTTCTGGCGCGACCAGCTCGCGGGTGAACTGCCGACCTTCGACCTGCTCGGCGATCGCCCGCGCCCGCCCGTGCTCTCCGGCAACGGCGCCTTCCTGATCCTGCCGCTGCCGCACGAGCTGGTCTTACGCGCCCAGGTCTTGGCGCGCAACCACCAAGCCAGCCTGTTCATCATCCTCATCGCCACCTTCAAGCTGCTGCTCCACCGCCAGACCGGCGCCCGCGACCTGATCATCGCCACCTCGCTCTCCGGCCGCTCCCTGGCCGAGGTCGAGGAGGTCGTCGGCTACTTCATCAACCTCCTGCCCCTGCGTTCGCAGCTCACGCCCGTCCTTGCCTTTGACCAGCTGGTCCTCCAGTTGCGCGATCTGGCCCTCGAGGCCATGGCCTGCGGCGATGTGCCCTTCATGAACATCGTCTCGGAGCTTCGCATCCCCCGCGACGAGAGCCGTGTGCCTCTGGCCCAGGTCTGCTTCAACATGCTCGACTGGCGCCGCGCCAACTCGGACGTCGAGCAGCTGCCGCTGGATCCGCTGCTGGACATCCACCAGGCCGGCGATTTCGATCTGGTGCTCGAGGCCTACATTGGAGAGAGCTCGCACCTGGTCTTCAACTACAATCCCGACCTCTACGACGGCGCGCGGATCGAGCGTCTCCACCGGCGCTACCTGCACCTGCTGGACCAGGTCACCGCCAGCCCCAAGCAGCCGCTCGGCACATACGCCGCGGCCGATGCCGAGGAGCGTCGGAACCTGCTCGAACGCTTCCAGACCCCGCTGGCAGACCCTCCGACCGTCGCCCTCACGGACTTGCTCGCCGTGCAGGCCCGCCGGCGACCTACGGCCCTGGCCCTGGCCCATGGCCCTCTCGTGCTCAGCCACGCCGACCTGGAGAGCGGCGCTACCCGCTTGGCCGGCGCCCTGGCCGCGCGCGGCATTGGTCCCGAGCATCTGGTCGCGACCCTGCTGCCCCGCTCCGCCGCGCTGATCGTCGCCGAGCTGGGCATCCTCGCGGTCGGCGCCGCCTACGTGCCCATCGATCCCCACTACCCGGCCCAACGCATCGCCCAAACCCTCGATGCCGCCGGCGTCCGCGCGGTGCTGACCGACGCCAGCCACGCCCATCTGCTCGGCGAGCGAGCCGAGCCACGCCTGCTGCTCGACCCCCGCGGTGATCTGGCCGGGGCACCATCCTCCTTCACCCGCCGCCCGGCGCCTTTAGGGACGCTGGCCTATGTCATCTTCACCAGCGGCACGACCGGCGTCCCCAAGGGCGTCGCCATCGCAGGCGCCAACCTGCTCGCCTACTGCGCCTGGCACCGTCAGGCGCTGGCGATCGACGAGTCCAGCCGCTCGACCCTCGTCTCCGGACCCGCCTTCGACGCGGCCGTGCTCGAATCCTGGCCCTACCTGGCAGCCGGCGCCTCGCTCCACGTCGTTGCCCCCGAACAGATCGCGCCCGAGCCGCTTGCCCGCTTCTTCCACGATCGCGCCATCACCCACGCCTACGTGCCCACCCTCCTGATCGAGCCCATGCTGCGCCTGCGCTGGCCCGAGCAGACCGCGCTCCGCTTCGTGCTCACCGGCGGCGACCGCCTGCAGGCTCGGCCGCCCCAGGACCTGCCCTTCACCCTGATCAACGCTTACGGCCCCACCGAAGGCACCGTCGCCGCCAGCGCCGCGCCCGTCGCCGCGTCCGGCGACGGTCTGCCCAGCATCGGCACGCCCGTCGCCGGCACCCAGATCCTGCTGCTGGACCAAAGCCTGGCGCTCTGCCCACTCGAAGCACCCGGCCAGCTCCTCCT
>CAYRFM010000159.1:0-250 GCA_964423555.1 uncultured Holophagae bacterium | reverse complement strand
GGCCACGGCCTTGCTCGCGGCTACTACCGCCAGCCCGCGCTCACCGCCAGCCGCTTCCTGCCCAACCCCTTCGGTCCCGCCGGTGCCCGCATGTACGCGACCGGTGACCTGGTCCACTGGGATGCCAGCGGCGCGCTCCACTTCCTCGGCCGCCTCGACCATCAGGTCAAACTGCGCGGCTTCCGCATCGAGCTGGGCGACATCGAACGCGCCGCGCTCGACCATCGCGCCGTCGCCGAGGCCGCCGTCC
>CAYRFM010000158.1:0-9617 GCA_964423555.1 uncultured Holophagae bacterium | reverse complement strand
CCTACAAAATGAGACGGCACATGTGGGGCCGACCGCCGGTCGGCCTGTACCCGTGAAAGTTCAACGGGACCCACAAAAGGTGACCATGTGGGCCCGACCGCCGGTCGGCCTGTAAGTTTTTTCTATTGTTCCGGGGCCATGGGGGTTTGAAATTTTTTTCCGGCGCCTTAAGCGAACACCTGACGTTGTTGAAGCGCCAACCGGCAGGTTGGCGCTTCTGTGTCCTTTCGACCATGATCTGTTTAGTAGCAGCTAATGACGGTGAAGTACTGGCTCGTGGTACCCCATTCTTCGCAGTTAAACTCAGGATCCAACATAAAGTTCCTGAGCCCCACTTCGGTATCCAGGGCCGCATTATTGTAGTAGAGTCTACTTGTGTTGTTCGCCGGGACCGGCAATGCAATCAAGGTCAGGATTGCCAGAATTAGCACAAATGCAAATTTTTTCATGGAGTCATCTCCCAATTCCGAAATATGCTTTCAAAAAGCATTCTTAAGATATCACGATTTTCATAGGACCGCCAACATTCCTTTACCGTCGAAACATGTTTACACCAGCAAACGAAGATCACCATACGGTTGTAAGGTTACTTTTCCTGACACTTCAAGTACAACTCCTAAATTGCGCACCGCGTTAAGATTTCGGGCCGTTGAAACCAGGATGGCCTCGGAGGCTCGGAATCGCTGGCTGTCTCTGGCTGGGCAAGGCCATACTTGCGCGTATTCTCCTCGAAGCCATCGGAACCCCCGTGGGGCCAGCCGCCAACCCTGGGCTAACTAACGTGGGGCCGACCGCCGGTCGGCCTGTACCCATAGAAGTTCAACGGGACCCACAAAAGGTGACCAGTGGGGCCGACCGCCGGTCGGCCTGTACCCATGGAAGTTCAACGGGACCCACAAAAGGAGACCAGTGGGGCCGACCGCCGGTCGGCCTGTACCCATGGAAGTTCAACGGGACCCACAAAAGGAGACCAGTGGGGCCGACCGCCGGTCGGCCTGTACCCATGGAAGTTCAACGGGACCCACAAAAGGAGACCAGTGGGGCCGACCGCCGGTCGGCCTGTACCCGTGGAAGTTCAACGGGACCCACAAAAGGTGACCAGTGGGGCCGACCGCCGGTCGGCCTGTACCCATGGAAGTTCAACGGGACCCACAAAAGGAGACCAGTAGATCGACCTTTGCACGAAGGCTCCTTTGCCCTTCCCCCAGCACAAGAAGAGAATCGCTCACAAACTCAAGCGAACCGATTTTTCCAAAACCGAAGGGCCCGCAATCCTGCTCCTTTTCCCAAGTGAATTGTTCGAAATGCAGAGCATTTTCGATCTTCGCCATGCTGCACGATCAGGTAGCCAGCCCTTTTTCCCAAAAGCAACAAGTGAATCGCTCAGGAGGCGGAGCATATTCGTTCTTTGCCATGCTGAAAGTTCAAGTAGCCGGCCCTTTTTCCCTAAAGCAACAAGTGAATCGCTCAGGAGGCGGAGCATATTCGTTCTTTGCCATGCTGAAAGTTCAAGTAGCCGGCCCTTTTTCCCTAAAGCAACAAGTGAATCGCTCAGGAGGCGGAGCATATTCGTTCTTTGCCATGCTGAAAGTTCAGGTAGCCGACCCTTTTTCCCTAAAGCAATCAGTGAATCGCTCAGGAGGCGGAGCATTTTCGCTATTTGCCATGCTGAAAGTTCAGGTAGCCGACCCTTTTTCCCTAAAGCAATCAGTGAATCGCTCAGGAGGCGGAGCATTTTCGATCTTTGTGATAGGATCATCTAAGCCAGAGGCAAGCCAGGGCAAGCCAGGGCAAGCCAGGACACCCACATTTTAGAGGCAAGCCAAAAGCAAGCCAGAGCAAGCCAGAGCAAGCCAGGACACCCACATTTTGGCCTTGCCAGGCGGGAGGCAGCCAGGGCAAGCCAGGACACCCACATTTTAGAGGCAAGCCAAAAGCAAGCCAGGACACCCACATTTTGGCCTTGCCAGGCGGGAGGCAAGCCAGTGAGGCAAGCCAGGTAAACATACATCATCCGCCCGCCCGCCTTGGAATATCCTAGCCAGGTCCGGTCGGCGATGTCTTCGCGCCAGTCCGCCTCATCGGTAAAGAACACGATGGACCAGACCGGCTTCTTCTCGGCGAGCCAAGCGCAAGCCGCGTATTCCATAACCGTGGTGGCGACCTCGGTCCGCCAGCTCTTGTGCTCTAAGCCAGGGCAAGCCAGGACACCCACATTTTGGCCTTGCCAGGCGGGAGGCAAGCCAGTGAGGCAAGCCAGGTAAACATACATCATCCGCCCGCCCGCCTTGGAATATCCTAGCCAGGTCCGGTCGGCGATGTCTTCGCGCCAGTCCGCCTCATCGGTAAAGAACACGATGGACCAGACCGGCTTCTTCTCGGCGAGCCAAGCGCAAGCCGCGTATTCCATAACCGTGGTGGCGACCTCGGTCCGCCAGCTCTTGTGCTCTAGGCAAACCACCACGCTATGCCACTGTCCCTCCAGCTGGACCTCCAGGGCAATCAGCAGGTCGGCCTCCAAGCTATTTTGGTAGCTCTCCAACTTCTTCAGGAACTCCTTGTCGAGGAAGCGGATGTTGCTCACCTGGGCCTCGGGAAAGTAATGGGCAAAAAACTCGGCATAAACTCTTTCAACAGCCATTTGAAGAGACAGTCATGGTTGATCTTAGCGGCAGGCATGATCACCTCCTGTGGTAGGGATGACACGCATTCTACAGAGGTGCGCTTGGCCCAGTCTAGGGTGGATGCTACGAAGATCACCATACGGTTATAAGGTTAGCTTCTCAGACACTTCAAGTCCAACTCCTAAATTGCGCACCGCGTTAAGATTTCGGGCCGTTGAAACCAGGTTTCAAAAAGGCTGCGGGATTAGGGCAAAAGTGGCGGCTCCCACTCCAAGGGACCCTGAATAATTAACTTGAACGCCAGTTAGGCCCGGCGGTACTATGAGTTAGTTCGTCTCACGCGTGGAGTGTCTTCGATTGCACCCTGGCGCGCTTTTTCTTGTTTTGATCCGGCCGGCCGGACGACACGGGCTCCTTACTGAGATATCCAAGTGATGCCGTGTACGTAACATCTGGTCGCCGGGATGTCGCGCTCTTGGGCGCCCATTCAATTTATCTGCTGAGGATGGTCCCATGAAAACCCGCTGTCTTGCGTTTGGCCTGCTCGGCTTGATCTGCGGTGTCGCCGCTTTAGCACAGTCCACAGACAGCAACGGCCCTACCGGCAGCACGTCCAGGAGCTCCGAGACCCAGGCCATCACTGTGCGCTTGGAACACCCCGACTATGTCCAGCCGGGGCAACACTATCGTGTAACCGCGATCTTCAAGCCTGAGACCGAGGTCGTGCGTACGGAGATCTACGTCAACCAGGTTCTGGTCCGCAACGCCCCCAATGGCTCTCGCTACAAGGGTGACTTTGAACAAACTGGCCTGGCCCGCGAGATTCCGGTGCTGGCAGTGGCCATCGACCGCAGCGGCCATAGAATAGAGGCCCGCGGCACGATCAACGTCTACTTGCCCCACTTCATCTACGGCCAGGTGCTGGCCGATGCTACCAGCTACCCCCTGGTCGGGATTCCCGTCATCGTCACCACCCCCCACGGCCAGACCGTGCTGGTTACCGATGATGTCGGCCGCTACCAGGCCTACGTCTACGGCTACCCCGTCGACGTCGTCACCGGCGGCGATTATGTTGCGATCCAGCGCCACATGCCCAGCCACCGCGATAGTTGGCGTGTCCCTGACCTGCGCCTGACACCCTTTGCCGACCCGCGCCCGGCCGGTGCCCTGACCGCCGGTAACAACCAGCTCGAGCTGAGCGGTTTCGATGGTGACGTCCAGGTCACCGCCTTGAGTGCCCAAGGCATCGCCGAGCTGCTGCCGTTGGGCTATGCGCCGTTGGCCGCCTTCAATCTCGCCGGTGCTTCAGGCCAGGGCAGGATCGACTGGCGTCTGGCCAAAAGGCCGCTGTTCGACCCTGCCGCCCCGGTCGCGGTGCTCGAGCGCCGTGGTCGGGCCTGGCGGGTTCGGACCGTCGGACATGCCGCGACCAGAACACGCCTGACCGCTGCCGGTAATGGCGATTACCTGCTGGCCGTGCTCGACCGCCGGCCGGCCCAATTGCCCGCCGTTGGCAGCCTCGTCCAGCGCGAGGACGACCTCGTCGTCCCGAGCAAATTGCTCGAGCGCTCCCTGACCCAGCCCGCTTGTGTCTCTATCCTCGGCGACCCACAGGCCCCTTTTCGCTGCAAGGTTCGCACCGCCGGTCTTCTGCTCAGCGGCGCTCGTGCCCAGGTTCGCGTCGACGAGCTCCACGAGCGCGTCAACAAAACCTTGCGCCTACCCACCTACGACCTCGACTTCTTCGTCTACAGCGTTGGTTTTTCCGCGCGCGCCAAGCCCCGCGCGCTTGGCGGCTTCCTCGGCATCCGCGCTCGCGAACCGGTCGAGCCAGAACACACCGAACGCGCCGAGATCACCTTCACCAGGCGTGATGTTGAAGTGGAACAGGCCATTTTCATGGAAAGCCCGCGTTGGGACCTCGGCAACCTGACCATCGAGTATAGCCAGAAGGCATCGCGCCCGCTCGCGATCTTCGCAAAGCGCACGTCCGTGGCCTTCGATAACCCTCCCCATACCCGCGTGATCGCCGCCTTCTCCCTGGAAATCGGCGGCACCCTCCCGCACGCGCCTCAGTTGCGGGTGACGGCACCCGGCAGCACCGATGTGCTGCTGCTGCGCGTTCGTGACGACGGCCGCGAATGTGACTATGTCGACCGCCTCAACCGCGACGGCGACACCTGGGTCAATGACCCGGTGGAGTCGGGCATGCGCCAGAGCGGTCGCTTTCTGCTGCTGGCGCTGGACTACCCGATCAGCGAAGTCAGCGGCTGGGTTCGCTACCAGTCCAAGGCGGTCGCCGGCGCCGAACTCTATATGCCACGGTTGGCCTGGCGCACGCAGAGCGCCAAAGACGGCAGTTTTAGCATCGCCCTGCCAATGGAGCCCGAATCGCGCGCCCTGCTCGCACAACACGACGGCCTGCGCCGCGAGGGTCAGGTCTTGCTCGCGCCCACTGCCGACAAAATCTACATCTGCAATATAGTCATCGAGTTGGGTAACCGCGACTTCCGCCTGCTGCACCACAACCCTTTGGTCGACCAGCACCACGTCGATTTCCTGCCCTCGCTGAACCTCGAGTTCAACCGCCCCGTCAGCGACGACCTCGCACTGCTCGCCGCCCACCTGCGCCTGATCGGTCCCGACGGCGAGATCCCCCTGGAACTCGTCGTCCAGCCTGGCCGTTATGTGCTCAACGCCCTACCAAAGCGCGCGCTCAGCCCGCAGACCCAGTACCACTTTCGCGCCGATACCGGGTTACTTAGCCTCGACGGCGACCCGCTCAGCCAGGCCGTCGACTTCGCCTTCACCACCCGCGTCCCCGCCGTCACCCGCCGACTCGACCTCAGCGCCTTCACGCTATCTTGGGAGTACGGCCGCATGTTCCTGATTGCGCCGGCGGAAGCCTATGTCAACGGCACTCTGCTGCGCGTCTACAACCCTGATAACGGCGCTGGCCTTGACGCGAGCCTGGGCCCGGGCAATTACCGCGCCGAGGTCAATGCTCGACCCGGCGACGCTATTGAACTGCGCGCCATCGACCCCGCCGGCAACAGCTTCCAACGCACCATCGACCTGACCCGCGTGGCCCCCGACACCTACCTCCTCGGCACCCGCCCCTTCGCCCTGCGCATCAACCAGGATGTCGTTCTCAGAGTCGACGAAATCCTCAAGGGCGCCGGTACCGAATTGCTGATCCGCGAGGCGCCAAGCGTCACAATCACCGAGACGGTCAATCAAATGCGGGGTCTCCCGACCTTGACACCCGTCCAGAGCCTCGAGTTCAGGGTCCGGCGCGGCGCAATGCCGCATTTCAAGGCCCGACTCCAGCACAACCGCGACCTAGCCGAGTTCAATAACCGCGCCCTCGTCATCGCCAGCTTCCAGTCAGGCATCATAGCGCCTGCCGAACACGACATCGCGAAAGTACCCATTCCTCATACCATCATGCGTATGTACGAAGCCTTCAACGTCGCCGACGGTGCGCCCACGCTTGCGCCTGGGGCCAAGCGGGTGGCCCGTTCCGATAAGTTCTCGAGGTCCGGCACCATGACGCCTATCGAAATTGGTTCGACGCCTGGCCTTCTCCCCAGTGAACCAGTCGGCCCCAGTGTCTTCCTCTCGATTATGGCTACCCGCGCCTCGCTCGACGCTTCCCATCACCCAGTCATCAACCATGTCGCGTGCTCGCGTAGGCAGTTCGAGCTCGATCGGCCGATGAACTCCCCACCCTTGGAGTCTCGACCCTGGCACCCCTCCCTGGCGGATGGTTTCTATCCCGCGCCCGGCATCCCCGTTTATGAAGACTACTCTGAAAAAGGATCGAGACCCATCTACGAGCTGCGAGGCATCTCCGATGCCGGCGGCTCCGCCGAATGCTTGCAATTCGGCACCTATCTCGATCTAATTGGCGACGATCCTGATACACACCAAGCTAAGGTCAATGACCTCACCTCCGACAATGCCTCCCAATTCACCGGCTTCAGTCTTTTGACCCATGTCGATCGGACCCTCGAGTTCGACAACGAAAAGTGGTCGATCGACCATGGCGGGTTGCCCCCACCACAGCTCAAGACTCGCTGGGAGGTGGGCTCCCTCGTTTGTGGTACCTTTGTCCTTGATCCGGAGCGCTCACAGCGCCTGCATGACGAACGCAAAGTCCAAAGCGCCATGAAACTGCGCCTGACGGTCCAGTCCAGCCAAGCCCTGTCCACCTATTCCGAGCCCAAACTCTACCTCACCGGCTCCTGCCCGAGTGGTAAACCCAAAATCGAGGGCAACACCGTGACCTGGTACCTTGACCCAGTCGTGCTAGCGGAAAGTCGCTTGGTCGAGGCCACCATCAAAATCATCACCTTGCTCGGTGGCGAGAACCAGATCAATGATCGCTTTGTTGTCGTTGGCGATGGCCCGTCCACGGAGATCGTCCGCTGCGCGCCCTTCGTGCTTTCCACCAACCCCGCGAACGAAACCACCAAGGTTCACCTCGATGCGCTCACGGTCGTCTTCAGCGAACCCGTGCACCGCATCGACAGCAGTCGTGTCGAGCTGCAGGACGAGGGCGGACGTACGGTCGATGTCACCTTCCGGGACGAGTCCGGCGTTGAGATTGCCGATGCCAACGTCGAGACTGCTCTGCTGCGCATCGTCCCCGCCCGAGGCTTGCGCCGCGACGAGACCTACCGCCTGCGCATCGATGGCGTCGTCGATCGCGAGGGCCAAGCGCTTGAGGAACCGATCGAGATTCACTTCAAGACCGCGCCATTCGACGTGGCCGATACCCTTGACGTTGCCTACCACACCCAGGTCACCGGCGTGCGCAACCTGACCCTTGTACTCACCGAGAACTGGCGGCAATCTTCCGCATGCTTGGATCTCTACGATGTCCGCGACCCCAGTCAGCCCATGAAGCTAATTGGCTCCAACCTCCTGCTCAAGGGCGCCGACGACGCCTTCCTGCGCCTGGCCCTGTTCACCCCCCAAGACCTTCGTGAGACCAGCGCCGGCATCTACGCGCCCAGCGCTGACCCTGTCGCCTTCGACGACCTGCCCAGGGGCAGCATTCTCGTCCTGACCCGCCAGCGCTTTCCCGACGACGTCGCTCACCTCGATCTCTATCGCTACAAGGGTGGCAGCTTTGAGTACCTGTTCGGCTTCGACAGCCCCGAGCCCGGCCTGATCTACGACACCGCCATGATGGGTCGCTACCTCATTCTCGCCCACAAGCTCCTCGGCTCCTATGAGTCGTTCGCATCCGCCACAGTCGTCGTCCTCGATCTCAAGAAGCTGCTCGACGAGTACCAACACGTCCTCGCCGAGGGTTCCCGCGAGGGTCGTCTGCGCTTCGAGGCCGGGGCCCTGAACTTTGCCGTCGTCGCCAAGTATGCGCTGCCTGGCAATGTCTCCTCCGTCTCCAGTTTCGTTCGCAATGTCTTCGAGGGCGGTCTCATCACCCGTAAACCCGCCTTCCTGGCCTCCGGCTACGAACATCCCGCCGTCTATGACTTCAACCTCAACCGCCAGCCACCGCGCTTCGACACGGCCATGTCCTCCAGCGACCCCCACTACGATGCTCGCCTTGTCGTGCGCACGCCCTATTTGCACGGGAAGACCGCCTTGCGTCTCGACAACGGAGCCCTCTCCGGTTTCACTTACCGGGACCCCGTTCGCGGCCTGCGCGAGATTGACCTTGCCATGTTCATGGAACGCCATGGCGACGGTCAGATCCACTTCTACGAGATACCTCGCAGCGGCGACACCAGCGAGCAAAGCATCGTACCGCTTAAGACGCTCGAGTTCCCCGCCGGCCTTTTTTGCTTCGCCGTCGACCCTGGCACCGGCCTGCTCGCCGTCCAGGGCCTCGACCACAAATTCTCCGTGCTCGACATCAAGGCCTTCCTTGAAACCGAAGCCGGTTCGGACAGTCCCGCCTTCGCACACCCCGCCTTCATTTCCCACCCCATCGCCCGCAACTTCCAGCAGCTGACGTTTATCGAGGGCAACCTCTACGGCCTGGACAACCAGTCGCTGCAACTCGTTCGTATGCCGTTCAAGCCATGAGCCGTTGACTTGCCTTGATCGCGGGAACCGCGTATCGCCCGCGGAGCCAGAAAAAGTGAGATAAGCTGGCTAGTACGACTTTGTCAGGTTGGTGATCAGCAGAGCCGAGCCGAAAATGTCCCGCAAGCGCTGCAGCTGCTGTAGCGCAAGATGCAATCTTGCGCCGGGCGGCAGGTGAATATTAAAGCGGTCTTTGAAGTAGAGCGAAACTCCGTGAATGTCCCGCTAAAACGATTCTGCTTTTTGCCAAACGTCGAAGGGGACGACCTTTTCGAATGGGCTCAAGGCAGAGCCAGGCACTCAGGCGGGCTCGCCAGGTGGTGGTTGAGCGGAACGCTTATGGGATCGCGCAGCCAGGAAAAGTGAGGTAAAGCCCGAGCCACCGGCCCTAGGTCGACTTTTTCAGGTTGGTGGTCAAGGCAGAGCCTAGCCGAAAAGGTCCTGCAGGCGCTGTAGCTGCTGTAGCGCAAGATGCAATCTTGCGCCGGGCGGCGGGTGAATCCCCGTGGACGCAACACCACACGCACTTCGTCCACACGATCGGGTTCAACCTCACGACCATGGGCCAGGGCCAGGCCATGATCGCCTCGATCCTGGCCATCAGCATCAGAACTGCGACGGTATACACCCACGTCGACGTGGCGACAACGAGACGCGCCACAACAGCCTATCTCGCCAGTCTCAATAAAAAATGACACGGAAATGGCACGCAAAACAAAGATGGAACGCAACGTCGTGCACCTAACCACCTGAAAACACACGTTTGGAGGTAGCATGCGAAACAACTTGCACGTACGGTTCTTAGGGGAGGCTCAGATCGTAAGGTCTGAGCCTTACCCGATATACCGCGCTGCCACAGCCCTCATGGTCTTGGCATTCGGTTCATCCCCACGCGTGTGGGGAGTTCGACTCGTCAGAGCTTCGAGCGTTGTT
>CAYRFM010000157.1:0-9635 GCA_964423555.1 uncultured Holophagae bacterium | reverse complement strand
GATGAGTGCAGGCTGTCCATGCAAGGGGCTCGGGGCGCTGCCGCCCTCCATGCCGGCCAACTCAGCGCTCAGGCCGCTCTCGTCGGCGCGGAACGAGATGCCCTCCTTGTTGGCGACGCTGTAGCCGCTGACGACGGTGGCGCTGCGCTGGTGGGCGAGGTCGGCCAGCACGCTGAACTCGAGCAGGCTGCGGCCAAGGGTCAGCTCGATCTTGTCGCGCTTGCGCTTGGCGCGCGACTGGGCGTGGAGCTTGCCCTGCTCGAACCAGACCTCGCCATCGACGGCACGGGCGCGCTCGCGCACGAAGGCCAGGTCCGTTTGGTTGATCTGGGCCAATACCTTATAAGTGGGTCCCTCCAGGTCGACCTCGGCGGTCAGGCCGTGCTCGGAGGCAATTTGCTGGATGACGTCGGCGTCGCTGACGTCGTCGAACGAGCGGCTGCGGCGGTTCATGCGCAAGTCTTGCAGGCGATCCTCGGCCAAGACCAGGACCTCGGGTGCGCGCGACTGGGGGAAGTGGCCCTCCAAGCCCATGATCCGGCCCTCGAAGATGGTGCCCGCCGTGGCGCCCTCGCCGACCTTGATCGCCAGCGTCTTGCCGAACTCCAGCAGGTCGCGCTTGAAGTAGAGGAAGAAGTCCTTCTCGCCCGACTCGCCCCAGTTGCCCAAGGTCAGCTCACAGCGGGACAGCCCGTCGGTCGTGTCCTCGACCAGGAGATTGAGCAGGCCGCTGCCCAGGCTGTCGTTCTCCTTGCCGTCGATCGAGAGCACCGGCCGGGAGGAGAGATAGGTGGAGCTGACTCCGGGATCCGCCATGGTTTACCTCAATGCGCCATAATGCGACGTTGCCGTTCATCGCGACGGCGCATGACGGCCTCGATGTCCAGCGGCGTGAAGGTCGGTGGACCCAGCTCCTCTGCCGTGGGCGCGGTGGCGCCTGGCGGCTCCTGGGGCGGCGCCAATGGCTCGATCTTGAAGTCGTTGATGATGACGGGCATGGGCTTCTCCGCTTACTTGGGATTGAGGTTGATGGCCTTGCCGGGCGGCAGGTTGCGCGGGTTGTCGACGTCGTTCTTGTCGGCGATCGTCGCCCAGTCCTTGGACTTGCCGTCGCGGCTGGCCATTTGCTGGACGCTGTCGCCCTGCTTGGCCTGAGTCAGCGGCTGGGTGCCGGCCTGGTCCGTGCCTGCCGGCGGCGGCGACGAGGGATTGAACTGGAACTGGATCTCCTGCTGGCTGAGGTTGATCGAGACCGTGGCCCGCAGCGGCTTGCCCTGGGACGAGAAATAGGTCAGGTTCTCGTTGAGGCTGTCCATGATGCCGTCGAACAGGAACGAACCCCAGACGAAGCGCACGCCGGGCGGGATGTACTGGTCCTTTTTGGGGCCCTTGCCCTTGGGCGTGATGAAGTAGGCGACGTCCTTGGTCAGCTTGCGCACGTCGCCGTCGGGTGAGGCGGTTTCCTTGTGGAGCGGCTGCTCGGCGTCGAAGACCAGGTCCAGGGAGAGCTTGGTATTGCCCTTGCCGACGAACTGGATCGCGCTGCCGCCCTTTTGGTCGCCGCCAGCCTTCTGGTTGGAAAAGGCGACCTTCAGCGACTCAGGATTGAACTGGACGTAGACTTTCTTGCTCTCGTCGATAACCGAGACCTGGCCGTCCTTGGACCACTGGACCTCGGTGAGGTAGGCTTTTTCGGGTTTGATCTCGATGGGCATCGGCTTCCTCGGTTAGGCTCAGCTGGCGAGCGACAGGGTTTCGTAGGCGATTTGCATCTCTTCGACGGCGACCAGGCCGTCGGCGGCGTTGAGTGCCGGAACGACGAGCTTGGTCGGCACGCAGCCGGTCAGCTTGAAGGCGACCTGTTCGGTCTCGCCGTCGGCAGCCAGCAGGGTGACATGGACCTCGGCGCGCAGGGCGCCGTTGCCGGGCTGGCTGAAACGCTCGAACCATTTCCACAGATCGAAGCTGGCGGACATACCGCGCTTGAGGCTGAGCTGCCCGTAGGTCAGGGGCCCGGTCAGGTGGATGGGTCGGTTGTTGTTGCCGCCCTCGCGGATGGTGGTGGGACTCATGCTGACTTCCAGACCGGAGCACTCGGAGAAGGCGGCATTGCAGAGGTTGTCCTGATCGGGCAGACTGATCTCGACCCTGAAATTAAAGGTGGTGAAGGGGCGCTGGACGAGGTCGTTACTGGCGTCGGCCATGTCAGAACTCCTGGACCTGGGTGCCGGTTTCGGCGCTTTGAACGAGACGGACGGTGAGGAAGGCCAGCGGCTGCGAGGGCGCGAAGCGTATTTCCATGATGAAGCGGCCATTGTCGGCGGCGATGCGGTCGTTGGCGAGCTTGTCGACGGTGACCCGGAAACCCTCGTCGGGGAGGGTGCCCTTGAAGGCGCCGCGCTGGAACAAATCGTTGAGCACGCGGTCAAAGCGGCGCTTGGCGAGGCGCTGGAAGCTGGCGTCGTTGGGCTGGAAGACCATGGTGCGACCCTCGCGCAGGAGCACGCGGCGCAGCAGGATGATCAGGCGGCGGACGTTGATGTTGCCCAGCTCGGCGCCCTCGGCCAGGGTGTCGGCGCTCATGATCGTGTAGCCGCGGGGCTCCTGGCGCAGAAGGTTGATGCGGTTGCGGAAGAAGCGCAGGGCGACGCTGTCGTCGAAGCTCTGTTCCAAGGCGACGACGGAGGCCAGCAGCTGGTTGGCGGGCGCGATCCAGGCGCCGGGCCCGAGCGCGCGGGCGGCCATCAGGCCGATCATCGGGCCGTCGGGCGGCAGCGCCTCGCGGCTGCCGTCCTGCAGCGCCAGCGCCGGCCAGGGGTGGTAGAGCGCGGCAAAGTCCAGCGCCGGCGTCTCGTCGTAGATCAGCGCCGGCACGGTCGTGTATTCGAGGGTGTAGGAGGACGGCAGCAGCTGGCGCAGGTAATCGAGCGCGTCGACCTCGCGGAAGTGGCGCGGCAGGGCCAGGGCCGCGAACATGTCGGCGCGGGCGGCGCAGAAGCGGATCAGGGCGCGGTGCAGGGCCAGCAGCTCGCTGGCGTCGAAGTCGGACTCCAGCGGCCGCCAGGTATTTTCGGGCGGCGGCGCGTAACGCACGGTATTGGACCAGGGGCTGAGCGCGCCCGGCGCCTCGCTCGAGTTGTTGGCCTGACCGCGCACGCGGTAGTAGGTGACCTCGGAGACGAAGACCCTGACGGACAGCTCGTCGCCCAGGTACAGCGTCTCGGCGGTCAGGAAGGCGGGATCGCCGGCGCTCTCGACCAGCCAGAAGGCGCTGTCGCCGCTCCAGCTCAAGATCACGGCGTCGTCGCCGGGCTCCAGCTCGGGCAGTGGGTCGAGCACCGGTGCGGCCGGCCAGGTGAAGCTGCAGGTCTTGAAGTCACCGACGGGCAGAATGCGCGAGACGGTGTTGGACCAGGGGCTGACCAGGGTGCCGGACTCGGCGCGCACGCGGAAGTAGCGCACCCGCGGGCAGGAGGGCGGCAGGCCCAGCTCGGCCTCGAGGTTGCCGGTGACGGCGACCTGTTCGGGCGGGTCGAAGTCGGGACTGGAGGCGCCTTCGAGGCGGAAGCTGCTGCCCTCGGCGTCGGGCCAGACCAGCAGCGGCATGGCCGGATCGCTAAAGGTACCGAAGGCCAGTTCGGGCGCTTCGAGCCATTGGATGCCATCGGCGGGCGGCGGGCCCAACTCCCAGCCCTGGTGGACGGCGTCGGGGATCGCGACCAGCGAGACCTCCTCCAGCGGCAGCAGGGCGTGCAGGCCGCGCAGGGCGATGCCGTCCACATAGTAGCGGTTGTTGGCAGCGTCCAGAAGCGCGCCGGTGGTATGACCCATCAGTTCCTGGTCGAGGAACATGGCGGCGCTGAAGGTCTCCAGACCGTCGCGCACCAGGCGATCGGTCTCGGTATCCTGTTCCAGGGCGTCGGTGGCAAAGGCGGCGTTGGGGATATCGGCCAGATCGAGCGGCAGGTAAAGGCTTGCCGCATCCTCGTCGGCCGCCAGCGGGAACCGCGGTTGGGCGGCCTCGCGCTGCAGGACCGTCTCGCTCACCCGCAGACTCTGGGGATCGCGGTAGGCGGTGAAGCGCCGCTCGAACAGCTGCTGATCGACCTCGAGGGTCTGCAGCGCGCGTCCGTGGTCGGCGCTGAAACCCAGCCGCCGCAGGAGCTTGGGCGCGGCCATGCCGTCGAAGACGAGCAGGTCCATGCTCAAGCGCGCGCCAAACGCCTTCCAGGGTTTCTTGCCCAACAGCTTAGTCGCCTGGATACGGGTACGCGGCTGGAAACCGCGGGCGGCCACGACCACCAGCACCTTGTTGTCGTCCGTGTCGAGCCCGTAACGGGTTTCGCTGACCGGCAATAGAATGCGCCCGCCGGCGATGTTGACCCGCAACAGGTCGCCGGGCTCGACCTGGTTGTCGGCGTCCAGCTGCAGTTCGTAGCCCTCGTCGGTCTGGCTGAAGGCGATCGCCTTGCCGATCGCGACCACGCCTTCGGGACGGTGGTGGTAGACGCCTTTGGCCTTGCCGAAGCTGTCCTGCAGGTACCAATAGGTGGTGCGCGAGAGGATCTGGGCCTTGGCGTTGCCGACCCGCGTCACCGATTCGGCGACGAGGAAGCCGACCAGGTTCTTGTGTTTGAAGTTGAGGCGCAGCAGGTCGCCGACGACAATTTCGCCCTCGGGGAAGCTGACGGTCAAGGTGAAGCGGCCAACCGAGCTGTCCCAGTCCAGATCGAAGGAGAAGAACTCCGCCGTCAGCAGGCCCTGGGTCTTGAGCCCGCCGGCCCAGGAACCGGGACAGCGGGCGCGCAGGGTGGCCGGTAGCAGTTTGGTGATCGAGAGGTCGGCCCGCACCAGGCCTGCCGGTGCGAAGCGATGGTAGGTCGGCTGTTCGGCCACCCTCACCACCCAGCAGCGCTTGCCACCGTGGTTGAAGAACGCCTCCACCGCCGGCGCCAGGTACGCTTGGGAGGCGTTGCCTTTCTCGTCGCGAGCAAGCGGCAGGTCGGGTCCGAAGATGTCGCGAAACGAGGCGACATCCTCGATCTCGACCGGCACGTCGATCGGGCCTGTGGCGGCAAAGCCGACAAAGGCGGCGATGTCCATGCGCGGCAGGCTCGCATCGGGCAGCGGTGGTTCGGTTCGGAAGTACACGCCAGGCAGGCGTGTCCGTTCGGCGGCAAGCGTGGCCATGAGCGTCTCCGGTGACCTAGTCGAATTCCATCTCGAGTCGTTCCGCTGCGAGGACCAATTCCTCGACCGCGACGTCCGTGCCCTTGCCGTTGAGCGAGGGACCGGTGTACTTGGTGGGGCGAGCGAACTTGAGGATCCACTTCTGGGCCGTGCTGGCGCGGTCCTCGGAGAGCAGCTCAATGGTCACGGTTTTCAGCGCTTCCTGAGAACCCTGGCGGACCTGGTCGAGCCACTTGTAGAGGTCGGCCGAGCCAATCACGCCGCGTTTGAGGGTGATGTCGGGAACCTTGTACATGCCCGTGATCTTGCGCGGTGCATTGTCCTTTTCGTTGCCGGCACGGTACTCGGCGACGGTGATCTCCAGGCCCAGGCCGCTGATCTCCTGGAAGCCTGCTTTAAAACTGTCGGGTTTCATGGTGTCCCAGGAAACCAGGTAATTGAACTGGCTATAGGGACGTTCGCGTTCAGCCATGGTCGGTGCCTCCTGTCATAAATAGACGGTCATGTGAATGGGAGCCCACTTCCGCGGGCTCCGGGGTCGGGTCACTGTTTGGAATCCGCCGTCCATTGGCCGATGCGGAAGATCACGAATTCTGCGGGTCGGATCGGCGACACGCCGACGAGACAGATCAGGCGACCGTTGTCCAGGTCGTTCTGGGTCATGGTCGAGCGGTCGCAGCGCACGAAGTAGGCTTCCTCGGGTTTGGTGCCGAGCAGGTGGTTGGACTTCCACTCGTTGAAGAGGAAGTCGGAGACGGTTTGGCGGACCCGCGCCCAGAGCGTGTCGTCGTTGGGTTCGAAGACGACCCACTGGGTGCCCTTCTCGATCGAGCGCTCGAGGTAGGCGAAGTAGCGGCGCAGGTTGACATATTTCCACTCGGGATCGGAGCTGGCGGTGCGGGCGCCCCAGAGGCGACGACCGCGGCCCTCGAAGAAGCGGAAGCAGTTGATGCCCTCGGGGTTGAGGACGTCCTGCTGGGCCTTGTTGAGCGTCAGTTCGAAGCCGATCGCCAGGCGCACGACCTCATTGGCGGGCGCCTTGTGGACGCCGTTCTCGATGTCGTTGCGGGCGTAGATGCCAGCCACGAAGCCGGAGGGCGGCAGGTGCAGCTCCTCCTCCGTGATCGGATCGAGGATGCGCACCCAGGGATAGTAGAGCGCCGCGTGGGTGGTGTCGATCTTGCCGCGTTGAGCGCGGACCTCGGAGATCGCGTAACCCTCGCCGGAGTCGAGCACGGCGATGCGGTAGCGCATCTGCTCGCAGTGGGCGATCAGGTAGCTCTGCGCTTGCTCCGAATCCGTGTCCCAGGCGTGAGAGTAGCCGGGCGCGGCCACGATCGAGATGTCTTCCAGATCCTCGAACGAGCGCAGACCGGATTTGATCTCGGTCGTGCTGTCGACCGTGCCCAGGATCTCCGTGGCGCCGGGACGGGCGCCATCCGTGCCGCCGCTGAGCGTGTAGGTGGCTGAACGGTCAGCAGCGGACGAGCCCTTGGTACCCATGGCGTCGATGGCGTCACTGCCGAGCAGGTCATCGCCGATGGCGGCACCGTTGGTGTCGGAGGTGGTGAAGAAGAAGGGAACCGTCAACTGCGCCGTGCGGCCGATCGGATCCTTGATGAAGTACTTGGTCAGCGAGCGCGGGTGGTCGGGATGGAGGCGGAAGCCCTCGAGCACTTGGGCCGAGGCATAGCGGATCTCCGGCCGTTTGGGACGGCTGATCGGGCGCTCGATGGCGACCGAGACCAGAACCTGATGGACCGTGTACTTGGTGGCGTCGGCGGTGGCATAGGTCCCGCCGCTATCGCTCTCCAGGGCGCCGTCCTTGATGCGCAGGTGTTTGCCGGCGGCGTTGGTCAACAGCACGACGTCGCCTTCCTGACTGACATCATAGAGGGTCGAGGTGTTGTTGTTGATGACCAGCACGGTGTCGTAGGTCTTGGCTTGCTTGAGCTTGACCTTGCTGTCGACCACGTCGGTAATCAGCGCGTTGGCACCGGCCGTGCCGATAAAGGTGACGCGGAAGTTACCGGCTGCGCCGACGAAGCGCGCGGTCAGGCTGAAGTTGTCATAGTCGACTTCCGGCTCGGGCTCGGGCTCGGGCTCGGGCTCGGGTTCCTCCTCCTCTTCTTCACCTTCACCTTCACCTTCGCCTTCGCCTTCCTCTTCCTCTTCTTCCTCCTCCGGCTCGGGTTCCTCCGGAGCAGCATTGGCATAGGTGGCGGCCACGCCACTATCGTCGACCCTAGCAACATACAGGCGCTTGCCGCCTTCTTCGAAGAAGGCACGAACCGCCTGAGCGAGGTAGTTATGGGTCAGAGTGCCGCTGTAGTCGAGTTGATCGAGACCGCCGTAGATGCGCTCGAACTCGGCAAAGCTGGTCAGCAGCTCCGGTTCCCCGGACGTGGGGCCATAGCGACAGGGACCGACAAAACCTGCAGTACTTGTGCTCACACCCTCGATCGACTTCGACCGGAAACTGGTTTCCTCGATGTAGACGCCTGGAGCGAGATATTCTGGCATGACTTTTTCTCCTGGAAAAGGTTAGGGTTCGATCCTCAGCTCGAAGAACCCCTCGGTGCGGAGCACAAGCTCGCGCTGGTAGCTCAGGATCAGGTCCCATTCGGTTTCCGCCTCGGCGGCGGGATAGAAATGGGCCGAGCCTTGGTTGAGAATGCTGAAAGTGTCCGGGAGCCCGGACCAGGTTGGGGTGACGAGCGCGGCTGGCTGGTAGCGGATCCGCAGGGTGGCGGGCCATTGCTGGTCGGTGATCAGGCCCCCCTCGTCTGCATCTGCTTCGAGCGGCATGCCAAAGCGCGGGTAGGGAAAAGCGATCAGGAGTTCGCCGCGTGCATCGGCGATTCCGTAGACGGTGACTTCATTCTCGAAGGTCAGCTCGGCGACCGCGTAGGCGGCAGGCACACCGGCGTCGATATCGAGGAGACTGGCGCGGACGACGGCCCAGCCGGACTGGATCGAGCGGCCGGGTGCGGAGAACAGATAAACCCCAGCGGGCAACGCGCCCTCCTCGGGCGGGGTCGGCTGCCAGATGCCGCTCTCGGCCAGGGGTAGATCGATGCGGAAGGCGATCGGCAGGAAGCGTTCGGCGCGATCGCGGACCTGGACCAGGTAGGGTCGGCTGCCCACCGCACTGGCACTGCTGACCCGCGGCAGGCGGCGGAACGAGTAGTTGCCGGAATTCGTGCGCACGGCGGCGGTCCAGGGGAAGGGGCTGTCCAGCGGGCGGGCCTCGACGATCAGGCCGTCGCTGACGTGCGCCCCGGTCGTGGCGTCGCTGAAGCGCAGGCCAAGGATGGCGGAGAGCGGCAGCACCTCGGTAAAGCGTTCCAGCGGGGGGATGGTTTCGAAGGGCATGACCACCTCTCTCAAGCGCCCGCGTCGTCGGTCGCCAGACGGATCTGGCCCGAAGCGACGGCGGGATGCGATTCGTGGGTAAGCAGACTGTCGATGCGCACCGCACGGGCCACGTAGGGCACGGACAGCTCGTAGTAATTGGAGGGGACCAGCGTCTCCCAGAGCCGCAGCAAGTCCTCGGTGGTCATCTCGACCAGGCTCAACTCGACGTTTTCGCCATTGGCGAACGAGCCTGGCAGGACCTCGTTGAGCAGGCCGGAGGGCAGGATCGGCGTGTCCTCAAGGACGCGCATCATCCAGCCGGCGATGGTGTGCTGCAGGCTCGGCGAGGTGCCCCAGACGGTCAGAAAGAAGTGCAGATCCAGGGGCAGCAGGGTATCGGGGCGGCGGCCATCGGGCCGGGGCCGTCCTGGCGGGATGCGCTGGGTGCCGTTGTGCATGATCCGATAGAGGAACAGGGAGGCGCCAGCGGTGATCGTGGACTTTTCGAAGTCCTTGGCCTGGTAGATCCCGAAGGACAGTTCGTTGCCGTCGAAGTCCTCTGGCCGATAGTTTTTCTGCAGAAGGCGGATGACCGCGGTGGTGACAGTAGAGATCGCCTGGTAACTCGCCATGGTTGCGTGATCCGTAAGCCTGATGGGTAGAAGCGTCGAGACAGCACAGTGGGCCAGCAGCGGATGACGGCGCGCCGATAAGGCAGAGCAAGGGCGTCATCGTGAGGCAGAGCAGACTCCTCGGGAATGGGCAACAAGGGAGCAATCGCCGTGCCAGCTGCACCACCGCGGAAATCCTGCCTCGGCGGTGCACGACTTGGACAAAAATGTCCAAGCGCTGCGCGATAAAACCGGAACCCCACAGTCAGCGCGTCTAAAAAGGCCTAGGACAAAAACATCTCATCGCGACCGCGCAACATCAACCACCGGTACATGGAGCACACGCTGGTGCCGAGGAGCCGGCTAGGCGCCCCCACCGCTTGCCTTGGTCGCAGGGAACACGAATGACCCGCGAAGCCAGGAAAGTGCGGTAAGCCGCTGGCTTGCCTTCTATGGAAGGAACACGAATGTTGGGCG
>CAYRFM010000156.1:7367-10003 GCA_964423555.1 uncultured Holophagae bacterium | reverse complement strand
GGTGGCAGTCAGGCCCAGCTTGCCAAACAGGGTGCTGGTCGCACCAGGGATTGTAGCGCAAATGTCAAGGAACAGTGACGGGCGGCCATAAACTTTCGTTTGTTCGCGATTCGCGCCAAACGATGGTATCCTTATTACCCTATAGACCGCCCGCCGTTTTGCCACGATGCCCGGAGCACCCATGGCCGATGTCTTTATTAGTTATTGCCGCAAAGATGCGTCCTTTCTGGAACGTCTGTTGCTCACGCTCAAAGGTTATGGCTTGACCGTGTGCGACACCTGTTGGCGTGATCAAAGCGTGCGGCCTGGCCAGGATTGGGCGCAGGAGCTGCAAGACGCCTTGGCCTCGGCCCGCCTAGGGATTCTGATGGTCACGCCAGACTTCTTGGCCTCCGATTTTATCAAACAGCACGAGCTCCCGGTCCTGATGAGGCGTGCCGCGGCCGGGACCCTGACCCTGGTGCCGATCCCCATCCGTGCGGTCGACTGGAAGGCTCAGCCGTTCAGTAAGTACCAATCGCTGCTGGACCCAATCAAACCGCTGTCTAAAATGAGGGCTGCGGTGCGGGACGATGCTTATGTAAGGATCGGCCAATCTATCGTAACCCAGCTCGGCCAAGCACGCGCTCATCCCACGGCCTCAGCTGCCACGGCCCCAGCGGAAGCCCCCATGGACCAGCTGGCGCGGCTCCAGCAACAACGGAGCCGGCTTGAGGCCGAAGGCCAAGCGGTGCATGAGCTCACGGAGCAGATCAAGCAGCTCCGTCGCCAGTTGCGCGCGGGACGCAAGTTGCGGCAAGGGGACGTGCTCAGCGATCGCTATGAATTGGAGCAGCAGCTGGGCTCGGGCGGGTTCGCCACTGTTTGGCGGGCCATGGACCTCAAGTCCAACCGGCTGGTGGCGCTTAAAATCCTTCATGGCCAGTACAGCGAAGACAAGTCGCGGCGAGAGCGCTTCTTCCGCGGCGCCCGCAAAATGGCGGGCCTGAAACACGAGGGCATCGTCACCGTCCTCGAGCAAGCCTGCCAAGATGGCCAGGTGCATTTCTACGTCATGGAGTACCTGCCCGGCGGTGACCTGGAAGCAGCGGTGCTGCGTGGCGATGTCCCCCGCGAGCAATGGCTGCCCGTGTTGCTCCAGGTCGGCGCCGCCCTGCAATATGCTCATGACAAAGGTCTCATCCATCGCGACATCAAGCCCTCGAATATCCTGCTGGACCGACAACTGCGGCCATGCTTGTGCGATTTCGACCTGGTCCGCGATGCCGATAGCACGGCTGGAACCAAGGAGGGTTTGGGCACCTTTGTCTATGCTGCGCCCGAGTGTCTGGACAACGGTGCCGAGGGCGATGCCCGTGCTGATGTCTTTGGGCTGGGGATGACGTTTGTCTTTGCCCTGTCGGGGAAAAAATTGCCACTCGAAGTGCTGAGAAACGCTCCTGGCTTCATCGCTACCCTGGATTTGCCTACTGCCCTCGCCAAAGCTTTGACCAGAGCCGTGGATTGGGACCGCCAAAAGCGTACCGAGACCGTAGCCGTCCTCTGCCAAGAGGTTCAAAATATACCTAAGTACCCCTGGGCCGCTAGAAGCGGACAAGACGACTACGGCACCTGGGTCGAGATCGAGGTCAAGGGCGTGCGGGCACGCCTTCGCTGGATCCCGCCCGGCAGCTTCATGATGGGGTCCCCTGCCAATGAGCCGGAGCGGCGGGAGAATGAACTGCAGCACCGTGTGACCCTGACGCAGGGCTTCTGGCTCGGTGAGGCGGCGGTGACCCAGGCCTTGTGGCAGGCGGTAATGGGTACGAACCCCAGCCATTTCAAAGGCGCGGACTTGCCGGTGGAAACCGTCAGCTGGGACGATGCGGTGGACTTCCTGGGGCAACTCAACCAAGGCCTGCCCGGTCTGGTGCTGCGCCTGCCAACGGAAGCGGAATGGGAATATGCCTGTCGCGCCGGGACAGAGACGCCGTTCTCGTTTGGTCGTCAGATCCATAGCGGCCAGGTGAATTTTGACGGCAGTGTACCCTACAATGGCGGCGCGCAGAGCGAGTTCCGGGGTTGCACCGTCCCGGTCAAGTCACTGCCCGCCAATGCCTGGGGCTTGCACGAGATGCACGGCAATGTCTGGGAATGGTGCCACGATCTTATGGGTTCCTATAGCGGCGGTGCAGTAATTGATCCGCAGGGCCCCAAGGCCGGCGCGCTGCGGGTCCTGCGGGGCGGGAGCTGGGGCAACTTCGGCAGGTTCGCGCGAGCGGCCTACCGGTACGCGGACGTGCCTGGCGGGCGCGTCCAGAGCATCGGGGTCCGGCTCGCTCGAGGTCAGTAACCAGCCTTTATTGGAAAAAAAAAAGCGAAGGCAGATGTGTTGGGCAGACTGCGGGACGCAGTCGGCAAAACACATCAGCCGTAGCGTAGGCGGAAGGGCAGGGGATCGGTCTGGTAACTTTCGGGGTCGACCGTCAGGTCGACCCCGCGCGGCCCTGTTGGGGTGTTGTTCCACCGCTGAGCGCCTGTTGGCCGGGCAGTCCTGGTCGACCCTCATTCCTGAAGCTGGCATGGCTTGACTGCCACCGGCGCAAATTTGGAATTTGCGCTACAAGCCCTTGGTCGACTTGCGCCCTGTTTGGCAA
>CAYRFM010000156.1:0-7267 GCA_964423555.1 uncultured Holophagae bacterium | reverse complement strand
TGCGCAAATTTGGAATTTGCGCTACAAACCCTTGGTCGACTTGCGCCCTGTTTGGTATGCTGGGCCTGACTGCCAGTGCGCAAATTCAGGCGCTGGGGAACAGTTGGAATGCGCCGCGTTGGCGGGCTTGGTGGGCGTAGATCAGGGCGAAGCTGAGTGCGCCCATCAGGCAGAGGCCGGCGGAGAGCAGGTAGTTGCCCTGGTAGCCGAAGCGTTCCGCGGTGAAACCGCTGAGCGCTTGGGCCGCGCCGGTAGTGATGACGACGACCGAGGCCTGCACCGTGTAGTCCGTGGACGCGGTCGTTTCCTCGCAGACGTCCATCATCGCCGTGAACAGCGCCGCCGTGGCCATGCCGCCGGTCAGGTGCTCGACGATGCCGATCGGGAAGACCCAGTCGGTGGGCAGCCAGTGGGCGCAGATTGCCGCGTAGGCTAGCACGCCCAGGGTTTGGATCGCGCCGAAGGTGACGATCGCGCGGTAGCGGCCCCAGTAGCGTACCGACCAGCCGCCGATCAGGGCGCCGATCAGGCCGCCGGCCGAGCCCAGCGCGTTGAAGCTGCCGATTGCGGTCTTGTCGAAGCCGGCGTCGACGAGGAACGGTCGCAGCATCTGGGTCGTCATGGCGTCGCCGAACTTGAAGAAGCCGATCGCGAACAGGAACAGCAGGATGCCCGGTCGGCGCACGAAGTGCAGCGCTGCGGCCAGGGTTGGGCGGTCTTCCTCGGCCACTTGGCGGCGCGGCTCGCGGTAGCGCAGGATCGGCAGGCTGGCGACGGTCAGCACGCCGGCCATGGCCAGGAAGGTCAGGCTGCGCGTGCTCATGGCCAGGATCACCAGCATCGCGCCGCCGCCGAAGATCATGCCCAGGCGGTAGCCGGCGACTTGGAGACCGTTGCCGATGCCGCGCTGGTCTGCGGAGAGCAAGTTCACGGCCAGGCCGTCGGTGGCGATGTCCTGGGTCGCCGCGATTAGGCTGGCGATCAGGTAGCCGACCGCGATCAGGCGGATGCCGGCCAGCTCGCCGAATCCGGCCAGGACCAGGAACAGCAGCACGGCCAGGGCCTGCAGGGCCAGGATCCAGACCCTTTTGGCGCCGTGGCGCTGGCTGCCGTAGCGGTCGACGAGCGGTGCCCAGAGGAATTTGAGCATCCAGGGCAGCGCCAGCAGTGAGGTCAGGCCGATCTCGGGCAGGCTGGCCTTGTCCTCGCGCATGATCACGGGCAGGACCTGGCTGAAGAAGCCGTAGGGCAGGCCCTGGGAGAAGTAGAGGCAGGTCAGCAGGGTAAACTTGGCGGTCGGGCTCAGGGCCGGGCTCTGCATCGGTCGCCTCCTGGTCGCAATGTCGAATGATTGATCCTAGCTGAAAAGGTCGGCCGCCGCCCGGCGCAAGATTGCATCTCGCGCTACAGTTTTGCCGCCGTCCGGCGCAAGATTGCATCTTGCGCTACAGTGCCCTCGCTTTGCTTTAACCTTTGGTCTCCGTCTGCTTGACCCGCTGCCAGTAGGCCTCCTGGGCGTCGAGGTCGAGCGTCGCGAAGTCCTGGCCCGCGTCGGCGGCCAGGCGCTCCATGGCCGTGAAGCGCCGCACGAACTTGCGGTTGGCCAGGCGCAGGCACTCCTCGGGCTCGAAGCCGAGCTTGCGGGTCAGGTTACTGACGGCGAACAGCAGGTCGCCCAACTCCTCGGCCAGGTACTCGGGCGAGCCTTCGCGGGCCTCGCGCACCTCGCCCAGCTCCTCGTGGATCTTGTCGATGATCTGTTCAGGGTCGGGCCAGTCGAAACCGACCTTGGCCGCCTTGCTGGAGATCTTGTAGCTGGCCAGCAGGGCCGGTAGGCCGTGGGTGAAGCCGTCGTAGAGACCCTCGCCGCCCTTCTCGCGGCGCTTGAGCGTCTCCCAGTTGGCGACGACGGCGGCCTCGTCGGCCTCCAGTTCGCCAAAGACGTGGGGGTGGCGGTGAACCATCTTCTCGATCAGGCGGTCGAGCACGTCAGCGATCTCGAAGCGCCCGTGCTCCTGCTGGATCTGGGCCTGGAACAGGACCTGCAGCAGGTGGTCGCCCAGCTCCTCGCGCAGCCCGTCCCAATCGCCGCGCTCGATGGCGTCGACGACCTCGTAGGCCTCCTCCAGCACGTAGCGCTTGAGACTCTCCGGCGTCTGCTTGGCGTCCCAGGGGCACTCGGCCCGCAGCCGCGCCATGACGGCGACCATGTCCAGAAAGCGCCGACCGACCCGCTCTTCGCGCGCCTCGTCAAAGAGCGGCTGCCCCGCCTTGTTTTGTCGCAGATCCATTGCAACCTCCCAGCCCAAAGCGGGCACTGGGGGATTATACCCCGTATTCAACAGCTGGGGTCATAGAGGCTGGTCGTGCGTGGCGTTACCTGAGCACTGTGATACAATGACACCTAGAATGTAGGAGATGCTCATGGCAGTAACGACACAATTAAAAGAAAAGCTCATGACATTGAATCAGCCCGATCGAGCGGCCCTTGCCTGTTTCCTTCTTGAGAGCCTCGATCATGAAATCGGCCTTTCGGAACGCGAAATTGAAAAGGCCTGGTATGACGAGGCCGAAAGCAGAGTCACGGCTTACCAACAGGGCCGGGCCGGTGCCGTGTCCTTGGAAGAGGCGATTGCAGAGGTCTCGCGGGTCTACCTTTGAAATGTCGCATCCATGATGCCGCCCTTCATGAATGGCGTGAAGCGGTCGCCACGTATGAGGGAAAGTGTGCGGGTCTCGGTCACCGCTTTGATGAAGCGGTGCAAAAAGCAGTGGCCTTTCTCTGCGATCATCCTTACGGGGCGCCGAAAGTCAGGGAGCATATCCGCCGTAAGCGAGTTCTGGGGTGGCCCTATTCGCTCCTCTATCAGGAGAGCCCCTATGAACTGCTCGTGATAGCCGTGATGCACGAAAGAAAACAACCAGACGGTTGGGCTGCTCGAATCGTGTGATATTTCCCCACATTAACGCAGAGCCGACTCCTGATCTTGCCCCAGGTCTATGAACCCATTGAGGTGGGACGCTCGTACACGTACAATTGGGCGGACCGCAAAGGACCAAGGGGGTTCCGATGACCGTATGGCTTTTAATGACCTGTTTGGCGTTCCAGGACCACCCGGCGACGGCCTTCCATAGCGGCCGCCAGGAGGCCCGGCGGCTGTATGGCGCGGGCGATAAGCAGGGCTTTCTGGAATCCACCGAACGCCTCCGCCAGGCTCAGCCCGGTCATGTGCCGACGCTCTATAACCTGGCTCTGGCCCGCGCGCTCAACGGCAAGGACGCGGAGGCCCTGGCCGCGTTGGCCCAGGCCGCTGAGTTGGGGCTGATTTTGGAACTGCCCGATGCGCCCGAGCTCCAGGCGCTGCGCCAGTCGCCCGGCTACAAAGCCCATCTTGAGCGGGTGCGCAGTCTCAGCGCACTGCACGGCCACGGCTCGGTCGCCTTCCGGCTCGAAGACCCGCGCTTCTTCCCCGAGGGCTTGGCCCACGATTCCAAGACCGGCGCCTGGTTTCTGGGCAGCGTCCACCAGCGCAAGATCGTGCGCCGCGATGCCGAGGGCAAGTTGACCGAGTTCGTCGCCGAGGGCCGCGACGGCTTGTGCTCCGTGCTGGGCCTGCTCTGCGACAGCGAGCGCCGCCGCCTCTGGGCGACCAGCAACGGCATCCCTCAGACCCGCAAGGTCACCGAGTCCGAACTCGACACGGCCGCGCTCTACTGTTTCGACCTCGACAGCGGCGCGCTGCTGAACAAGGTCGCCCTGCCCGGCAAACACAACCTCGGCGATCTGGCCCAGGCCGCCAATGGCGACCTCTACGCCAGCGATGCCAGCGGCAGCGGCATCTACCGCCTGCCGCTCGATGGCAACGCGCTCGAGCTCTTCGCCAGCTCGCCCTGGCTGGCCTCGGCCCAGGGCCTGGCCTTCAGTGCCGATGGCGCGCTGCTGTACGTCGCCGATTACACGTTCGGCCCGCTGGTGATCGACAGCGCCAGTCGCGAGGTCCGCCAATTGCCGTGCGACGTGCCGCTGGCGATCACGGGTCTCGACGGCCTGGCCCGTCACGGCCAGAGCCTGATCGCCGTCCAGAACGGCACCCGGCCCCACCGCATCGTGCGCTACCGCCTCGCCGACGACGGCCGCCGCATCTCCGCCGTCGAGACGCTGCTGGCCAACTCGCCCGAGTTCGACGAGCCGACCCTGGGCCTGGTCGTCGGCGATGCCTACTACCTCGTCGCCAACGGTCAGTGGGGTCGCTACGACCGCCGCTTCCAGCCGCTGCCGGACGCCCAGCTCAAGCCGCCCTGCGTCCTGCGTCTGGGTCTGTGAACTCGCCATGTATGGTTCTAACCCCACCCTGTACGTTTCACCTAACAGGCCTTCGCCGCGCCCGCGCGCCGCAGCCCGCCAGCGGCGCGGATCCGCGGGCTGGCATGGCTCTTGCCCCTCCTGCGGGGGTTCCGCGAATGAAAGCGGAGCCGCTCCTGTTCTAGGAACTGGGACCCGCACTTGTCGCTTTAGGAATGAATCACCATGAAAAGACCGATCCTCCTCGCCCTGCTGATGACCGTCGCCCTGCCCCTGTTGGCCCAGAACTCGCTGCCGCGCTATGCCGCCTGGCAGCCTAACGGGCCCGAGACCCTGGCCTGCGCGATCCCCGCCCAGCTCCAGGCCGCGCCCGCCGCCGACGGCCAGCTCCGCTACCTGGTCCTGCAGCTGGCACCCGACTGGGCGCCCGACTGGAAACAGGCCGCCTTCCAGCTCAAGGGCCTGATCGTCGGCGTCAAGAGCCAGAGCCCCCAGGCGCTGGTCGGGGTCGAGGGCAGCCGCGCCCAGATCGAGGCCCTGCTCGGCCAGGAGCTGGCACCCTATTTCGACGGCTATGTTTACGGCGATGAGCCCTGGCTGCCCGAGGCCGATCCGACGGGCAAGCTCTGGGAGAAGACGACCGTCTCCGCCAACCAGGTGCTCTCGACCCTGATCGAGGCCGCCTCCCTGGGCGTCGAGCTGGTCCTGTTCGATCAGTTCGAGCTCAGCTCCAAGCAGCGCGAGCTCCTGGACGTGGTCGCCAAGACCCGCACCGGCAGTCTCGACGAACAGCCGCAGATCTCCGGGCTGGACCAGGCCAATGCGACCTTCTTCTTCGACCCCATTTCGGGCGACTACCACCTGGCCCTGTTCGCCGCCAAAGGCCAGAGCCAGACAACGACGTTCAAGTTGGCCAAGGGCACCAAGGTCGAGCTGCTGTTCCCCAAGGGCGCGCGTTACCGCCACCAGCAGTACACCACGATCACCGAGCTGAGCCTTGAGGGCGACAGCGACGCCTACTTTTTCCGCCTCGAGCCCGGCGAGAAGGCCGGCACCTCCGAGTCGCTGGAGGTCGTCACCAAGCAAATCGTCGACCCCTACGAGCTGGTCGTCAAGAACCAGGTCTTCAAGGAAGAGCAGGATCGCCTGTTCCAGTCGCTGGAAGTCGACGAGGTGCAGAACTACCGCTACGCCGCCGCGGCCGGGATCGAGATCGATGTCAGCTTCGCGGATAAGGTCGTCCAGCGCAAGGGCCTGCCGGTCGAACGCATCCGCACCGCCACCTACCTGGGCGGCGTCAAGTGGAAGGGCGACAAGCAGCCGGAACTGCCGCTGATCTCGCCCGAAAAAGTGCAGACGCCGCCGCTGGTGATCGACCTCGACAAGTCCTATAGCTACACCTACAAGGGCGAGGACACGATCGACGGCCACGCCACCTGGAAGGTCGGCTTCGAGCCCAAGGGTGCAACCGGCAACTACTATTCCGGCACGGTCTGGATCGACCAGGAGAGCGGTGCCCACCGCAAGCTGCGCGCCATCCAGTCGGGCCTGGTGGCGCCGGTGCTCGGCAATGAGATGGTCGTCTACTTCGACTGGGTCGAGCAGGGCGGGGTCAAGTACTGGACCCAGGTCCGCGAGGAGAACCTGCAGCTGATCAACATCGTCGGCGAGCGCATCGTCCTGCAGATCGATAGCCGGCGCAGCAACTACCAGTTCAACAGCGGCCAGGCCGATGCGCACCTCCAGGAGGCCTATGCCAGCTCGGCCACGATCCTGCGCGACACCCAGAAGGGGTTCCGCTACCTCAAGGCCAAGGGCAAGAACGGAGAACGCGAGGTCAGCGAGGACACCTTCCTCAAGAAGAAGGCCGTGCTTGGCGGGATCCTGCTCGATCCCGCGCTCGATAGCCCGGTCCCGCTGGCCGGCTTTAACTACACGAACCTCGACTTCCTCGGCCAGGGCTACCAGGCCAACTTCTTCCTGGCCGGCGCGATCAACGACATGATCGTCTCCAACCCCCACTTCCTCGGTTCGAACCTCGACTTCACCGCCGAGCTGTTCCTGACCCCGCTCTACTTTGGCGACACGGTCTACGAGGAGAACGAGGAGCGCAAGGACCTGGAGATCGAGAGCCTGGCCGAGTCACTGAACCTGACGATCGGCGTGCCGATCGGTACGTTCTGGAAGTTCTCGGGCAACTACGGGCTGCTCTACCGGGACTACAAGCTGGGCGATGATACCGATCCCGACTATGTCCTGCCCAAGAGCCATCTCGAGCACGTGGGCCGGATCAGTCTCGATTACAGCCGCTCGCGCTTTGTCTCCCGCGTACTCTACTCCTTTAACAAGCGCAGCGACTGGGATGATTTTGGTCTGCCGGAGGATACCGACACCGTCGAGGACAGTTATCGCACGCTCGAGGTGGACATGGGCGTCTCCAAGCGGCTGAAGCATTTCCAAAGTCTGGGCGCGGAGCTGCGCTACCTCAAGGGCTGGAACCTGGACCGTTTCTCGCGCTTCGGCTTCGGTTTCTTCGAGAACCGGGTCGATGGCTTTGGCACCTCGGGGATCCGCGGCGATTCGGCGATACGCCTGAAGCTGGAGTATGAGAAGGGCATCAAGGGTCTGTTCAACTTGGACTTCGGCATCACAGCGGCGCGCGCCGAACTGGACAAACCGGTCATCATCGGCGGCTACCAGCAGCCGGAGAAGGTCGACCTGGCCGGACTCGGCCTCGCCGTCAATTTCATGGGCCCCTGGAAGACGCTGATCCGGGTCGACGTCGGCTACGGCGCATACAGCAGCCTCAAAGCCGAGGAAGGCGACGTCAGCGGCCAGATCGTGTTCCTCAAGCTGTTCTAAAACGGTGGCCCCAAGTGGGGCCGACCGCCGGTCGGCCTCTCAGGTGGCAGTTCAAGGTGGCCAGCTTAGGAACGAAACCCAAGTGACCCCAAGTGACCCCAA
>CAYRFM010000155.1:0-10265 GCA_964423555.1 uncultured Holophagae bacterium | reverse complement strand
AACCTCACCATCGAACGCGGCCCCCCAGGCGAGCCGTTCACCACCTACAACCTCAACGTATCCACCACCCACACCTACTACGTCGCCCCCATCGACGCCCCCGCCACCACCTCCGCCCTCTGGGTCCACAACTCGGGTGGGGAGTGTGCGAAAAGCGCATCTGGACAAGGAGCTCTTTCTGCAACAGAGATCGAAAAGGCATTAAGTAATCGTCAGCGTGTTTCACACGCACATAGGCACCTGGTTGACGACGGAGTAATAAATGCATCTCATAACTCCAAAGTGGCACTAGAGGAGTTCGGTGTGATCACGCGGGGAATTCTTTCAAATCCTACAAAGGTGTTTGATCATATTATGGCACGCAACAATACACGGGTCACAGGTTATTTTGGTACGGCAAATGGCAAGAATGTGGTTATTTTTATCGCTAAGGAACCACATGGGAACAAAATACTTGCCGATGATATTGTTACGGCTTTTGTTCCGTCTCTGCAGCAACTTTTAAATTGGGGCTTATAGCATGTTGACAAAGGAAGCTCTTGGGATTTTTTTCCTTATTACTGATAAAGATGGGAATAAGGGTCATGAGGATGTAGATGGTTTTAGTGTTTTTGGAATTTGGAAAGGGCAGTCCCCTCCAGAATTTCTTGATCAATACGTTGCAACATGGCATCCCTTTCAAGTAGGTGTGACATCTTTCGTGTACTCATATGAAGACGTTGAAATTCTTCTGTTTGACACTTGGATAAAAGAGTGGCCAAGTGACGACAAGTGGAAATCATGCCTCGAAAAGGTGTTTCTTTCATTAATAGACAACGGAGCTGAAATTGCCTGGTGTGGAGGCGAGACGTGTTTCGATACAGAATATATAAATGGTGATGTATATGCCTGTTTCACAAGAGAGTATGGGCTGATGTGCAATTCTACGCCATGTGAAGAGGTGAAGTTTCTCTCGGAAGCTCAAATAATAGTTGCGGGAAAGGTTGTCACCGCGCGTGGGGTCCTGATCCCAGATGTATCACCAGCTGTTCGCCAGCGCACTAGCGCGAGGTCGTCGTAGTGTGTCAAAACTCATCCAAGGGCGTAGTGTGTCAAAACTCATCCAAGGGAAATCAAGTGCCGCGAGCCAGGGAAACCAGGCCTTTCAGGATGGCGCAGGCCCAGAATTCCGACCAAAACTGAGTCGCAAGGGAACGAGAGGCGGCGGTCAGACCTCCGAACGGCGGCTTTCTGGCGCGTCTGCGCATAGCTGCGCGTAGTGTGTCAAAACTCATCCAAGGGAAATCAAGCGCCGCGAGCCAGGGAAACCAGGCCTTTCAGGATGGCGCAGGTCCAGAATTCCGACCAAAACTGAGTCGCAAGGGAACGAGAGGCGGCGGTCAGACCTCCGAACGGCGACTTTCTGGCGCGTCTGCGCATAGCTGCGCCATTGGCACGTTGGCCCGACGGACTATGACAACCGACTAGGGGATGTCAGGCAGCTTCGCGGGTGTAGAAACGCAGCAAGCCACCTTGGCGCTCACGGCAGCGGATGGGACCATCGCGGCACGGCTTGCCTTCGATCAGCTGGTTTCCAATACCTTGATGATTGCGCTCGTGATGGTAGTGCTCGACATAGTCCCGGACCAGCGTGCGCAGGTGGTGTTCACTAAGGATGATCACGCGCTGCAAGCATTCTTCCTTGATTGACCTGACAAAGCGCTCGGCATAGGCATTGAGATTCGGACTTCGCGGTGGTGTCCGCAACAGCTTGACGCCACCTCTTGCCAAGATCTGCTCGAACCTCTGAGTGAACACGGTCCCGCGATCGACAATCAGGTAACGCTTGTCCTTTAGAAAGCCATCAAAGGGATCGGTCCATTCCCGCGCCTTCTGCTCCGTATAGGCGCCATCCGGCTCACGCACGATTCCAGCAATATGCACCCGACGGCACGCCAGATGAATCGCGAACAGGACATGGTAACGCACCAACCCGAACTTACCCAGCACCTCGACCGTGAAGAAATCGGCTGCCGCAATCGCTTCGTGATGGCGTCTCAGAAAATCGACCCAGCGCAGCTCGCGTTTGCGAGTCGGCGCTGGCGGAATGCCCGCATCCTGCAAAACACGCCGCACTGTCGCGGCACTGGCCACCAGACCCAGATTGGCCAGCGCCCCGCTGATGCGCCGCACGCCCCAGCTTTCGTTCTCGGACGCCATGCGCACGATCCATTCGGCGACCGCATCACTCACCGCAGGTCGCCCCTTGCCGCGCTGCTTGGTGCCGTCATATTTCGCGGCAACCAGCTTTCGGTACCAGCGTAGCAAGGTTTCAGGCGAAAAGGTCAGGTCCAACTCCTCCAATAGCTTGCGGCCCACGCGCGCGGCCAAAATCCCGAGGCGCCGCCGTTCGCCGTCGCTCAGCAACAGGCGCTTGCCCGGTCGCGCCGCCATCAGCCGCTGGCGCAACATGCGGTTTTCCGCGATCAACAGCGCCACCGCATCGCGCGTCCTTTCGTGGTCGACCGTCTCTAGTCGATTCAGAATGCACAAGAACCAGAACAACACGCCCCTTTCCTCCGCTACAAACCCAGCGATTTAAAGCGCAACCATGCGATTATACAGGCGGTTATGCGTAGACGCTCATTTTTACTCCGTCTACCGGCGATTGCGATCAAAAAATCTGTAAACCTTGCCGAAAAGGGTGTCATGATGCAAACCAGATCCTTCCGCCATCTCCTCGCCGCCGACGGCGATACCGATCTGCTCGTCGGCCAGACCAGCCCCACCGCCCTGCTGTTTTTCGAGAACCGCAACGGCAGCTTTGCCGCGCCGTTGCGCCGCACCCTGTCCGTCGCACCCACCCTGCTCCGCGCCGCCGACCTCGACGCCGACGGCGACCCCGATCCCCTTCTGCTCGCCGGAAGCGCTCCTGCAGAAGACCATCGGCACCGTCACCATCGACGTCGTCGCTCCGGCCCCTTCACCCAAAACCGCCCAAAAAACCGCCCAACCGCGCGCACAGTAGCAGGTATCCGTCATGATCCATTTCAGACCCTTCCGCCATCACAGCTTTGTAGGCATCTACTGTCTGATCTTCCTCGGCGTCCAAAGCTTGGCGGGTCAAGCGCCAGCCCGACCGAACTGGCCACGGCAAGCGCTTTTTCGCCAGGTTGGCGCCGAAGCCCAGACGCGTATGGGACACTTGGCCAACGAGCTGGAGCGCGCCAGCAAGACGGGGGAGGATCCGGCCATTGATGAGGAGAACCTCGAGCGCTTGGCGGATCTGGTCGCCCTCCACGACTACCTGCTCGCCCAAATAGAGCGCGACCACCCCAGCGCCGCGCTGCACGAACGCCTAGCCCGCCAGCGCGCCCGCCTCCAGGACCTGCGCCAAGCACTCGACCAAACCAGTCAGAAACGCGGCGACTTAGGCCCCTTGCGCGCCCAACTCGAAGCACTTCTCGCCCCCATGCCGCGGCCCGAGCACCAGCCTGACACCCTGCTCTGGGGCGAAGCCATGCCCACTACCCCGACCCCTTGGACCCCCACCAAAAGCACGGCCCCGCTGGCCGCGCCCAGCGCCATCGCCAAGGACGAGACCGCCCCCGTCAGCCCCCTGATCGAGCGCCTGCCCGCCGCGGCCCGCACCAGCCCCGTCGCCCTCATCCGCTACCTGGAAAGCCACATCGCCTACGATCCCTACTGGGGCTCCTACCGCTCCACCAGAGGCGTACTCGACGACCGCGCCGCCAACGACCTCGACGCCGCGCGCCTGCTCGTCGACCTGTTGCGTGAGCTGGACGTACCCACCAAAATCGCCCAGGGTCGCGTTTTCATCGAAACCGCCCAACTACTCGCGCTGCTGCGCGTGGCCGACACCAGCGCCGCCGCCAACGTCTTGGCCGCCGCCGAGATCCCCCACGAGGCCGTCATCGCCAACGGTCAGGTCCGCGGTTTCCGCCTTGAGCGATTCTGGGTCGAGGCCTGGCTACCTATCAGTTCTTACCGCGGCGTCGCCGCCGGCCGGGGCGATCATGCCTGGCTGGCCGTCGACCCCTGCTTCGGCCTTTTCACACAGTCCGATTTCAACGACCCCCTTGGCCGGCCAGACCCTCGATCTTCAGACCCTGCTCGACGGCTACGAGCAGGTCAGCTCCCGCGATGCCCAGGCCTGGGTCGATGCCCAGGTCGCCGCGCTCACCGGCGGCCGGACCTTGGCGGACCTGGCCACGGGTCTTCAGGCGCCTGCAGAGGGGCCCGCCCTGCTCGATCTGGCCCTGCCCTATACCGTCGAAACCGTACTCGCTTATCATGACGCCATCCCCGACAGCCTGAACCACCAGGTTCGCGTGCAGCTCACCGATGCCGCCGGCACCACTCAGCTTGACCTGACCGTGCCCCTGCCCGATCTTTACGGCGGTATCCTCGCCTGGGACGCTCAGCCCTTTGGCGATGTCGACCGCGAGCTCGCCGCCGCCTATGGTTCGCGTTGGCGTGTCCCCGCCCACTTGCTGCAGTTGGCGCCCACCTTGATGCTCGAAGGCGCACCCTTGGCCATCGGCAAGTCGCCGCTCGCGCCTGGTACCGAACTGATCCTTTCCCTGACCCTGACCACGCCCGCCGGCCACAGCGTCCAGACCACCAACCCGGTCCTCGTCGGCGGCTATGCCGTCCTGGCCTTCCAGGGCCAGGGCCATCCACTCGAGCCACTGACCGCCGCCGACAGCAGTCAGCAGGATCCCTTTGGTCTGCACATGTACGAGCAGGCCCGCGCTTGGTTGCGGCGCAGCGCCAACGGCGAACGTGTGGCCGCCCATGCCCTGCGTCTCGCCGCCGTCGCCCCCAGCGCCAGTTTTGCCTGGAGCGCGCTGCGCTACCGCATGACCTATCTCCAGGGCCTGCCCGTCGCCCTCGACCTCGTCTCCTGGGCGCTCGATGGCGAGTACCGCGCCACCCGTTTCCTGCTTGCCCGCAGCCAGAACGACCCCGCGCGGGTGGCCGAGGCCTATGCCCTGACCGGCCTCGTCGCCGCCCAAGCGGAGGCCGCCGTCCTCGAGGTCGCCAGCCCCACGGCCGTTTCCGTGCCCGACCTCTTCAAGCTGGCCTGGCAGGAGGACCTGCCGATCATCGACCTCGGTCCCGGCCAGGAAGCCCAGGTCCCCGCGCTTGGCCTGAGCCCCCGCAGCAAGCAACAGATCCTCGCGCTCCTCGGCCAGGGCCGACAGCTGCGTCTGCTCCCTCAACCACTAACCATCGGCGACCGGCGCTTCTCAGGCGTTCGCGCCCTCGATCCCAGCGATGGGCGCAGCGCCTGGTACCTGGACAGCGACGATTCCGGCGCCACCACCACCGCCTTGCCGGAGTCTTGGCTCGAGCCCGATAGTGCGGCTGAACCCGACGCCCATCGCTCCGTGCCCTTGGCCAGCGAGGTTTTTTTCATCCTCCGGGACCCCCAGACCGCCTTTACGCAAGTCGATGCCGATGAACCTACCGTGGAGATCCGCTATACGGCCTATAACAGTCACGGCTACCCTGTCCCCGACGCCAAGCTTACCCTGGAGTTAATCTCGAATAAGGGCTTCAAAAGCCCGCCCGAGGATCTCACCGCGTACACTGATCGCCATGGCGTCGCGACCTTTGTCGTGCCTTACCCTCATGCCTACATGGGCAAGAATCTGTTCTCGACCAAGCTCGATCCAACCTCCAGTTACTATGACTTTGTTGGTCTGTTCTATTACCGCGCCAAATACGGAGCCGTCTCATCTAATATTGACTCGCTTGTCATGGTCACGCCTGGCAAGCCCGTCAAGCTCGCCATCAAAGGCCGATCCAATGCCGTGTGGGAAGTTGTTGATGATGATCCCGCCATAGTGTCTCGGATTCAACGAGAGACACAGAGCGAAATTTTATATCTGATGCCAACATCAACTGCCACGTTCTATCCATTTCTAGTTGATGCCAACCTGAATTTTATCTCTAACCAGGAACTCACGTTTGAAAGCTCACCTGCTTTTCAAGATGGCGTATTCGAATGTGATGACATGCTTGCTTCTATAGCTAAATTTGAGGAACGACGGATCGAATATGGATATCCAGAAGTCTCGATGACTCATTACTTTTTTTCCAGTGATGATGAAAGAAGTCAGTTGCTCAATCGTTACGATTGGACGTCGCATTGGGGAGAGCCCTATTTGAAAGGGGCCCCCGGCGCTCTGTTTGTTGGCAATAAGCGCAGGTACTATGGTCCCAAAAAGCAACCAAAGGATCTCAATTATAAGGCCTATGACATGATTCATGTCCATGGACCTGGGGGGATCAAAGAGATTCTGCCAACTATCGTGTCTAGTAGCGATACCGAGTATTACAGCTGTGCCGCCGTAGATTATATATACTGGGAAGACGAAGATGGCACCATCCGAACAAACGACTATGAAGACTTGTGCATTATGAGATCTCAAACCCTCATCATTGATAGGCGACATGACCGCCAAATGATAAACAGCTGCATTTCTATCGAGTACGGCCAAGGCAACCTGGGCCTGGACGAAAGCCTTTGGCCAATCGAGGCCAAATACATTGGCGGCAACACGAATTACCATGCAAATATCCCCATTAAGATAAAATACTCTTCTCTTATTCACCCTGAACATGAGGATAGCTTATCGCCTACTCGATGCATATTCAATGTCGCATGCCCTGACAACGATTTAGCCAGAAGCGTGAAATATGTGTCACTAGTAGGCTCTTTATATGCCTATCAACCTGGCCGCTCAACAATCTCCTATGATTTGAAAAATTCTGAAGATGAGGATTATTTGAGCGCCATATCTTTTGACATTGACAAGCCGTGCCTTGTTAACGGCCAGTTCATTGTAAATATTGACAATGGTTACGATCATGTTAATTCTACACTGAGCTCCTTTTATATGGGCTTCTATGATGTCTTGTTTGATGAATCCATCGTTCCGCACATTGCCATCGACAGCACAGGCAGACAAAAAACCGACGTTACCTTAACCCCAGTCTTCTCGCCCCACAACATCATTGCCGCCACAGAATTCACCAGTTCACGTTATTTCTCCTTCGAAATCCTCGAGAACGGATTCCCCATCGAGCGCTTCGTCAATCAAGGCTACCCCTCGATCACTCTCAAAGCCGGCAGTGTCTGGAACCCTAACTCCACCTATGCCATCGAGTTCAGATATGATCTCGACGACCTGGGTCAGGTTCGCCCCGATGGCGTCACCAAATACGCCTTCCTCACCATCGCCAAGGACGTGGACTTGGAGGTCTACGACATTGAGGACGGTTCGCTCTGGCTCGACGACCGCCCCCACGCCACGCCCGAGAAAGATGCCAATGCCTGCGCTACGCCCTATGTTCAACCTATCCAGGTCGCTTACAATCTCACCGACCAGGCCATCGTCTACAACCACCGCAAGGACTACAGCAGTCTGGTTTTGAGGGCCTATGAAAAGGACCGCCTGGGGGGGTATATCCCTGTCTACGAGCGCGAGCTCGAGAAGGACGGCCAATCGCCCGAAGAGCTGAATCGTTATCGCCTCCCCCTCGATGGCGTGCCGTTTGTGTGGCGCTATGGCACGCCCAATTACGGGGGCGGTCTTTTCTGGCAACTGATCGGCACCAAAGGTAGCGAGGAGACCGCCAGCCCGATGCGCTACCTGCCGTTCACCGTCCTGGTACCAGGGGTCGGCATCACAGATGGCCAAGAGTTTTACCAGGATTACACCTATGCCCTCGAGGAGGATCCCACCGGCGCACTGCCCACGGACTGTGATTTCATCGCTCGCGAGCTCGGCTTCCGGCTGGGGCATGCAGCTGAAGTCACCCTCGAATACGATGGCCGGCTGCTCCTCAACCATACCTTTCTCGAGGCTGGTCTCCACACCTATAAGGTCAACGTCCAAGGCCGCAAACGCTGGCGCTTCCACGCCGTCTTTACGCGCGGTGACGGCAAACAGGTCACCGTCGATCGTCAGGGCTCTGTCTCCATCACCAAAGTCAAACGCGGTCGCCTCAATGTCGGCGCCACCTCCGTCAAGGGTGTCAACCTCAACAGCGGCACGCTCAGCGTCGCCAGCACCGATATCAGCCTGCCCGGTCTCAATGGCGGCCTGACCTTCGCCCGCACTTACAACAGCTCCGGCGGTCAGTCCCACAATCCCATGGGCATCGGCTGGACCCATCTCTACGAGAGTCGGCTCGTCAAGGCCAGCTGCAACTATCTCAAAGTCGTCGGCGGCGACGGTTCCGGCATGATCTTCGAGATCAAGGATCAGCCCGTGCTCACCTCCAACCAGCCGGGCGTGCACAGCACCTTGGAAAAGAACGAAGGCGCCGGCTACACCCTGGTCCTGCCCTCCGGTCGCCGCTATGTCTACGACGCGCCCCTGGACATCGACACCGCCAGCGCCGAACGGCCCACCAGCTACGCGCTCAACTTGCTCTATATCGAAGACAATTTTGGCAACCAGACCAGGCTGATCTACAACCGCGACTACAGCCTGCTGATCGGCGTCGAGGACCCCTCCGGCCGCCAGCTCGCCTTCAGCTACGACGAGTCGGTCACCAAGTACCCGGTCCTCAGCGAAATCAAGACCGTCAACGTCGACCCCGCCATCACCGTCAGCTTCAGCTACGATGCCTGGGGTCGCCTGCTTCAGGCTACGCGCGGCGAACGGGTCGAGACCTACACCTATTCCGAGCCCTGCCTTCTGGAAACGCAGCGTGACAAACTACTGACCTACACCAACCCCAACGGTCAGGTCACCCACTACAGCTACCACGACCAAACCACCTGGCCGGGCTTCGGCCAGCCCGAGGAATTTGTCCACCAGATCCTTGAGCCGGAAGGCCGGGTCACCACCTTTACCTACGACCACGACAACGGGTTCCCCACCGCTGTCGTCGCCGACGCCATCGCCAGCACCCACTACACCTTCAACCTCGAGGGCCAACCCATCGCCATCACCGGCCCCATGGGCACCAAGACCATGACCTGGGCCGAAAACGACGTCGTCCTCCTAGAAGAAACCGACGAAGCGGGTATCGTCCACGAATATACCTACGACGCCATGGGCAACCGCACCGGTCATACCGCCACCGGCGACTTCAACGAGTCATGGACCTATGACCTGCGCTGGAATCGCCCCCTTTCCCATACCGACGCCTTGGGTCACGTCGAGACCTGGACCCTTTCGGGAACCACCGGCGTTGTCCTCGAACATATTGATTTCCTTGGTAACGTTACTGCCTTTGCCTACGATGAACAAGGCAATCTGACGACTGTAACGGATCCCAAGGGTCATACCCAGACCATGAGCTACAACGCCCATGGTTACATGGTCGACGTCCTACAAGCCGATGGCAACCGCCTGAACAGAACCTACGACGGCCGCGGTCGCCTTCTTGAGGAGTCCGACAGCGCCGGCCGGGTCACCACCTTCACCTATACCGACCTCGACTTTTTGACCGAGCAGGCCACCAGCGCCGACCGCTCGGCCGGCGAGGTCATCCGCTTCGCGGACTACCTACCCATGGGTCAGCCTCAGACCAAGATCTACGGTAAACTCCACAAGACCCTGCACTACGACGAACTCAACCGCGTCGTCACCCAGGTGACCGACCCCGGTGAAGGTCAGCAGCCCTCCGAATTCTCTTTAACCTATGACATCCATGACCAGGTGCTCACCAAGCTCCAGCGTGGCGGCACCATGGAGGAGCGCTTCACCACCCGCACCTACGACAGCGCCGACCGCCTCGTCGAGGAGCGCCTTGAGGATCAGGTCACCGTCGCCCTGACCTACTGGCCCGGCACCGATTTGATCAAGTCGATCCAGGACTGGAAGGGCGCCCTCACCCAGTACAGCTACAACCAGCGTCTCATGCCCGAGCGCGTCGTCCTGCCCACCAATCACGTCATCCAGTTCGAGTTTGACACGCTCGGCAATCGCCTCTCCCAGACCGATGGCAATGGTCACCGCACGCGCTACAGTTACGACGCCGGTAGTCGCCTCGTCGATGTCGTCAACCCCCTGGAGCAGACCGTCCACTACGAATACGACGTCAACGGCAACGTCGTGCTCATGGAGAACCAGACCACCGGTGCCCGCCAGGACGCCGAATACGACCCTCTCAACCGACTCGTACGCCAAACCACCCACAATGGCGAACAGGTTCAGGTTCATGAAATAGAATACCGCAATTACGGCTTGACCACCGTTGTCACCCAGCCCGAGGATGCCCCCGTCACCCAGATCCGC
>CAYRFM010000154.1:0-10581 GCA_964423555.1 uncultured Holophagae bacterium | reverse complement strand
GGGTGCAAATGTCCAGAAGTTTTTCTCAGCTCAAGACCTTCACCGGAGGGACACGTAAAAGCGCGGTTTGAACATGCATTTCCTGGCCCTGTTTTTTGGGTTGCAATTCATCAATGGTCATTTTCAGCAAGGCTTCGACGCCAGCTTGACTGGTGATGATGTCCTTCTCGCGTTTTTTTGCAACAATCAAGGTGTTTGTATCGGCTGGTGAGGTAACCGTAAGCCGGCCATCATAGGGCGCGATCCAGCGGTATTGGGCGTCGTTGATCACCAGCTCCAACCAGCTTCCTGGTTCCTTATTGATGGCCATGATCAACTTTCCGGTGGCATCGGCTAGCGTCTGGTTGCCACCCAAAGCCTCGACGGCCAAATTGGGTATGGGATCGCCACGCAGATCGCGAACGTAAAAGACATACTCACCGGAAAAGCAGAGGTGGCAAAAGATGAAAAGCAGTGAACAGTACTTCATGTTCACTCCAGGATCGAATTAGTTCCATCAAGTTATAATGCGGAAAATGAAGGCATTGCGGTCCATATTTTCTCCATGGCAAGTGATATTCAAGTGTCCTCTCTAATACGACGTTGTCAGGTTGTCCGGGCCAATAAATTTGCGTCGGCTCAGCCCGGCACTCCCGTTCCCGGCAACCAAGGCGAAGCGGCGGGTGCGCCTGGCCGCTTTACCTCACTTTTTCTGGTTTCGCGTACCATACAATTTCTCCGCATATACGAGCTGGCCGGCCCGCCTGGGCGTTAAAGTCTGCCTTGCGCCGTCGCCTATGAGGTCAATCGCGATTGGCACTCAACCGTTCTTGGACGCCCACAGTGTCGGGGTGATCAGCGCCAAGTTCCTTCGTGAGAATGACCAAGGCCCGCTGCCACAAGGGGAGGGCCAGGTCACGCCGTGCTGTGGCTGCCAAGAGACATGCAAGGCTATTGAGATCTGTAGCGACCCTAAAGTTGTCGGCACCGAAGGCGATTTCGTCAATTTCCAAGGCGCGTCGCATCAGCGACTCCGCCTCCGTCATATGGTTGCTGGCTTGAAGCATTTGGGCCAGGTTGTTGATGTCCGAGGAGAGCTCGGCATGCGCAAAGTCGCAGGTGGCAAAGTCAATGGCAAGTGCCTTCTGGAAAAGAGTTTCTGCCTCGCTGTTTACGGTTTGTGTTCACCAGAAGGACTGCCATCGTGATGAGTGATACCGCAATGGAAGCGCTGTTCCCGATGGTCACCTCGTCCTCGGCAATCGCCTTCCGCAACAGGGGCTCAAGGGTTTGGTAGTCAGCCGACCGGAGCATCGCTTTGAACATACTGTTGCGAAGCTTGCGATCCGCAGGCCGCAGTTTGTAGGCCAGCCGATAAGAGACCGCTGCTTCTGCGTATTTGCCCTGGAGGTACTGACTTAGGCCCAGGTTACGCTTCACTTCAACCAATGTCGTGGTTCGCATTTGGTCAACTTCGGTCAACAAAGACTCGGCCTCGCTGTTTTTGTTCTCCAGGAGCTTCTTCAGACCTTGTTGGTATATGTCATCAGTGTCGAAGTCACGAATCGCCCTTTCAATGTCTGCTAAGGGTAAATCCCAATGCTCGGCCACTCGTCTCAGAGCTGTTTGAACATCAACTTCTTGGCCCTGACGTTTGGGCTGCATTTCATCGAGTGTCTTTTTCATCAATGCTTCAATACCCACGCGAGAAGTAATGATGTCAGCCTCTTGCCTTTTGGCCACAATCAACCTTTGGATGAACACCTTATCCGAAGAAACAGCGAGCCTACCGTCATAGGGAGAGATCCATCGATATTCGGAGTCCTTGATATTCAGACTAACCAAACTTCCGGGAACCTTATTGATGACCAGGATCACCTTGCCGTTGACATCGGTCCGTATCTGATTGCCACCTTCGGGTGCTAGGGCCAGGTTGGGGACAGGATTATCACGCAGATCGCGCACATAGAAGACATGATCACCTGAAAAACAGGGGTGGGAGAAGGCGAGAAGAAAAAACCAGGTTTTCACAGCCGTTCCTCAGATTCGGAGTGCTCCTGCCACTATACCATACAGATAGGTCCTGCGTGACGCCCCCTGATTGTCATATGGTCACTCAAGTTTTTGCATCCTAATACAACGCCTACGCATACGGCGAAGTCTGATACGACTATGTCAGGTCGGCCTGGTCAACTCTTTTTCGCCGGCTCCGCCCAGCATCCGCGTTACCTTCGACTAAGACTAAGCGGCGGGACGCCTAGCCGCTTTCACTTTTCCCGGCTCCGCGAACCATTCGCGCTCCCTGCAACCACGAACATGCGGGGCGCCTGGCTCTACAACCTGACAAAGAAACGCCCCATCCTCCCTCTGGGCTGCACCAGTCGGGCGGTATTCAGGCAAGGGCTCGCACGAACAACACAGGCGATTGTTCTTTTCCGTATTTGTCGTGTATTCCTTGGTTCAAAACATCATGCCCGGCAACCTAACCCGATCACACTAGGCGAGCATCCACTGAGCCAACCACCCCAGTTTGCGCAAACTTCCGCAAAGCCCCCTGGCTGATCTACCGTTTTTGCCGCTTTGGCGGCTGGTTCGCTTCTTGCGTGGCTCTCGACACTTTGGTGCGAGAGGTGCAGCCGTGCTTAAAATCATCCATCCTTCCCCCCTGTTCCTTGAAAGCCTGGGCGATCTGCCCTTGTTCAAAGGTATGAGCACCGAGGAGCGCAGTGCCCTGCTGGATTGCGCTGAGGTAACGACCTGCAGGGCCGGCGATCTGCTGTTCCGCGAGGGCGAGCCCGCCAACGGCTTCTTCATCCTCAAATGCGGCCGGGTCAAGATGCGGCGCATCACCTCAGGCGGCCGCGAGGTCGTCCTCCACCTCTCCTCGCCGCCGCATATGATCGGCTGCAAGGGCCTGACCATGCCAGGCAGCCGTTATCCCGCCGACGCGGTCGCGCTGGAAGACGTCATCGCCCTGGGCTTCACCCGCGAGAAATTCATGGCCCAAGCGGCGGACAAGCCGGAACTGTTTTTCAGCCTGCTGGTCAACCTCAACTACCGACTCTCGGAGATCTACACGCTCCAAGCCGCCATGGCCATCCCGACCGAGCAGCGCATCGCCACCCTACTACACAACCAGGCCCTGCCGGAGGACGCACCGGCCCATAGTGCCCCACGCCCCGTTCGCCTGACCAAGAGCCTGATCGCCGCCATCGTCGGCACAACCACCGAAACCGCGATCCGCATTCTCAGCCGCTGGAGCAAGGCCGGCCTGATCCGTTCCGAGCGCGGCCTGATCCATCTGGTCCTGACCGAGGAAATCTTGAGCATCAGCCAAGGTCTGCACACGCCCACCTGCTCGGCTCACGCGGAATGTGAGACCTGTAAGCTCGGCACCTGCCCGAGTCTGCTCACCAACCACGGCCTGCAGCAAGCGATCGCCACCTAGTTAGTTAGGTAACCGGCCACCGCGGAATGGTTGATCAGACGGAGCTGAGACGCGCGGAAAGCTCAGCGCGCAAGGGCATCACTTCCGCTTCGGAGGCTTACTTGGCCGTAAGCGCGAGGGCTGCTTCCTTGGCAGCGCGCTCCTGCTCTTTGACCACGAGCAGACGATACAGGCTACTCATGATTGTCATGTAACCATTCAGCGCTGTAGGAGGGAGATGTGCACGTGCTCAACCCTGCTGCACATCCGGGCCCTGCCGGAGTAAGCTCGGCACCTGCCCGAGTCTGGTCGCCAACCACGACCTGGAGCAAGCGATCGCCACCTCGTGCACCCATGCGCCCTGGCAATATTTGTGACCGAGAACGCCAGAGTTCCGTGCGCCCTGGCATTATTTGTGACAGAGAACGCCAGAGTTCCATGCGCCCTGGCAATATTTGTGACCGAGAACGCCAGTGTTCCGTGCGCCCTGGCAATATTTGTGACCGAGAACGCCAGAGTTCCATGCGCCCTGGCAATATTTGTGACCGAGAACGCCAGTGTTCCGTACGCCCTGGCATTATTTGTGACCGAGAATGCCAGAGTTCCGTGCGCCCTGGCATTATTTGTGACCGAGAACGCCAGAGTTCCGTGCGCCCTGGCAATGTTTGAGACAGAAACCGCCAGAGTGCCGATCATGGAATACGCAGCATGCACCTGGCTTCGCCCATTGGCGCGCTATCAAGCGCCTTTCACTATGACACGGGTCATACCGGGCCCCTCGCCAAGGCGAACCTTATCACCCTGCGACAACCTTTTTGGGGGTGTAACATGTTCGCATCATGGATCAAAGCAAGTATCCTCGGCCTCAACCTCGGCGCCGCCGCGTTGCTCGGCCAACTGCTTTTCGTGCCTCAAGATACCCATCGGTCCGACCCTGCAACTGTGGTCCATCGCGCTGACCAGCGCCCAAACGACAGGCCTACGCCCGCGCCAGCCGGCGCTGAGCTTCCCCGTAAAACAAAATGGCCGACGTCGTCAACGTCGGCCAGCGTCTCGAAGATCAGCTTCGCGTTAGGGGTCCATAGAGAGCCGCGAGGATCAGCCTCGCATCGGCAGGGGACTTAGTAGGGATGTTCTTCAGGTCGAAGTTTCAGCGACCTTGAGGATCGCGCTGTTCCACTCGGCACCCTCGGCTTTGCTGGTGCGCAGGTTGAGGAACACTTTGGGTTTACCGTCTTCCAGCCCAATGCCAAGCGTCACGCCCTGAGTCACCATGTTGGGGTCGCCGGTCACGCTCAGCACTTTGTTTTTCTGGGTCCAGCCGAGCGCGTCGGCGCCCTTGGCAATGTATACGACGGCAGCACCGTTGATGGGGGTGTCGCCAGTGGTGACGTTGACGAGCGTCGCTTTGCCGACGGTCGCACCGATGTTCTCACGCAGTTTTTGAGCGACGTCATCCGAGCCGACGACGTGGATGGTGAAGTTCTTTTCACCCAGATTCTGGTAGTAGGGCAGGAGCTTCAGAATCAGGGCGGACTGCAACTGGGCCGGAGCAGCCTGACTGGCTGCGAACAAAGGATTCACAAGGGAGATCAGGAACATCGCCACCAGGGCCGTAACCAACACTTTTCTCATCTTTTCGCTCCGATTTGATGTGCTCTGTCCCCTGCCCTGCCGGCTCGGCCGTCAGGGTCTGCTTGGTCGCGGAAGCGACTTCGGGCTCAGGCTGTTCTGCGATTGGCGCGACTCGTTTTCGATCATGGGCCAAAGGGTCGTGATAGCTTCGAGTGTGCGCGTGGCTGTTATGCTTCGCTCCGGGTAAACCCCGAGCGTGCTTGATAGAACGTTTCGGGAAAGGCTTCGGAAAACATGAAAAGAAAAAACAAAAAGCGCGAACCACTTAGAGCAACCCATTTATTCCAAGCAACTTGAATTGGAAATAATTTTTCTTGAATAATGTACCGTTTTCCACCCGACACGGGGCAATTCACCAAAAGCTTACACATCCTCGCTCGCTTTACACTAACTTTACTCAATCAAAAAATATGCTCGGGTACCAGTGTTTGAACCCTCTGCACAACGATTTTCCTTCACTTCCGCCACCGTTCATTGTAGAGTGACTGCGACACTTTTTAGCGGGGGAAGGCCCTTCATGATCGCTTCCATGATCGTTACCTGTCTATTCTTTTATGCTCCTGGCGACAGCGGCAACGAGGTTTTGCTGCTCGACAAGGTCCGCCAGTTGACCTTCGAGGGGCTGCGTTCCGGCGAGGGTTATTTCAGCGCCGATGGCAAGGCCATCGTCTTTCAGAGTGAGCGCGAAAAGGACAATCCTTTCTACCAGATTTACCACATGGACCTCGAAACCGGCGATACCGCGCGCGTTTCGCCTGGCTATGGAAAGACCACCTGCTCCTGGATCCACCCAGACGGCCGCCAGATCCTGTTCGCCAGTACCCAGCAGGACCCGGCCGCCCGCGACAAGCAGCGCGAGGAATTGGCGCTGCGCGCCTCGGGCAAGCAGCGCCGCTACGCCTGGGACTACGACGAACACTTCGACCTCTTCGTGGCCCCACTCGGCAGCGGCACTTACCGCCAGCTGACCCACGAGCGCGGCTACGATGCCGAGGCATCGTTCTCGCCCGACGGCCAGTGGATTGCCTTCTCTTCCAACCGCCATGCCTTCACGGAGAAACACTCCGACAGCGACGCCGAGCTGTTCGCCCGCGACCCGTCCTACATGTTGGACATCTACCTGATGCGTGCTGATGGCAGCGACCTGCGCCGACTCACCAACGTGCCCGGCTATGACGGCGGCCCCTTCTTCAACGCCAAGGGCGACAAGATCTGCTGGCGCCGCTTCGCGCCCGACGGCGCCACGGCCGAGATTTACACGATGAACCTGGACGGCTCCAACCAAAGGGCCCTGACCCACCTCAAGGCCATGAGTTGGGCACCCTATTTCCACCCCAGCGGCGACTACCTGATCTTCGCCACCAACGTCCACGGCTTTGCCAACTTCGAGCTCTACCTGGTCGATGCGGAGGGCCGCAAGGAACCGGTGCGCGTCACCGAGACCGACGGTTTTGACGGCCTGCCCGTGTTCACGCCCGATGGCAGTCAACTGGCCTGGACTTCCAACCGCACGGCGACCAAGACCAGCCAGATTTTTATCGGTACCTGGAACGACGCCGCGGCCCGCCAGCTACTGGGCCTGGGCGACGGCCAGCGCGCGGCCTCCACCACCGTGCCCGAAACCCAGGGCGCCATCGACGAAGCGGACCTGCGAGCACACGTCGCCTATCTGGCTTCGGACGCATTGGCCGGCCGTCTAACCGGCAGCGAGGGCGAGCGCGAAGCCACGGCATACGTCGCCCAAGTCTTCGCCAAGTTGGGACTCGAGCCCGCAGGCGACAGTGGCTACTTCCAGGAATTCCCCTTTGTTGCGGGCGTCAGCCTCGGGCCCGACAACCTGCTCGAAGCGGCAGATCAGAACTGGGCTGTCGACCGCGACTGGCGCCCGCTGGCCTTCTCGCAGACCGGCAGCTTTGACGCCGCCGAGGTCGTCTTCGCCGGTTATGGCATCCAGGCCCCGGCCCGCGATGGCTTCGAGGGCTACGACTCCTTCGTCCACCTCGACGTCAAGGACAAGTGGGTCATGGTCCTGCGCTACTTGCCAGAGAAGGCGGAGGAACAGGCGCGCCGCGAGCTGAACAGCCACGCCAGCCTGCGCTACAAGGCAATGGTCGCCCGCAACCTGGGCGCACGCGGTCTGCTGGTCGTCGCCGGCCCCAAGGCAGGCGTCGTCGACGAACTGGTGCCGATGAAATTCGACGCCTCCTTGGCAGGGACCTCGATCCCCGCCCTATCGCTCTCTAACAAGCTGGCCCAAGCGCTGTTTGCCCATAGCGGCAAAGACCTGGCCGCCCTGCAGGAGAAACTGGATAGCGGTCAAACGGTAATGGGCTTCCCGCTCGGCACACGGGTCTCAGCCGTCGTCGATATCGTCCAGGAGAAACGGGTCGGTCGCAACGTCATCGGGCGTTTGCGCAGGGGTACCGGTCCCAGTCGCGAAACCGTCATGATCGGGGCCCATGTCGACCACCTCGGCCACGGCGAGGGCGGATCTTCGCTGGCGCGCGCCGACGAAAAGAACCAAATCCACCATGGCGCTGATGACAATGCTTCCGGTGTCGCCGGCATCCTCGAAATCGCCGAATACCTGGCCGACCAGCATCGCCAGGGCCGACTCGACCTCCAGCGCGACTTGCTGTTCGCGGCCTGGTCCGGCGAGGAGCTGGGCCTGCTGGGCTCCAATTGGTATGCAGCTCATTTCGGCGGCACCGAGCGCGACAGCCTCTCCCCCGCAATCAGTGCCTACCTCAACCTCGACATGATTGGCCGGCTGGACAAGAGCCTGGTCATCCAGGGCGTCGGCTCCAGCGCCATCTGGCCCAAGGAGATCGAGAGCCGCAACGCCGCCGTGGGCCTCTCCATCACCACCCAAAACGACAGCTACCTGCCCACCGATGCCACCTCCTTCTATCTCAAGAAGGTGCCCATCCTCAGCGCCTTCACAGGCAGTCACGAGGATTACCACAGCCCTCGTGATACCGCCGACAAGCTCAACTACGCGGGCATGAAGGACATCTCCCGCTTCATGGCGCTGATGGCCCGTGGCTTGGCCGCGCGGGCCGAGGCGCCCGCCTGGATCGCCATGGAGAAGCCCGAGGGCCAGGGCCGTCGCGCCGTTCTGCGCGCCTATCTAGGCACCATTCCCGACTATGCTCAAGGCGACCTTGTCGGCGTCAAATTGTCTGGCGTCTCCAAGGGCGGCCCCGCCGAGAAGGCCGGCCTACTGGGCGGCGACGTGATCGTCGAGCTGGCCGGCAAGAAGATTGAAAACATCTACGACTACACCTACGCCCTCGAGTCGCTGAGGGTCAATCAGGAAACCACCATCGTCGTACTCCGCGGCCAGGAGCGTCTTGCCCTGACCCTGGTGACCGGCTCACGGGATTGACCTAACCGGTCCCCGATCGCCCCGACCCATTCATCCCCGATCCCCGGATCGCCCAGCTAACCCCACTCGAAACAGCCCTCTTTTGGAAACAAAGCACTTAGCGAGCAGTGTTTTCATTGACACTCGCAGTCTAGGTGCCTATCCTGGAAGTAAGGCACCATTTCGACCCGGCCCAATTCGCAGACGAGAGGATTTGGCTTCCATGAAGATCAAGAATTCGATGAACCCGCAGTACCTCAAGGTCAACCAGAAAGACCGACTTTGGGACATGATTAACGCCATTCTCGGCAGTACTCAGGATTCCACTCCGGTTGTCGACGACGCTGGCCACTTGGTCGGCATGGTCAGCATTCACGACGTTTTCGAGCGCCTCATGCCCAGCTATATCGCCATGGACGAGAAGCTGATGGAAGTCATGCACGAGTGCTATTTCGAAGAGCGTTTCCCCAAGATCGAACACCTGACCGCGGGCGAGCTGATGCACCCAGAGGTCGACAAGGCCCACCCCGAGGACGATGTCATTCGCGCGGTCGCGCTGCTGGTCCAGCACCGGCGCCGCTCCCTGCCCGTCGTCGACGAAAAGGGCATGCTGCTGGGCATGATCAGTCGCAAGAGCATCCTGGAACGCCTGAAGATCAAAATCCAACAGAACGAGGTCGGAAATGCATGAAGCCGTAGAGGCTGGAGCCAGTTCAAGCCTGCTATATGGGATCGCCGCGGCCATTTTCGGCCTGAGTTACGCTGTCATCATGTCCGAGAAGATCCACAAGACCAAGGTCGCCCTGATGGGTGCGACATTGATGATCGCCTCGACAGTCCTCACCCAGCACGACGCCTTCCACTCCATTGAATACGGTGTCGACTATAACGTCATCTTCCTGCTGATCGCCATGATGATCATGGTCAATGTCATGGGCGAGTCCGGGATTTTTGAATGGATGGCGATCACGTTCGCCAAACTTGGACATGGCAATCCCCTGCGGATCATGATTATCTTCGTGGTTTTCACCGCTTTTGCTTCGGCCTTCTTGGACAACGTCACGACCGTCATCCTGCTCGCGCCCGTGACGCTGTTGATCGCCGATGAATTGGAGCTCGACCCGGTGCCGTTTCTGTTGATGGAGGCCATTTCCTCGAATATCGGCGGTACCGCAACCCTGATCGGCGACCCGCCCAACTTGCTGATCGCCTCCCGGGCTTCGCTCGGTTTTATGGATTTCCTCATCCACCTTGCCCCGGTCGTGCTCGTCATGGTGGTCGGCCTGGTCGCCACCGTCTGGTTGGTGTTCGGCAAGCGCCTCAAGGTCACCGAGGAGAAGCGTCAGCGGGTCATGAAGATGGACGCCAAGCGCCTGATCAAGGACAAAAACCTGGCTGCCAAGTCGGTAACCGTGTTGAGTCTGACCATTCTCGGCTTCACCTTGCACGGCATGCTCCACATGGAGCCCGCTACCGTGGCCCTGTTGGGCGCGGCCATCTTGTTGCTTATCTCGCGCAAGGATCCCCACAAGGTCTTCGCCAACGTCGAGTGGAACACGATCTTTTTCTTCATTGGCCTGTTCATCATCGTCGGCGGCGTGGTCAAGGTCGGCCTGATCTCCGACCTCTCCAAAATGATGATCAAATTCACGGACCCCCAGCCGGATAACATGTTCATGACCTCGATGGTCATGCTGTGGTTCTCAGGTGTCGCCTCGGCGATCGTCGACAACATCCCCTTCGTTGCCACCATGGCACCGTTGATTCAGGACATGGCCAACCATCTCTACCACGAGGGTGCCCATGCGGCGGGTTCCGCGAACCTGCCGGTCGAGACCTTGCACCATCCGGCACTGATGCCGGTCTGGTGGGCACTCGCCCTTGGCGCCTGTCTGGGTGGTAATGGCTCGCCCATCGGGGCTTCCGCCAACGTCATGGTCATCGGCATCGCCGAGAAATCGGGCCACAAGATCAGCTTCATCGAGTTCCTCAAATACGGCGTGCCGATCACCCTTGGCACCCTAGTGATCTCGATGGTCTACATCTGGCTGCGCTACTACTGAGCCAACCCCTACTAAGCCAGGAGGACACCTCCGAGTCCTCCTGGCTAGAGCCCATCCGAAAAGGTCCCGCAGGCGCTGTAGCTGCTGTAGCGCAAGATGCAATCTTGCGC
>CAYRFM010000153.1:0-10792 GCA_964423555.1 uncultured Holophagae bacterium | reverse complement strand
TACGTCACCTCTGAAGATTCGACGACAGCCGAGGTGAAAGGATCGCAGGCCGGAGCTGGAAAATGCGGAAATGTGATGCGGGACACATAGGGCCAGTCCGCTCGGCGTTCCCGCCGGTGAACCTACTTCATCGCCTTGCGCCGCAGATGATCGACGGCGGCCTTGATGCCGCGCAGGGTCATGTCCTCCATGTGGATGACCTCGGCGATCTGGCGGATCGTCCACTGGCCGTAGCTGCGCGACCAGTCATCCTTGTGAATCGGGTTCAGCCACACCGTGTAGGGGAAGCGGTCGCGGATCTGCTTGAGTCGTTCGAGACTGGGCTGGGCGTCCTCGCTGCCGTAGTTGATGTTGCCGTACGCGCTCAATAGTTCCTCGGGCGCCATTGAGGCGTCGCCGACGATGAAGACCCTGGTTTCCGGGCTCATGCGCAGCAGTTCGCTCAGCGCCAGCGGCTGGCGGCGGCGCTCGTCCTTGTAAACTTCGGCATAGATCGTATTGTGGAAGTAGTAGGTCAGGCAGTCGGCGAAGCGCGTGCGCACTTTCGAGAACAGCAGCCGGGTCAGTTCGACGAACGGCCACATGCTGGAGCCGCCGTTGTCGATCAAAAGCACCAGCTTGATGCGGTCCAGTTCCTGGCGCTTGAAGGCCAGGTCGATCTCGCCGCCGTTCTGGCAGGTGCGGCGGATCGTCTGGTCTAGGTCCAGCTCGGTTTCAGGGCCGACCGGCACCATGCGCTTGAGGCTGGTCAGCGCCTGGCGGATGTTCTCGCCCGAGAGGTCATTGTCCTGATCGTAGGCGATGTAGCGGCGCTCGCCGATGACCTTCAACGCACTGCGGTTGCGGCTCTCGCCGTGGACTCTGATACCGCGGTCGGCGTTGCCGGAATGGCCAAACGGCGAGGTCCCACCGGTGCCGACCCAGCGATTACCGCCGTGGTGGGCCTCCATCTGTTCGCGCACCGTGTCCCAGAAGCGCTGCATCAGCTCCTCCCGCGACATGCGCCAGACCATCTTCTCGGTCAGCTCGCCACGTTGGATCGCCTTCTCCAGCCAGTCGCGGAACTGCTTGGTCTGCAGCAGTTCCGGGTCGCCCTCGGCCACGTGGGGCAGGTCCAGGTCGTAGAAATAGAGCGCGAAGGCGCGCTCGTAGGCGTCCTGATGCTCGGGTCGCTTGACGAAGACCAGCCGCGCGAAGATGAACAGGTCGTCGAGATTGAGCGCCAAACCCTTCTCCAGGCCGCGCAGGAAGTCCAGCACCTGGCGCAGACCGACGGCGATGCCGTAGTCGCGCAGCAGATAGATGAAGCCGAGGAAGGGCATAGGTTCAGCGCGCCCAAGTAGAGCGCTTGTCGCGGCGTTTGATATCGCGGTAACTGATGATGTCGCCGCTGCGCTTGAGCAGGATGCCAGGGAAGGGGATTTGGTCCTTGTCGCCAGGCACGGCCTTGGCGTGCTGCAGTGCACCAAGCCAGTTCAGCAATTCGCCCGTGGCGGGCGGTTTCTCGTAGCCGCGTTCGCGCAACTCATAAAAGATGTTCAGCGCCGTGTCCAGCAGGTTGCCGTCGATGGAGGGGTAGTGCAGCGCCACGATCGTGCGCATCTCGTCCTGGTTGGGAAAGGCGATGTGGTGGCAGAAACAGCGGCGCAGGAAGGGGTCGGAGAGCTCGCGCTTGGCGTTGGAAGTAATGATGATGATCGGCGGCACCACTGCTTTGACGACCTCGTTGACCTCGCGCATCACGAACTGGTTCTCCTCCAGCACGTCCAGCAGGTTGTCCTGGACGTCCGATTCGGTCTTGTCGATCTCGTCGAACAGCAGCACCACCCGCTCTTCGGCGCGGAAGGCGCGGCCGATCGGGCCCCAGATGATGTAGTCGTGAAACGACGAGACGTCGCGACCGGTGGCGGCGGCCCCAAAGCGAGCGTCGTTGAGGCGCAACACCGTGTCCTGGACGTAGCAGGCTTCCTCGCCTTTGATCGTCGACTTGGCGCGCAGGACCTCGATCCCCAGTCCCAACGAACCCGCGATCTCGAAGGCCAGCTGGGTCTTGCCCGTGCCGGGCTCGCCCGTCAGCAACAGCGGCTTCTCCATCAGCATCGCCATGTTGACGATCGCTTCCAACTCCGGGGCCAGGTAGTACTTTTTGGAACCCGAGAACTTCATCGCTAACCTCCCAGCGCCTGTGCGCCTGAGGCATTATTCAACAAACCGGTGCGCGGACACAAGACCAGGGGTTTCAGGTCGCGCGATCGAACGCCGCTCCAGCCTTCCGCGCTCGGTTCATGTCGTGCAATGCTTGCAACTTACATCTTGTAAGTAGCTTCTCGTCGCGGCTTTTGCTAGGATCGACCGTGTCCCCTCGGGCACAACATTCGACAGGACCTTTTTTGAGGAGGACTTTCCCCATGTCGCAGCGACCGTCCGAGATTTTCGGCAGCCACGTCTTCGGTTTGGCCACCATGAAGCAGAAGCTTCCCAAAGCCACGTATCGCGCCTTGACCGACGCCATCGCCAAGGGCAGCAAACTCAGTCTGGAACACGCCAACGCAGTGGCGCACGTAATGATGGAATGGGCACTGGACAAAGGGGCCACCCATTATACCCACTTGTTCCAGCCGATGACCGGCCTGACCGCTCAGAAGCACGATGCCTTCTTCACGCTCGACAGCCAGATCGGCTCGCTGGAGAGTTTCAGCGGCAACGACCTGATCCAGTCCGAACCCGACGCCTCCAGTTTCCCCTCCGGCGGCATGCGCACCACCTTCGAGGCGCGTGGCTACACCGCCTGGGACCCCTCCTCACCCGTATATGTCATGGATAATGCGGACGTTACCGTCCTCTGCATCCCTTCCGTCTTCTTCTCCTATACCGGTCAGGCGCTCGACAAGAAGACCCCGTTGCTGCGCAGTATCCGCCGCCTCGACGAGGTCGCCAGCAAGGCGCTCGAGTTGCTCGGCAAGCAGACCGCCGGCGTCAATGCCTCCGTTGGCTGCGAGCAGGAGTACTTCCTCGTCGACCAGAAATGGTTCAACGCCCGACCCGACCTGATCATGGCCGGCCGCACCCTGCTCGGCGCCCGACCCGCCAAGGGCCAGCAGATGGAAGACCACTACTTCGGCTCGATCAAGGACCGCGTGCTCTCCTTCATGCAGACCATGGAACAGCGCCTCTACCGCTTGGGCGTACCCTGCAAGACCCGCCACAACGAAGTCGCCCCGCACCAGTTCGAAATGGCGCCGATCTTCGAGACCGCCAACCTGGCCGCCGACCACAACCAGCTCTCCATGGAAGTCATGCGCCGCACCGCCAAAGAGTTCGGCCTGGAAGTCCTGCTCCACGAGAAACCGTTCGCCGGCGTCAACGGCAGCGGCAAACACGTCAACTGGAGCGTGGCCACTCTTGAAGGCGTCAACCTGCTGGAGCCGGGCAGCGACCCCCACAAGAACCTGGAGTTCCTCTACTTCCTGGTCGCCGTCGTCAACGCCATCCACAAGCGCGGCGCCATCCTGCGCGCCACGATTTCCGGTCCCGGCAACGACCATCGCCTCGGCGCCAACGAAGCGCCGCCCGCGATCATGAGCGTGTTCCTCGGCAGCCACCTGGCCCACGTCCTGGACACGATCGAGTCAGCCTCCGAGTTCAACCGCGCCGCCATCGAAGCCATCGACCTCGGGCTCTCGCAGATCCCCGAGATCCAAGTCCACAACACCGACCGCAATCGCACCTCGCCGTTCGCCTTCACCGGCAACAAGTTCGAGTTCCGCGCGGTCGGCTCCAGTCAGTCCGTGTCCCTGCCGATCGCGCTGCTCAACGCCGCCGTCGCCGACAGCCTCGAGGAACTGAACGAGGCCCTGGCCAAGCTGCCCAACCGCGATGAGAAACACGTCCTGGAAATGCTGCGACCCTTCATCTCGCGCTCGAAAGTCGTGCGTTTCGAGGGCAACAACTACTCCGAGGAATGGGCCCAGGAAGCAGCACGTCGTGGTCTGCCCAACAACAAGACCACACCCGAGGCTTTGGAAGCCTGGCGCGACGAGGAAACCCGTCATTTCATCCTGCGTTCCGGTCTGCTCAGGGAAGCGGAGATGGAGGCGCGCTACCACGTCAACCTGGAGCATTACGCCAACGTCCGCAACATTGAGGCCGAACTCATGCTGCGCATGATCGACACCCAGATCCTGCCGGGCTGCTTGGCCTACCAGCAGCAGGTGGCTGGCGCGGTCTCCTCGCTCAAGCAGTCTGGCGTCGCCAGCGGCGCCGTCAAACGTCAGGAAACGCTGCTGGCCACGGTCGCCAACAACGTCAGCGACCTGCTGGATGCGCGTGACCGGCTCGAGTCCGCCATCAACGAAGCGAACGGGCTGAGCGACGCGCACGATCGTGCCTATGCGTTTTCACGCCAAGTCGTTCCGGCCATGGACGAAGCGCGCGACTACGCCGACATCCTCGAGGGTCAAGTCCCCGCTTCCCAGTGGGAACTGCCCACGTACCACGAGCTGCTGTTCTTGATGTAACCTCCTAGCCTACCGGCGCGGGCGATGCCCGCGCCTTTGGCCGCGGCCACCACGATTTTGGGATCGTCGCGATGGTGTGGACAACACCATCGGGATCGGCGCGATGATGCGAACAACGGCGACGGCATCGGCGCGATGGTGTGGACATCGACGTCGGGATCGGCGCGATGACGAACATCGACATCGGCATCAAACGTGCCACCGTGGCGTTGCCACGGCCTAAAATTTATGGTGCCCCTACAGGGCACGGAGATTGGGGATTGGGTGAGGTGCACCGGTCGTAGGTGGTGTGCAATTCGTCGCCAATCGTTTCCGCGGAGATCAAGGTGAAGCGGGCCAGGTGTTCGAGGCGTGGACCTTCGAACAGGGCAGGGGTGCCGCCGCCGATGATCACCGGCGCAATTGTCAGGTATAGCCGTGTGACCAGGTCCTCGCGCAGCAGCGCCGCGACCAGCGTGCCGCCGCCCTCGGCGAGAACCTCGTGGAAGCCCATTCGGTGCAGCTCGGCTAGGCCTTGGCGCAGATTAAACGAATCCCCGGTTTCGAGGGGCTCAAGATCGCGTGCCGCCATCAGCGCTCGGGCCGTGGCATCGGCCCGTGTCGTCATGATCAGCATTCGCTGCTTGCGGTAGCGGAAGTAGCGGCCCTCCCAGGGGAGGTCAAGGCGGGCACTGACGATCACGGCGGCGGGATGACGGGGAAGGCCGCGGGCCTCGCGGTCATCGGCCAAGGCCTTGTCGCGCACCAGCGGCAGCACCTGTTCCGCGCGGACCGTGCCTGCGCCGATCAGCAGCGCGTCCGCGGCCGCTCGCAGGCGAAACAAACGCGCCAAGTCGGCCGGTGAGGTGAAATCCGGCCCCTTGCCAGGTGCGGTTGCCGTGCGCCCGTCGAGGGAGCAGGCAAGGCAGAGACTAACTCTGGGCAGTTCCATCGGGGCTCGGCAGGGAAGCGGTCGACGTTTTTTGTTTCGGCTTGGTGATCGGTTTTGGCGGCGCCTTCTTGCCGCATTGCCACAGTGAGACGACCATCAGCGCCATCAAACACCAGCGTATAGTCTTCACGATTCACCTCATAAGTCCCGGAGCCACCGGTCGGCAGGCCATCATACCGCAAGCAAACCCCTAAGGCAAACGGCCTAATACGACTTTGTCAGGTTGGCCGACTTACCCTGGTCGCAGGGAACACAACTGGTCCGCGAAGCCAGGAACAGTGCGGTAAGCCGCCGGCTTGCCTTCTCCGGATGGAACAAGAATGTAGGGCGGAGCTGGCGTAAAAGTGTTGGCCTAGCCAACCTGACAAAGTCGTCCTAAACACCCTCAAACGCCATTACGCCGGCGTCCTGGAGGCCAACTCGGCCGTTCTCCATCAAGCGCGAGGGCAAGATCGGCCATGGGCGGGAGTAGGTCGGGCCGCTCAGGCCGCTCAATACCAGGCGATGTACCGCAAGCATCTGGCCGGCCGCGTGCTGGATCGAGATGGGTTGGCAGCGCCCGAGGCAGTCTGATCATCGGCCCTAAACGTAATCCCGCTTACCGTTTACATCTTTTTACATTAATTTTTGGTCATTAACTTTGTAAACTTAAAAACCTGACTAGCAGGTATACTTTTATTAGCGTTTGGTGCTGTCGCTCGATTGACCGAGGTTGCCCTGCATGAGTCAAAGTTCAATGGCTTTTCGAATTTTGCTTTGCTTCATTTATTTGCTGGGTATCGGTCTGTTTTGCTACTTTCTGGCACGGGGTGCCGACTATTATGCGACGCCCCTGGCCGACCGTCCGCACCATTTCGGCTATGGTCTCTACCGTCCCGCCGGTCGGTTTGGGCTGCTCTTCGGACTCATCGGCACGATCCTGATGCTGCTGCTCCTGCTCTATTCGCTGCGCCGACGCACCCGCCTCTTGGGCCGTAAAATCCCTTTGAAATACTGGCTTGACGTCCATATTTCATTCGGCATCCTCGGCCCGCTGTTCATTCTGCTCCACACCTCCTTCAACATCGGAGGCCTGGTTTCCATCAGCTTTTGGGCCATGGTCGGCGTAGGCCTGAGCGGCGTGCTCGGTCGCTATCTCTACGTGCAAATTCCCAGGGACCTGTATGGGCAAGAGCTGGAGGTCGGCAGTACGGGCCAATTTGACGCCGCTCTGAACCGACATCTCGAGTCCTTCAGTGAACTGCCCGTGCATCTCCACACCGCTTTGACCCAAATCCTCCACGGGCGATTTGACCAACGCACCGATCTGGCGCATATGCTCGGCGGAGATATCGCACTTTTCTTTCGGCGCTTCCAAGTCAAACGCTTCCTGGCACCTCACTTGTCCAAAAAGCGCGCCCATAGCCTCATCCAGGGCGCTTGGCGGATCCAGACCCAGCGCCGCACCACAATCCGCCTGCGGGCACTTCACAAGCTACTCCACCTCTGGCATGTCATTCACCGGCCCTTCGCCCTGATCATGTACCTGATCATGATGGTTCATATCGGCGTCGCCTTGATGTTCGGCATTTCCTGGCGGTGATGAATGCGCTTATCCATGAGGATCGCACTCCTGATGACCCTTAGCTCCCCACTCCTTCACGCGCAACTATCGCCTGGCAAACTGGCCCAGGCCCACGCTGCTTATGAGGGGTTGTCCCAGTGTGCGACCTGCCACACCGTCGGCTCGGATGCGTTCGCCAGCAAATGCCTGGATTGCCACCAAGCGCTGGCAGACCGGATCAAGCGCAAACAAGGTCTTCACAGTGATCCGGCCTACGCTCGCTGCCAAAGCTGCCACAGCGATCATCACGGCCGCACCTACGCATTGATCCGTTGGCCTAAAACCATGGCGGCATTCGACCACGCGACAACCGGTTATCGACTCGAAGGCAGGCACCGCGGGCTGGACTGCAAACTTTGCCACCAGGCAAAAAACCAGAAGCCGCCCCTAGAGAAGGAGCGGGGTCTCGATCCGGCCAAGAGTTTCTTGGGCCTGACGCAGGCCTGCCTCGGCTGCCACGAAGATATCCACCGCGGACAACTTGGAGTGTCCTGCCAATCATGCCACGGCATGGCGGCCTGGAAGCCAGCCACGGGCTTCGATCACAGCCGCAGCCCTTTCCCCCTCATCGGCGCGCACACCAGCCTGGCCTGCAAGGCCTGCCATCCTCAGGAACTTGCTGCTGGGTTGCGCTTCAAACCCATCGCTCACGACCGCTGCGGCGATTGTCATGCCGATGTGCACCAGGGCAGATTGGGCACGGATTGTGCCGCCTGCCACAGCCTGGATCGCTTCAGCCCTGCACCTCGATTCAACCATGCGCGCACCCAGTTTCCCTTGAAAGGGCGTCACCAGACCCTCGACTGTGCAACCTGTCACCCAAAATGGAACGACAGAACCGCGTTGCTCTTCACCCACCAAGCCAAGGGCCCCCTCCAACAGTGTCAGAGCTGCCATCGCGACCCGCACGAAAATCGACTCGGCCAGAACTGCGGCGCTTGTCACGATCCAGAGCGCTGGCAGCGCGTCGACAACGCACATTTCGACCACAGCCGCACCCGTTTTCCGCTTTTGGACAAACACGCCGGGGTCGCCTGTGGCAAATGCCACGGTGCCGGCTTCAAAACCAAGGGCTTCGAGGACTGCGGCACGTGCCACAAAGACGTCCATGCCGGCCAATTCAAAACGACCGTTGGCGCTTGTGCCAGCTGCCATGACACCCGCGCGTTCGCGCCCTCGTTGTTCACGCTCCAAAAGCACCAGAACGCGCGTTTTCCCCTTAGCGGCGCCCATCTGGCGACACCTTGCTTTGCCTGTCACCGCAGTGCCGGACCAGGGAAGGCGGTTGCCTACCATTTCCCAGCAACAGACTGCGAGAGCTGCCACAAGGACGTTCACGCGGGTCAGGCCAAACCCTTCATGCAGGGCAAGGGTGACTGCGGCGCCTGTCACCTGACCGATTCCTGGCGCGAACTAACCTTTGACCACGGACGCACCAAATTCCCGCTCACCGGTTCTCACCAACAGGCTGCCTGCGGCAAGTGCCATCAGCCGAACTCAAATGACGTAACCGCCCTTTCGGGCCTAGCCACGAACTGCTCCAGCTGCCACGACGATGTCCATCGCGGCCAGTTCGCCGACGAGAAGGGCGCGACCCTCTGTGCCTCCTGTCACACGCCCGATCGCTGGGCAACGCTCCATTTTGACCATAGCCGCACCCGCTTCGCGCTCGATGGCGCCCACCGCGACCTCGCCTGCAATGCCTGCCATCAGCCCATTGGCGGAATGGGTCAACAAGCCACCCGCTACAAAAACCTCGACCGTGCATGCGCTTCATGCCATGCGACAACACCCTCACCTCAATAAAGAGGAGGCTGTCCGTGCGTACCCTGCCAATGCCTTTAATATTCCTTTTATTCGCCAGCACCGCTCTTGCCCAAGATGCGAACAAGTCGCCTCATGGGAAGTTGGATATCTCCTGCGAGCAGTGCCACACGTCGAGCAGTTGGCGCGATTCATCCCATTTTGCCGACTTCAAACATTCGCTCTTTCCACTCGAGGGCGCGCACAAGACCTCTGACTGCCTCTCCTGTCACGCTTCGCTGGATTTTAGGGAAGTCGGCACAAACTGTGTCGATTGCCACCAGGACGTGCACCAGGCGCAACTCGGCGGAAACTGTGCCGAGTGCCATGAGCCCGTGACTTGGGCGCAGAACCTGCGCATGAAGGAACGCCATGCGCGCACCGCTTTCCCCTTGCTCGGCGTCCACGCCCAAGTCAGCTGTGACGCGTGTCATGCGCTCGAATCGGGCCTTGAATGGACCGCGCTTTCGCCCGATTGCAAAACCTGTCACGGCCAGGACTATGCTGCTGCCACCAATCCCAATCACGCCCTCGCTAAATTCAGCCAGGATTGTCTGCAATGCCATAGCTTGTTCGAGGCATCCTGGCAGGCCCGCGATTTTGTCCATCCCGGCACCTTTCAACTTACCGCGGGTCACGACGGTCGCGAATGCGTCGACTGCCATGCGGGTGGCTACACCGGCACGCCGACCGACTGCTACAGCTGCCACGCACCCGATTATCAAGCGACCACCGACCCCAACCATGTCGCCCAGGCCTTTCCCACCGACTGCACCACCTGCCACCAGACGGCCGCGTGGCGACCGGCCTCCTTCGACCACAATCAAACCGGATTCCCCCTCATCGGTGGTCACCAGCTCAATGACTGCGCCGCTTGTCATGCCGACGGCTACACCAATACACCCACCACTTGCGTCGCTTGCCATCGCGAGGACTATAACGCGACCCTCAACCCGAACCACGATGCCGCAGGTTTTTCTACCGATTGCGTCTCTTGCCATACAACACTCGCCTGGTCGCCTGCCCAATTTGACCATCATCTGACCGGCTTCCCGCTTACCGGAGGCCATCAAATCGGCGACTGCCTGGCCTGCCATAGCACCGGCTATGCCAATACCTCCAGCGAATGCCTGGCCTGCCATCGACTCGACTATGAAGGTGCCCGCGATCCCAACCACGTCGCCAGCAATTTCCCCACCACTTGCGAGACCTGCCACACCACCACCGGCTGGGAGCCCGCCAACTTCGACCACAGTCAAACCCGCTTCCCCCTCCCCGGCGGCCATAACCTCAGCGACTGCCAGGCCTGCCATAGCAGTGGCTACAGCAACACGCCCACTGACTGCGTCGCCTGCCATCGCAGCGATTACCAGGGCACCACCAATCCCAACCACGTCGCCAGTAACTTACCCACCAGCTGCGAGACCTGCCACACCACCGTCGGCTGGTCACCCGCCAACTTCGACCACAACCAAACCAGCTTCCCCCTCACCGGCGGCCATAACCTCAGCGACTGCCTGGCCTGCCACAGCAGCGGCTACAGCAACACGCCGACCCAGTGCATCGCCTGTCATCAGCTGGACTATAACCAGGTCACCGACCCCAACCACGTCGCCAATAACTTCCCCACCACTTGCGAGAGCTGCCACACTACCACCGGCTGGGAGCCCGCCAACTTCGACCACAGCCAGACCAGTTTCCCGCTCACGGGCGGCCATAACCTCAGCGACTGCCTGGCCTGCCACAGCAGCGGCTACAGCAACACGCCGACCCAGTGCATCGCCTGTCATCAGCTGGACTATAACCAGGTCACCGACCCCAACCACGTCGCCAATAACTTCCCCACCACTTGCGAGAGCTGCCACACTACCACCGGCTGGGAGCCCGCCAACTTCGACCACAGCCAGACCAGTTTCCCGCTCACCGGCGGCCATAACC
>CAYRFM010000152.1:0-11050 GCA_964423555.1 uncultured Holophagae bacterium | reverse complement strand
CGCCCGGCGCAAGATTGCATCTTGCGCTACAGCAGCTACAGCGCCTGCGGGACCAACCCACATTTATTATGTAGATTCAAAACACGCGCGGCAATCCCCAGGCCATCTCGCCCTACTTGCAAGACCGGACGAACATTCACCCTCCGCCTTGCGCAAGATTGCATCTTGCGCTACAGCGCCTGTGGGCTACAGTCCACGGGACTCAGTTCGCCTGGGGGAACTCTGTCCGCGCCTTGTCCGCCTTTTCCAGCTCGCAGCCGCTGAATTCTAGGCAGGTGTAACAGCTGGGCAGGCGCACGCAGTCGGGATCGTTTTCCAGGCGCTTGCGCTTGGTGGCCTGGGCGATGGCGTAGGTACCAAAGGCTCCAAAGGCCAGGACCCTGGCACCGGTGCCGAGGAAATCGCGGCGGCTCTTGCCGTTTTCATCCTTGTCGTGCATCTTCACTCCTCAGCGGGCTGAAGACCCGCACCGATTTGGTGATGGGATCCAGCGCCAGCACATTGCCCGCGCTGTCGACGGCCACATCGAAAGTGTGACCGACCGTGCAGTCCTCGCAGGCCTTGCGGGCCAGCTGCTTGTCCTTGACCAAGCTCTCGGGCCCGGCGACCGCGCCCTTGAAGACACCGTTTGCGTCGTAGACGTTGATGCGGTTCAGGCCCTTCTCCGAGGTGATGAAGTCGCCGTTGGGCGCTTGGATCAGGTGGGCCGGATTGCAACAACCGCAAAAACGGTCGATGTTCATGCCGGGTTCACCCCAGCTGGAGACGAAGGCGCCCTCCGCGGTATAGGTGTCGACCCGCAGGCGGCCGGTGTTGGCGGCGCGCAAGGTGCCGTCGGCCAGGGCGACGATGTCGAAGTAGGGGCTGGGTATGGCGAACCCCGGATGGTTCTCGTCCTTCTTGCCGAAGCGGTCGATGACCTTGCCGGTCAAGTCGGCGCGCACGATCTCGCGGTTGCCGGCATCGGCCAGGTAGAGGATGTCGCCCATGCGGGCGGCCGAGGTAAAGTAGGTCTTGCCACCCAGCGCCGGCGAGCTGTAGAGCAGCTTGCCCGCCGGATCGTGGATTTGGAAGAAGTCGCGCATGCCGACCAGCAGCCGCTCGCTATCGAGCACCAGCAAGCACTGGGCGACACGGCCCAGGTCGACTTTACCGACCGGCACCCTGCCCTCGAAGAACTTAAGCTGGCGATCGCCAATCACAGCCAGCCGCCCGGAGGGCAAGACCGCCATGCGCTTGGGACGCTCCAGCCCAACCGGATAAGTTTCGCTTTCGCGGTACATCAGATGCTTGGGGTCCGTCTTCTCGAAGGCGCTGATGTCGTAGGCGAACTGTTCCTTGGCCATGCGCTGATTGTCGGGATGAGGGGCAGGGACGCGGCTGTCTTGACGGCGTCCGGCGAGCCAACCAAGGGCGCCGCCACCGCCCGCCAAGCCTACGCCCAAGAAAACTCTGCGTGCAAATTTTTTTTCACTTTTCATGAAACAAACCCATCCGCTTTCGTATTACAATTCTTATAGGCCCATCTGGTCAGCCCCGTTCCCTATGGCGCCTGCTCTCAATCCACTATACTCATTATGAACGGCGGGAGTTGCAAAAACAAGGTTGAAAATTTTTTCGCAAGGACTTTTCTCGAAGTCAGGCGCGAGAAGGCTTTCAACGTGATCCCCGTCAGCCAAAGAGCGTAGCGAAAGCGCAAGGTGAACACCAGAAATGACCGCTTCCAACCCTGAACAGAAACCCAAAGGCATCCCTCGCAACGCCAAGATCGCCCTTGGCCTGGTTTTCGGATTCATGGCGATTGGCTTGTTCGGGCTCTACCGCCTGTTTACCGCCACACCGACGTTCGACGTGCCCACCCGGGTCACCGATATTGCCTCGGAGACCAAGGCCGGCACCATGGGCGGCAACAAGGGCGGCGGCGAGAGCGTCGACCTCACCGGTTCCTTCGTCGATTACGAAACCGCGCCCGCCAGCAGCTCCAGTAACTGGTCTCATTTCCGCGGCGACGACTTCAGCAATGTCGTCGGCAGTTCTGTCAAACTGGCCGACAGCTGGCCGGCCAGCGGTCCTAAGGAATTGTGGAGCGTCGAGTTAGGCGAGGGCCATGCCGGCGCGGCCGTCTACAAGGGCGCCGTCTACATGCTCGATTACGACGAGGACAAGCAGGGCGACGCCCTGCGTACGTTCGCCCTCGACACCGGCAAGGAACTCTGGCGCCGTACCTATAAGGTCTCCATCAAACGCAACCACGGCATCTCGCGCACCATTCCCGCCATCACGGACCAGTACACCGTGACCATGGGCCCGCGCTGCCACGTGCTCTGCGTCGATACGGCCACCGGCGAGTTCCGCTGGGGCATCGATCTGGTCGCCCAGTACGAGGCCGAAGTCCCGCTCTGGTACACGGGCCAATGCCCGATCATTGACGAAGGTCAGGCGATCCTGGCGCCGGGCGGCAAGGCCCTGATGCTAGGGGTCGACTGTGAGACCGGCAAGGTCGTTTGGGAAGTGCCCAACCCCGACAAGTGGCAGATGTCCCACTCCTCCGTCATTCCCATGATGCTGCAGGGTAAGCGCACCTTTGTTTACTGCTCCATGGGCGGCATTTACGGCGTCTCCGCCGAGGCCGAGGACCGCGGCAAACTGCTCTGGTCCACCAACGTCTGGGCGCATTCCGTCATCTCGCCCTCGCCCGTGCGCATCGACGATCGCCGCATCTTCCTGACCGCCGGCTATGGCTGCGGCAGTATGATGCTCGAGATCGCCCGCAGCGGCGACAGCTTCAGCGCCAAGCCAATCTACGAATTGGATAAAACCATCTTTGGCTGCGAGCAGCAAACGCCCATCTTTTACAAGGGCCATATCTTCGGGGTGCTCCCCAAGGATTCGGCCGCCCTCAAGGAACAATTCGTCTGCATGAACCCGGACGGTAAAATGGTCTGGTCCAGTGGCAAGACCGAGCGCTTCGGCCTGGGTCCCTTCCTGATCGCCGACGACAAGGTCTACATCCTCAACGATGACGGCGAAATGACCATGATCCGCGCCTCCCTGCAGAAATACGAACAACTGGCCCGCCACCGCGTCGTTCCCGATGGGCACGATGCCTGGGCCCCCATGGCCCTCGTCGACGGCAAACTCATCCTGCGCGACGCGCACAAGATGGTTTGCCTGGATGTCAGCGCACAATGATCGGAGTGTACTATGGCGAATGAAATGTCACCTAGAATCCTGAAACGCATGAAGTTCATTCAGACCGGATTCCGGCGCCTGAGCGCGGTAGTGCTGGGCTTCGTCGGCGTCGCCGGTGCGCGCGGAGCACGCAAGGAGAACACGCTCTGGCAGATTGACCCACGCAAGTGCACCAAGTGCGAGCACTGCGCCACCGAATGCGTCGTCTCGCCCTCGGCCGTCAAGTGCGTGCAGGACTACCCGATCTGCGGCTACTGCCGGCTGTGCTTCGGCTACTTCAAGCCCAATGCGCCCGAGCTGACCTCCGCCGCCGAGAACCAACTCTGCCCGACCGGCGCGATCGAACGCATCTTTGTCGAGGATCCCTACTGGGAGTACAACATTCTCGAAGATACCTGCATCGGCTGCGCCAAATGCGTCGATGCCTGCGAGTTGTTCGGCAACGCCTCGTTCTACCTGCAGGTCCGCCACAACCTCTGCGTCAACTGCAACAACTGCTCGATCGCCATGCAGTGCCCCGCGGACGCCTGGGAACGGGTGCCCAACAGCCAGCCTTACCTGCTCAAGGGGCAATCATGATCGCCGCTCGTTTCCGCCACCTCGGTCGCACCCTGCGCACCGGCGCGCTGCTGGGCATGCTTGCCCTGTGCATGGCGCCCGCCGTGGCCCAAGACGTGATGCGTTTCCCCGCCCCCGAATTCGAGACGGGTTACACCTTCCCCAAGACCACAACGCCTCCTCCGGTCATGCAGCTGACCGAATACGCCGATGTCATCGTCCTGCTGGCGGCACTGATCCTAGCAACGATCTTCGACCTGAAGATGCGCAGTCGCCGCGCCCTGTTCTGGCTGATGGTCTTCTCGCTCGGCTACTTCGGCTTCTACCGCGAGGGCTGCGTTTGCCCAATCGGCTCGATCCAGAACGTGGCCCAGTCGCTGTTTGACCCCAACTACGCGGTGCCCATCAGCGTCCTCTTGTTCTTCCTATTGCCGCTGGTTTTCGCGGGCCTATTCGGCCGGGTCTTCTGTGCCTCCGTCTGCCCGCTCGGCGCGATTCAGGACCTCGTCCTGCTCAAGCCGATCAAACTCCCCCCCAAACTCAGCCAGGCCCTGTCTACCATTCCCTACGTCTACATGGGCACCGCCGTACTGCTGGCCGCCACCGGCTCGGCCTACATCATCTGCCGTTTCGACCCCTTCATCGGCTTCTTCCGCCTCAACGGCAACTCGCCCTACCTTTTCCTGGGCGCCATCTTCCTGCTGGTCGGCGTCTTCGTCGGCCGGCCCTACTGTCGCTTCTTCTGTCCCTACGGCGTCCTGCTGGGCTGGATGAGCCGCTTCTCCAAGTGGCACCTCTCGATCACCCCCACGGAATGCGTGCAGTGCCGCCTGTGCGAGGACTCCTGCCCGTTCGACTACATCCACAAGCCCAATACCGGCCTGGCCCGCGAGGAGCGCACCGTCGGCGTGCGCCGTCTGGGCTGGCTGTTGGTGGCCCTGCCGCTGATGATCGGTCTGGGTGGCTGGGTCGGCCGTCAAGCCGTCGAGCCGCTGAGTCGGGTCAACCGCCACATCAGCCTGGCCGAACAGGTCCTGCTCGAGCGCGAGCAGCCCAATCTCGAGCCGACCTTGGAGACCAAGACGTTTCGGACCCAGGGCAAACCCGAGCAGCAGATGATCGATGAGGCCGTCTCCCTGCGCAAGAAAATGAATATCGGTGGCTGGATTCTCGGCGCCTTCATCGGCCTCGTCTTCGGCATCAAGTTGATCGAAATCTCGACCAATCGCCACCGCCGCGACTATGAAGCGGACAAGACCAAATGCTTCAGCTGCGGTCGTTGCTACCCCGCCTGTCCCAGCGACGACATGCACAAACCCAACTTCCTGGAGGTCTGATTGCGGGTCGTCGAACGCACCAAGGATACCCAGTCTATTCCCTACCTGCTGAGCCGCTGGGTCGGCATCTTTGCGGCCGTGTTCTCCGTCGTTGTCGCCGTGTTGATGATCATCAACAACCGCAACGTCAAGGCCAGCGACCCGATCCACGTCACCGCCATCGACGTCATGACCGAGCAGCTGGCCAAGAACCCCAACGACGTCGAGTTGCGCAAGAGCATCCAGCAGCTGGACGCCCTGGCCCGCCGCGAGTTCTTCAACGCCATGACCTTCAACCGCATCAGCGTCTACCTGCTGTTCGGCGGCCTGCTGGTGATGATCGCCTGCTTCAAGCTGCAGGGCTTCTTCAAGGCAGACGACCCGCTGCCCAACGGCAAGGACCCCCGCGACGACATCATCCGCGACGCCGTCTTCGGCCGCTGGGCCGTCGGCGGTGTCGGCGTCATGCTGTTGGGCTTTACCGTGATCCTCGCATTCACCACGCGCAACCGCCTGGCAGCGCCCAGCGAGGCTGCGGCCGAACCCGCGGCCGCCGCCGTGGCCACCACGCTTTCCTCCGACTACCTGGCCAACTGGCCGGCGTTCAGGGGACCCGAGGGCAACGCCATCGCCAAAGTCCAGGGCCAGGTGCCGACCAAGTGGAACGGCGCCAGTGGCGAGAACATCGCCTGGAAACTGAAGATTCCCAAACCGGGCTTCAACACGCCGATCTACTGGAACGGCTCGCTGTTCATGAGTGGCGCCGACAAGGACGGCGCCGAAGTCTATCGGGTCGACGCCGCCAAGGGCACGCTGGTCTGGACCACGCCGATCGCCGGTGTCGAGGGCGAGCCCGCCGAAAAGCCCAAAGTTCAGGCGGACACCGGCTATGCCGCGTCCGGCATGGCCACCGACGGCAAGCTCGTCTTCGCGATTTTCGCGACCGGCGTCATCGCCGGTCTTGACTTCGACGGCAAGATCATCTGGAGCCGCGTCCTGGGCGTACCCAAGAACCCCTACGGCCACAGTTCCTCCCTGATCGCCTGGAATGGCCTAGTGCTCGTCCAGTACGACCACGAGGAAGGCGGCAAGCTGCTGGGCCTGGATGCCGCCACCGGCCAAACCAAGTGGGAGACCGCCCGCAACCTCAACTGCAGCTGGTCTTCGCCCCTCGTCGTCAATACCGGCGCCCGCTGGGAGCTGATCACCTCGGCCAGCCCCGTCGTCGCCTCCTACGATCCGCTCACCGGCAAGGAACTGTGGCGCCTCGACGCGCTCGGCGGCGAGGTCGCGCCCATGCCCAGCTTCGCCGACGGCAAGGTCTTTGTGGCCGCCGATTACGTCAAGGTCGCCGCCATCGACCTGGCCACCAACACCGTCGCTTGGCAGAACGAGACCGACATTCCCGGCGTCTCCACGCCCTTGGTCGTCAACGGCCTGATGTTTGTCGGTCTGAGCGACGGCGCCATCGCCTGTCTGGACGCCAAGACAGGCGAGGAGGTCTGGATCCAGGAGACCGACGAGGGCTTCTACGCCTCACCGATCCTGGCCGGCGGCAATGTCTACCTGATGGATCGCGGCGGCACCATGCACATCTTCACCGCCAGCCGCAGCTATGACGAAGTCGGCAAGAACGCATTGGACGAACAGGCCGTGGCCAGCCCCGTCTTCATCGGTGACAAGATCTTCTACCGCGCCTACGAAAACCTCTACTGTATCGGGAAGGGTGTATGAGCGAAACCGCGACCATCGAGACCAGTGAACGCAAGGAACAGGCCCAAGCCCCCGAGCCGCGAATCCCTGTCGACCTAAAAGACGTCGACGCCATGGTGGCTGCGATCGGGCGCAGACCCGAGGACTTGATCCCGCTGCTGCAAGCGATTCAGGGCAAGTACAACTGGCTGCCGCCCGAGGCGCTGGAGCGCTTGACCCAGATCACCGACATCACGCCCGACAGCGTCACCGGCGTCTCGACGTTTTATTCGCAGTTCCGCCACTACCCGGTCGGCAAGCACATCATTAAGACCTGCATCGGCACCGCCTGCCACGTCAAGGGAGCCTCGACCCTCGACGATGCCTTCCGCAAACACCTCAAGATCGGCGAAGGCGAACACACGGACCCCGAAGGCACCTTCACCTGCGAGGAAGTCGCCTGTCTGGGCTGTTGCATGTTGGCGCCGGTGGTTCAGATCGACGATGTCATCTACGGCAACGTCGAGACCCGCAACATCCCCAACCTGCTCCAGGACTTCGTCGCCGCAGAACAGCAGAACAACGCCGAAAACGAGGCCCAGGAAGGCCTGCGCGATGCCATGGGCGACGCCTGTATCTGCGTCTGCTCCAGTTGCAGCGCCGGTGGCTCCCGCGACGTCTACGACCATCTGGTCGATCAGGTGCGCCGACTTGGCCTGCCCGTGCGGGTCAAGAAGGTCGGCTGCACCGGCTTCTCCTTCAACACGCCGATGGTCGAGTTCAACATGTTCGACGGCGGTCGCTACCGCTACGGCAAGGTCCAGGTCACCGACGTGCGCGAGCTGTTGCTGAAACACTTCCGCCCCGCCTCCTGGTTCCGCCGCGCCGGCGCCCAAGTCTTTCACATGCTCGAGAACCTGCTCACCGACGAGGCCTGGGACCCGCCGATCCGCTACTCCAAGGACGTGCGTGCCGGCGCCGAGGCTCGCTATGCCGGCCCGCAGACGCGCATGGTGACCGAGCATGCGGGCGTGCTCGATCCGACCAGCATCGACGACTACCTCAAGCACGACGGTTTCGTCGCCATGGAACAGGTCCTGCGCGAGCGCACGGCTCAGTGGGTGATCGACGAGATCCTCGCCAGTGGCTTGCGCGGTCGCGGCGGCGCGGGCTTCCCCACCGGGCGCAAGTGGCTGTTCACCCGCCAGGCCAAGGGCGATCTCAAATACGTGATCTGCAACGGCGACGAGGGCGATCCCGGCGCCTTCATGGACCGCATGATCCTCGAGTCCTTCCCCTACCGCGTGATCGAGGGCATGGTCATCGCCGCCTTCGCCGTGGGCGCGCGCGAGGGCTTCCTCTACATCCGCGCCGAGTACCCCCTGGCCACCCAGCGCATCCGCCACGCCATCGAAGTCTGCATGGAGCGCGGCTACCTGGGCGACGACATCCGCGACACTGGCATGAGCCTGCACCTGCGTGTCGTCGAGGGCGCCGGCGCCTTCGTCTGCGGCGAGGAAACCGCGCTGATGAGCGCCATTGAGGGCGGCCGCGGCATGCCGCGTTACCGCCCGCCGTTCCCGGCCCAGGCCGGTTTGTGGGACCGTCCGACCCTGATCAACAACGTCGAGACCTTGGGCCTGATTTCCTGGATCATCCGCAACGGCGCGGCCGCGTTCGCCTCCATGGGCACCGAGAAGAGCAAGGGCAGCAAGACCTTCGCCCTGGCCGGCAAGGTCGAGCGCGGCGGCCTGATCGAGGTGCCGATGGGCATGACCATCCGCCAGATCGTCGAGGACATCGGCGGTGGCATCCCCAATGGCAAGAAGTTGAAAGCCGTGCTGATGGGCGGCCCCTCCGGTGGCTGTGTGCCCCACTGGCTGGCCGACACGCCCGTCGACTACGAGGAAATGATCAAGGTCGGCGCCATCATGGGCTCCGGCGGCATGGTCGTCTTGGACGAGGACGACTGCATGGTCGACATCGCCCGCTACTTCATGCAGTTCACTCAAGAAGAGTCCTGCGGCAAGTGCACCCACTGCCGTATCGGTACCAAGCGCATGTCCGAGGTGCTGGAGCGCCTTTGCTCCGGCAAGGGCCGCAAGGGCGACATTGAGAAGCTGGAGGTGCTTTCCGGCATCACCATTGAGGGCTCGCTTTGCGGACTGGGCAAGACCGCGCCTAACCCCGTCAAGTCCTCGCTCAAGTATTTCCGCGACGAATACGAAGCGCATATCAACGGCGTTTGCCCGTCCAAGAAGTGCAAACCCCTGATCCAGTACTACATCACCAAGACCTGCTTCGGCTGCACGCGCTGTTCCCAGAACTGTCCGACCGACGCCATCCCCATGAACCCCTACCACCGCCATCTGATCGAGCTGGACCGCTGTATCCGCTGTGATATCTGCCTTCAGGTCTGCCCGGTCAACGCCATCGAGGTCATCGATCTGTGAAACTTACCATTGACGGAAAAGAGCTGGAGCTCGATCAGCCCACCACCCTGTTTCACGCCGCCCAGAAGGTCGGTGTCGATATCCCCGTGATGTGCTACAAGGAGGGCTACGACTACTTTACCTCCTGCATGATCTGCGTCGTCAAGGACCGCACCTCGGGTCGGACCCTGCCGGCCTGCTCGGCCGAGGCCGTCGACGGCATGGTCATCGAGACCCAGTGCGACGAGATCCGCGAGTCGCGGAAATCGACGCTAGAGCTCCTGCTCTCCGAGCATGTTGGCGACTGCGAAGCGCCGTGCCAGCGGGTTTGCCCGATCTCGATGGAGGTCCCCAAGATGATCCGCGAGATCATGGAGGACCAACCGGAGGAAGCGATCGCCACCGTCCGCCTGGACATGCCGATCCCCTCGATCCTCGAACGCTACTGCAACGCGCCCTGCGAAAACGGATGTCGCCGCTCCAAATTTGACGAGGGTCTGTCGATCCGCGAGCTGACCCGCTACGCCGCCGACTGGGACCTGGGCCGTGGCGAGGCAGCGCACCTGCCGCCGATCAAAGCCGCGACCGGCAAAAAGGTCGCGATCCTCGGCGCCGGCGCGACCGGCCTGTCCAGCGCCCACTACCTGGCCATGGCGGGCCACGCCGTGACTGTCTTCGAGCGCGAGGCCGTGGCCGGTGGCCGCATTGCCCGCGAGTTCACCGAGCCGGCCCTGCCCGACTGGGTCATGACCGGCGAGCTCAACCTACTGCGCCGCATGGGCATCGTCCTGCACTTCGGTCAAGGCCTGGGCGAGCAGCTGACGCTTGACCAACTGCGCAAGGACTACGACGCCGTGCTGCTATGCCTGGGCGACACCACCGACGAACAATTGAGCGCCTGGGGCCTTCCGATGGCCAAGAAGGGCATCAAGCACGACGCCAAGACCTGGATGACCGGCATTGACGGTGTCTTTGCTGGCGGCAGCATCCTCAAGGGCGGCCAGCCGCTGATCAAGTCCGTGACCGCCGCCCAGCTGATGAGCGCCTGTGCCAGCCAGTACTTGCTGAGCCAGCCGATCACCGGCAAGTACGAGATGTACAACCACACCATGGGCCGCCTGCTGGACGGCGAGATCGACACTTTCGTTTCCGGCGCCGACCCCCGACCGCGGATCAAGTCGGACGACCTGATCGAGCGCGGCTACAACCGGGCCGAGGCGCGCACCGAGGCGACCCGCTGCATGCACTGCGACTGCCGGGAAATGCACAATTGCAAGCTGCGCACTTACAGCGACGAGTACGGCGCCAAGCAGCAGCAGTTCAAGGCCGAGGAGCGCGAGGTCTACGTCCACGTCAACCAAAACGCAGGCGCGGTCTACGAGCCGGGCAAGTGCATCAAGTGCGGCCTGTGCGTGCGGGTCACCAAGGCCGAGGGCGAGGAGTTCGGTTTCACCTTCGTCGGCCGCGGCTTCGAGCTAAAAACGGCCGTGCCACTCAACAAGACCCTGACCCAGGGCCTGGAACGGGTAGCGGCGATGGTCGTCGAAGCCTGCCCGACCGGGGCCCTCTCGGACAACGAGAAACTCTATTCCAGAAAGGGCCTGATCGAACCGCTGGTCGTCTAAACAAGCGCGAAGTAGTGGTTGCAGGGAACGCGAAGGTTTCGTGCGAAGCCCAAAGTGCGGTTAGCCGCTGTAAGCCGCTGGCTTGCCTTGGTCGCAGGGAACACGAATGGTGAGCGAAGCCAGGAAAAGTGCGGTAAGCCGCTGGCTTGCCTTCTAAGGAAGGAACACGATTGTTGGGCAGAGCAGAGAAAAGTGCGGTAAGCCGCTGGCTTGCCTTCTATGGAAGGAACACGAA
>CAYRFM010000151.1:0-11115 GCA_964423555.1 uncultured Holophagae bacterium | reverse complement strand
CTGATCGATTCAATGTGTGCCGATCGCCCTGATGCCCATCGGAACCCTTTAGCAAAGTGCGCCAGAGCTTGTGACAGGCCTAAACGGGCCTGTGCATCTGTGACGAACACTCTCCGCTAACTATATGCGTTCCCCACAACGACGACCGGGTGGGTCCGCCTGGGTGCCAGACTCTGCCTCCGGAATCAACCTGACAAAGTCGTACTAGGCGCGGGCGCCTAGTACGACTTTGTCAGGTTGGCCGTGCAATGGCTCTCCGCTGGCTCCGCGGGCGATACGCGTTCCCAGCGACCAAGGCAAAGCTGGCGCTTTACCTCACTTTTCCCGGCTCCGCGGACCATACGCGTTCCCCGCAGGCACGCCCTGCGGGATCGCCTGGGTGCCTTGATTACCAACCTGACAAAGTCGTACTAGCCGGCTTGCATCATTTTTCCCGGCTACCCGCACCTGTCTTGTTCCCTGTGAGGCGCCGGTGTGACTAAGGTAAGGATCCGCGTTCTTTAAGCCGCTTTTCCGCAGCCGCGAGTTGAGCCAGCCAATCAAAATCCGCGGCTAGTGCCAGGCCCAATTCCTGGCGCTGGGCCACCGCCTTGCGATAAAGCGCCAATGCGGCATCTGGCTGACCCTGGGCTTCCAGAACTACACCCAAATACCACCAGGTAATCGTCAAACCCGCGCGATCGCCAAGCTCCTCTTTCAGGGCTTGCTGCTTGTGGAGGAGCGCCATGGCCTCCTCCAGCCGGCCCCAGGCCTTGAGGATCTGGGCCTGATTACCGTAGCTGGCGGAGAGTCCTGCGCGATCGCCAAGTTCCTCTTTCAGGGTTTGTTCCTTGAGGTGAAGAGCCATGGCCTCTTCGAGTCGACCCCTGGTCTTGAGGATCAGTGCCTGATTGCCGTAGGTGATGGAGAGGCTCGCGCGATCGCCGAGCTCCTCGCACAAGGCTTGGACCTTGTCGAGGAGCGCCCTGGACTCCTCCAGCAGGCCCCAGGCCTTGAGAATCAGCGCCTGATTGCCATAGCTGTGGGAGAGCCCCACGCGATCGCCGAGTTCCTCGCACAGGGATTGCTGCTGGTGGAGGAGCGCCATGGCTTCCTCCAGTCGGCCCCAGTTCTGGAGGATGACAGCCTGATTGCTCAGCCCTGCCGCTTGCAGGCGCTTGTTCGCGGGGAATGCTTTGAGAGCCTTGGTGGCCAGGGTCAGGAATAATGCGCCGTGGCCGCGGCGTTCGCAAAACTGCCGAAATGGCGCGTAGACCAAATCCGCCAGGCGAGCGTCGGGTTGGTGCTGCCAGAGGGCCAGGGCTTCCTGCAATTGTGGTAGGCAGCTGTCTTTGAGCGCGAATTCGGTCTCTGGGGCTTGGTGGTAGAGGGTGTGGACGGCGGTGAGGAAGCGTTCGCGCAGGGAAGGGTCGGGCTGGGCTGCGCGGACCAGGGTGCGCAGTAGGATGTGCAGCTCGTAGCTGCGGGCGGTGGCACTGCACCAGTGGTGGCGGGCCAGGTGTTCCAGGGTTTCCAGCAGAGTTTCTGGGTCGGTGTCGGTCATGCGGTTCAGGAAGGTCAGGGGGACGGGGTCGGGGGCGCAGTGGGCCAACAGGGCCAGGGCCTGGCGGGCGGCGGGGTCCAGGGTGGGCGCGTTGAGGTCAAAGACGGCGGCCAGAGTGCGCAGTTCGGGGTCGGGTCCCTTGTTCTTGGTCATGGTCGGTAGCGCGGTCTCCCGTTCCAGCTTGGCGCGCAGCTCGGCGGCGCTGAGGTGGGGTGGGAATGCCAGCCAGTTGAGGGCCAGGCGCAGGGCTACGGGCAGGAAGCCCAACAGCGTGCCGATGGCGTCGTAATCCGGCTCGTCGGTTTCGAGATACTTTTTGCGCAAGACAGCGCGGAACAGAGCGCGGTTCTCGGCTTGGCTGAAGAAAGTCAGCGGCACGGTGTGGGGTGCTAGGTCGGGGCGGAGCTGGACCAGGGCTTCCTCAAGGTCGGCGTCCCGGCTGGTGATCAGGATCGCGGACTGGCCGCCCTGGGGCAGGGTGTAGGCTAGTTTAGACGCGTCCTCGACGTTATCCAGCAACAGCAAGACTCGTTGGGCTCGCAACAGCCCGCTGATGGTCGCGCGGGCCTCTTCGGGACTGCGCGGCTCATCGCTGCGTTGGCCCAGGGCGGCGGCCAGGGCGGTGGCAAGCTCCTGGGGCGAGCGCTCGCCGGCACGAAGTTCGACGACGGCGGCAAAGTCGGCGCCGTGGCGGTGCAGAAGCTCGCGTGCCAGGGTCGTCTTACCGACGCCGCCTGCCCCTTGGAGTTGGTAGATGATCTGAACGCCGGGCCGGGCCAGTCCCTCGGACAGGGTCGCTAGCTCGCCCTCGCGGCCGACGAAGAGCTGGGGTGGGGGGTGGTAATGATGTGGGACGAGCTCGGATTTGGGCTTAATTGCGGTGAGTTGGCCTTTGATGAACCTGCCGATTTTTACGTAGGCCTTATCCCGCCCCGCGCGGCTGAGATTCGCCAAGGGTTTCTCGGGATCCAGGATCGATTGATAGGTACTGAAGTCCTGGGCCAGCCAATCGACAGGACGGACCGGGATGGGAACCAGGGTCAGGGTACCTTCTAGGGCGCGGCGGAGCAAGGCAGGCCGTTCGTGTTCGTTGATGAACTCAGAGGCCAGGAAGCCGGGCGTCACCAACAGAATGCCGAGACGGGCGCTGGCCAGGGCGGCTTTTAGGTCCGACATCCGCTCGGTACCAGGGGGGACGCCGGTGCCAGCCCAGCAAGTTGTGGCGATCGTCGTGTCGTAACCGACTAGGGTTTGTTTCAGGCGGTCCAGGTAAGCCTGATCTTCTCGGTAGTAACTGATAAATACTTCGATGGCCATGCCCACTCCGGAGCGATAATTTTATTCGCACAACCATACTATCAAGAATGATGGGAAAAGCACAGAATAATAGGTGGGCTTGGGGGCAGGGTCTTTCCAAGGGTTTAAAAAGGTTCGATGCTCAAGGTCTGAGCGCCTAGCTAGTCTGGTCGAGTCAGCACGTTGATGTTGACTTTTTGAGGAAGCCAGGAATAAAGGAATACAGGAAGCTAGCGGCCTTTGGTGTGCCGCTGGCAGGTTTTTCATCAATTGGTGTGAGACTTCAGTTTTTCGAGGAGTTCGAGCAGGCTCTCTCGAATCCCGCTTCCCTGGGGCGCGATCTCGAGACCCTGCTCAAGCAGGTGCCGCGCTTCATCCCAGCGATTGGTGACGATCAGGACCGAGGCCCATGTGAGGATGACCTCTGCATTCTTGCCGCCACTCAGCTCATAGGCCTGCTTGGCCCAGGCGACCATCTGCTCATCTAAGAGCCTGAACTTGAAGGCAATTCTTGAAAGACGATTGTAATTCGCCCAATGGGAGCTCCGGCTCAGGATGGCTTCACTGAGTTGCTTGGCCTCCGCCACTCGGTTCAAGCCCAACATCAGATGGAAGAGGGTCTCTTCTTTATCCCAGGCACTTTTAAGGACAAATTCCTGCTCCGGTCCCGACAGGCCCACTGTCGTGGCCCAGATCATCTCCTTTAATACGGCCGCGCGCTCCTCGACAGAGCTCAGTTGCACTGCATCCTGGTAGCGGTCCGCAGCCAGGAGCTCGTTTGTCAGCAGGGGATCTAGCGGCTTCAGCTGCGCGATAGGCAGGCCTGCCTGTTTGACCTCGTCGAAGAGCGGTAGTAGTGGCTTGCGGGCGAGCGGCGCGAGCTTGGCCAGTTCAAAAAGGCTGTTCTGGTCCATTTTTCCCGCCAAGAGCAGTCCATGGAAGCGCTCGAACTCCATATTCAAAACGGTGCTGGCAGCTTCGTAGCCACACATAACCAGGGTATCATAAATAGTTCTGCGGCTCAGGTCGGAATACTTATTGCCCTCCTTCCCGGCCAGCAGTTTGGCAATCACTTCCACGGCCTGGGCCGTGTCGTCAATATCGAGATAGCGTTCCGCAAGGAGGACCTGGTTCAAGGCACTCAGCGGTTTGGCGTTCGCCGCCGCTTGGGCTATCTGTAAGGGCGTTTTGCCTTCACTGATCCAGGTCACAATCTGCTGGAACTTCTCGGCGTCACAATATCCCACCTCTCGCCAGACCACGCTGCCGTCCGGTTTGAAGAAAATCAGGGTCGGGTGGATAATGACCTTTTGGGCAACGGCCAGCTCGGTCTGTTGATCGGCATCCAGGGCCACAGCGACCGCGTGTTCCTTGAGCCATGCCAGGACCTTTTTGTTCTGAAAGGTTTTTTTCTCCATCTTCTTGCACTCCGCACAGGAGGGTATGTAGAAGTTGGCAAAAACATACTTATTCTCGTTGGCGGCGCGCTGAAATGCCTCCGCCGTAGAAATACTCTCAAACGGCTTCCCGCCTGCTAAGCAGGAGGCAGCCAGTGCGAAAAACCACATCACTTTCAACATGATCAACCTCATCACTGATCAGCAGTCTTTCGACTTGAACGCTCCACGGAGCGCCGTCGACCTTGGGAGCAGGAAGTGTGCCAGTGGCTGCCGACGATGAGGTCTTCGAGTGCTGAGCCAACTCATAAAAGTCGTACGAGGCACATCAGCAGTAGACCCGCAAGTTGTTATAAAAACATAGAAACCACCATATAACAACCATTGTCACTATTGAAGCAATCTGGTCAATTGTCTCATTTTCAGCTTCCTAGATTAAATATGCTGGTTCTCTCCCAACCCTTTGACTCAGAATTGTCTGACCTCACTGAGTTGTTAATTTTCGTCCAGTGCCGGGATCTCAGCACTACTTTCTCAGTCAGTAGTGCTGGGATCCCGAAGCTCAGCCGTTCTCCGCGACCCTCAAAGGCAAAAGCACGATGAATTTGTTCGAGTGAGCATGGAAAATGAACATTTTCTCTTGCTTTCTCCCAAACTTTCAGATCCAGCAGGACTAAACGCGAAGAGCTCACTTGCGTTGAGGCGTGAATTAGGAGTTAGAAAAGAATAAAAAGCGTGTTTGTGTTGTCAGATCGCCGCAAAAAAAGAGATCTCAGCGCTACTGACTCAGACAGTAGCGCTGAGAACAAGTTTCCCTGGCCTACTTACGCCCACAGTCGCTCAAGGAATTAGATTCCCAGAGCTACTGTCTCCCCCAGTAGCACGAAGAACAAGGTTCCCTGACCTACTGTCTCCCTCAGTCGCTCGAAGAACAGGTTTCCCTGGCCTACTGTCTCTCTCAGTCGCTCGAAGAACAGGTTTCCCTGGCCTACTGTGTCCCATCGCCGATCGAGGAACAGGTTGTCGAGCGCGCCTATGTCACCACTTGCACGTCCCCCGCAACCACGAACTGTCGGGCCCCGCCTGAGTGCCCACTGCCGTGATCGCAAACCTGACAATGTCGTACTAGGCTAGGGCTTTTCCAGCTTATCGTAGAGGCTGCCGATACTGCTCCAAACACTTGGCAACCTCGGCCGGTGCCAGCAGGCGCGGGAACTTGCGCTGGCCGCCCTCGGCGCGACCGAGTAGTTTCAAGTAAGCGCCGCGGTCGGCGATGGCGATCGCGATCGGCGCGGAGATGCGGCCATCGCCGCGGTAGTCGTCGTAGTCCTGGTTCTTGCCGCGCAGCACCTGATCCAAGCGCGCCACCCAGTCCGCCGTCGGTTGTTTTTCGCTCATCAGGAACCAGACGTGGCGGCGACCCTGGATATCGGGGCCGAGGCTGAAGTCGGCCACAGCGTCCGGCATGGCGGCCATGGCGTGTTCCAGCTCCTTCTCCGTGACCTTCTCGTCGAAGGCGCTGGTCGTCTTGTCGCGGGTGACGTAGTCCAGAATCAGCGGTTTGGTGCTGCGGAACACGACCAGATCGCCGATGCGGTAGCGCCACAGGCCCGAACAGCTGCTGACCAGCAGGCCGTAGGCTTTGCCGGCCTCGACCGTCTCGCTGGTGTGGATCTGGCCATCGGCGTCTTCGAACTCATAAAAAACCTGGTAGTTCTGCCAGAAACGCATGCCCTGCTCGCCCGGCAGGCTGAAGGCGGTGATGCCGGTTTCGGAAGCGGCATAAATCTCCAGAAAGCCGACGTCGGGCCCTACCAATTCGCGAATGCGCGCGCGGTAGGGCTGGATCGACATCCCGCCATGGACGATGAAGCGCAGGTTGGGCAGGGCCTCACGCGGCGAGCGGCCCGTGCGGGCGGCCACAGCCTCGAGCAGGGTCAGCTGCCAGATGGGAATGCCGTAGAGGCTGGTGATGCGCGGGTTCTGCAGCAACAACTCGACCAGCGCAGTCAGGCGCTTTTCCCAGGGCTCTAGGTTGGAGATGTGGCGCGGCGGCAGGGTGACCCTCTCGAGCAGGCGCGGCGAGAGGTATTTTGTGATCGCCGACATGTCGCCGCAGAGGCAGCCGTTGGCGGTGGTCTCGAGGTTGGTGGAGCCGCTCATGTAGAACGGTCGGCCCAGCGGCGGCGCCACATCGGGGGCGCGCTCGACCATCCAGGCCAGCATGTCCAGCGCGGCGCTGCGGTTGACCTGGGCCATGTCGCGGGAGTAAGGCACGAACTTGGTGCGGCCGCTGGTCGTGCCCGACGAGAGGCAGAAGATATCGACCCGGCCAGGCCAGGCGATGTCGATCAGCGGCTTGGCGACGCCGTCGAGCGCGCTCAGCTCGCCAAGGAATTCAACCCAGGCCTGGTAATCGATGACGGGCACGCGCTCGCGGTAGGCAGCGTAGACGTCGTTGGCGGCGAGGATCTCGGCAAAACCGTAGCGGCGACCGTAGCGGGTATCGCGAGCGGCGCGCAGCAGGCCGGCCAGCACCGCAGTCGGCGCGAGTAGCTGGCTGTGGCGGAGGCGCAGCCGCGACCACTGGGTCGCGGACAGACGAAACAGATTTTCGAAGATCATGAGGTGGTGCGCCTCAGCCAGTGGTCCAGGTGCTCGGCGAAGCGATCGGCCTGGAAGATCAGGTCGGAATGTGTGACTTTACGGGCGTCCGAGAGGCTGCGCACGATTTCGACGGTGCCGTTGGGGAAAATTTTGCGCAGGCGCAGGATGTCAGAGAGGATCAGGTAGGACGGCGCGTTGGGCGTGAGCACGTCGAATTCGGACTCGGCCAGCAGGACCAGGGTCGGCAGGGCGCTGAGGAAGCTCTCCTTCAGCGGCGGCTGGTGCTTGAGTTCCATGAAGCGGTGGAAGTAGCCGTCGTCCTCGTCGATCTCCTTGCGGAAGACGCTGAGCACGTCGTCCTCGATGGCGAAGATCGGGATCAGGTCCTTCTGCTCGAACTTCATCAGGTCGCGGCCGGAGGTGAACATCTTCATGAGGATGCTCTTGGCCTTTTGCATGGCGGCGCGAATGGCAGCGCCGTCGGATTCGTCGGCGCTGCAGAGGTGGGCGACCGCGCGGCCAACCAGGGATTTCTGGCGGTCCAGCTCGGGGTCGACGACATCGTCCTGGCTGATCACGGGCGAGATGATGACAATCCCGGCAATCGAGACCTTGGAGATCAGGTCCTTCTCCTGCAGCCAGCGCAGGAAGTTGACGAGGATATGGCAGCCAAAACTGGTGGCGACCAGGAACGGCTGGCTTTTCTGGCCGGCGTTCTTGAGGTCGCGGTTATTGATGGCGACAATCGTGTCGTAGATCTGGTGGAAAATCGTTTCCTTGTAGAAGCAGCGCGTCTGGTAGTTGAAGTAATAAACGCTGCCGAACTTGAGGAAACACTTGCGCAACAGGAAGAAGGCCTCGTTGCCGTCCGGCAGGAAGCCGGGGAACAGGATCGAGGGGTTGGTGCGCAGGCGGTAGTGCTTTTCCTTGTAGATGGGGCTCAGGGAGCTGGCGTAGTCGAAGCCCAGCTCGGCCTCGGGGAACTGGGTGATGAAGGCCGGCGTTGGCGAGTTCTTGCCGGGCTTGGGCTGGTAGGGGCGGATGCGGTTCTCGATGTAGCGCTTGGCGATCTTGGCCAGCAGCAGGTTCTCGCCGATCTGGGCGATGGCGGCCTCGTCGAGGTCGCCCCGTCGTCGCTCGATGCGGGCGATCTTCTCGTCGATGAGGTGACGCATCTTTTCCAATTCGAGGAAGCGGCTGAATTGGAGCGCCTTGCAGATCCAGCGGACCTTGGCCCGGCGCCTGTAGCAAATGTCGAAATATGACTGTTCCATGGATCCTTATTGCCCGGAAACTTTCTCGAAGATATCGGCGGTCAGCTTGGTGCGCAGCGCTTCCCAAACCATGTTGCGCACGTTTTCCGAGGATTTGTGCGGAGAAATGATGCCCAGCGGTACCCTGGCGCCACCACTGCGGGTCTTGGCACCCGAGTACGTCTCACCGAAGATGGAGTGGCAGATATTGTTGAGGCTGATCGACTTGTTGGTGGTGCGCAGGCTGGCGACCAGGTAGTCCTCAATGATGCCAAAGACGACGACGGTCTCGATGCCCTCCATGCGCAGGAACTTGTCGGCGATGTAGGGCAGCGCGTCGCGGCGTTCCTTCTTGAGGTATTCCAGTCCGGTCACCAGCACGGAACCGACGATCTGCTTGTTCTTGTTGGCCGTCCCCTCCAGCTCGAAGAAGTAGCGGGGTATGGGATAGTCGCGCACATTGGTGAGGATATTGATGTCGACCCGGTTGAGCAGGTAGAGGAAGCAGTCGGCGTCGAGCTGGCGAGTGTTCTCGCTGACGAGGTTGCCGGTGTCGTTCTCGATAGCGAACAGCAGCGCGGTCGAGACATTGGCGTCTTCCTCGACCTCGGGGTTGAGGTCGAAGCCCAGGGCGCGGATGTAGTCGCAGATGATCGTGGCGGTCGCGCCGATGACGCGGATGTCCTTGAGGATGTATTCGCCGTCGGGGTTGTCCTCGTGGTGGTCGATGATGATGTCGGGCCGCACGTAGGTGCTCTGCAGGTTCTTCTTGCCGGCGGAGGCCACGTCGACGAAGATTTTCAGCCCGTATTCCTCGTACTCGCGCTTGGCGTCGACCCGTTTCATCTGGATGTTGAGCAGGTTGACGAGGGTGCGGTTCTGGGGGTGGGATACTTCGCCACCGTAATAGATGCTGACCGCGAGGCCGGGGCTGAGCTTGCGGATCAGCCAGGCCAGGCCGAGGGCCGAGCCGATGGCGTCGGGATCCGGGTTGTCTTGGAGGAAGATCGCGACCTTGTCACCCTTGCCGAGGCTCTCGATGGCTTTGCGGAAAATCAGGTGCGGTGCGCGGTCGGCCTGAAATGGAATGGGATCCGGTTTGACCAACTCTACTTTTCCCATGGTGCTCCCCCCTAACCAGTGACCTGGTATTGTATCACAACGCCGCGAAGGCGATATTCAATTCCTGTGAATCAGTCTCACCAAGGCCTGGATCTTCAACAGGCGCGCCAGCGCGGCGTAGATCAGCAAAGAGGCGCCAATCCGCAGGAGCAGCTCGGTCAGGTGCAATATACGAGGCGAAAACGGCAGCCAGACCGGCACGAAGGCCGCGGTCGCGATGCAGACCTTGAACAGCTCGCGGTTGAGGTTGGCCGGCCAGTGCAGCCCGTTGCGGCGTCCGACCTGCCAGCGCAGCAACAGGTACAGCAGCCACGAACTGGTCAGGGTCGCCGCCGCCACGCCGGCATGACTGAAGTACATAGTATTAGGTAGAAGATAACAGCAGACGACATTGAAGCTGGCGCCGATGATGGCGATGACGACGGTGACCTTGACCTGTTTGAAGGCGTAAAAGGCCTGGATGGTGATGCGGTACCAGCAGATCGGCAAGATCGCCATGGCGTGGAAGATCAGCGCCAGATAGGTCAGCTCGGTACTGTTGCGGTCGAAGAGACCGCGCTCGAATAGGAGTGCGATCACCGAAGGGCCGGCCACGATCAACCCCAACGAGGCGGGGATCGAGATGAAGGCCATGATCTCGAGCGAGCCGTATAGGCTCTCGACCATGGCAGGGATATCGCCGCGGCTGCGCTGGCGCGAGAGCACCGGCAACAGGCTGGTCGACACAGCCACGGCAAAGACGCCGAGAATCAGCTCCATCAAGCGGTTGGAAAACGAGATCGCCGTGGCCGCGCCGACCAGAAGGTTGGTGGCGATCAGGGTCGAGACCAGAGCGTTGAACTGGGCCACGCCGGCGCTGAACACGGAGGGAACCCACAGGCGCACGGCCTCGGCGGTGCGGCGGTTCCAGAACTGCAGGGTCGGCAGGATGCGGAAGCCGAGCCGTGACAGGTGCCACCACTGCATGAAGAACTGCATGAAGCCGCCGACCAGCACGCCGCAGCAGACGCCCCAAATCGGGCTGTCGAAACGCTCGCGCATCAACAGGGCGAAGGCGATGATGCTGAGGTTGAGCACGATCGGTGTGGCAGCGGCCAAGGCGAAGCGGTTCTGGACGTTGAGCACGCCCTGGCAGATCGCGGCCAGGGCCACGAACAGCAGGTAGGGAAACATCAGGCGCGTCGGCAGCATGGCCATGGCGGTGATATCGTCCTCACCGGTGGCGGCGGAGACGCGGGTCATGCGCAGCAACAGCGGCAGCAGGTACGGCAACAGCAGCACGATCAGGCTGATCAGAACGGTGACGGCGACCAGAATCAGCGAAAACACGGAGCGCACGAACTGGCGGGCCTCCTGTTCCCGTTCCTTCTCAGTGAGTTCCGAAAAGATCGGGATGAAGGCGGAGGACATGGCGCCCTCGGCGATCAGGCGGCGGAACATATTGGGCAGCATGAAGGCCAGGTTCCAGACGTCGGCCCAGCGCGAGGTACCCAACAAATAGGCGACCACTTGATCGCGGATCAGACCAAAGACGCGAGAGACCGCAGTCACCGCCATCATGATCTGGCTGTTGCGCATGATTTGACGTTGTTCGCTCATAGAAGCCCAGACACCCCACCCCATCGCCAAGCGAGGCAGATCATAACTCGGGTCGTGCGGCGCGTCCAGTGCAACCACCTTCCTGGCTGGGTCGAGTTAGGCTCCGCCGACATGGAGAACGTCGCCAAATTCAGCGCGATCCTCACGCGAAGTCGCGAAGCCGCAAAGATAAGGTAATAAAGAGAGCCGCGCCCGGTCGTCGCATAGGCGGCCATCCTGCTTGAAAGCCCTGGCGTCGTTCCTCTGGCCAGGGTAGGATAGGACCGTGATGATTTGACAACCGTATCCCAAGAAGGGG
>CAYRFM010000150.1:0-11209 GCA_964423555.1 uncultured Holophagae bacterium | reverse complement strand
GCGCAAGATTGCATCTTGCGCTACAGCAGCTACAGCGCCTGCGGGACCATTCGGCAAGGCTCTGCCTTGACCACCAAACTGACAAAGTCGTACTAGCCGGCTTACCGCACTTGTCCTGGCTTCGCTCACCCCGCGACTGAGGCAAGTCGGCGGGCTTACCGAGCACCCAACGACGACCCTCTTAAAACCCTTCTTCGCGCCTTCGCGCCTTCGCGAGAACACGCCTCCGATTTTTAGACGTTCTCGGAAAAATGCATCATACTTTGCTGTAACCGCCCTCGTAGAACGCTCTTGCCTCTTTTTTCGGCTCCGAGAATCGAGCTCCCGTCATATACACTTCAGTGGAGATATCTATATCATGAGCCACCAAACGCTCCAATACCCCAACGTCAAACCGATCAAGGCCTGGGTCGAGGGCGTGCCCTTCGATCCCAAATCGGCCGAACAACTGCGCAAGGTCGCCAGCCTGCCGATCGTGCACGGCTGGGTCGCGGCCATGCCCGACGTCCACGTCGGCACCGGCGCCACGGTCGGCAGCGTCATTCCCACCATCGCGGCGATCATTCCCGCGGCCGTCGGCGTCGACCTCGGCTGCGGCATGATGGCCCTCCAAACCACGCTCGTCGCCAGCGATCTTCCCGACAGTCTCAACAAGATCCGCTCGGCGATCGAGGCCGCCGTGCCGCACGGTCGTTCCAGCAACGACCTCAAGAACGACACCGGCAGCTGGTCACAGCCCAAGGCCCGCATCCGCAAGGCCTGGAAAGGACTCAAACCCCGCTTCGAGGCGATCGTCGACAAGCACCCCGTCGTCGCCCAGGCACGGACGCTGGAGCACCTCGGCACGCTCGGTAGCGGGAACCACTTCATAGAGCTCTGCCTCGACGAAGCCGACCGGGTCTGGGTCATGTTGCACAGCGGCTCGCGCGGGATCGGCAACAAGATCGGCCAGCACTTCATCGACCTTGCCCGCAAGGACATGAAAGAGCACATCGCCAATCTGCCCGACCGCGATCTGGCCTACTTCACCGAGGGCAGCGTGCACTTCGACGACTACGTCCAGGCCGTCGCCTGGGCTCAGGACTTTGCCCGCATCAACCGCGAGTTGATGATGGAGCAAACGATCGAGGCACTGCGCGAATCGGGTCTGAAACCGTTCGAGACCGGCGCGGTGGCAGTCAACTGCCATCACAACTACGTCTCCCGTGAGCACCACCTGGGCGCCGATGTCTGGGTCACCCGCAAGGGCGCGGTTCGCGCCGGGCTCGGCGAGCTCGGCATCATCCCCGGCAGCATGGGCGCCAAGAGCTTCATCGTGCGCGGCAAAGGCAACCCCGACAGTTTCTGCAGCTGCAGTCACGGTGCGGGTCGGACCATGAGCCGCACTCAGGCACGCAAACAGTTCACCGTCGCAGACCACATCGCCGCCACCACCGGCGTCGAGTGCCGCAAGGACGAATGGGTCATCGACGAAACACCCGGCGCCTACAAAGACATCGACGCGGTCATGGCCGCCCAATCCGATCTGGTCGAAGTCGTTCACCAACTTCGTCAGGTCGTCTGCGTGAAGGGTTGAGCCCCTTTGGCACCCGCCGGACCAACGGTCCGGCGGTGCTTGCGCCAAAACCCGCGACGAGCGGTAGATAAAACACAATTTCCTCGTAAATAAGCCAGATAGCGCAACAGTTTTGGGGAATCTCGCCGCGAAACAGCGGAGGAAAACGTAATCCGCCCCCTTCGGCAAGATGGATAATCAGAGATTTCCGTCACAAAAAATCGCTTTCTCGAAATTTCGTTGCGTTGGCCCTTGAGTGCCCGTGGTACAATAGCACCGTTGGGAGTAACACAGGTCGATGCCTTTTACGGCCGACCTCTTATCGATACATTCATTATCTCCAGACCCTTTCAGTGTTGGTGACTCGCGTTCAGTGAGATCGAAGCCTCGCTTCGTTCGAGCGCATGTGCTTTCTGTATGCTGCATTTCTCCTCTTGAGCTACGGCACGTGGAACAAGTTTGGGATTTTTTACCCCGGATGGCGGACCCTTCTCCAAGGTTCCAAGCATCTGCCTAACCTGAAGTCTACTCGATTTCTCCGGAAGCCAAACCGGACCAAGCTCAAGGTGGAAATAATGTCACGATTCAACGTTCCGCAGACCGACGTGTCCTTTGACGACCCCGTAGCCGTGGTTGGATTCGCCAAAAATATCGAGATCCCCGGCCACGAGGCAGCGGGCTCCGAATCCGCAATGCATTTCCACATCCAAACGATTCGCGCTTGTCTGCGCGATGCCGGTGTTCCCATGGCCCGCCTGCGCCAACGCAATGCCGCCACGGTCATCGGCTTCAACCACAAGACCGACGCCGATGAAGCGCCCATCATGGTCGCGCCTCGCGTCTCCAAGGAGTTGGGTCTGGCCCAACCTGGGATGACGGTCGAGTTTGGCGAGGTCTCCGGCATGGTCGCGCTGCATTTCGCCAAGGCCGATATTGTCAACGGCAAGCACGGCTTTGCCGTTGTCGCCGAACTGGTTGAAAACTGCGCCGGTCCCGCCACCATGAACGTCGTGCTGCTGCAACTGCTCAGCGAGGCGATGCAGGACGGCCACCAGGTCCACGGCCTGATCAAAGGCACGGCCCTGGGCTTTCAGGACCACGCCGAATCGCTGCTGGCCGAATGCTGTGAAAAGGCCCAGATCGCTCGTGGCCAAGTGCTTAAAATCGAATCGCGCGACGGCGCCGGACTGGCCAATGTCCTGACCTGGATCGCCATGGGCGAGGCCGAACCCGCCGAGGCCGACAACGATCTGGACACCGCCGGTTTTACCACCTTTGCCAGCAGCAGTTCGACCCAGGTGACCTTGTTGCTGCAGGCGCCGCTGGTCAGCCAGGGCGTCAGTGACGAGGATGCCGGTGAGGTCTCCTTCGAGAATCTGGCGATGGCTGAAGGCGCGTTCTGCGAGTTTTTCGAAGGAAGCGCGTTCGGCGCCCCGTCGCCCTGGCCTAACCAAGCCAGCGTCGAAAGCGGCATCGGTCGCTACGGCCTGGGCCCGCGACCCGGTTTCTCGCTGCTGGGCTTGCAATGGCATGACAAGGGCGATATGCCCATGTTCATGTCCTGTCAACAAGGCGAAATATAAAGTCAGCGCGGCGGTCGCCCACGAGCGCCGCCCGACCCACACGGGAAAGCAGCCACCCGCGCGCCATTGTGTTACACTAGCCGCCAGTTCGAGGGGCGAGGCGGGTCATGGACGTTGTCGAATTCACAGTGTCGGGTCGGGTACAGGGCGTAGGTTTTCGCTACTTCACCTGCACGATCGCCCATGAGCTGGGGATCCGCGGCTGGGTCAAGAACCTGCCCGATGGTCAGGTGCGAATCCTGGCCTGCGCCGATGCCCAGGCGATGGCCGCGTTCCGAACGAAACTGAGGGTCGGGCCTGCCTTCAGCAGAGTCGACGCACTGCACGAGCGCCCCCACAGCGGCGAGCCCGACCAATGGACCGGGTTTCGCGTCGCCTATTGAAATGATTTAAGATGAGGATGGACCCCATGGATTTCACGCAATGGATCAGAAACATCCCGGACTTCCCCAAGCCAGGGATCATGTTCAAGGACATCACGCCCCTGCTGGGCCATGGCGAGGCGCTGAGAGCCTGTATCGCCGAAATGGCGCGTCCCTTTGAGGGCCAAAACGTCGATCTGGTCGTCGGCATGGAGTCGCGCGGCTTTATCTTTGGCCCAGGCGTCGCCTGCCAGCTGGGCTGCGGTTTTGCGCCCGTGCGCAAGCCGGGCCGCTTGCCTTATCAGACCCAGCGCGTCACCTATGATCTGGAGTACGGCAGCGACAGTCTCGAGATCCATGTAGACGCCGTTCAGAAGGGACAGCGGGTGCTCGTGGTCGACGACCTGTTGGCCACCGGTGGCACCGCCGGCGCCGCCGCTAAGCTGGTCAGCGACCTGGGCGGGAACGTGGTCGGTTACGCGTTCGTCATCGAGCTGGACTTCCTTGAGGGCCGCAAGAACCTGGGCGGTGCCCAAGTCAACGCACTGATTCACTACTAATACCGCCACCCCCACGGGTGGCGACGATGAACATTTGGGAGAGACACATGAGTGCGATCCGGGAAATGATTTCCGAGCAGATCAAGACGGCGATGAAGAGCAAGGACACTGAGCGCCTGGCGACCTTGCGCCTGATCAAGGCCGAAATCATCAAGAAAGAAACCGAAAAAGTGGCCAGCGAATTGGACGAGGAGGGCATGATCAAACTGCTCAACACGATGCGCAAGCAGCGGCAGGACTCGATCGAAGCCTTCGAGAAGGGCGGTCGCATGGAGCTGGCCGACAAGGAGCGGGCGGAGATCAAGGTGATCGAGACCTTCCTGCCCCAAGCGCTCAGCGACGAAGAGCTGGAGGTCATGGTCAAGGCGGTGTTGGCCGAGCTGGGCATCGCCGATCCCAAACAGATGGGTCTGGCCGTCAAGGAAGTCATGGCCCGCGCCGCCGGCCGCGCCGACGGTCGCCGCGTCAGCGGCGCCGTCAAGAGTCTGCTGGGCTGAGGCCCGCCCGGCCCGCCAACCCGTGGGTCGGTCAGCGCGAGGAAGGTGGGGATGGAATACATTGCCATGGCCATTCCGGCCTTTTTCGTGCTGATGGGTCTGGAACTCGGATACGCCCACTGGCGCAAACTCGCGCTCTACCGGCTGGGCGATGCCGTCAACGACCTCAGTCTGGGTATCCTCTCGCAGCTCGGCGGCCTGCTGATGGCCGGCCTGTTGGTCTTCGGCTATGTCGCGATCTACGAGCACGCGCGCCTCTTCGACCTGCCCGGCCACGGCGTCTGGCCGCTGGTCGTGTGCTGGATCCTGGTCGACTTCTGCTATTATTGGTTCCACCGCGCCAGCCATGAGGTCAACTTCCTCTGGGCCGCCCATCTGGTCCACCACCAGAGCGAGGAGTACAACCTGGCCGTGGCCCTGCGCCAGAGCCTGTTCCAGCAGGTCTTCAGCACTGTCTTTTACTTTCCCCTGGCGCTGTTGGGCTTTCCCCCGAAACTGTTTGGCACGGCCGTGGCTTTCAACACGCTCTACCAGTTCTGGATCCACACCCGCGCCATCGGCAAGCTGGGCTTGATCGAAAAGATCTTCATGACGCCCTCGCACCACAGGGTCCACCACGGTCGTAACCCCAAGTACATCGACAAGAACCACGGCGGCACCTTCATCATCTGGGACAAGCTGTTCGGGACGTTCTACGAGGAAGAAGAGGAGCCCACCTACGGCATCACCAAGCCGCTGGAGAGCTGGAACCCGCTGTGGGCCAACGTCCACTATTGGGTCGAGCTCTGGCAAGCGGCCAGCCGCGCCACCCGCCTGGGCGACAAGTTGGCGATCTTCTTGAAGCCACCCGGTTGGTTTCCCGCCGAGCTCGGCGGGTTCCAACCGCCGCCGCCGCTGCGCGGCGACGAGCGCAATTTCTACGTACCCCTGGCGCGCAACCTCAACCTCTACGGACTGCTCCAGTTTGCCGCGCTCAATCTCGGCGTGGCCCTCTACCTGCAACAGGCGCCCCAGCTGGGCTCGCTCTCGATCGTTGGCGGCGCCCTCATGATCACCTACAGCCTGTTCTGTCTGGGCTTCCTGTTCGAAGCGCGCGCCCTGTTCTGGCGCCTCGAGGCGCTGCGCCTAGTGACTTGGCCGCTGGCGCCCTTTGTGGTCCCTGAGCTGCGCGTGTTGCCGGTCTGGCTCGGCCTGGCCGTTTACGCGGCGCTCTCGCTGGGCGTGCTGAAACTGCTCCACGGTGCCAATCGCGCGCGCCTCGCACCCGCCTGACGGCGTCGCTCGGCTTTGCCACTCACCCGCGGCTGTGAATTTCACGACATGTGCGGAATCACCGTGGTATCATGATCACTCAGGGCGGGGTCTACCCATAGGCGGGGACGAGCTTTTTGGCCGGCCATCGCCGCGACCGAACCCTGACCAACACCGTTGCGAGATTACACGAGACTCGGAAGCGACCGAGCTAGTAGTAGGAGCAGCCATGAAGAAAGTGAACATACCGATGATTCTCGAGAGCGCGGACAAGCTGACGATGCTGACCGCCTATGATTATTGGACGTCCCAGCTGGTCGACCGGGCCGGCGCGGACATGATCCTCGTGGGTGACTCCCTGGGGATGGTGGTTCAGGGCAAAGAGAACACCTTGGGTGTCACCATCGACGAGATCCTGTACCACTGCAAGGCCGTTGCGCGCGGCCGCGAGCGCGCCCTGATCGTCGGCGACATGCCCTATCTGAGCTACCACGTCAGTCGCGAGGAAACGGTCCGCAACGCCGGCCGCCTGATTTGCGAGGGCAAGGTCGATGCCGTCAAGCTGGAGGGCGGCCGCAAGCGCATCCCCATGATCAACGCCCTGATCGACGCCGAGATCCCCGTCATGGGTCACCTGGGCCTGACGCCCCAGTCCGTACACGCCATCGGCGGCTTCAAGGTCCAGGGCAAGGATCCCGAATCCCGCGAGCGTATCCGCGCGGCCGCACTGGCCCTACAGGACGCTGGCGTCTTCGCCATCGTGCTGGAGTGCATCCCCTACGACCTCGCCGCCGAGGTCACCGAAATGCTCGAGATTCCCACCATCGGCATCGGCGCCGGGCCCTTCTGCAAGGGTCAGGTGCTCGTCACCCACGATCTGTTGGGCATGGGCTTCGCCAAGCCAGCCAAGTTCGTGCGCCAGTTCGCCAAGCTCGGCGAGTTGGGCGGCAATGCCGTGCAGGGCTGGTGTCAGGCCGTCAAGGAGGGTACCTTCCCGACCCTCGAAGAGTCCTACAAACCGCTCGCCAAGGAAAAACCGGTGGCGCTCTACGGCGCACCCGGCACCGTCGAGCAAGGGCATCCGCTCGTTGGCCTCAAGAACTAGGGAGCACCGACCCGTCACCGCAGCAGGGGAGAGCGCCCCAGGCCTCCCTTGCCACGCTATGGAGTGAATCATGACCCTGATGCTCGAATCCAACCTGGGCGAACTGCAGCGCCAACTGCACGCCGCCCGCGCGGCCGGCCGCAAGATCGGCTTCGTGCCGACCATGGGCTACCTCCACGCCGGTCACCAGTCCCTGATCGAGATGGCGGCCGCCAATGGCGACTACACCGTCGTCAGCATCTTCGTCAACCCCACCCAGTTCGGGCCCAACGAGGACCTGGATTCCTACCCGCGCGACCCCGAGGGCGACATGCGCCGCTGCCGCGAGGCCGGCGCTGACCTTGTCTTCTTCCCCAGCCGCGAGGACCTCTACCCGGCGCGCGCCGAGACGATGGTCACGCCCGGCGAGCTGGCGCAGCGCCTCTGCGGCCTGAGCCGGCCCGCCTTCTTCGGCGGGATCTGCACGGTCGTACTGAAGTTCTTCAATCTGGTCCGGCCCGACCGCGCCTACTTCGGCGAGAAGGACTTTCAGCAGCTGACGATCATTCGCCGCATGGTCACCGACCTGTTCCTGGACGTCGAGGTCGTCGGCGGCGCCACGGTCCGCGAGGCGGACGGCCTGGCCATGAGCAGCCGCAACGTGCGGCTCAAGCCCGAGCAACGGGCGCTGGCGCTGACCCTGTGGCGCACGATTGGCTCGGCACGCGAGGCCTACCAGGCTGGCGAGCGCAACGCCATTGCCCTGCGCGAGCAGTTGCTGGGCCTCTGGCCCGAGGGCATCACCTTCGACTATCTGGACTTCCGCGAGCCCGAAGGCCTGGCGCTGGTCGACGAACTGGCGCCCGGCGTGCGCATCTTCCTGGGCGTGTGGATCGACGGCGTGCGCTTGATCGACAACGCCGCGATCGCCTGAGGAGCGTCCAGGTGCGGGTATTGATAGCGGGCTGTGGCGACGTGGGCGGCGCCCTGGCCAAGTTGCTCCTAAGCGAGCATCAGGTCTGGGGTTTGCGGCGCGATGTCGCCAAGTTGCCGCCTGGCGTGATCCCGATCGTCGGCGACCTGACCCGGATCGAGTCCCTAGAACTGCCCGCGGTGGACGCGGTCGTCTTTTGCGCCGCCGCCAAACGCGCCGACGAACGGGCCTATCGCGCGGTCTACGTGGACGGCCTGCGCGGCCTGCTGGCACGCATGCTTTGCCAGCAGGTACCGCCCATGCGAATCCTGTTCACATCCAGCACCAGCGTCTACGGCCAGGAGGATGGCAGCTGGGTTGACGAAACCAGTCCGACCGAGCCGAACGGCTATGCCGGACGGGTCATGCTTGAGGCCGAACGGCTGTTGCTGGAGAGCGGTCTGCCCGCGGTGGCCTTGCGGTTCGCCGGCATCTACGGACCGGGTCGCGAGCGTCTGCTGGAGGCGGCGCGTTTGGCGCCGCCCAGTGCCGCCCAGTCGCATGTTTACGGCAACCGTATCCACCGCGACGACTGCGCGGGCCTGCTGGCCCACCTGCTTCGACTCGAGCGGCCCGCGCCGATCTACCTGGGCGTCGACGACGCGCCCGCGTCGCTGGCCGAGGTCATCAACCATCTGCGCGACCTGATGCGGGCGGCTTCGATCCCGCTCGAGACGGCGCTGCATTCGTCCTGGCCCCAACGGGGCGGCAACAAGCGCTGCAGCAACCGCCTGGTCCGCGCCACGGGCTATAGCTTCCGCTACCCCGACTACCGCGCCGGCTACGCAAGCCTGATCAAGCTTCACGCATCCTAAATCAGTATGGCCCAGAGCGAAGGCCATCGGTGCTGTCACCGATGGCCGCGAGGGTGTTAATACCAGCCGTAGCGGAGGTTGGTTATATAGGCCGTCCAGTCGGCGTGGGCAATACCAGCGCCGGTGATGAAAAGTCCGGTGGATTCGGGGTGCCAAGTGACTGTATCCATGACCTGGTTTTTCCAGGCAACCAGTTGGTTGTTTTGATAGAGCTGGTAATTGAGGCGTCGATTGTTGTCGATACTCACGTAGACGTTATAGGTGACGCCGTCGTTCCATGGGAAGTCGGTGCCACTGCCAAACAGTTGGCCGGTCCTAAAGTTTTCGGGAAAGGCCTCGCAACTGTTGTAGTCGCCATCGAGTTCGCCCATTGCCAGACCCATACCCCAGTAGTAGAAACCGTCCTTGGTCCTGGCCTGCGTGTCCAAAGCACTGCGCAGCATGATGCCAAAGTGGTCGCCCGAAGTGGCCAAGCCATAGGAAGTGATGTCGAAACTGACCCACTGGACTCGCTTGCCAGGACTGTAGCCGGTCTGAGTGGTGAAGAGATCGCCAAACAGTTGGGATCGTGAATAGCAGCCCTCGACGGGGTTCATATTACAGTGGGTATAGTTCGGTGTGATACCGGTGCGAAATCCCATCGCCAGACCATTGGGGACACTGGGTGTGGGCGTCGTGTAGACATAGCCCGCAATCCGGTCGTATTCCCAGCCTTGGTTGATCTTGGCAATCCTTTCGGCCTCGCTGGCGGTGTAAAAATGGTCATGGTCCTGGGTCATTTGGTTGGTCTTGTTGAGCCGGTGTAGGGGAACCGTTCCTGGCACCTGAATGTCGTAAATGTAACCCTCGACACCTTCGTAAACCCATCCCCAGCCTACGACGAGCGAGGCTTCGTATTCGTCGGAGGTATAGAAATGATCGGTGTTCTGTGCATGGTAGAATCGGTGAAAGGGTTTGGTCAGGTAGGGCATGGCATTGCTGTCGAGCCCGCGGATCTGGGTGTACTCGAGATAGGCGACGATGCCTTGGCCCTGAAACCCGATGGTTTGTGCGTAGTCGTACTCATTTTGGTCCTGCGTGTAGAAGTGATCTGTGGTGGAGGCTGCATAGGCCATGTACAGTGGCTTGAGTGGATTTGCCAGTGGGACGAGAGCTTCTCCTGCAGAGGCTTGAACGGCTATAGCCAACAGCATGAGGGTAACGAATCTCATGGAATACTCCTGGTAGTCGATGGAATGGATGAACGCCCGGATAAACCGGTGCGAGTGTGAAGAGTGAATGTTGCTTCACTCCTCTTTTCTTAAAGCGTGGATTTGTAATTCCGTGCCCAAGGGATGACCGAATTGGTTTTCGGTGGGTTCAAGTGGATGTCTAATCTGTTAAAAATAAATAGCTTGATTAAGTTTGAGGGCCGCGGCTTTGCATCTGACCGCGAATCTCTTGTTACAATTGTGCGAAAATATCGGGCAGACAGGGCGATGCGTCAAGGCAGCGGTTTCAGTCAACCGATTCACTTGAACCTACCCACTCGGCTTCATCGGTGATTCGGGTGCGTGCGGCGCCATCTCAAAGTGGGATCTTGGCGCTACTCACGCATGGGTGCTTCCATCAAGCGACTGCTCAGCTCAGACCTACGCGAGTCGGCGGCGCGCCTCGGCTTCGAGCAAGTCGACGACCTGGCGCTCGTCGTAGCGGTCGCTGTCGACCAGGAAGGCATCCTCGGCTTGGCGCAGCGGTGCGGTGCTGCGACTGCTGTCGGCGGCGTCGCGGGCAATTTGGTCGGAGAGCACCTCGGCCAGGGTCTGACCGGCCTGCTCGCCGCCCAGTTGGAGCCAGCGGCGATGGGCGCGAACCTCGGGGCTGGCGGTGAGGAAGACTTTGAAGAAGGCTTGGGGAAAGACGACCGTGCCGATATCGCGACCGTCGAGGATGCAGGGTCGCCGCGTGGCGATGGCCCGCTGCATATGGGTCAAGTGCGCACGGACGAGCGGGCTGGCCGCCACCTGGCTGACGGCCGCGGTGACGGCAGTGCCGCGAATGGCTTCACCGACTTCGCGACCGCCAAGCAGGATGCGCGTCTCCTCGAAGTCCAGCTCCAGCGCCGCGATCCAGGCGGCGTCGGCGAGCAGGCGCGCATCGGCGCCTGCTTCCAACCAGGCCAGGGTGACCGTGCGGTACATAGCGCCCGTATCGAGGTAGGTCCAACCCAGCCGGGTGGCAAGGGCACGCGAGACGCTGCTCTTGCCCACACCGCTGGGTCCATCGATGGCGATGACGTCGCTCACGCTCTCCCCTTACTTCTTCTTGGAGCCTTTGAAGCCGGAGTTCCCGCCATCGCGGCCCTTGGGCCGTTCGTCGCGGTCATCCTTGCGGCTCTTGCCCTCGGCGGTTGCGCGCCACCGACTCGTGGGTCGTTCCGCGGTCGCATCGTCGCTGCGGCGAACGGGCTGGCGGTTGGTCCAAGGGTTCTGGGTGTCGCCGGAGCGGTTGTCGCGCTGGGGGCGATCGCCGCGATCGTCGCCGTCGCGC
>CAYRFM010000149.1:0-11966 GCA_964423555.1 uncultured Holophagae bacterium | reverse complement strand
CACTTTTCTCTGCTTCGCCCAACATTCGCGTTCCCTGCGACGGATGGCAAGCCAGTCGTGCGACCAGGAACCATTTACCCCAGCTCAGAGATCGCCTCTGAAAAATAGCCGGCCCAGCTGGCCGGCGGGTGTAGCGTCCAGCTGCACTGCTTCTCCTGAGTCGGATGCTTGAAGCTCAGCGTGTAGGCGTGCAGCGCCAGGTTGCGGCCGTCGAAGACGCGTTTGGCGCCGTAGCGCAGGTCGCCCAGTAGGGCGTGGCCGCGGGAGGCGAATTGCAGGCGGATCTGGTGGGCGCGACCCGTGTGCAGCTCGATGTCGACCAGGGTGCAGCCCGCTTCCGAAGCCACGGCGCGCCAGCTGAGGCTGGCCGCCTTGGCGCCGGCCACGCCGGCCGAGACGACCCGGACCTTGCGGTCCTCCTTGAGCAGGTGGTCGCGCCAGGTCGCTTCGCCGCGCAACTCGCCCTCGACGATCGCCAAGTAGCGCTTGACGACGGTGCGCTGCTCGAACTGGCGCGAGAGGCGCTCGGCCGCCTTGCTGGTGCGGGCCAGGACCATCAGGCCCGAGGCCGGCCGGTCCAGGCGGTGGACCAGGCCCAGGAAGACGTTGCCGGGCTTGTGGAACGTCCGCTTGAGCCAGTCCTTGCAGAGGCTGAGCACGTCCTCGTCGCCGGTTTCGTCGGCCTGGGCCAGCAGGCCCGCCGGTTTGGCGATCACCAACAGGTGGTTGTCGTGGAAGAGGATTTCGGGTGCCATGGTCGCACACAAGCCCCAGGCGGACCTGGGGCTCGCCACATCAGCGATAGCTGTCGACGGCGGGGCAGCTGCAGACCAGGTGCTTGTCGCCGTAGACGTTGTCGATGCGGTTGACGGAGGTCCAGAACTTGTTCTCGCGCAGCCAGGGCAGCGGGTAGACCGCCTGTTCGCGCGAGTAGGGGTGCGTCCACTCGGCCGCCGTGATGTCGGCCAGGGTGTGGGGCGCGTTTTTGAGGGGGTTGTCCTCGCGACTGATCTCGCCGCGCTCGATCGCCGCCGCTTCCGCGCGGATCGCGATCATGGCGTCGCAGAAGCGGTCCAGCTCCTCTTTGGACTCCGACTCGGTCGGCTCGATCATCAGGGTGCCGGCCACGGGCCAGGACATGGTCGGCGCGTGGAAACCGTAGTCCATCAGGCGCTTGGCGATGTCCTCGACCTCGACGCCGGCCGCGGCCTTGAGCGGGCGGGTGTCGATGATGCACTCGTGGGCGACCAGGCCGCCGTTGCCCTTGTAAAGCACGTCGTAGTGGCCGGAGAGACGCTTGGCGATGTAGTTGGCGTTGAGGATCGCCACCTGGGTCGCCCGGCGCAGGCCGCGCAGGCCCATCATGGTGATATAGCTCCAGGAGATCGGCAGGATGCTGGCGCTGCCCCAGGGCGCGGCCGAGACGGCGCTGCTGGCCGAGGCCGAGAAGGCGTCGGGGCGCAGGCGGTGACCGGGCAGGAACGGCTTGAGGTGCTCGGCCACGCCGATCGGGCCGACACCGGGACCGCCGCCGCCGTGGGGGATGCAGAACGTCTTGTGGAGGTTGAGGTGGCAGACGTCGGCGCCGAACTCGCCGGGCCGACAGATGCCGACCAGCGCGTTCATATTGGCGCCGTCCATGTAGACCTGGCCACCGTTGCCGTGGATGATCTGGCAGATCTCGGTGATGCCGGTCTCGAAGACGCCGTGGGTAGAGGGGTAGGTGATCATCAGGGCGGCCAGGTTGTCGCGGTTGGCCTCGGCCTTCTTGGCCAGGTCGGCGATGTCGATATTGCCCTGGTCGTCGCAGTCGACGACGACGACCTTCATGCCGGCCATGGCGGCGCTGGCGGGGTTGGTGCCGTGGGCCGAGCTGGGGATGATGCAGACATCGCGATGACCCTGGCCGTTGGCGCGGTGGTAGTTGCGGATCGTCAGCAGGCCGGCGTACTCGCCCTGGCTGCCGGCGTTGGGCTGCAGGCTGACGCCGACGAAGCCGGTGATGTCGCAGAGCTGGGCCTCTAGCTCACTGGTCAGGCGGGCATAGCCCTGGACCTGGTCGGCGGGCGCGAACGGGTGGAGATTGGAGAACTCGGGCCAGGTCACGGCCATCATCTCGGTGGCGGCGTTGAGCTTCATGGTGCAGCTGCCGAGCGGGATCATGCTGTGGACCAGGGAGAGGTCCTTGGAGACCAGGTGCTGGAGGTAGCGCAGCATGTGGGTCTCGGAGTGGCGACCGCGGAAGATCGGGTGGGTCAGGCACTCGCCGCTGCGGGTCTGGTGGGCGGGGATGTTCTCGACGACGGCGGCGTTGAGTTCCTCGAGGCTGAAGTCGAGCTCGCGGCCGGCGAAGATCTCGAGCAGTTCCTGCACGTCTTCCTGGCTGGTGGTCTCGTCGAGCGAGATACTGATCGAGCCATCGGCGTGATAGGCCAGGTTGACCAGGCGGCTCTCGGCGCGCGCGCGCAAGGCTTGACGGGCGGCGTCGTCGAGGCTGAGGTTGAGGGTGTCGAAGTAAACGGCGTGGTTGACCTGATGGCCGAGGCGAGCCAGGCCGGCGGCCAGGACCTGGGTCAGGCGGTGAGTGCGCGAGGCGATGCGGTGCAGGCGGCGCGGTCCGTGGAAGACGCCGTACATGCCGGCCATGGCGGCCAGTAGCACCTGGGAGGTGCAGATGTTGCTGGTGGCCTTCTCGCGGCGGATGTGCTGCTCGCGGGTTTGCAGGGCCAGGCGCAGGGCCGGCTTGCCGGTTTTGTCGACGCTCATGCCGACAATGCGGCCGGGCATGGAGCGCTTGTAGGCGTCGCGGGTGGCGAAGAAGCCGGCGTGGGGACCGCCGAAGCCCATCGGCACGCCGAAGCGCTGGGCGCTGCCGACGACGACGTCGGCGCCCATCTCACCGGGCGACTTGAGCAGCAGCAGGGCCAGCAGGTCGGTGGCGACCACGGTCAGAACACCGCGCGCCTTAGCCGCCTGGATGAAGGCCTCGACCTCGCCGATGCTGCCGCTGGCGCTGGGGTATTGGATCAGGGCGCCGATGAAGTCGCCCTCGGGCAGGCCGGCTTGGAGCGAGCCGCTGACCAGTTCGATCTCCAACGGCAGGGCGCGGGTTTCCAGGACTTCGCGCGTCTGGGGGAAGACGTCGTCCATGACCCAGAAACGGTTGGCGCCGGCCTTCTTCTTCTTGAGTTGGGCCAAGGTCAGAGCCATCGCCTCGGCGGCGGCGGTGCCTTCGTCGAGCATCGAGGCGTTGGCGATATCCATGCCGGTCAGGTCGCAGACCATGGTCTGGAAATTGAGCAGCGCTTCGAGGCGGCCCTGGCTGATCTCCGCCTGGTAGGGGGTGTAGGCGGTGTACCAGGCGGGGTTCTCGAGCAGGTGGCGCTGGATCACGGAGGGGGTGTAGCAGCCGTAATAGCCCATGCCGATGTAGCTCTTGAAGACCTTGTTGTCGGCGGCGATGGCGCGCAGGCGGGCCAGGGTTTGGGCCTCGTTGATGCGGCTGCGCAGCTGGAACGGTTCCTTGGAGATGATGTTCGGCGGGACGGCCGTGGCAATCAATTCGTCGAGGGTGCTCAGGCCCACGGTCTCCAACATCGTCGTTACGTCGGCATCACTGGGGCCGATATGGCGCGAAACGAAATCGTCGCGCTGTTCCAAGTCATCCAAGGAGGGGTATGTCATGTCTGATGACTCCATAAAAGGTAAATTCTCTCCAGCGACGGACAAGCGCCGTCACACGTGGCTCATTTTAGACGAATTCAGCGATGAATTCAGCCGGAACCACGAAAAAAGCGGCGGTTCTCTCTGGCGGTGAAAGGGAACCCGCGATCTGGCTTAGCGAGTTACTCGATCCCAGTGACCCCAGCCTTGCCCAAGTTAGTCTGCTTCGTCGCTGAAGTCGTGTGTCAACCGCGTCGCGCGCAGGTTAACCTCGGGGAGCCGGCCGATGGTCTTGACCGCATCGATAAGTGTTTTTTTCTCCGCTGACGTCAGACTGTAGAGATCGCCTTCTTCGAAATAGACCAACGCTTTCAGACTTTCGCTGGGTTGAAAATTTGGACCAAATAGCAGACGCGCAGAGGCAAGCCCACGGGCTAAACTGACGCCGGCACGAACCATCGCGGCAATGTCACGGTAGTCTTTGGCCTCGACCCGCTGAAGCAGGACTTTGACTTTGGTTGCCATGAGGTCATCTAAAGACGCGACTTGCATGACGCCGTCGGCAGTCAATTCCGGTTCTCCCACCCTCCCAAAATCGGTCGTACCAAAGAATGAAAGTTTTACATGCTGACTGGTTCCTTCCCCAGGAACCAGAACGGTCCAGGCATTGGGCCTGTCTTGGAGCGATGTGGCATGAACAAGAAGCGGAAAAGCAGCCTTCAGGGCCCTCCGGTCTAGCGGCTTTTCAGTAAAAAAGTCAAAGTCGACGGATTCACGATGACCTAACCTCAAGGCCAGAGCTGTGCCACCATACAAAACAAAACCAAGACTTTGCGCAAAGCCAAGGCTGGTCCACAGATGCCGTTGCGCGGGTGGCAACACGTCGAGACGCGGCTGGAACCTGGGGATCACGAAAATACTCGCACTGGCAGGGGGGGAACCTGACCGAGTTCGCACAGGTCGAGGCGGTAATGCCAATAGGTCCAGGAACGCTCGTTGAACTGCCCGGGATCGGCGTGGGTCAGGACCTCGCGCAGCACCTCATTGCCCACCTGTTCAGCCAAGTCTTGGACGTCGTCGAAATCGCCGAGGTTCATCACCTGCGCAATGACCCGCGCAGGCATGACTACGGCCTCTTCGGGCGTCTTCCACCAAATGTACTTTCGCGCGTAGGGCATGAGGAGCTCTGGGTTGACATGCATCATTGGCTTACTCGTCCCTCAGGGGTGCTGTGACCCTGTCGATGCAGGGAAACCTATCTTTATGATTGTAGCGAATTCAGCCGTCGCGCGCAGACAATACGCTGCCAAACTTTTCGTGCAGCCGATGCATTCAGGCCTTTTTCCTCCAGCTGGCGGGCAGCTTCGCTTCTAGGACGATGGTGGTGACAATCCTCACGCCAAGTGCGCCTGTTGTCGCCCATTAACCGCGAATATGTATGCAAACTTCGATACGACAGTACCTTCTTGAGACGGCGCCGTCTCCTTAGAATGACATCAATCGACATGGCGTGATCGTCTGCTCTTGCGATAGGCGCCGCCTGTTGATTCACCACTGACTCGAGGAGATGATCATGAAAACTTTTGCCACCGCTTTCTGCCTGTTCGCATGCTTCACGTTTGGCGCCTTGGCCCAGGATGCCACCACCGTTGAAACTTATCCCACCGAGCACCAGCTCGCCATCGCCGAGGCGATCGCGGACATGCTGGCCACCGATGCCCCCATCGTCACCGACATCAAGACCGAGTGGATCAGCGACGAGGGCGACCTGACCCTGATGGTCGAGGTCCTGCCCGACACCTTCGTCGCCCTGGAAGTCGACCTCAACACGGTCCCCTGGAAGGACGGCTCCGTCATCCAACTCTCCACCAAGGCGCTGGCCTACGCCGCCGTCGCCGCCGGCGGCAGTGTCGTCCAGGTCGCAGAGGACGAAGTGCCCACCCTGATGACCCGCAGCGATGAAGAGACCCGCTACTTCTGCCAGCGCGAGGACGGCAAGGGCGGCACGATCGTCAAGGCCGCCATGCCGATCACCGTCGATGGTGCCGCTGGCCTAGCTGTCGTCGATCTGCGCATGGACGCCATGCAGCAGGCCGACCAGCAAGTGCTCTCCGACGAGATCAAGTGGTCGGACAAACACGTCTGGTGCATCAGCTGGTTCTCCGACGACTGCAAAAAGGACAAGCGCGGCGAGTGCGTGCCCGGCCCCTGCAGCGTCACCCTGGCCGCCCTGATCGACCTGGCCAACGAGGCCGGCATTCCCCTACCCGGCAACAAGACGATCCAGACCCTGACCCGCCTGCTGGCCCAACACGGCATCAAGGCCGGCGGCGACTGCCGTCCCGTCTGGTTCCTCGACCTGATTTTCGTCGGCTGTCAGTGCGTGCTGTACACGTTCTGATGCGGCGCGCCGCGGGAGGCGGGGCCTCACCCCACCTCCCTGCTCGCTGCTGCGACCGCCCCCCAGGTCGCGCTTTGTAGCTGCTGTAGCGCAAGATGCAATCTTGCGCCGGGCGGCGGGTGAATTCTCAAAGCGGTCTTTTCAGTAGAGCGTAACTCCGGGAGCGCTCCTCTGAAATGATTCTGTTTTTTGCCAAACGTCGAATGGAGACGACCTTTTCGGCTAAGCTCTAGCCAGGGCCTCGTCGAAAGGGCCCGACGCAGGATGCAGTCTTGCGCCGGGCGGAGGGTCGATATTTCCCCCATGCTCCGCGGGACCATAGGTGTTACCTATCGCAGCGGACGCTTCACCTCGCTTTTCCTGCCATTCAGACGCGTTCCCACAACGTCCGCATCGAGTCAAAGCGAAGTTGTGACGATTCATGCATAACATGCAATTGACAACGCAAACGCGTCGACCGGCTATCGCGCATAAAACGTTTGGAGATAGGCATATGCACGACTGATGCGAATCCCTTTGACGCCTGTTTTGCGCAGGTGCATGAGACTTTCCGAGTTGTGGAAATCCGTTTGTGCAAATTGTTTTTATTCGCGTCACGACAGGAAAAGTGTTCGTGCACGTTTCATACGGGGTCCGATGCGGCGTCAAGGGCCTCAAACACATTGTTTTTATTCGCGCCGAGGAGCGCGGTGCGCTGCTCCACTTTGCTCACGCGTATCATTTTGACGGAAGAGGCCGAAAACTAGGTGATTTTGCAGGTTAAATGAGCGTCAAGGCATGGGTTTTCGCTTGCATAAGCGACCTAGCGTGCCGCCAACTGTTCTAGCAATGCGGCGTGGTTGTGTTATGGTTTGTAAAATGTGTCAAAAAAAAGTATTTTAGGACTTTTCACTTCGTGCGAAGACCATGTGCACGTTGCTTGAGGACCCTGCCGCCTATCGGAACCGCCGATACACTTGTGGCGAGCACCTTTCCCATGAGTCCCCGGATCGATTCAATGTGTGCCGATCGCCCTGATGCCCATCGGAACCCTTCAGCAAGGTGCGCCAGAGCTTGTGACAGGCCTAAACGGTCTTATGCATTTGTGACGAACGCTCTCCACTCTCCGCGAACTATATGCGTTCCCCACAACTACGACCGGGCTCACACGACGCCCCAAGTTGCGCTTTAAACCTATCGAAGAACGCGGCTGCTTGGTCTGTGCGCTCAGACCTTGAGCATACGAACCTAACAATATTTACCCTCCGCCCGGCGCAAGATTGCATCTTGCGCTACAGCAGCTACAGCGCCTGCGGGAGGTTAAAAATACGGCAAGTGAAAGTTCACAAGAGGTTGGGTTAAGCACGGCAGGTCCTCGGCGCGCCCTCTTCGCGCCTTCGCGCCTTTGCGTGAGGCCCGCCCGGCTGCCAACTCCCACCCCATCGGCTGTCGCGCGCCCGTGGTACAATGGCCTGTTGCAAGGGTTGGTGCACACGCATGGAACTGACGATCGGTCGTTACCAAATCGAGGAAATTTTGGGCAAGGGCGCCATGGGCAAGGTGTACCTGGCCTTTGACCCGGTGATCGAGCGCCATGTCGCCCTCAAGACGATCCGCGTCGACCGCCTTGACGACGAGGAAGCCCGCGATGAGTTTGTCGAGCGCTTCTTCCGCGAGGCCCGCATCTGTGGCAAGCTCCGCCACCCAGGTGCCGTCACCGTCCACGACATGGGCAGCCACGAGGACACCCCGTTCATCGTCATGGAGCTGATCCGCGGCCACGACCTGGCCCAGCGCCTGCGCAGCCCGCTGCCGATCTCCCGCGGCGAGGCTTTGGCCGTGATCGACGGCATGGCCGACACGCTCGACGCCGCCCACGATCTCGGCATCGTCCACCGCGACATCAAGCCCCAAAACATCATGCTGACCCAGGAGGGCCGAGTCAAGATCCTCGACTTCGGCATCGCCAAACTGGACGGCGTCGAACTGACCCAGGACGGCGCCTTCTGGGGCACGCCCGCTTACGCCGCGCCCGAGCAGATCAACGAGCGCCAGGCCGACCACCGCGCCGACATTTACGCCTATGGCGTGCTGGTCCACAAGCTGCTGACAGGGGCGGAGATCTATGCCACCGACAACCTCAAAAAACTGTTCCACCTGATCCTCAACGAGCGGCCCCGCCTCTCCCCGCCCGCGCCACACCTGGGTCTCGAGACGGCCGCCCTGCACGCGGTCCTGCACCGCGCCCTGGCCAAGGAGCCCGAGTCCCGCTACCAGCGCGCCGGCGCGCTGCGCGATGACCTGGTCGCCCTGTTCGGCCTGACCCGCAGCCAACTGCCCCTGCCGCAACCCGGCTTCGTGCCGACCCTTGATGAGGATCGGTCAACGCTCACGCCGGCTGAGGTCGAGGACCTGCGGGCCCACGAACAGACCCTGGCGACCCAGCGGGTCGTCGCCACGCCCGAGGCCAACAACGAGCGGGTCGCGCGCATGCGCCGGCAATTCGACCAGGCCCTGGCGGCCGGCAACCTGATCACGGCCCGCCACCTGCTGCGCGCGCTGGAGCGCAAGGAGGAGCCGATCGAGGCCGAACGCGCGGCCGTCGACCAGGCCCAGGCCAAGCTGGACGCGGAGAAACGCTCCGTTCAAGAGCGCTTGGTCCACCACAAGCGCCTGGCCTTCAACCAACAGCTCGAGGCCGGCGACGAAGAGGCCGCCCAGCGCCTGCTCGATAGCCTGGCCGAGCTGGGCGCGCCCATCGAGGACGAGCGCCGCGCCCTGGAACTGCACCGCGAGGAACGCATCCACCAGGCCGAAGAGGAGCGCCTGCGCCTGCGCCTGGCACTCGACGAGGGCCGCCTGGGCAGTGCCAAGGTCAGCCTGCGTCGCCTGCGTCGCCTGCGTCTGGAGAGCGCCGACGACGAGGCCAGAGTCGAAGCGCTGGAACAGCGCCAAATGCGGACCGCGCGCTCGCGCATGGACGAGATCGCCAAGGTCCGCGACCAGTTCCAAGATGCCCGCCGCGCCGGCGATCCCGAGGACGCCGAACAGGCGCTGGACGCGCTCAAGGCGCTGGGCGTTACCTCCGGCAAGGAGGAGGCCCAGCTGGCCGAACTGGCCGCCAAGTGGGTCGTCGATCACGGCGACGCGCTCAGCCACCTGCATCAGGACCTGAAAGTCGCCTTTGCCAGCGAGGACTGGAACGGCGCCAGCACCTTGGTGCGCCGGCTCAGCCTGTTTGGCGAGGAGGAGGCCACCGCCCGCCAATGGCAACAGCGCCTGGACAAGGCGCTGGCCAAACAGAACCGACAGGCGATCCGCGAACTCGAACGGGCCTTCGAACACGCCCTGGCCGAGGGCGACACGCCTCACCTGCGCGAGCTCCAGTTCAAGCTAGCCGAGCTGGGCGCCGACAGCCCGCTCTACCACTGGCTGGTCGCCCGCGCCGAGGGTCGCGAGGCCGGCCCACGTCCAGGCCGACGTCGGCGCCTGGTCTTGATCGCCCTGCTGGTGGCGGTTCCCCTGGCGGCCTGGTTGATGCTCGCGAGCGGCCTGCTCTGAGCAGCCGCACTTGCCCGTTGACAATTTTCCGGGCGCTTGCTACATTGGGGCCACTGAGCGGTACAGGCACGTAACTCAGCGGTAGAGTGCTACCTTCACACGGTAGAAGTCGCCGGTTCAAACCCGGCCGTGCCTACCAACCGCCCCCCAGCGGGCTGGCGCCTCACTTGATATGGCGCAGGTCCACCGCATTCATCCGCAACTGGAAGTAGTCGCGCAGCTTCCGGAACGGCAGGTGCCGACTGATCTTGGCGGCCAGCCACAGCGGCACGCCGTAGCGCTGGCGGCGAAAACGCCGACACCAGGCGCGGCTCTGGGCCTCAAGCGCGGCGGCACGCGCACCATCGACGACCAAGGCCGGCACGCCGCTCCGCTGGTAGCCGCGTTCCACCAACAGTGCGCCCACCCGATCCTCGACCAGGGCGATCTCCTCGTCGGTCAGTTTCTTGCGCCATTGGTCGATCAGCTTGGGGTCCGGCAGCTCATAGGTGCTGGTGCGGGCGTAGTCGAACATGCGCTCGTCGAAGCGCTCGCCCATGAATTCACAGAGGCGGGTCAAGGCGCCGCGGGGATCGCGGATCAAATCCTCGTAGCGCAGCGCCACGTAGCGCTCTGCCGGCAAGCGCGTGGCCAGACGGGACCACAGCTGCTCGGCGTGAAGCCAGCGCTCGCTAGCGACCCAAACGTTGCCCGCCCAGCCCATGCCGATCACGCTCTTGGCGACATCGCGGGGATCGCGCAGGAGGTGGATGAAACGGGCCTCGGGCCAGAGCGCCAACAGGCGATCGAAATGGTGGTGCACGGTCGCGCCGATGACCTGCTTGCCGTCGCGGGCCAGCTTTTGGCGCAGGAAGGAGTGGACCAGGTCGCGGTACCCGAGTGTCGGGTCGACCGCAAACTGAGCGCCGGGAAAGATGAAGTCCGTGGCCAGGAAGTGGTGGTAGTCGGCCAGCTGCGGGAAGCTGCCGTCGTCACCCATTTGACTGACAGCGTACTCGAATTCGGGATTAAAGCAGATGCGGGGGTGATGGTCCAGCATGAGTCGCAACAAGGTGGTGCCCGAGCGCTCCGCGCCCACCAGAAACGTCGGTTGGGCCAGGGCCTGTTCTAACTCGCTCATCCATCCTCCTCCTTCTGACCGCTCGGGTCCCAGCTATTATATATGAATTGCCTCGTACGACCTTGTCAGGTTGTCGAGGGAGCCACGCGGTCTTGCGGTCCATTGCCTGTGGTGGCAAGCAGCAGATACCTTCTTCACGGGTCAAGGCAAAAGGTCCGACTGATGACTCCCCAGTCGCTGGGGACACGCGTTAGTGGGCTGAGCCCAGTCGCAGGGAACACGAATGATGGGCGAAGCCAGGAAAAGTGCGGTAAGGCTAGGCGCCCCCGCCGCCAGCTTGCCATCCGTCGCAGGGAACGCGAATGTTGGGCGGAGCCAGGAAAAGATAAACCCTGACAAGAAAACCTACGTCTCCGTGGTGAAGGGTTCCAAATCCCCTGCGCACCACGTCCATGGCCATTCACGCCAATCCTTCACCAGACCGGCTTTGACGGGGTTCTGATCTGCCATTCCCTTGAAGTGCGAACCAAACGATCAAACCCTTCGTGACGCCAGAAAGGGCCTTGGCGTTGGAGCAGTTTGTTTCCTGCGGAGGCCGTGAAGCATTTAAGTGATTTCATGATCTCGGAAAGCGGCCTGTCATTTAAGGGAGAGAACAACATATGAACGTGGTTCCCCATAATCGTGAAGCAGTCCAGCTGATATACACGCTGGTCCCGATAGAGAATGGCATCGTAGACCACACGGGCAACCTCCGGATTGGCCAACCAATAGGTGCCCTTGGGTCCATACTCCAGACCACGTTCAGCCCTTGAGTGGGGTCAAATGGGGAAGGCGCCTGCGGTAGAAAATCTTGGCGCCCATTGTGCGTCCTTGGTCTTGATTTGGACCATTAGTGTAGCATATAGATTCTAAGCCTGAAATAGTTTCGCATCTTCGCAGAGGGCTTCGCGCATCATGCGAGTTCCCTGCGGCCAAGGAAAAGCGGTGGGGGCACCTAGCCTTACCGCACTTTTCCTGGCTTCGCGCTTCATTCGCGTTCCCTATCACCAAGGCAAGCTGGCGGCGGGGGCGCCTAGCCTCGCCTAGCCTTACCGCACTTGACTCTGCTTCGCCCAACATTCGCGTTCCCTGCGACGGATGGCAAGCCAGCGGCTTACCGCACTTGACTCTGCTTCGCCCAACATTCGCGTTCCCTGCGACCGAGGCAAGCTGGCGGCGGGGGCGCCTAGCCTTACCGCACTTTTCTCTGCTTCGCCCAACAATCGCGTTCCCTGCGACGGATGGCAAGCTGGCGGCGGG
>CAYRFM010000148.1:0-12485 GCA_964423555.1 uncultured Holophagae bacterium | reverse complement strand
AACGAGCATACCTTCTCAGAGCAAAGCATTCACGGCCCTTTGCCGGAGGGACACAGAGCGTTACTCCGAGAGCGCCCCGCTGAAATGATTCTGCTTTTTGCCAAAAAGGTCCCGCAGGCGCTGTAGCTGCTGTAGCGCAAGATGCAATCTTGCGCCGGGCGGCGGGTGAAAGCGGTCTTTTCAGTAGAGCGTTACTCCGAGAGCGCCCCGCTGAAATGATTCTGCTTTTTGCCAAAAAGGTCCCGCAGGCGCTGTAGCTGCTGTAGCGCAAGATGCAATCTTGCGCCGGGCGGCGAGTGAATGGGTTCAAGGGTCAAAAGCAGAGCAGACCACAGCTTTTCCTATGCCCAAATTGAGGTAAGATATAGCCGTCAACGAACGCGGCATACCTAATGGTACAAGGTTCCCTTAGCCAACCCGTTCGAGGCACTGTTTCAACAGGTTAGGGGTGCTCATGAAAGTACTACGCGTCCAGATCAACGATTTTCTGCGATTTCAGAATTTCAATTTGGAGCTAACCTACCCAAACGGTCACCCTCGCGCAGGTCAACCCCTGGATAAAATTTGCATTATTGGCCAGAGTGGCACCGGTAAAACCTCTCTGCTCAGGTTGCTCGTGCGGCTTTTGGCTTCACGGGAGCGGGAAGGCAAGGCCATGGAATCACCGCTTTTCTTTGCAGAATTTCAGGCTGGCCGGCACAAGCAATGTCTCTACCTAGAACCTGATGACGAGACCTTGTACACGCCCCAAAACCCTCGTTGGGACAAAAACAACCGGGAAGATCGGGAATATGTAGAAGTGCACAAGCCATGGCTGATCCACTTTCCCGCTGATTTACTTGAAAAAGGCATCGATCAGCTGATGACCACGGCTCGCCCTAACACGCAGCCCTTTCTCACCGAAACAGAGGCCCAAGCAAGAAAGGTAGAATTTCGCAGTCTAAAAGACAGGGGCGTTTATGACTTCAGCCAGAACCTCCAAGAAGAGTTATGGACAGGTGTGTTTATCGAGTTGAAAAAGTTCGATGACGAAGACAGGCTCTGGCAGAAACAACTAACCCAATCCCTGTTGAACAACCAGCCGGCAGATAGCCTTCTCGATCAATATCGCACCTGGAAATTAACGAATCCTCTGATCAAGCTAAGCCTGGCGCTAGAGCCGATGCTTGCCAAGTTCAACCTCGAGCTGAAAACGGAAGTCGAAAGTGCCGATGACCTGAACTACCTCACGATCCGATCCAAGGATGGCGCCGCAGTGCCCTTCAAGGGGTGGAGTACCGGCACCAAGCAATTGCTGTCCACAGCAGCTCCGATGTGTTTCCTGGATACCCGTCAAACGGTCATTCTTGTAGACGAGCCCGAGCGCAGCCTCTACCCCGACGTTCAGCGTCAGGTGATTCCGCTTTACCGTAGCCTTGCGCCAGAGTCTCAGCTGATTGTGGCGACCCATTCTCCCGTAATTGCCTCGAGCTTCGAACCCTGGGAGATCCTCAAGCTTGATTTTGACGAGAAGGGTCACGTGGTCCACACCAAAAACTGGGATGAGGCACGCGGCCGCACGGTGGAGAGTTATACCTACCACCCACAGTATTTGCGCTGGGATAGCATTTTGCGCTATTTCTTTGATGTGGAGGAGGAGGGCAACCAACAGCGCATGGAGATGCTGGCGGAGCTCGCCAAACTTGAGGTTCAGATGCGTCAACTCAAAGAGCAAAGCAAGCAAGATGAGCTGGCAGCAGCCTGGAGTGAATACAAGCAGAAGGCGAATCGTTTGGACTGGAAGCTTCCTCATGCGAAAAATTGACAAGCAGACCTGCCTTTCAAAAAACTATGAAAAGTGGGTATCTACACTGGGCGAAGAACATCCAAAATACACATCCTCCGCTGGCGACTACTATAAGGATATCGTCATGAGCCTGTTCTACTGTCAGCGTGGGCTCTGCGCCTACACCGAGAGGCGTCTTTGCAACCCAGAAAAGTTTTCAGAGACGCTTTGGGTAGAGAACGAGCAAGGGGATATGCATTATGGTTCAGAGAGGCCAGAATACTTCGGCCAACTAGACCATTTTAATCCCGACCTTAAGCCGTCCAAGGGTTGGTCTTGGGACAACTTCTTCATGATTGACTCGGACGTCAATAGGGGTGTTAAGAAAAGGAAGGTACCTGATCCCATCGTCAAACCGGATGGCGCGGCTTATGACCCCAACCTCCTTTTCCAACTTTTGCCGGATTATCGCTTTGAGGCCCACCCCGATCTGGAGTCATCGGTTAGGGAAGCCGTCTCCACATCGATCAATGATCTAGGCATTAATTACGGCCCGGTCGTGGACGCACGACGGCGCAGCACCGAGGCCTGGCTGAAGGCCCTCCAGTTTGGGATTGTGGAAGAAGAGGAATACCCAACCGCTCGCCAAATGATCGGTAAGCGAGATAAATTGCTTTTGAAGCTAATGGAAATGTTCCCCTGAAGCGGGTTGCAAGAGAACCTACAACGAAGCCATCCACCGCGCGGCCTTCTGCCTCCCCGAGTTCCAGCGCCGCAAGGTCGCGCATTTGATCGAGAAGATCTGAGCTGGGCGGCCCGCCCTCAGGGCGGGCTTGGTCGGGGAAGACTAATCCGCGCTGCGGGCCAGGCGGAAGCCCAGGTGGTTGTCGCGCTCATCGGGCTTGATGGCGCCGCGATAGGCCGAGCGCGCGTTGCCCGCGGACACAAACCAGCTGCCGCCGCGCAGCACCCGGCGCGTCCCTTGCTGCGGGCCCTGTGGGTTCACGGCGTCGCCGCCATAGGGGCCAGACCAATCGCTGCACCATTCTCGCACGTTGCCGTGCATCTGGTAGAGACCCCAGGCATTCATTAACAAATCCGTGACGGCCACCGTGGCACCGCGCGCTTCGCCTGGCGTGCCGCCCGCGTTGCGGTAGTCACCGTCGAAATTGGCCTGCGCCGTTGTGATGGTCGGACCAAAGTGAAACGCCGTCGTCGTCCCCGCGCGGCAGGCGTACTCCCACTCCGCCTCCGTTGGCAACCGCAGCGCCAGGCCCGGAATCAACAGGTTCAAGCGCTTGATAAAGGCCTGGGCGTCATGCCAGGACACGCTCTCCACGGGCAGCTGCTCGCCCTTGACCTGGCTGGGGTTCGTGCCCATCACCATCTGCCATAACGCCTGGGTCACGACCGTGGCGCCCAGCCAAAAGCCTTGACTCAGGGTCACGCGGTGCAGCGTCTCGTCGTCCCAGCGCTCCACTTCGCTCACGGGCGAACCCATCTGAAACGTCCCGGGCGGGATCCAGCGCAACCCATAGCTGACACCTGCCACCGCGAAAGCGACCCAGACGCCTTGTTCGTCCTCGCCATAGTCCACCGTCCAGCGGTAGGGCAAGCCGCGCGGAACCTCAACCATGACCCCCTCCCGAATCTTTCAATGGACCCTCCAAAATTCACCGCGCCCTACGGGCGCGGTTCCCCTTGATCAACACTCGCCAAACAGTCGGCAGCGCAGAAGCTCCTCGCCGCCTTCGTCCCTCAGGCGCTCAAAGCTTCTGCGTTCGATTTTTTTTCTAAATAGGCCATGTCCTTTATTTCCTTATATGCCTTGACCTCGGGCCAAGCGGAACCCGCTGCTCTGGTTGCGCACGCCAGGCTCGTTCGCGCCCCGGTAGGCCGCTCGCACGCGCCTGCCGCTGCTGCCCCAGCTCCCGCCCCGCAGGACCCGCCTCGCGCCGGTCGCAGGCCCCTGCGGGTCCACGGCGCGATCGCTATAGGAAGCATACCAATCGCTGCACCACTCCCAGACATTGCCGTGCATTTGATACAGCCCCCAGCCATTGCACGTCAACGCTCTCACTGCTAGGGTCCTTCTGCGGTATTCACACCGCGCTACGCCAGCATAAGAATAGCTGCCGTCGAAGTTGACCTCTGCCATAGTGAGCTGGTTCCCAAAATGGAATGACGTCGTCGTCCCGGCGCGACAGGCGTACTCCCACTCTGCCTCCGTCGGCAGGCGCAGCTCCAAGCCAGGCTTCAGTCTGTTTAACCGCTGGATGAACGCTTGTGCGTCATCCCACGAAACGTTCTCAACAGGTAGTTGGTCGCCGCTGAAGCGACTGGGCTTGTTGCCCATAACCGCTTGCCACAGCGCTTGCGTCACCGTCGTATCGGCCAACCAGCAGCCATGGCTCAGCATCACAAAGTGCTGCTGCTCACCACTGAAGCGCTCCTTCTCTGTGGCAGGCGAGCCCATCATGAAACTGCCGGGCAGGATCAGGCGCATGCGCCAGGTGATGGCGCGGACCGTGAATGTCGCAAAGACCCCGTATTCATCTAGGCCCAAAGCATCGGCGCCACCAGGCTTACGGAGGCCATCACGCAGCCAGCGCTGGCCTAGTCGCCGGTCGATCCAGCGGCCGTCCAATAGCCGCAGGGATTGGCTTTGGCCCTCGACCGCCAGGTCACACGGGTCCAGCCAGATCAGTTCGCGCCCGTCCACTTCACAGAACAGCTGCCGGCGGTCGCGCCCAATCCGCCGCGCCCACGGGGGGCGCTGGCAGCGTTCAAGTGTCCAATGTTCCAGATCCGTGCGCAGGGAGATTTCATCGGGCTGATCATTCCCCAATGGCAGGGCCAGCCGTTCTAAGCCATAACGTTGGCCTGCCCACTCAACTTGATCGTCGCGCGTGCGCAGCCGCAGCAACGGCACACCGTCACCCAAACTCAGAGAATCGCCGCATTGGCGCAACACCAGCTCCTTGACAGGGCGATCACGCAATAGCCAAGCTGGGCGCTTCAGCACCACGCCCGGCAGGGGGTCGTCGCCCAGGGCGCCATGGGCCACGGCCACCAGACGCTCATCCTCGAGCAGTGCCGTGGGCTGCCGCAGCAGCCAGCGCCGTGCCCAGGGCCGCAGGCTCTCAAAATCGCTATCGCTCAGCAGCGTTTTGGCGGCCCGTGCCATGATCGCGCTCTCAGGCACACGTCCCGCAAGCCAAGCCTGGCCAAGCAGAGCTTCCTCCTCGCGCACGTAAGGCGAGTCGGGTCCGTGATGGGCCAGGATCAGTGCCAGCGCCTGTTGTGCCAATTCACGGCCACCCTCGCCGGCCAAATAGGCTTCAAAGCGCTGACGGCGCTGCTCCTGTTGGTCCTCTGCCCAGTCCACGGCCGCGACGCCACTGCACAGCGCAGCATGGTGCCAGAACTGCCACTCACTGCCGGCATCCACACCGTTAGCCGGCAACAGCAGGCGCACGGCGCGCAACAGGTCCGGCCTGATAAACACAGCCGGAGCCAGCAGGGCCAACAGCGCCTCCAGGCCAGCCGCAGCTGCGGTCTGTTCCGCACCGCGGCCGCGGGCATGCCGGTCCCAACTCAAGCTCTGCCACGTCTGATCGATCGCGGCGGTGCGCATCCGCTGCGGACAGGGCGAGAGCAGCACGCAGCGATGACCGGCGGCGGTCCAATGCCGGCCCCAGGCGCGCCAACGCAGACCGTCCGTCAGGCTTTCGCTGAACTGGCCCAAATCGCCGAGGACCAGAACCACGGCAGCGCTTGGCCAGGCGATGTTGAGGCCGCCGCTTTCCCAGGGCAGCCCCAGGTCCGCGCTGCCATGCTCCAGCACGCGCACATCCAGACCGCCGTGGCCGCGCCAGGCCCGCAGCCGCAGGATCAGCTGCTCGTAGTCAGGCCAAAAAGGTGCCAGCGCGCGCCGCCGGTCGACCAGCACGCACAGGCGCTGGTGCCAGCGCAGCTGCCTGAGACGCGGCAGGACTGCGGGCATTTCACCGCGCGCCAGCAGCGTGACCAGGCGAGTGAGCGCCAAGGGCCCATCATGCGTCGACCGCGCGGTGGCTTGGCGAAGTTTGGGCCAAAGCCGGGGCCAGGGGCGCAGCGGTTTGGCGCGGGGCGGCGGCAAGCGCGCAGGCTCAAGTACGCTGTCCTCCTGCAAGGGCTCCGCAGTCTGGAACCAGGCGGGCGCGGTTTCATCGGAAAACACCCGCTCCTTGCGCTTGACCCGCCAGAAGGTAAGGGGCTGCAGCGCAGGAGCGACTCTCTCGGCGTCCGCCACCGCTTCTGCTACGGTCGTCGCCGATGCCTGTTCCGCAGGTTGGGCGGGCAGGCGTGGCATGTAATCTAGCTGGAAAAGGGCTGCAACCTGCGGCAGATCGGCACGGCTTATCCCGGCGAGGCAACGCAGCAGGTCGCCGTGGCCGACCAAGTCCGCCGTGCGCAGACCCCGCTGCGCAGCCGTACCTGCCAACAGGGTTGGGCTCATCCCTCGCGCTCGCGGTATTTGCACAGGGTGAATTGCGCCAGTTCTTCGAGCAGGTCCAATTGGTAAGCCTCATCCTCAGCGCGCCCTTGATCGCTGGCAAGTGCGGTCAGGGCCCGCAACAGGTCCAGGTACTCGGCGGTACCCGGCTTGGGCAATCCGGCATCCCTGGCGGCACGACGCTCGGTCAGCAGGCGCTCAGCGGCAAGCGCCCTGACACGCTGACTGGCACAGCCATGGGCCTGGCCCAGGCGTACCAACCAGGCGCTATAGCTCTTATCATCCTCGGGCGGATGCAACGCCAGGGCCAGGCAACGCCGCCTGAAGGCATAGGGCAGCTCGCGCTCGGCATTGGTGGTGATCACCACCAATGGCTTAGCCGCAGTGGGGTCAAGACCAATCGCCTGGTGGATCTGGGGCACGACAAAGGCACCGTTGCCTAGGGTCTCCAGCAGGCCATTGGGCAGTTCCGATTCGGCCTTGTCAATCTCGTCGATCAGCAGCACGGCGCCGTGCAACGGCTGCCAGTTGGGCGGCGCGTGAAAACCAGGGTGGTTCCAGGACTCGACATCTGGGGTTGTATTGCCCGACTGAAGCATCAACTGGTCGCGGGCCGAGGGTGGGCCAAACACCCACCACAGCGGGCCGGGCCGAAGAAAACGGCGCGGCGCCAAGCGCTCGTCCAGCTGATCCGCCAGGCCCCGTGCCGCTAAGGTCTGGGCCTCGGCCAGGCGCGCCACCACGTCGTAGTGGTACTGCAGGTCTTCGACCGTGGTGCGGGAATGGACCACGGTGGAGACAAACGCGCGCTTCAGCAGCACGGCCGCCGCCCGGGCAAAGTGGCTCTTGCCGCAGCCGGGCTCACCCTCCAGCAACAGGGGCCGCTGGGCGGCCAGGGCCGCGCGGATCGCCCACTGGCCGCGCCGCTCCAGCAGGTGCACCGAAGCCGGCCAACTGCCTACTTCGGGCAAGGGCAGGAGAAGATCATCAATCACAGGCTCAGTCACGGTTTCCCCCCCGGTAATAGCGACGTTCCCAATCCCTCTGCTGCTGCAGGTATTCGCTGATGTGCCCTTCCAGTTGCTCCTCTGCGGCGACAAGCCTTAGATCGGCGGCCACCTCGCGGCGCATGCGCACGATCACCAGGGAGGGCACATATCGCTTAATGTAGCCACACAGCTGTTCTGAAGCCAAGGGGTGCTGCGGTCCATCAACCACGACATAATAGGGCTGCTTGGCAATAGCTGCCGTTTTACACCGGCCCTCCAGCTTTTCGATATCCTTGATTTCGCTCCCCTTCGAAAAGCTGCGCAGCTGCTCAGACACTGCTCTGACCCAATCGCTCTTGATCGGCCCAGCATCATAAACATCCAGGGCCCGCTCGCCCACCATGCGACCTGAGCGGTCCTCGGCCATCATGCGCCGGTTGTTGTGTTTGGCCATCACCAGTTCCGTGCCCAACAGCGTGGTCACCGGCAGATCGGCCAAATCAGCGGCAGCAAGGCTCTTGACCCGCAGGATGACCAACCAGCTGAGCAGTTCCATGCCCGCTTCCCACGACCAGGGTGAAATCTGATCGCGCGCGTCGTCGAAGACAGCGATCAGCTTGCCGCTGACTTCGGCGAGGTCAAGGGTCATCAAATGCCTGGCGATGTTGGCGGGCATGGCATGTTCCTCGTGGGCTAGGTCACGGGCCAGACTATGCCAGCAAGCGCGCCAGCAATCCCGCTCCAACAGGGCGGTGATTTTCGCTTCGACCAAGGCCATAAGCTCAGCATCGTGGCTGGGTCGCGGCTGCTCCTGGGCTGGCTCTGGCGGCGACGGGGTGCCCTGTCTGCCGCTGCGCTCGCGCTCGATCGCGCGCCAAGCCTGCACGGCCAGGGCGCGCACCAGGGCCTTGGATTGCTCCGTCACCGTCTCGAAACTCAGTGCGCGTAGACACCAAAGCAGCAGGGGCATGCGATAGGCTGTCCAGTAGCCATCGATCAACGTCGCCACGTGCCTTTCCAGGGTGCCCTTCAGAGCCAGCACGGTCTCCAGGCCTGGGATGGCCAGGCCTTTCAGGTCCTTGCCCTGGTCAAGGTCCTGGGCCAACTGGCGATGGTGTTCGAACGGAACGACGTCCAACCAAAGCGCCAACTCCAAGCGGGCCAAGTCGATGCAGATCGGAGCCCCCCGTCGCGCTTCGGCAAAATCGATCAGACTGACATGAGTGGGTGCGTGATGTTTCATTGTGACGATGATATTGGAAAGGTTAAGATCCCCATGAATCTTTCCCATTGGCGCCCAACCAACTATCCCAATTTGAGCTAGCGCACTGCACAGGGGTTCATTAAGCTGTTCTCTCAGTTCCGGCAACTTTTCATAGACCTTTTCAAAGTACTTGAACCACGAGTCGTGACATGTTTCGGGCTTGTTGGAATGAAACTCGGCCAGACCCTCCAAGGTCAGCTCCATGGCCTTTTGACAGTTAGCCTGATTGTTACCACACTGGCGCTTGAGCAATGTTTCGAGATCCAACAACTCATGACCCGGTGCATGGGCATCGGCCGCTGGGTAGAGGATCAGTTCATGTGCTTCCATAACCGCCAGTGGACCTGGGCCATCAAGGTTGTACAAGACACAGTATAGCCTATTTCCCTGAGAGAGCCAGCGGAGCGCTGCAACCTCTTTTTCCATGCGTTCTTTTTGGTCAAACTTGACGATCAGGTCAAGGGAATCAGCAGAGAGGGGTCGCAAGATCTTGATTTGGTAAACGGTGGACTTGCCCATAACCCCGGTGCGGGACTCGCCTTCGACCTTGATCTCGCTATTTTCAAGAGAGTAATTCAATTGGGTGAGCACGTTACGAATTTTTTGCTCTTGCTCTGGAGATAGAGACATTGAAATGCCTTACAGAAGATGTATTAGCCCAGGATCCATAATGACCCTGATAATAGCATATTCTCTTGAACCGCGTACAAAATTTTGGCGATCGCCTGGTATGGCCGACCAGCCCAGGCTTGACAAGTGCCTCGCTTTGGGGCAAAGTGGCCTTCGTCGTGCGCCCGTAGCTCAGTTGGATAGAGCGACGGCCTCCTAAGCCGTAGGTCATGGGTTCAAATCCCGTCGGGCGTACCACCCACACATGTCCCTTGCCAGACGTTTTGCGACGGCACCCAAAAGATGGGCTTCGTGAGGGGACCCATTCAGCCCGAGGAGCGACCATGAAGCCTTGGCCCTTGCTTTTCATCCTTTGCCACCTTTGCTTTTCAGGTGACCATGTCTTCTACGTGCGCGACCTGCATGGCCGAGCCATCCCCAAACTGGCCGTCGGGACAAAAGGCGGCACTCCGACGCTCAGCGATGCCAGTGGCAAACTGATCCTGACCCTCGACAAGGAACCGGGCAGTTTGGTGCAGCTTTTGATCAGCGACGCCAAATACCGCTGGGTCACCCCCCATGACGGTCAACTGGCGCTTGCCGCAGCGGGCGCTGCAAGCCAAGATCTGGTCGTGGCAAAAAAGGGCGGGAAAGACCTGATCAAGACGCGAGCGGGCATTGAAGCCCTGATCAGGATGACCCTCGCCAAAACGCATCCCCAAAGCCTGGGAGAACAGCTGGACGTTGCAACCGCCCTGAAACAGGTGGCCGTCAGCTGGGCCCTGCCGCTGGCGGATCTTAAAAAGGGAATTCGTGACTACAAGGCCACAGACGTTTACCAACAAGGCCTGATGAAGCTCATGGAAAACAAGCACAGCGAGGCCGAGCTCCTACTCGAAGAAGCCGTCGCATAGCAGCTCTCGGACGTGCTCGAAGCGATCCGCAACTTGGGCCTGAGCCGCTACTGTCAAGGCAAATACGCCAAAGCCGCGGCCGCCTATGGGCAGGCCTATCAGCTTCGACCCGAGGATCGCGAGCTCCGCAACAGCATGCTCTACGCGATGCTCGAAGCAGGCGATTACAAAGACCTGGAGCCCCTTTTGCGCAAGGCCGCGATGGATGATGAAGCGACGTTCGGAGACGATGTGCCCCACGCGGAATCACTCAATGCCCTGGCTTTGTTGTTAAAGCTGACGAACCGGTATCGCGAGGCCGAGCCGCTATATCGCCGCGCGCTGGCCATCGCTGAAGCCGCCAGCGGTCCCGATCACCCCCATGTCGCCGGCGTCATCAACAACCTGGCCCTACTCCTTAAGGCCACCAACCGCACCGCCGAGGCTGAGCCGCTCATACGTCGCGCGCTGGCCATCGACGAAGCCACCTTCGGCCCTGATCACGCCACTGTCGCCGTGCGCCTCAGCAACCTTGCCAGCTTGCTTGAGGCCACCAATCGTCTGACAGAGGCCGAGCCGCTCATGCGCCGCGCGTTGGCCATTGACGAAGCCGCTCTCGGCCCCGATCACCCCAGGCTCGCCGTTCGCCTCAACAACCTGGCCGCTTTGCTTCAGTACACCAACCGCCTGGCAGAGGCCGAGCCGCTCATGCGCCGCGCGCTGGCCATCGACGAAGCCGCTCTCGGCCCCCATCATAACCATGTCGCCATAGGTCTCAACAACCTGGCGCTCCTGCTTCAGGACACCGGCCGTATGGCAGAAGCCGAGCCGCTCATGCGCCGTGCCTTGACCATCGACGAAGCCTGCTTCGGCCCCGATCACCCCAATGTCGCGATGAGTCTTAAATGCTTGGCCTACTTGCTTGACGCCACCGACCGCTCCGCCGAGGCCGAGCCGCTCTTGCGCCGTGCCCTGGCCATCGACGAAGCCTCCTTCGGCCCCGATCACCCCAATGTTGCCATGTGTCTCAACAACCTGGCCAGCTTGCTTAACGCCACACAACGCGAGGCAGAGGCCGAGCCGCTGTTTCGACGCGCCCTGGCCATCGACGAAGCCTCCTTCGGCGCCACTCACCCCAATGTCGCCATTCGCCTCAGCAACCTGGCCCTCTTGCTTAACGCCACCGACCGCTCCGCAGAGGCCGAGCCGCTCTTGCGCCGTGCCCTTGCCATCGACGAAGCCTCCTTCGGTCCCGACCACCCCAATGTCGCCACCCGTCTCAACAACCTGGCCCTCTTGTTTGAAGCCACCAACCGCTCCGCAAAGGCAATACCGCTGTATCGACGCGCTCTCGCCATCTACGAAGCCGCCTATGTCCCCAACCACCCCTATATCGCCATTGCCGTCAACAACTTGGCCCGCTTGTTTCAGGCCACCGACCGCTACGCAGAGGCCGAGCCACTGAGCCGCCGCCTCCTGACCCTCTACGAAGCTGCCTACGGCCTCGAACACCCCAAGGTCGCCACAGAACTCAACAACCTGGCCCTCTTGCTTCTGGCCACGGACCGCTCCGCAGAGGCCATATCGCTCCTGCGCCGCGCCTATGCCATTTTCGAAGCCTCCTTCGGTCCCAACCACCCCAAGGTCGCCAGGGTCGTCAAAAAACTGGCCGCCTTGCTTCGGGCTGCGGACCGCAACGCGGAGGCCGAGCCGTTCTTGCGTCGCGCGCTGGCTATCGACGAAGCCACTTTCGGTCCCAACCACCCCGATGTCGCCGCAGCCCTCAACGACCTAGCCACAGTGCTTATGGCCACGGACCGCAACGCGGAGGCCGAGCCGTTCTTGCGTCGCGCGCTGGCCATCGACGAAGCCACTTTTGGCGCTGAGCACCCCAGTGTCGCCATTAAACTCCACAACCTTGCAAGCATCCTGGTCGCCACGGGACGGCGGGACCAGGCGCTGCTCATGTGGCGGCGGGCCTTGTCCATTCTCACCGCGAGTATGGGAGCTGACCACCCTAAAACGAAAGCTGTCCAGGAAAGGCTTGATGCCTATCAGAACTAAGGAGCAGTAGGTTTTTTGTTAGGTGGGCTTAGGTCTTTTCCTGCAAACACCTTTTCAATCGCGCATTCACTCAGGCAAAGGACGAAGGCTACGGATTGATGGGCTACAAGAAGCAAGAATCAAGGCACCCGTGGTCGCAGTGAACGCGCATGATGGGCGGCGCCATTTCGCAGTGTTCCATATAGGTCTTGCCATTTTTCAGCGGTGGATCGGCTTGACCCGATGAGTTTTGTCGTTTTTCAGCGGTGGATCTGCTCCGCCCAACATTCGTGTTCCTTCCATAGAAGGCAAGCCAGCGGCTTACCGCACTTTTCTCTGCTCCGCCCAACATTCGTGTTCCTTCCATAGAAGGCAAGCCAGCGGCTTACCGCACTTTTCTCTGCTCCGCCCAACATTCGTGTTC
>CAYRFM010000147.1:0-12656 GCA_964423555.1 uncultured Holophagae bacterium | reverse complement strand
AAAAAGTGTTTTAGGACTTTTCACTCCGTGCGAAGACCATGTGCACGTTGCTCGAGGACCCTGCCGCCTATCGGAAGCGCCGATACACTTGTGGCGAGCACCTTTCCCATGTGTCCCCGGATCGATTCAATGTGTGCCGATCGCCCTGATGCCCATCGGAACCCTTCAGCAAGGTGCGCCAGAGCTTGTGACAGGCCTAAACGGGCCTGTGCATCTGTGACGAACACTCTCCGCGAACACTATGCGTTCCCCACAACTACGACCGGGAGGGTCCGCCTGGGTGCCAGACTCTGCCTCCGAATCAACCTGACAAAGTCGTACTAGCTGCCCCCGCCGCTTTGCCTTGGTCGATGGGAACGCGCATTGTACACCCGCCGCCCGGCGCAAGATTGCATCTTGCGCTACAGCAGCTACAGCAGCTACAGCGCCTGCGGGACCTATTTGGCTAGGCTCTGCCTTGGCCACCAACCTGACAAAGTTGTACTAGCTCCCCAACCAAGCGCGGACCTCGTCCCAGAACTCCGTCCACACGCCCAAATCGAACAAGCTGGTAATGGTAAAAAATGCCACTAGCAACAGCACCGAGACCACCAGCAGAACCCACAACAGCATGCGGATACAAGTCAGCTTGGCTTTCGCGCCCTTTTGCGCCATCGACCACCTCGGCGTCCCGTTTCGTTTCATTTTAATCGAAGACCGCGTTTTAGGGGGGTAACAAACTGCCCGGCCCAGCCCTCCGCGCCGAATCGTCATTGCCCAACAGTCTGAGATTGCTGTAAGATGGGCACTTGGGCAAGCTCTGCCCGGGTGCGGGTGCACGGCAATCTATCCCTCCATCGCTACCGACCCGCAATCACCGGAGACCAGACGGCAGGATCCATATGACGCGACCTTTGAGGGCAATCGAACCCGAGACAGCAATCGGCAACCGCCAGCGCGGCCTCGCCCTCTCCGTTCCCCGTCCGACCCGCCCTCCGTTCCACCTCGATCTGTCGAGGTGCGCCAGCTTGTCCAATCCACATCTAGGAGTCTGGAATGTCCATGGGTATTTTCCGTATACCTGTCCCCCAAAATGAACCTGTCCGAGACTACGCGCCTGGGTCTCCCGAACGAGCCAGCCTGGTCACGCGTCTCGAACAGATGGCTCGTGAGCAGATCGACATCCCGCTGATCATCGGCGGGAAGGAAATCAGAACCGGGAAAACCGAACCCTGCGTGATGCCCCACGACCACGGCCATGTGCTGGGCCACTATCACCTCGCCGACGACGAACATGTCGAAATGGCCATTGAGGCCGCCCGCCAGGCCTGGCAATCCTGGTCCGAAATGGCCTGGGAAGACCGTGCCGCCGTGCTCTGGAAAGCCGGCGAACTCCTGGCAGGTCCTTGGCGCGACACCCTCAACGCTGCGACCATGCTGTGTCAGTCGAAGACCGTTTATCAGGCCGAGATCGACTCCGCCTGCGAGCTCATCGATTTCCTGCGCTTCAATGCCTATTTCATGCAGCAGATCGTCACCGAGCAGCCTATGTACTCGCCCTACCCCACCTGGAACCGCAGCGAGTACCGCGCCCTCGAAGGCTTCGTCTTCGCGATCACGCCGTTCAACTTCACCGCCATTGGCGGCAACCTGCCGACCTCGCCCGCGGTCATGGGCAACACCGTGCTGTGGAAGCCCGCCTCCTCGACCGTCTTCACCAACTACTACACCATGCGCCTGTTCGAGGCTGCCGGCTTCCCGCCCGGCGTCATCAACTTCGTGCCCGGCCCCTCCAGCAAGGTCGGCAAGGCGCTTGAACATCCCGACCTGGCCGGCGTCCACTTCACCGGTTCGACGGGTGTGTTCCACAAGTTTTGGGGCACCATCGGCAGCAACATCCACCGCTATCGCGGCTATCCCCGCATCGTCGGCGAGACAGGCGGCAAGGACTTCATCTTCGCCCACGAGAGCGCCGATCGCGAGGCCCTCAAGGTCGCCATCGTCCGCGGCGCCTTCGAGTTCCAGGGCCAGAAATGCTCCGCCGCCTCCCGCGCCTACATCCCCGAAAACATCTGGGCCGAGATCAAGGACGACCTCGTCGCCACCGTCAATGGCATCGCCATGGGCGACCCCCGCGACTTCACCAACTTTGTCGGTGCCGTCATCGACCGCAAGGCCTTCCGCGACATCACCGGCTATATCGAGTACGCGCGCCAGGCCGATGACGCGACGATCATCGCCGGCGGCGAGTACGACGACAGCAAGGGCTACTTCATCCGCCCGACCATCGTCGAGACGCGCAACCCCAAGTTCCGCACCATGTGCGAGGAGATCTTCGGGCCGGTGATGACGATCTACCCCTACGACCCCGCCAAGTACGAGGAAACCCTGGCCCTCTGCGACGAAACCTCGCCCTATGCCCTGACCGGGGCGATCTTCGCCCAGGACCGCGCCGTCATCGCCGCCGCCACCAAGGCCCTGCGCCACGCGGCCGGCAATTTCTACATCAACGATAAACCCACCGGCGCCGTCGTCGGCCAACAGCCTTTCGGCGGCGCCCGCGCCAGCGGCACCAACGACAAGGCCGGCAGTGCCCTCAACCTGCTGCGCTGGACTTCCGTCCGCAGCATCAAGGAAAACTTCAGCCCGCCCAAGGACTACCGCTACCCCTTCATGGGCTGATCCCGTTCCCGGGGCTCCGCGCGGAGCCCCACTCACCCTCACCCGCATCCAGCCGATGCACAGCCCCGCGCCCGAGGTCTTCACTGTTTCATGGGAATCAACGGCAATATCTCCACCATGTCGCTCGCCGAGGTCTTTCAGTGGCTCCAGTCCGGCCGCAAGACCGGGACCCTGCACATCGAAGGCCTGGAGGGGATCACCAAGGACGTCTTTTTCGAGAACGGCTTCATCAAGTCGGCCACCAGCAGCGATCCCCAGGAGCTGATTGGCCAGTTCATGATCGCCACCCGCCGCATCTCCGAGCAGCAGTTGAAAGAAGCGCTGGAGAGCCAGAAGCGCGACCACGTGCTGCTGGGCAAGATCCTGCTGAAGAAGGGCTTTCTCTCCAAAGACGAATTGATGAACCTGTTGCAGACCATTTCCGAGGAGATCATCTACGACCTCTTCCTGTGGAAATCCGGCAACTTCGAGTTCCGCGACGGTGTCCTGCCCCAGCGCGAGATGCCCTCGCTCAACCTGGACATCACCCACATCGTCCTGGAAGGCGCCACCCGCGAGGATGAATGGGGCCGCATCCGCGCCGTCTTCAGCAACGAGTTTACCGTCGTCCGCCCCAATATCGAGCGCATCGCCCTCAAATTGCCTCTCGACAGCAACCACGCCCGCCTGCTGCGCCTGGTCGACGGCGCCCGCAACTTCCAGGAGCTGATGCGCCTGGCCAAGCTTACCAAATACCACCTCTTCCGCACCATGCTCGAGCTCTACGAGGCCGGCCTGATCGAGGTCGGCGACTTCGCCAAAAACCTGATCCAGCCCACCACCAAGCGCAAGCATGATCCCGTCAAGGAAATGCTCTACAGCGTCGAAGCCCTGCTCAACAGCGGCAACGTCGACGAGGCCGAGAAAGGCATCCACAAGCTCGAGCGCATGACCGGTCCCAATGCCGAGGTCGCCAAACTCAAGGAACAGATCCGCGAACGCCGGGTCGAGACCACCGCCAAGGAAATGATCAACCCCGACGCCGTGCCCGTGCTCAAGATGAGCCTCGAGAAGTTGACGCGCATGGACCTTTCGCCCGAACAAGGCTTCCTGGTCAGCCGTATCAACGGAGTGTGGGACGTCAAGTCGATCGTCAAGATCTCGCCCTTTGGCGAGATGGTCTGCCTGAAGATCCTCAAGAAATTCATCGACGACGGAGTGATCCAGCTCAAATGACGCAACCAGAACAACCGCAGGACCATCCCCTCGACTTCGACCAGATGGAACTGCACGCGGATATCGACGTTCGCGCCAAGGCTCCGGAACCCAAGCCCCGCGCGCCAGGAGGCGGCCCGCTCGTACCCGTGCTCGCCGTCCTGTTCCTGCTCGCCGCCGCGGCCGCCGTTTACCTATTCCTGCAGAGCCGCCGCCTCCAGGGCGAGCTGAACGCTCTGCTCGGCAAGGTCGCCGAGACCAGCACCCACCTCAGCGAGACGGAAGCGAACCTGGAACACGCCAAGTCCTCGATCGACACGCAACAGGGCTCGCTCGACCAGGCCCGCACCAACCTCGACAGCCTCGGCAAGGACCTTGCCGCCGCGCGCGCCGACAACGAAAGCCTGCGCAAGCAAGCCTCCGGCCTCGAAGCCGACCTGGGCAGCGCCCGCAAGACCCAGGCCGAGCAAACCAAGACCCTGAGCGAGCGCGACCACACCATCAGCACCCTCAAGAGCGAGAAGACCGATCTGGAGAAACGCGCCGGCGACCAGGACAAGAAGCTGGCCGCGCTCGGCGCCGAACGCGACAAACTGCGCGGCGACCTCGACAAGGCCGAAAAGAAAACCGCCGAACTCCAGGCCCAGGCCGACAAAGCCAAGAAGGACTTCGACGCCAAGAGCGCCGACTGGCAAAAGGTCGAGCGCAAGCTGCGCGCCGACCTGCAGTCCGCCCAGGCCGAGACCGACAAGCTGCAGACCCGCTTCCAAGAGGAAGCCGCCGCCAGCCGCAAACTGATCCAGGAGTCCGGCCAGCTGCGCAAGGAGAACGGCGACCTCAGCGCCAAGCTCACCGCCAGCGAGCGCAAGCTGCGCGACCTCAACGACAAACTCGCTCAGGCCGACAAGGTCGCCTTTGGCCAGCTCGTCCCCTACTCCGAGAACATCGTACCCGGCGAGGTCCGCTACCGCGAGCCCTTCCCCGACGGTGTCAAGATCCCGCGCAAGGTCGGCAAGGCCGTCGCCAACGTCCTCGTCGACGAGGTCGGCAACGTCCAGAAGGCCGTGCTCATGCCCGAGGACGAGATCGACGCCGCCCTTGCCGCCGCCATCCTGCGCACCCTCTACAAATGGAAGTTCACGCCGCCCTCCCTCAATGGCGTGCGCGTCAAAACCTGGCAGCCGGTCGTGGTCGCGGAACCATGAGCGGCGAGGGTCCTCAGCTCGTCAAGGAAAGTCTGAGTTTCGCCGCCTTCGTCGGCCGCTACACCAAGCTCCAGCGCCGCGGCGGCCGCCTCGTCGCCTGTTGCCCGATCCACAAAGAGAAGACGCCCTCGTTCTACCTCGACGAGAACAAGGGCTTCTTCCACTGCTTCGGCTGCGGGCGCGGCGGCGATCTGATCCGCTTCTGCATGGAGATCGAGGGCCTCGAGTTCCTCGACGCCCTGGAGTACCTGGCCGAGGTGGCTGGGGTCGAGCTGCCCAAGCGCGGGCAGGCCGGTCCGGGCCGCGAGATGGTCGAGAAGATCCGCGAGGTCAACGAGGTCGCCACCGCCTTTTACCAGAGCCAACTCGCCCGCAACGAGGTCGCCCTTGCCTACCTGCGCGAGCGCGGCATCAGCGACGCCACCGCCCGTCTGTTCCGCCTCGGCCTGGCCCCGGCCCAATGGGACGGCCTCTACCTGCACCTGGCCCAAAAGTTCGACTCCAAGCTGCTGGCCTCTTCCGGCTTGTTCAAAGAAGGTCGGACGGACAAGCCCTACGACCTCTTCCGCGGTCGCATCATCTTCCCCATCCGCGACGTGTATGGCCATACGATCGCCTTCGGCGGTCGCAAATACACCGAGGAAGAGGGCCCCAAGTACATCAACAGCCCCGAAACGCCGCTGTACACCAAGGGCAAGCACGTCTACAACCTCGACTTCGCCAAGGCCTTTCTCAAGAAGAAGCCCGAGGCCGGCGTCGTCGTTGTCGAGGGCTACATGGACGTCATCCAGCTCTACCAGGCCGGTGTCTGCAACGTCATCGCCGGTTTGGGCACCGCCTTCACGCCCGAACAGGGCAAGCTGCTCAAGCGCTTTGCCAAGCGAATCGTGCTCAACTACGACGGCGACGCCGCCGGCTTCAAGGCGACCCGCGCCGCCATTGAGGTCTTCCTGCCGCTCGACCTGGAGTTGGGCGTCGTCAGCCTGCCGGACAAGCTGGACCCCGACGACTTCATCCGCCAGAAGGGCGCCGCCGTCTACAACCAGAAGCTGGCCCAAGCCGAGGACTTTCTGGATTACCTGGTGCGCTACCTGGCCGACGGCAAGGCGATCGAGCAGAGTCCGCACCTGCGCTCCCAGGTCGCTCACGAGCTCGTCGAGATCATCGACAAGATCCCCGACCCCGTCATCCACGACCACTACATGGGCCGGACGGCCAGCGCGCTCTCGCTCTCGCTGGCCGTGCTCGAGCAGCTTCACAAGCCGCCGCCGAAGGGCGCGCCAGCCCCGTCGCGCCAGCGCCAGACCCAGGCAGAGAGCGGCGAGCGCAGCCGAGCCAGGGACCCGAAAGCCGCACCCAAGCCCGCGGCACCCAAGGCGCCGGCCGAACCGCCGCCGCCCAGCTACGGCCCCGAGGACGAGGAACCGCGCTTCTACGAGAGCGACGAGGAGGCCAGTGCCTTGCCCATGGCTTATGGGCCGGCTGACGAGCCCCAGCCCGCCAGCTATGGACCGCCGGTGCCCGAACCGCAACCCGACAGCTATGGACCCAGCCAGCCGCAGGCGCCGCCAAGCTACGCGCCAGCGCCCAGCCCATCGCCGCGCGACCGCACGCGACGGGCCTGGTGGAACGGGCCGCTGACCAAGATCGAGCAGGAGTTCCTGTTCCACGTCATGCACTCCGATAACTTTATCGACGCCGTCGCCGAACAGCACCGCGAGATCCTGCCAAAGATCTTGGCCAACGTCTTCGCCGATCGCCGCTGGGTGCTGGACTTCATCTACGACAAAAACGCGACCAATATCGTCGAGCGCCTCGAAGGCGTGCCCGAGGAGTACCGCGGCGTGCTGGCGGCCGTGCATTTCAGCGGCGAATTCAACGAGGAGGACAGCGCTCGGCTAGACCAGCTCTGCCCCGACCTCATGCGCGCCATGCTCGAGCACCTGGCCGAGCTCAACCACCAGCGCATGCGCGCCTTGGCGCCGTCGGAGGAGGAGCGCAAGAAGGCGCTGATGCGCCAAAACCTCGAATTCCGCCGCCAAGCCGCACGCCTCTGAGCATGAGTGAGCCCATTTGAAACGGTCCCGCGGGTCGCTGAAGCACAAGCTGCTATCTTGCTCCCGCGGCAGTGGCCGCGAAACCCGGCATGATGAAGACCTGGCAGCCAGCAACCCATGTCGCTATGGGCACCGCTAGGTCCGACTCGGACATGCCCCCCTAAGACATGCGGCCGAGTTCCTGCCGCCCATGGGTGGAGCATGATGCGTGTCGTCTTTAGAACCAGCGAGGTGGCAGAGCCGATTTGACCGGGCATAGGGAAATGTTCCTTTTGCAGGATATGGGGTACGACCGTGGCAAGCCCAGGTGCGTTCAACTAGACTGAATGAGCCGTCACCAGGTCCCCTTGTCCGCGCTGGGCAGATGGCCGCCAAACGATGCTCGTCTCGCGGTCGCGTCATGTGTTGGGCGAGGCATTTTGATCCCAAAGGAACCCCATGAGCAAGTACGACGACCTCCTCCTGCAGTTAGAGGACCAAACCCTCTACTCGGCCGGATCCATCATCCGCTTTGCCCAGCACAGCCAATATGCCCACATGCCCTTGGAATTGCTGCGCATCCGCATCAGCCTCAACACGCGCGCCACCCGCAACCGCTTCCCCGAACTGGGCGATGGCTGGGTTCGCTTGCAGGGTCAAGGTCCGACGCCTGCTTGGTTTGGCTGGCGCTGGAAGGCGATCGTGGTCCCCGAAGCGGTTGCCGACGCCGCGGCCGAACTCGAAACCTCCGCGATGCCGACCGGGAAAAGGAGCCATTAAGCATGTATTTCAGCGAACTCATCATGCTCCTGGAAGATCAGCAGCTCTATACGGCTGGCACGATCGCAGCGCTGGCCATCGAGCGCGAGCTGACTTTTCCCAAGGCCCGCAATCCCACGCGCGTCAACCTGCGTCACTCGCTCTGCCTGCTCGCACGCACCGCGGCTTTCCCCCGCGAGGGCGACGGATTCGTCCATCAAGCCGGTCTGGCGGTGGCGCCTGGTTGGTACGGTTGGCGCTGGAAAGAAGCGGTCCGGACAGCACGGGCACGGCGGCAGCCGCCTGGGCGCCGTCCGCGGCAAGATTCGCCGACCTCCACCGAGGAACCCGAGTCCGGACCCTGACCCCTTCGAGGGTCGGAAGCTGCGACTAGGCGCAGATCGGGGCGATGGGTTAGAATGGGGCGGGATCCCGGCCGATCCCGATTCCAGCGCGAGAGTGTGCCATGCCCACCTATGAGTACTACTGCCCAGACAACCAACGCCGGGTCGAGGTCCTGCACGGCATCGACCGCAAAATCGCCACCTGGGGTGAACTCTGTGAACTAGCCGGAACTAGCCTGCTGGGTACCCCCGCGGCAGCCGTGGTCCGCAAAGTCCTGACCGCGCCCAATCTCAATTTTCCCAAGAGCAATAGCGAACTCAAGAACATGGGCTTCACCAAGCTGGTTCGACGCGATAAGGGCGTTTATGAGAATGTTACCGCCACCGACTCGGAAAAGCGTTACATGAAGCACGACGATCCGACGTCGGTGCCGAACTTCAAGGGCAAGATCGCCGATTGAGAGGGCTCGCGCCAATGCTGTCGAGCATCCTGATGTAGCGCAAGATGCAATCTTGCGCTGGGCGGCAGAGGAAAGTTCAAGCAGCCCTATCAATAGAGCGAATTCTCCTGGGCATCCTAATGTAGCGCAAGATGCAATCTTGCGCAGGGCGGAAGATGAAAGTTCAAGCGGCCCTATCATCATGCGCGGTGGCGATCCTGGGACGGGGACGACCTTACGGGCTCCTCTGCTTAACCGCATTGGGGCTCGTGCCCATCAGGCACTCACAAAATCTTGTCTTCCCCTGAAGCTTCTCCTTGCCATATACGGGAACCTCATGTAAGATGTGGGATGTAGTGTAGGGTTGTCTCACGTCACCTGACGCACAGACAACCAACTCTGGGAAGTGGGTTTAAGCCCACTTTTTTTTTGTGCAAAATGGCAGATAAAACAAATCGCAAGAAATTGGAACAAATGATCGAACAACTGCTGGCACCGACGCCTTACGAGCTGGTCCTGTGCGACCTCGCCAAGGCGGGTCGCGAGTGGATGCTCCGCATCTTCATCGACCGCGAAGGGGGGATTACCCTCGACCACTGCACCGAAGTGACCCGTATGGTGCTCGACGCGATCGAGGCCGACGACCCTCTCGATCTGGACTATCAGATCGAAGTCTCCTCGCCCGGTGTGGATCGACCCCTGATCAAGCCAGCCGATTTTCAACGCTTTCTCCAGGAACGGGTTTCCGTCAAATTGCACGCCCCTGTCGATGGCCGCAAACAGTTCACGGGCAAGTTGCTCGCCCTCGATGGCGACTCGATCAGCCTCGAAAACGAGGACAATGGCCAAACGTACAGCCTAGCTCTTGGCGATATTGCCAAAGCCACCCTCAAACCCATACTCAATTTCAGCTAGGAGTTCTGCAATGAGTTCGGCACTGCTGCAAGCAATCGACCAGGTCAGCCGGGAAAAAGGCATCGAGGCAGACATCATCATTTCCGCCGTCGAGGAAGCCATTATTGCCGCGTCGAAAAAAATCTTCAAGTCGGACGAAAACTTCGGCGCCAGCTTCAACCGCCACACGGGCGAGCTGCAAGTATGGGCCATTAAAGAAGTGGTCCGGGAAGTCACCAATCCCAGGCTCCACATCCCACTTGAAGAAGCTGCCCTCTATTATGAAGGGGTCGACGTCGGTGACACGATCGAGTTCCAGAAGGACACCTCCAAGCTGGGCCGGATCGCCGCGCATGCCGCCAAGCAGGTCATCATGCAGAAAGTGCGCGACGCAGAGAAGGACAAGGTTTACTCCGAGTTCAGCGACCGCGCTGGTGAAGTCGTGACCGCCGTCGTGCGCCGCTTTGAACGCGGCAACATCATCCTCGACCTGGGCAACAACGTCGAGGCCATCATGTACCGCGACGAGTACTCCAAGAACGAGCGTTTCAGCCAGAACGACCGCACCAAGGTCGTCATCCTCGGCGCCGATCGCAGCACCAAGGAGCCTCAAGTCAAGGCTTCCCGCGCCGATGCCCGTCTGCTGATCAAACTGTTTGAAATGGAAGTGCCCGAGGTTTACGACGGCACCGTCGTCATCAAGAACGCCGCTCGCGAGGCCGGTGATCGCGCCAAGATCGCCGTCTACTCCACCGATTCGGACGTCGATCCGATCGGCGCCTGCGTCGGCATGGGCGGCAGCCGCGTGCGCTCGATCATCCGCGAGCTCAAGGGCGAGAAGCTCGACATCATCCGCTACAGCGAGGACGTCGATGTCTTCGCCTCCAACGCCCTCAGCCCCGCTAAAATCAACCGGGTCATCATTTCCGACCCCGAGAACCGCCGCCTCGAAGTCATCGTCGACGACGACCAGCTCTCGCTGGCCATCGGCCGTCGCGGCCAGAACGTGCGTTTGGCTTCTAAGCTCTGCGGCTGGTCGATCGAGGTCAAGACGGAAGAACAAAAACGCCGCGAAGCCGCTGAAGAAATGATGCGCCTGGCGGCCGAGCATATCAGTACCGTGGAAGAGAGACCGCCGGTTCGGGTCGAGGAGGTGGTCACCGCTGAGATGATCGCCGCCGCCGAGGAAGCCGCGGGTCGCTCGCTCCACGACAACGACATGATCACCGAGGAACACCTCGCCGCCGCCGACAAAGAGGACGAGGAACTGCTCTCTCAACCCGGCGCAGGCCTCGACGAGGACGATGAAGACTTCGACGAGGACGAATACGGCTATGATGACGACGAAGATGAAGGTGTTTCCCTCGAGTTCCTGGAAGGTCTCACCAAGACGCAGCGGGAGATCCTCGCGTCTTACAGCATTCACTACATCGAAGACCTGCTCTACACCGACCTCGAAGTGCTCAAGCAGATCCCCGAGCTTCAGGACGATATCGAAGGCATTGTGGCACTGGCCAAGGCCTACGAAGAAGAGTTTGGCCAGGAATAGGATTCGCAACGCTGGGAGGTTTGTGAATGGCAATACGTGTTTTTGAAATTGCGAAGGAATACTCGCGCGAGCCACGAGAGATCATGGATATCCTCAAGCGTGCCGGTATTGCCGTCACTTCGCAGACAGCCGAATTGGACGAGCACGCCCTTCACACGCTCACGGCCAAAATCGGTAAGTACAAATTGAAAGTGGTGGATGGCGACCAGGAGTCCGAAGTCTCGCACGACGAGTTGCCGCCCACCCAGCAAGGCAAGAAAAAGAAAAAGGATGAACCGACCGCGGGTGCACCCCAGCGCCTGCAAGTCAGGGTCATCAAGAAGCACGACGCCGCTGGCGAAGACCCTCAGGACGACGAGCAAAAGTCCCGTCCCCGCCTGCGCAAGCCCAATCAGCGCATGTCGCTGATCGAGCAACGCATCGCCGAGAAGCGCACCCAGGAAGACGATGCCGCCCCTATGGCGGCACCGACGCCCGCGGTCGAGGAGGCGAGGGTCGAGCCCGAGACGGCACCGGTTCGCCGGCCTGAAGCCGCCGCGGCGCCCGAACAAAGCGCCGCGCCGCGCGAACGCCGCGACGATCAACCACGCCGCGACGATCGCCCACGTCGCGACGATCAACCGCGCCGCGACAATCAACCGCGCCGCGACGACCAACCACGCCGCGACGACCAACCACGCCGCGACGACCGGCCCCGTCACGAAGGACCCCGTCACGACGGGCCCCGTCACGACGACCGTGGTCGCCAGGACCGCCCGCAACGGGACGACCGTCCGCGCGAACGCGCCCCCCATGGCCGCGACAGCTATGAGAACCGGGACAGCCGCCCGCCACAAAACCGCGACCAGCATGACGGTGGTCGCCGCGACTTCGACCGCGCACCGCGCGATGGCGCACCCCGCGACGGCGCACCCCGCGACGGCGGCGGCCAGCGCGAAGGTGGCTACCGCGACAATTACCAGCGCCGAGACGGCGGACCGCGTGAGGGCGGGCGCGACACCTACGAGCGCCGTGACAGCGCACCCCGCGACGGCGCACCTCGCGACGGTGCACCCCGCGACGGCGCACCTCGCGACGGCGGACCGCGCGATGGCGCACCGCGCGAGGGCGGCTACGGCGGCGGTCAACGGGACGGCGGCCAGCGCTTTGAGCGGCGCGAGGGTAGAGATACTTATGAACGCCGTGACAGCGGCCCCCGAGAGGGTGGCTACGCTGGCGGTCAACGGGATGGCGGCCCGCCCCGAGAGGGTGGCTACGGCGGTCAACGGGACGGCGGCCCGCCCCGCGAGGGCGGCTACGGCGGTCAACGGGACGGCGGCCCGCCCCGCGAGGGCGGCTACGCTGGCGGTCAACGGGACGGTGGCTATCGCGGCGGCGGTCAAGGCCCGCGCGATGGACGCGGTCCCTCCGGTGGCGGCGGTTATCAGGGTCAACGCGACAACCGCGGACCCGGCGGCCCGCCCCGCGACGGCGGCGGTTTCAACCGCGATCGCGGTCCGGGAGGTCCCGGCCGTGGCCCAGGTGGGAGCGGCGGCGGCGGCTATCAAAACCGTGACGGCGGCGGCGGCTTCAAC
>CAYRFM010000146.1:0-12671 GCA_964423555.1 uncultured Holophagae bacterium | reverse complement strand
ACTTCTACGGCACCACCGAGACCCAGCGCTCCGTCGGCTTCCACCACACCGTGCGCGGCGGCGACCCCAACCTCAAGCAGACCCTGCCCGCCGGTCGCGGCATCCCCGACGTCCAGGTCCTCGTCTTCAACGGCGCACGCCAACTGGCCGGCGTCGGCGAGCTGGGCGAGCTGGGCGTGCGCGGCCCGCACCTGGCCCGCGGCTATTTGGGCGACCCCGAGCTGACCCGCCAGCGCTTCGTCACCAACCCCATCACCGGCCTCGAGGGCGACAGGGTCTACCTGACCGGCGACCTGGGCCGCTACCAGCCCAACGGCGAGGTCGAGTTTGCCGGCCGCTTGGACTTCCAGGTCAAGATCCGCGGCTTCCGCATCGAACTGGGCGAGATCCAGGCCAAACTCGGCACCCACCCCGGCGTCTGCGAGGCCGTCGTGCTGGCCTTTGGCGAGGCCGGCGAGGAGAAGCGGCTGGCTGCCTACTGGGTCGCCGAACCCCACGGCCCCGCCACCGACAACGAGGCCCTGCGCCAGTTCCTCAAGGCGCAACTGCCCGACTACATGATCCCCGCCAGCTTCCTCGAGCTACCCAAACTGCCCCTGACCCCTAACGGCAAGCTCGACCGCCGCGCTTTGCCCAGGCCCGCAGTCGAGGCCCAGGAACGCAGCTATCGCGCGCCTGCCACTGCCGCCGAGCGCCAGCTCGCCGTCCTCTGGCAGGACCTGCTCGGCCTCGAGCGGGTCGGTGCCGACGACGACTTCTTCGCGGTTGGCGGCCACAGCCTGCTGGCCGCTCGCCTCGTCGCCCGCATCCGCCAGAGGCTCGGGGCCGAAGTCCCGCTGCGCCAGGTCTTCCAAAGCCCGCGCCTAACCGATTTGGCCGCCTTTGTCGCCACCACCGAACGACTCGAACCCAGCGCGCCAGTCGCCCTCGCCCGCGGCAACCGCGTCCCCCTCTCCTTTGCCCAGCGCCGTCTCTACTTCCTCTATGAACTCGAGGGTCCCAGCGCCACCTACAACATGTGCGCCCACCTGGCCCTCGACCATGCCGTCGCCGTCGCCGCCCTCGAAGCCGCCTTCGCGGGATTGCTGGCCCGCCACGAAAGCTTGCGCACGCGCTTCGTTCAGGATGCTGGCGAAACCGTCCAGCTCATCGACCCACCCCCCGCCGCTTTCGTGACCGCCATCGACCTCAGCGGTCAAGCCGCACCCGAAGTCGTTGCCGCAGCCCTGCTCGAGCGCGATTACGCCACCCCCTTCGACCTGGCAGTCGGCCCGCTCTGCCGCCTGTTCCTGATCCGCCTCGGCGCGCACCGCCACATCGTCAGCTGGAGCATGCACCATATCATCTCCGACGGCTGGTCCATGGACATCTTCCAGCGCGACCTTTTTGCCCTCTACCTGGCGGCCCTTCACCAACGCCCGCTGACGGAAGCGCTGCCCCCACTGCAGCTCCAGTACGCCGATTACGCCCTCTGGCAGAGCCACTACCTGGCCGGCCTGCTGGAGCGTCAGATCGCCTGGTGGCGCGATCAACTGGCCGAGGCCCCGACCCGCCTCGACCTGCCCACCAAGGGCCTGCGGCCCGCGCTGCAAACCTTCGCCGGTGCCATGCGCGAGCTCGAGGTGCCTCCCGCCCTCTTCGCCGCTTTGGCCAGTGCCGCCGCACGCCAGGGTGTCACCCTGTTCATGATGCTCCAGGCCGCCGTCGCCGAACTGCTCGGCCGCTATGGCAACAGTCGCGATCTGCTGCTCGGCACCCCCGTCGCCAACCGGCGCTATGCCGAACTTGAACCCCTGATCGGCTTCTTCGTCAACACCCTCGTCCTGCGCAACCGCCGCGGCGGCGCCGACACCGTCGCGGCGCGCCTGACCGCCACCCGCGCTACCGCGCTCGATGCCTTTTCCCATGCCGACCTGCCCTTCGAACGCCTCGTCGAAGCCCTCAACCCGCCTCGCGACACCAGCCGCTCGCCGCTGTTTCAGGTTATCTACACCTTGCGCGAAGTCGACGACGCCGAACTGACCCTTCAACCCCTGGCCGAGGATCGACCCGTCCCCGCCAAATTCGACCTGGCCCTCACTTTTCTGGCGGGCGCAGAGCATATGCGCCTCAACCTTGTCACCAATCGTGCCCTGTTCGCGCCTGACTTTGCCACCCGCTTTGGCCGCCACCTGCTCACTTTGCTCGCGGGCTTTGCCGGCGATCCTGAAGCGGTGGTCGCGCACCTGCCGATCCTGGCTGAATCGGAGCGCCGCGCCCTGCTGGACCTGGGCACAGGTACCTCATGCTATCGCCCGTACCTACGGCCCCTTCCAGGTGACGCCGCCCCTGCCGCCACCGAGCCCGAGGCTCTGATGCAGCGGCTCCTCGGGTACACGGGCTGCGCCGCCGCCAGCGGCCCCGTGGACGCGGAGCAACGCAGCCTGCTGCTGGCCCAGCTCGGCCGCTCCAGCGCGCCGGTCACAGCCTTGGCCCAACCCTTGGCCCACCTCCTGGCCGCGGCCTGGGCAACGCGTCAGCCGGACCGCCCCGCCGTCCTTGATCGCGAGAACCAGCTCGACTACCGCGCGCTACTGGCCCGCGCCGACGCCTTGGCCGCACGCCTGCGCCAGCTCGGCGCTGGCCCCGAGACCACTGTCGCCGTCAGCTTGCCCCGCTCGCCCGCCTTGGTCGTGGCCCTGCTCGCCATCCACCGCGCTGGCGCCGCCTACGTGCCGCTTGACCCCTCCTACCCGCCCGGCCGCCGCGACTACGTACTCGCGGATAGTGGCAGCACCGTCCTGGTCACCGACCCCGGCACCACCAGCGCCGGCACCGTCGTGCGCCTGGACGCCAATGGCCGCGCCGCCGCAGCTGAACCCAGCTGGCCGCAGCCCACCCTGCAGGCGCCCGCACTGGACCCCGAAAATTGCGCCTACATTATTTATACGAGCGGTTCCACCGGCCATCCCAAGGGCGTGGCCGTGCCCCACGCCGGTCTCATACAGCTGATCGCCTGGCATCTGACCGCCTTCGCGCTCGACGATGCCGGGATCGTCGCCCTCACCGCCGGACCCGCCTTCGATGCTTCCACCTGGGAACTTTGGCCTGCCCTTTGCGCCGGCGCCACACTCGTCGTCGCCCGTCCCGAGGACCTTGAACCCGAAAAACTGCAGACCCTGTTCCTCGATTGCCAGGTCAGTCACGCCTTCGTCGCTACCCCGTTGGCCGAGCCCATGCTGCGCCTCGACTGGCCTGCCACGAGCCCGTTGAAAACACTGCTCACCGGCGGTGACCGTCTCCCTAAGGCTCCGGACCGCGCCCTGCCGTTCACCCTCGTCAACAACTACGGCCCCACCGAAAACACCGTCGTGGCCACCTCGACCGCCGTGCCCAGCGGTCTGCCAGGCCTGCCCTCGATCGGCGTCGCCATTGCCGGTACGGACGTGCGTTTGCTCGACCAGGCCCTACAGCCCGTGCCGTTGGACGTCCCAGGCCAGCTCTATCTCAGCGGCCGCAGCCTCGCACGCGGCTACTTCCGGCGTCCAGCACTCACCGCCGCCGCCTTCCTACCCGACCCGCACGGCACACCCGGTAGCCGTCTCTACCGCACCGGCGACCTGGCCCGTTGGTCGACCGATGGCCAAATCCACTTCCTCGGCCGCATCGATCACCAGGTCAAGCTGCGCGGCTTCCGCATCGAGCTCGGCGAGATCGAGAGCTTGCTGGCGTCGCAACCGGGCGTGCTGGAAGTCGCCGTCCTCGTCGATATGGGTCCGCCAGGCGGCCGCCTCGTCGCCTGCGTGGCCCTCGCCTTAGAGGCCTCCTGGGACTCGGACGAGGTCCGCGGAGAACTGGCCCGCACCTTGCCGGCTTACATGGTGCCCAGCCGCTTCATACTCTTCGATGCTCTTCCCAAAACCGCCAATGGCAAACTCGATCGCGCCGCCCTGCTGGCCGACCTGGCCGTGGAGGAACGCGAGCTGGTCCCGCCCCGCACCGAGCTGGAACGGCAGATCGCGCGCATCTGGACCGAACTTCTGCACCTGGAAGAGGTCGGCATCACCGACAATTTCTTCGAACTGGGCGGGCATTCGCTGCTGGCGGCACAACTCGTCGGCCGCATGCGCGTCTTCATCAAGGTGGGCGTGAATCTGCAGGACATTTTCGAGCGACCCACCATCGCCGCTCTGGCCCAGCGCTACGAGACCCTCCGTCAGGTCACCGCTGGCGGGTTCGACCCCGTCGAAGAGCGGGATGTCTTCGAGTTCTGAGCCTTATTAAGGGTGCCTGCGCGGAACTTCGGCACACCCCATAAATTGATTTTTTTTGACCCGACGATGGAGATTTTCTCGCATAAAAGTAAGGGAGACAAAAAAACCTGCTGAATGGTACGCGGCTCTTGTGACCCCGTAAAGATTCTGCTGGGCCAATTGGAGGACGACTAGAATGATTTCACAAATATTTGACAGGCTTCTAGTACTACAAGACTTGACTTGCTTGGATGATTACCAATTTCTAAGCATATTTATACTAACAATAACCTTAATATGTCAGTTTATTGCCAACACATCTCAACTAGTTCTCCAAGGCGCCCAATTTCACTGGACTTGGTCCAGACAACGAGAAATTGACCAAGAAAAGGCGATCACTAACAGATTACTAGATCAATTTCCAAATGATACATTAAGGAGAGCTTCTCAAAATTACATACAACCAGATCTCGCCGATTATGACCCTAATCACCACAACCCCCAGGCAAACCCCACTAAAAGAAAAAACAAGGCATTCAATGAACTTGACATGTTCATAGCAAGCGACTCAAAATTCCTCATCATATTAGCCGATACTGGCGCTGGCAAGACGTCCTTACTTATAAATTATTTCATCAGAGAGAGGGGGAAGTCCAAAGGACACACGATTGCAATACTCTGGCTAGCACATAATGACACTGACTTCAAAATCTCCTCAATCAAAGACCCACAAAGAACAATACTGGTACTTGATGCGTTTGACGAGGATCCAAAAGCAATCACAGACCACCAAGCCAGGATAACTGATTTAATCAGCAAATGCAGTGAATTCATGAAGGTAATTATCACTTGCAGAAGTCAATTCTTCAGCAATGACGGAGAAATACCCGACCGAACTGGACAACTAAGCCAAATCAAGCTGAACATAACAGAACACGTATTTCAGAAAAAGTACATCCAACCATTCTCCAACTACCATATAAATATTTTTCTCTTTAAAAGACTCCTCGTTCCGCACAAGATCTGGGCGGCAAAGAAATTATTATCAAAAACACACGACCTTAATTCCAGACCATTTCTCTTAGCTTTCATCCCTGATTTAATCAAAGATCGTAAAACCTACAAAAACATCTCCCAGCTTTACAAAAAAATAATTGACGAATGGATAGCAAGAGAGGCCTACTGGATTCCTAACAGCGAATCACTTCAAAAATTCTCCGAACAATTAGCTGTAGATATTTACATAAATAGAATGAACCGAAAAATGGAAGCAATCTCCCAAGAACTACTCGAACCGCTGGCTACCAAATGGGGAATCGAACTCAAAGCTTGGCAATTGAAAAGCAGGTCCCTTCTCGTACGAGATGCCGTTGGCAACTACCGATTTGCACATCGCTCAATTATGGAATACTTATGTTTTGTTTCGGCACAACAAAACCCCGAGTGCCCGCTTTTCGGTATTCCTTGGACAGATCAGATGCACGCGTTTTGTCTGGAGAACATCGACCTAAACTCCGACAACCTTTCAAATCACAATTTGAACGGCTCAATGTTATATCGAGCATCATTAATCCGAAAGAACATTACCAACTCGTGTCTGAAGGGTGTAAATATGATTGAGGCAGATGCGCGCGACTCTATTCTTGAAGGATCCGATATTTCCGAAGCTTATTTATCGAAGGCTAACTTAAGCGGTGCCAAATTAGGCTCACACTATCACAGCAAATCAGGGAACAGTGTTGAGTTCAACGGCATTACCCTCAGAAAAAACCCGACGACCACAAAATACTCGACTTGGCCCGCCAATCTGAGAGGGTCCATTCTTGAGAATGCCGACTTAAGTAATTCTATCGCACTCGGTGTATGTCTATCGTCTTCCAAGATGAAGGGAACCAAATTACACAAGGCTCTACTCATGGGCGCGGATTTCTCTGCCGCCGATTTGCGAGAGGCCAACATGACGGAGTCGAATCTTAGAGAAGCTATCTTTAATAACGCTGATTTGACTGGAGCGAATTTAAGGGGAGCAACCTTAATAGGAGCCGAAATGAGAAATTCAAATTTAACAGGCGCTGACTTCAGAGGTGCAAAAATGAGAAATGTTGATTTAACTGGCGCAATCATTAAGGGACTGAATATTTCAGGTGCAAAAGGTCTAAATCGGGAAAAAAAAGCCGCGCTTATTAGCCGCGGTGCCGTGGCAAACCAACAAGCCATCCCCGGAGTAATCACAACCACTTAACACCATACACTGTGCAAACTTCGACGCACCTTTCATTTTCTCCTAACTAACTACCTCTCTCCAAGGGGAAAAACCGACAAAAGCCAGGTCTCGTGGTTAGTTCCCGCGTGCCGTGATGCCCCATTGCAGTTTGTAGCTGTTAACTAACCAGTTCTCTCCAAGGGAAAAGACCGGCAATAGTCAGGCCTCGTGTGAACTTCGTAGTCCCGTTCATTTCCTCACACGAAGTCAGTAGAGTAGGGGCGACAAGCGCACCCTCATCAAACCCGGCGTGCAGATTTCCCGCACCGGGCTTTCCTTTAGGTCTCGGTCGAATCACCGGTACTTCGGAGGCGGGCTATTGAACGCGCCCTTATAGCTGGGTGTTCATAGACCGATTGCATATTGCATGGAGACATGCGGCATGTCTATAGGCGAGTTTTCTGATGGTCTCCTAACTTGGCAGCGTCTAACCACAGCTATGGCGGTAGGCAAAAGAGAAGAGATTCTTCTAACTAACAAACTGGGGATGTTAGTACCCGATGAAGCCGCGATGCCCCACCGCGGTCCGTGGCTCCTAACTAACTAGACAGCGTCAAATCGCTGGCTATTGCCCGATAGAGCCGTGATTTCCTATGGCGGTTAAGAGCTCACGCGAAGTTAACATGAGTTGGTCGCCCACCTTGGGAACCGCGAGGTTATGGTAACCTAGGGTGTGGAATAAACTACAGGAGGACGACCATGCTCTATTATGGCATTGATGTGCACACAAAAAGATCCAATTTTGCGGTTTTAGACGATGACGCCGAGGTAGTACAACGTGGCGACCTGACAACCACCAAGAAGTCCTTTGCGGCGACCTTCTCAAATCTTTCGCCGGTAAAGGTTGCCATTGAGGCTGGCGCTCAAAGTCACTGGATCGCCGAACTACTAGCCTCCTTTGGCCACGAAGTGACTGTGGCCAATCCAAGGCGGGTACAACTCATCGCAAAGTCACGTGAAAAGGATGACGCTTCCGACGCTGAAAAACTTGCCCGCTTGTTGCGCGCCGATCCGTCCCTTCTCCATCCCACCTACACCCGGGACATTGATAATCTCTCCCTTCGAGGCATGTTGAAAGCCCGCGCCGGATTGGTGGAGTGCCGAACCAAATTGATCAACACCGTCCGCGGTCTCGTGAAACCGTTTGGTGTGAACATCGGTAAGGCCGAGAGCCATAACTTCCCCGAAGCCGTTAAGAACACCCAAATGCCAGCACAGGCCCGTGCTGTCGTTAGTGTTTTGCTGCCCCATATCGAACAACTCAGTCAGAATATTGAGGCCCAGAACAAGGCCATTGAGGCCATCGAAATCGAGCGACCGGACCACCCGATCAGATTGATGAAGACGGTCCCCGGTGTAGCGAATTTGATCGCGTTGGCATACGTCGCCTATATCGACGACCCCACCCGCTTCTCGCGAGGCGACCAAGTGGGCAACTATTTCGGTCTCTCTTCCGGTCGACGGTTCTCGGGCGGGGGCGGCTATAGCCTGGGCATCACCAAGGAAGGCGACCCACAGATGAGAGCGCTGATGATCCAGGCCGCCTATGCGTTCTTGCACTGCAAGTAAGACAGCGAGCTGAAGCAATGGGCGCAGCAGCTCATGGCACGTAAAGGCGGGCCAGGATGTCGCGACGCCAAAAAGAAGACGGCGTGTGCGCTTGCCCGCAAGCTAACCATTTTGCTCCATCGGATTTGGATCACCAACAAACCCTACCAACCTTTATTCTGATTCCATAACGGCGGACCGTCGTCTCTCCGCCCTCAAACCCGTATTCGCTCTTTAACCGGTCATAGACCCTCTTCGCGGTGTGCCGCTGCTTCGGCGGTCTTTCTCGGTCTTCTCGCAACCATTGGTCCACCACGTCCTTCACCCGGTCCATTACCGGCATCGCCCTGGGCTTCTCCATTCGATACCCTGGCGTCACTCCCGCCTGTGCCTTCCTGATCGTCTTCCTACTGTACGCCTCCTTCAGCCTTTTTTGCCAATTGCTAAAGAAAGCAGATTTTTGGTTCGCGTGGGTCCCTTTTCGGGTATCGTACCCCCTTTTTATGGGTCCCTTTTAGCTTAGCGAATCCAGCAACTGAAGCATTCCCTCCAGCCGCTTTTCCACCCAGTTGATGATGCGTTTGTCGATGAAACGTGCCATGATCACACAGTCATCAGCGAACCTTACTAGCTGGGCTTTCGCCCACTCGCCTGGCCCCTGCTCCCCGTGAAACGTACGGTCCAGCTCGTTCCTCTAACGGCAGTTGGTGACGGTTGGCTCCACGGGCAGTGATGAGATGGTCGTCTAGGTCTTCCACGAAAAACTTTGGCCACAGTCAGGTGAAACGGGCAACAAAGGTCAATCCCTTTCGCTTATAGTTGATAAATCGCGGACGGTGCCGAACAGCCCCTCGTACTGGACGGTTATTCATGGATGAACTGAGATACCCCTACAAGCAACAGCGATCCATGACCCCGGTGCTCCTGATCATCGCCTTCACGGTGAACATCTTGTCCTTCACCCTGCTCCTCGAGCAGGAAGGTGGGAACTTCGCCATGGCACTTCAGCAGTGGGGCCTCTTCAACCAAGGATTGGCAGTCCTGCTGGCATCCTTGTCGTTGCACAGTCTCTGGCTGGCGATCGAAGATATCCGCAACCCTAAGTATCTGATTTTAGACGCTATGCGCATCGCAATCGTGGAGCCCAAACGTGGCGCCAAACCCGTCGAAATCCCCTATGAAGAGATCCTCCGGGTGCTCAAGGTGGGCCTTCCCGGACTGCAGACCATCGTCGTCCTGCATCGACAGGGCAGCCTCAACATTCCGATCAAAAGGCTGCCCCATCGCAACGCTTTCAACCAGGTCTTTTCACGCTTGCATATTTGCGCCGACAGGCGTGTTGCGTCCCAATGAAGTGTCATCTGCCTGAGGACGCGCGGTCAGAGCGTCCAGTCACGCCCTGACCGCGCGTGAACCCACTTCAAAGCGCTTTGAAGCGCTGCTCCAACGCCGCCCCGATGCGCAAGGAGGCGGATACGAGTAGTTCGAAGTCGCTCAGGCGCGAACGGTGGTTGGTATTGGCCACCCGCAGGCAGAATGCGCCGCCGATGCGCGTGCTCGAAGGCACGGCAATCCCCTCCTCCTGAATGCGCATCAGCAGTTCCTGGTTGAGCGCATCCCATTGCGAGGCCGGCAGCCGTTCGGGTCGATAGCGGTAGCAGAGAATGTTGAGACTGACCGGCGCCAGCAGCTCGAGCCGTGGCTCCGCGGTAATCAGCTTCGCCAAGTAGGCGATCTGGGCCACATTCTGCTCGTGGAGCAGGCCTAGGCGCTCCAGTCCGTATTCGCGGATCTGGGCCCAGACTTTAAGTGCCTTGAAGCCCCGCGACAGCTGCGGCCCGCGGACATTGCTCGGGTCCGGCCAGGCGCCCACGCCGCGTTCGGGGGCTTCCAGATAGCTGGCCGCCACCGAGAAACTCTGGCGATGCTGGGCGCCGTCGCGGACCAGCACGCAACCCGCCTCGTAGGGCACATACAGCCATTTGTGGAAGTCGAAGGCCAGTGAGTCCGCCAGCTCGAGACCGCGCATCCGCTCGCGCAGCCGTGGCGAAATCGCCGCCAGCGCACCGATCGCGCCGTCGATGTGGAACCACATGCCCTCGCGCTTGGCCAGGGCCGCCATGGCCTCCAGGTCGTCGATCGCGCCCGTATTGACCGTGCCGGCATTGCCCACCAGCACCGTCGGCAGACAGCCCCTTGCCCGGTCGGCCGCGATCTGCGTCGCCAGCAGATCCAGGCGGATACGGTAGTCCTCGTCCACTGCCACCTTGCGCAGATTCTCCCGTCCCAGCCCCAGCAGCTGCATCGCCTTATCGACCGAGGAATGGACCTGGGTCGAAGCATAGACTGTCGGTTGACCCTGAACCACACCCAAACCCAGTCGGCGCACGTCTGCCGCCAGAACCGCGTCGCGGCCGACGGCCAGACCGATGATGTTGGCCATCGAGCCGCCACTGGTGAGGATCCCGCTCGAGCCTTCGGGGAAATGGAACAGTTGGCGCATCCACTCCAGCAGCTGGGCTTCGACCCGCGAGGGCGCGTCGTTGAAGGTGCCGGCGCTGGCATTGATCGCAGCTGCCAACATATCGGCGATCATGCCAATCGGCGTGCCCGTGCCACAGACCCAGCCCCAGAAGCGCGGATGGCCATGCCCGGCCGGATAGGGCGCGATGTGCTGCAGCATCTCCTCGACCACTTGGGCCGCGCCCAAACCCTGTTGGGGTGCCTCCGTCGCCAGCAGGGCCTGCGTCGCCTCGGGCACCAGCGACCATGCCGGCTGGTCGCGAATCTTCATCTGATAATCCAGCGCCGCATCCAGCGCCCTGTGGGCCACCTGCCGCAGAGCGGTCCAATCACTGGGATCCAGCGTAAGCTCCGTGCGTTCCAATTCGTGCTGCTCTCTCGCGATACCATGGTGCATGCCAACCTCCTGAACCGGTCATTCCATCGAGACAATGAAGACAATCGCCCGCATTGTCTCGATTATCTCTTTATACGTGTTGACTTTCACCGAATCAATCACTATATTGTCACCATGACAACCTGGAAACCCATCCTTGACCCACAGCAACCCCTTTACCTAGCACTGGCCGACGGGATTGCTGCCGATCTGCGTGCTGGGCGCTTGCAGCCAGGCGAGCGTTTGCCCACCCACCGCGAGTTAGCCGACGTGCTTGGCACTACCGTTGGCACCATCAGTCGCGGCTATGCAGAGGCCGAGCGCCGCGGCTTGACGACAGGCGAGGTCGGGCGCGGCACCTTTTTGCGCGGTTCGCTGAGCACCGTCGCCTGGCCGGAAGCGCCCACATCGGCGGGCATCGTCGACTTGAGTTTCAGCCTGCCCGTCAGCCTGCCCGAGGAGGGCGAGCTGCTCGCCCAGGCGCTGCTGAGAATCGCCCGCGACCCCCAGCTGGACCGGTTGCTGGCCTACCATGCCGATTCGGCCTTGCCGCACCACCGCGCAGCCGGCGCCCACTGGCTGGCACGCCTGGGCCTCGAGGCATCCGCCGACTCGGTCCTGGTCACAGCCGGCTCCCAGCACGGCCTCAACGTGATTCTGTCTAGCGTCTTCGTGCCGGGCCAGGTTCTCCTGACCGAAGCACTGACCTACCCCTCACTCAAGAGCCAGGCCCGCAACTTCGGGATACGCTTGCGCGGCGTCGAGCTGGACGAGGAGGGTATCGACCTCGAGGCCTTGGAGCGTGCCTGCCAGCGCGAGCCGCGCCCCAAGGGCCTGTACGTCGTGCCGACCCTGCAGAACCCGACCAGCGCGATCATGTCCGTCGCGCGCCGCCAGGCCATCGCCGAACTGGCCCGCACTCACGACCTCTGGATCGTCGAGGACGATGTCCATGGCATGCTCCTGCGCGAACCGATTCCGCCCATCGCCTGCTTCGCGCCGGAACGCACCATCTACAGCGCCAGTCTGGCCAAATGCCTGGTTCCAGGGCTGCGCACGGGTTTTCTGTTGGGTCCGCCGGAGCTGCGTCCGCGCCTCTTGACCGGCATCCACACCAGCCTGTGGATGGCGCCCCCGCTGATGGTCGAGCTGGCAGCCCAGTGGCTCGGCGACGGCACCGCCGACCGGTTGATGCAAGCCAAGCGCGAGGAGACCGAGCGCCGCCAGCGCTTAGCCGCGCATTATTTGCAAGGCCAGAGTTATCGCCGCCATCCCTCAGGCTACCAGATCTGGCTGGAGCTCCCGGAACCCTGGGGCACGGACGAATTCGTCAGCCAGGCACGCGAGCAGGGCATCAAGCTCGTCGGCGCCAGCGCGTTTGCCGTCAATCGCAGCATGGTCCCCCATGCCGTGCGCCTGACCCTGGGCCAGCCCAGCGGCCCCGACCTCGATCGCGGCCTCTGCACGCTCAAACGCATCCTCGACGGCACCCGTCCCGCCACCTATTGAGCGCTATTTTTCTCATTGAACCTGATCGGCGGTTATTCCTGACCAATTTCGTCAGTGGGCAGTGCGCCCTGGCATTATTCGTAGTATGGTCCGCGGAGCCAGGAAAAGTGAGGGAATGCGGCTAGTACGACTTTGTCAGGTTGATGGGCCTCATCTCTCCCAGTTGGTTCATCGTGCCCACCTCACCGGGTTCATGATGGCTGTGCGGATCATTTCGGCA
>CAYRFM010000145.1:0-12748 GCA_964423555.1 uncultured Holophagae bacterium | reverse complement strand
TGGTGAGGTATTCGGCGGCGCCGCGCTTGACCGCCTCCACCGCCGTGGGCACGCTGCCGTAACCGGTCAGCACGACGATCCGGCAGGCGGGCGCGGCCGCCCGCAGCGATTCGATCACCGCCAAGCCGGAAACCCCCTGCAAGCGCAAGTCCACGACAGCGTGGCTGGGGGACCAGTCGCTCAGGGCGTCGGCGGCCGTGGTCAGGTCCTCGGCGCAGCGGACCGCGTAACCGGCCTCGCCCAGGTCCTGCGCGAGCACGCGAGCGAAGCCGGGGTCGTCCTCGACGATCAGGAGCCGCCTTTCACTCATGGCCCTCTCCGTTCGGTCCGCGCGGCAATTCGAGGGCGACGACGGCGCCGCCCGCGGCGCCAGCGCGCAGGGTCAAACTCCCGCCCAGGGCGCCGATCAGCTGGACCGCGTTGTAGATGCCGAGTCCGACACCCTGGGGTTTGGTCGAGATGAACGGCTCGCCAAAGTGGGCGAGCACGGATTCGGGCCAGCCCGGCCCTTGGTCCTCGATCGTCAGGCGCACCCGTGCCCCATCGGCCACGGCCCGCAGCCACAGGGTGCCCTTGCCACCCATGGCCTCGGCGGCATTGTCGAGCAGGTCGCAGATACAGTTGGCCACAGGCATCCTTGGCAAGGCGACGGTCCCCAGATTGGGGCCTAGCGCCAACAAGACCTCGAGCCCCTCATAGCCGACGCGCCAGGACGCCACGATGTCCTCCAGCTCGGCCGCCCAGGCGACGCGGGCGAAACGGAACTGACTGGGGTCGGCCTTCGAGTCGATCAGGCGATCGAGCACCAGCTGGCATTGATCCAGCGCCGCCAAGGCCTCGTCCAGGTCCGCGCCAGGCGTCGTGCGCGCCGCGCGATCAATGCGCAGCCTGACGGTATTGAGGGGCGTCGCCAACTCGTGGCACAGGCCCGCGGTCAGTGCGCCCAGGCCGTGGAGTCGATCCATCTGCAGCTTCGCCAACTTCAACTGTGACGCCTGTTCGCGATTGCGCCGCAGGTACTCGACCAACCTCCAAACCAGCAGAAAATGGGCGACGACCATCAGCGCCAGGGGCAGGTACCAGGTCAGCCAGGTGCGGACCTCGGCCCAGACGCTCATCGGCTGGACCAGCATCGCCAGCGTTGCCAATAGCGCGCTCAGGAACAGCAACGCCAGGCGGCCCTCGATCATGACGGCGCCCAAGGTCACGTGTAAGAACAGGACCGGCACGAACGGATTGTGCCAGCCGCCGGTCACCGCCAACAGGGATCCGATCGCCAGTAAATCGAAGAACTGCTGAGCGAAAAAATAGGCGTTGTCGAGCCGGGTCAAAAGCCAATTTCCCAGCAGCGCGTAGAGGTTGAAAACCAAGGCCAGACTGAGGATGACGGTGCCAAGAGCCAGCTGCCGCGCATCGATCCGACCGAACTGGAACGCCGTCAACACGCACACGGCCTGGACCAACAGGGCGATCAAGCGAAAGCGCACCAGCCAGCGCTGCTTGAGTTCGCGCTCACTGTCCGCATCCAATAAAAAGGAGTAGGGTTGGTAACGGTAAACCTCGCTCATGGCGCGATTATAGACGATGACACGGTCCCGTGACGACTGTTCCTGGATCCGCGCCACAAGCCGCGCTCGCATAGGCTCGGGGACCTGTGCTTTAATGGCCCAAACGCGAGGAGGCAGCACATGAAAAAAAGCAAGCCGGCAGCGCCGGCAGCGGCGCGCGAGTTGGATCTGGCGCTCAGGCAAGCGCGCGGGTTGCGCGCCCAGAACCAGCGCGAACAGGCCCTGACCGTCCTCCAGGCGCTGCTGGCCCAAGCGCCGGGTGCCTGGGAAGCCCACACCCTCCTCGGCGAGTGCCAGGCCGAGCTCGGCAACTGGGCCGAGGCCTTGGCGGCCTTCGAGGCAGCCCTGACGCTTCGGCCCAAACAAGCGTTGCTCCAGGCCCGCGCCGGCGAGGCGGCCGCCCATCTCGGCGCCTGGTCGCGCGCCGAACAGGCCTATGCCGCCGCGCTGGCGCTGGACGCCACCATGGCCGCCGCTTGGCGCAATCTGGGCCTCGCCCGACGGCACCAGGCGCGCCTGCAACCCGCCTTCGAGGCCTATTACAAGGCCTGGACCCTCGAACCCAATCACCCCGAAACCCGCCGCTCGCTGGCCTACCTCTTCGCGCAACCCGAGCTTTACTGCGCGCCGATCTGCAACAAGCCGCAGCCCTGGAAGAACCTGCTGAAAACCCTGCTCCAAGATCCCGGCCAGTGGCATCAGGGCCTGGCGCCCGTCGCCGCCGCCCAAATCCTCGCCCATGCCCCTGGCGACAAGCTGCACAAGCCGGAACGGGACGAGCTGCTGCTGGGTTTGCTGACGCAGGCCATCAACGTCAGCCTGCCGCTGGAATCGCGCCTGCGGGCGCTGCGCACGGAGCTGCTGGAGGCGGTCGCGACTGGGACCGCACCCGCCCCACTGAACCTGATCGCGGCCCTGGCGCTACAGACCTTCTACAACGAGGCGCTCTGGCCCGAAACCAGCGCGGAGACACTGCTGCTGGAGCGCTGGTCGGACCACTTCAGCGCCGACAACCCCGCCGAGGTCCTGGCCTATGCCATGTATCGCCCGCTCCACACCCGCCCTGACGCCGTCGGCCTGTTGCGCGCACCCTGCTGGCAGGCCGGCCTTGAAAACCTGCGCACTCGCCTCCTGGCCGAACCGCTTGAGGAGCGCCTGCTGGCCGCCGCGATGCCCAGCTTGACCGCCATTCAAGACGCCACCTCACGAGCCGTCCAGGACCAGTACGAGGAACATCCCTTCCCGCGCTGGACCAACCTGGCCGCGGTCCTACCCAGCCTGCCAGAGACCTACCGCAATGCGTTCCAAAGCCAGCCGCCCGCACACCTGGCAGGTCCGCTTGAAGTCCTGATCGCCGGCTGCGGCACCGGTCAGCACCCCATTTCCGTGGCCCTGGCCAATCCCCAGGCCCAGGTCAGTGCCATCGACCTCAGCCGCGCCTCGCTCGCCTTCGGCCAGCGCATGGCCAAGCGCATGAACGTCGCCAATCTCAGCTTCGCCCAGGCCGACCTGCTGGAACTCGGCGCCTGGGCGCGCCGCTTCGACCATATCGAATCCGTCGGCGTCCTCCACCACATGGCCGACCCCCTGGCCGGTTGGCGCGTGCTGCGGCAGCTACTGCGCCCCGGCGGCACCATGCGCATCGGTCTGTACAGCGAGCACGCCCGCCAAGGCGTCGTCGCCGCGCGGGCGCTGATCGCGCGCGAGGGGCTGCGCGGCGACCTGGCCGGCATCCGCCAGCTGCGCGAGCGCATCGTCGGCGAGGAGGCGCTCCAACCGCTGCGCGAGCAGTTGCTGGGTCTCGACTTCTTCGCCACCAGTACCCTGCGCGACCTGATCTTCCACGTCTCGGAGCAGCGCTACACGCCCTTGCGCCTGCGCGACGAACTGGCGACACTGGGCCTGCGCTTCCTGGGCTTCGAACTGAACGCCGCTCCCGCGCGCCAGGCCTATGCGGCCCGTTTCCCCGACGACCCCCAGGCGCTCGACCTGGTTCGCTGGGACCAGATCGAGGCCGAGCACCCGTCAACTTTTTCGGGGATGTTCATCCTCTGGGCTACCCCGATCTGAGCCGCAGCCATGCAGGGGCCACCGTGTCGGCAGGGCGGCGCTTGCGCCTCAGTCACCTGATCCCGCTTTACTTGACCGACCTGCTGCTCGACCCCGCTCGGGAACATCCGAACGCCTTACCCATTCGCCGGAAATCGCGTAGAATGAAGCCATCAACCGATCTTATTTCGGTACCGGAGGAAAAAATGACCTTACACACTGATGTGGCCGCCGCACTCAATCGCCATGCCACCGTCGAGGCCGCCTCGGCTTTTATGTATTTCTCCATGGCCTCCTGGTTCGACAACCACGGCCTCAAGGGCTTTGGCAACTGGTGCCGTGTCGAAGCCCAGGGCGAAATGACCCATATGACCCGCTTCTTCGAATACACGAACATGCGCGGCTGCCAGGTCGTGTTCGGCAACATTGAGGCACCACGCCATGACTGGGACTCGCCCATTGCCGTCTTCGAGGATGTCTACCGGCAGGAAGTCGCCTTGACCGCGAAAATCAACGAACTGGTCCGTTTGGCCCAAACCCATTTCGACCACGCCACCCAATCGTTCCTCAACACCTTCATCATGGAGCAGGTCGAGGACGAATCCGAGGCCGGCGACATCCTTGCGCAAATCCGCATGGTTCAGGACAACCCCCACGGGTTGCTGATGATCTCCAGCACGCTGACCAACCGCAAGTCGGCCAAGCCCATCGGTGCCTGAACCCTTCAGCGGCGCTTGGGATCCTTGCCGATGAGGTGATCGAAGACGTCGTCGAGGTCGTGTTCCACATCCTCGAAGGCGTCATCCTCCCTACCCGTCGTCTTGGCCTCCCCTTCTGGCGCCGCTGACAGCATGCGGTCGAAGGCGTCGTCGACGTCCTCCTCGTGCAAGCTCAAATTGGGCAGGGTCTGACCATCCTGGAGTTCGATGCTCACCGAAGCGCCAGGGCGCGGCGGCGGCACGATGCCGTCCACGCCTTCCGGCTGATCCAGCACGGCCTTGACCCTGCTGCCGGTGGGCAGGCGCAACTCCTCGATCCGCCGCGAGGTCGTCTCCGGAACAGCCGCATAGCCGCGAGCCACGGGCTTAGCGGCAGCCAGGTCACCAAAGGCGGGACCGGTCAACTCGGACGCCGTCACGGGCTCAGGCAGGGGCGCCAGCTCCACGACCGGCAACCTGGCGACGACGAGCGCCTGGCGTACCCGGACAACCATCCAAACCAAGACTGCCGTGCCGATCAGCAACAACCAGAGGTCGTAGGTGTAGAGCAGCGTGTGCAGACCATAGTCGGCGCGGACTTTTACGTTGAATTCCTGGATTAAGGGTGTCCACTCCTCGTAGCCGCTCTGGCGCAGCGCTTCCTTCCAGGCGATCCCCTTTTGCAGGGCCTGAACGAACTGGACTTCGCCCTCGGGATTGGCCTGCCACATATACTCGACAAAAAGACCGGCCAAGGCGCTGACTTCAAGATAACCAGCCTCCTGCTTGGACCAGACGTCGTGCTCGACCAGGGGCGCGATCTCCTTGTGGGCGCGAAAGCCCATGACCGCGAGCAGGCGCGTGTGACCGGACGAGTCGCCGGCATAGTAGCGAGCCAAGCCCTCTTGGAGGAATTGCGGCGGCCGCTTGATGCGGGGCAGATTGAGCAGGGCATGCACGAGATTGTGGCGAAACAGCGGCACCATCTCCTCGAAACGCACCTTACTGCGATCGAGGATGCGGACCTCGACCCGACCGTGGGTGCGATCATAGGCCGACATCAGCCAGGAGGGATGCTCCAGATGGCAGAGCAAAGCCTTGCCCTGGACCGGACCGCCCAGGGAGACGGCAATGCGATCCTTGGGCAGAATCACCGACCAACGCCCCGCCAGGGTCGCCAGGAAGCGCTCCCCTTCCTCCAGCAAGGGCTGGGTGTAATCCGCGTAATCGCTGGTAAAAAATAGGGAGATATGCTCGGACTGGATGCGTCGGAGGTTGACCTGGTGCGGCATGCGGGCGCCCTGTTTCTGGGCCAGGGCCATGGCGCTCCCCAGCAGCAGGACTAGGACGAAGCACTGTGGGATGCGGCGATGGGGGCGGGTGAAAAGCGGAGGGTTCATGGCGTCCAGACTCTTATCTTAAGCTGGTGGGACCTGGCAACGATACCATCTTTCGGTCGGGTTTGGCCAATCCTCTCATGGGTCGTCTCAAAGATTACGGACGCGAGCAAGGCCGTGGAACAACCAGGTCGATGCGGTCGATCGCGGTCATTGACCCTGGATCGATGCCGACCACGCCAGCAGGGTCAACGCGGCCAAAGCGACCAGGGCAATCAGCAGCTTGCAGCCGTATCTGCACTGCGGTTGCCTTGCGTCGTGTGGCGGGATGGGTGCTCTGAGGGCGATTTGGGCGTCGCCGGACTGGGGCCGAGCTAAGTGCTTGACCTTTTCCAAACCGGTCAGGTCCTTTTCGGTAAGCAGTGTCTCGTGGTTCAGGTAGAAGCGCAGGTCCGGATTATCCCGCAAGCGACGGTACAATTGCTCCATCAGGTCCGCGACCCGGTGCATCCGTCCACCTGCCGCCCTCTTCCAAGCGGCGCCATACCAGGCCTTGGCCTCGCCTTGATCGTCGGCGTTGTCACAGCCGACCTGCAGACCGTTCGCACTGGCGAAATAACTGAAGGCCCGTCGCGCGCGGATGTATTCGATGCTGCCCTTGATATAGCCGACAGCCGCCACCGCAGAGGGACTGTAGAGGGTCTCATCGTCCAGGAGCGCCAAAAGGGTCAGGCGTTCCAGGGGGAAGCGCTCCTTTCGCCGTCGCGGTAGCGGATAGACGCGGCGATCGATCGGCACATAGCGTAGTTCGATCATGCGCTCGCCAAGGCTACGCAAGTCAGGTCCCTCATGAGCGTAGGGCAACCCGTGGCGCCACCCCGGCGCGATCGGCGATCTCGGTGCGCGATGGGGATCTGGCTCATAAGCTGGCCTGCTCGTCCCTGGCTTGATCGCTCCCACCTGCCATGGCGATTTCTTTCCAGCGCCAACCGTACCAACCTGGTGTGGGACCCTGACCCTCGAGCTTGACCCAACCATCGCCGGTCGACAGGAAGCCCTGCCGTCTTGCTTTCGTATTGAGGCTAATGCGGATCCGCAACCGCGTTTCCCAAGTATCGGCATAGCCCATTTCTCCCGCGCGCCGTACGATCAGGCCCGCCGAGTAGATGACATCATCCTCTAAGATGAGCAATAAATCGTCGTATTTGGCCATGGTGGTCCTCCTCAACCCGATGTTCAAACAATGAAATGCCACGCTCCCGTCAGGAGGCAGCGCTCTTCTTAGCTCTCGCCTTTGGTTTTTTTGCCGTTTCAGCACGAAGGCTGGTCTCGAAGCCCTCCTGCCAAAGCCGACTGAGCCAGGGGCCGAAGATTTCCATTTCCACCAGATAGGTCTCATGGTCTCTGAAAATGCCGCATTCAGAGGCCGGGAGCTTGCGCGCTTGGTGCCGCAATTGATGGGCGCTGAAGGGAATGCACTTGCACACTTGGCTCAGCAAGAACAAACCCTTTTGGGCCAGCAGCACATTGGTGTCCATGTCGCGCCTGATGGTGCGGATGTTGCTCCGCAGGTGGGCCTGGTAGTAGGGCGCAAAAACACGCATTCGCACATACCAGTGATTCCACAATTTCCGGACCCCCATGATCTCATAGGGGTCCTGACCCTTGGCGGTCAGGGTCTTGGCATGGGCGACCACGCCTGGGGTGGACAGCCCCAGCAAGGGACAAATGTCTTTGAGGAAAAATAAGCCGGGTTGCCCAAGCAAGTCAGCGGCCGACCAGCGGGCGCTGACCTCACACAGTTGCTCATCATCAGCGAAGATCCTGTTGGTCTGCGTTTCCATGGCGATCCCCCACAAGTTAGAATGAGTCCTCGCCAGTCTCTAACAAAACCGCGAAAACAAACCCTAGACTTAGGCCACACCCACCCACCAAAATGCCACACTCACGTATTCATCGTTTTCAAGGTGCATAAATATAAAAAGTGTGGGGTGCTTAACTTACCCCTACGGGCCGCAGGGAAGGGTTAAGGGGACTGACAATCTGAGGAATTATGGCATTCCACCAAATTACCACCATAAAGAGGACTTCTCACAGTTTACAAAACGGCGAGGGGGACCCTGGCCACCAGGACCACTTCCCGCCATGGGATCAGGTTACTGAATACTTCGTGCCATTCGTGACTTCGTGTGAGCTCCCAACCGCGATGAGGCATCACGGCACTTGCGGGAACTAACGGCGCTTGGCCAACGGGCCCAGTTTTGAATTACACGAAGGCACGAATGACACGAAGCCCCTTGTCGCGCTTTAAACCTATCTAAGAACGCGGGTGCTTGGTTGCACGTCCGTTAAGGGAACACGAAGGCACGTGCCCCTTTTGCCACTAGGCGCTCAGACCATGAGCACACGAGCCTTTTTTTAACCCTTTTTAAAAACCCTGGCCACCAGGACCACTTCCCGCCATGGGAATACTTCGTGCCATTCGTGACTTCGTGTGAGCTCCCAACCGCGATGAGGCATCACGGCACTTGCGGGAACTAACGGCGCTTGGCCAACGGGCCCAGTTTTGAATTACACGAAGGCACGAATGACACGAAGCCCCTTGTCGCGCTTTAAACCTATCTAAGAACGCGGGGACAAGTTGAAAATAAAGATTTCCCTTTTTGTCATTGGCGTGATGTTGACTGGCCTACTAACCCTTCCAACTATCGCAATGCGTCCAGAGTTTGAACTTCGTTGCGGCGTCGTGACGGTACCACCTGGCGTTACTTTGTACGGATGTTGTGTCGTTGACAACCGCCCAAAAGGAACTTCGACCTCGATCGGCTCAAGCTGGTTCAGGCTGGCAATCTTGCGCGCGCATAGACAACTGATCGGGGTCGAAGCCCTCAATGTGTAAGGTTTGTCTTTTAGTTCAGACACCCTTGATCAAGCAACCCGATCGCATAGCCATTTGCAGCATAACTCCATTGGGCAATTGAGATAGGGTCATTATGTTGATAAGCCCAATCGAGATTTTCCTCTGCCCTCCTTAACATGTTTTGAAGCTGATGGCATATCGAAGTCATTGCTAAACTCGGAAAAGATGCGAACACCAAAATCGTGATTGTCAACAATTTATTCCTCATGAATTACCTCTCTTTCTTAGATGTGGGCGGATACGGTCAAATATCCGATTAAAATTCTGCCATTTGTCCGTCGACAGGTAATTTTGCATGAATTTCTACACCATGTCAAGGGCGTAGTACACCATTTTCGGTCGAGGATCAGACTCGGGACCATGGCGCTGCGTTCGCAGTATCATAACAGACACGACGTAATTCTTTATAGCACGCTCAAGGTAGTATAGTACGTTCCAAATGGATCCTGTACAGCGTGCAGCGCAATTCATTGTATTGTTATTCAGCAGGCCCTGGCAACCTCTTAATGATCTATCTCTTAGTCACCTTAACAGGGTATTTCTTAATGAAGGCGTTCAGCTCTTCAGGTTTAACCTTGCCAAGGGCAACTTCATCATTAGGGTACGCAAGAACAATTAAATCATCGCCAAAAAAACCTACTACCTGCTCTAATGATTGCGCGTCATTACAAATTGACGTGTGCTCTTTCCCGTCAGGACCGAACACATACAGCGAACCATTATCGATCCATGGGCTTTTTCCCCACAAGCGAACAGCAAGAAATCCTTCGGGTGTTATGATTGACCACCGAATGGCCGGCATATATTCGGGGTACCCTACCTTTATGTTAGGTGTGATTCCGGATTTTTTTAGCTCAGACTTCAGTTGCTTAAGAGTACTTTCTGCCCAGTCTCGGTGAAAAGGGATTGCTTTGTAGGGTTTAGCAATTGAATGGATCTCCTTACCCTTTTCAAGATCGTAAATTTTGATCTCAAAGCGGATCGGGTGTGGCTGGTATGCAAACCGCCCCTCCGGACTTAATCTGGGAAAAAGCACGAGCCTAGAAGGGTCGAAATCTCCCAAACTAGGAGCGGAAGTGATTTTGGAAAGGGCCTTCTGCCTTTTGGATCCTGGGTTTTCGTGGTCATCACTTTTCAGGACCTGTTTTGATAAAACCTCGCGGACCGAAAAAGAATCATCCCATAAGAATGACTCAAGGGTAAAAGGCGACGGGCTTTCAACCCATCCGTGCATACTGCGCTGAAGATAACCCTTTACTGTTTCTGGAATATGAGCAGTACCGTGAAAGGAGCCGTTTGATGTAAAAATGTTGAACTTTTTTTGATCTTTAACGAATATCATGGCATCGCTCACCATAACATAGCTTGCAAACTCAGTCTCGCCAGGGCCCTGACCCTTTTTTCCAAATTTTTTTACAAATTTACCGTCCTTGTCATACAAGCGAAAGGTCTGCTCGTCCCTGTCAAAGATGCAAACATTTTCCGGTAACAAAAGCACACTTTTTTGATCTGGAATTGAGTAGATCCCCGTTCGACTGATAAAGAGATCGTTGGAAAGCATAATGAGTAGATAAAATATCATGGGCGTCCTCCGTAAATGCCTCTTCGATCATCAAACTTACCAAGAACTGACGGTTAAATTTTGCACTATTTCTCCACCCCTGTCAAGGGCCTCTTCGCCAACGGCAAGTCCCACAGGCGCTGTAGCTGCTGAAGCGCAAGATTCAATCTTGAGCCGGGCATGCGAATGCTGGGTGGAGCCGGATGAGGGGAATCGACACGGCCAACCTTACAAAATCGCACTAGAGCTCGGACGCTAAGCATGGTTGAGCGGTGCTTAGAATCCTACGGTGTGGAAGGACAGCACATGGGTATCGCCATTGTAGAAAACCAAGCGCCCTTCGTGTGTGCCGACCAACATTTCCCCTTCTGGAACCAGACACCTCCCAAGTCCCAAAAAGTCCTTGTCCCAGAATTCTAACACCTCGCGATCCTTGCCATAGGTCGAGTACAAAAGGCCTGTGACATAACCATCGCCCAACAGGAAGAAATTATTCACCAAGGTGTACTTTTTTGCGAACTCAGACCATGTCCTTTTGTCTGGCCCCAACTCTCGGGCAGCCTGAATATCGGGAGGGTTGTAAATGGTGGTCGCTAAGTGGATGTTTCTTTTCAAGTGGCCATTAAGATCAAAGACCTTGATCTCGTATTTGTGAATGAAAATTTGAAATATATCATCGTTCCTTAAGAGTTTGCCAAGAAAAAGAATAAGAAACCATCCATACAAAGGTTAATGCTAAAATCCTGCCGTATTTGGTTTAATTTACTGCCAAGAGCATTCACTGACACAGCCCGGACTTAGCGAGGATTCACCTTTTGGAATCCGCTACGCAAAATCAAATCTTTACATCGCCGAACATATTTTTCCCAGTGGGCAATCTCTGAACAAAGAACAAAAAGGGCTATCCCAACCGAATCCATCCAGTGACCAAAAGAGGTTTGTTGGCGGACTCGCTTACATGCACGACACTGCTCATCCTTTTCGACGAAGCACGAACAGGACAAGCCATGGACAAGCCAACAGGCCTCAAAGCCTTACGGCCACAATCTGCGAAACTGTGCGGAAATCCATCAATAAGTCATCGCACCACAAAATATCTGGTGGGTTGCGAAACCGCCTGGTAAAATGAAGGCGCATCACGCGCGAAGGAGACCGGCTTGCATGATGAAATATTTCCATGCGGCGCGAAAATGGAGCCGAACTGAGAATTTCAGCGACTTAGGAGCAAGATCATGAAGCGACGAATGAGATGGCTGGCGTTCCTCTTTTTAACCAACCTTTGCATCGCCGGTGGACAATACTCCCAGCGGGTGATCTCTGAACCACGGGAGACCTATCCGACGGGTGGTTTTCCGTGCGAACAGATTGGCGTGGGCTGTTGACGTGAAGACTTTGCATCGCTTCACGGCAGCTGCCAGGTTTCAACAATGATTGTCGCGCCCACGTCGTGCCTTATCCAGTAGGAGTCGCCATGACCAATCAGCATCCTGCCCTGTACCCCTTTGAGCGTTTGCACCTCAAAAAATGGGTCTAAGAAAGAAATAGTGGCTGACTCCTGATCACCGCAAGCGAGCGTCAAGCCATGGCGACTTATCCATGCCGCCTGAATCAAGACTTTCTTGGGAAACCACTCCTTTAATGCCGCTATATACTCATCCTTGCTCATCAATGTTTTCGGCGTAAACGTCTCGTTGTTAAGCCCGTCTATCTTAAGGAGGACCTTGTTAATTTTCTCTGTTTCTACACTGTCGGACTCAAGCTGTTCACGGGCCTGATAATTGGTGTCTAATAGGTAAAGCGTAGGAGATCCCATAACAAGACCTATGAGTCCCTTTCCCCAGGGAAATATCCAGGCATATTTAAATTGAAACTTGGCATCCCTCATCCCTTTTGGCACCTTAAAATAGCTTTTCTCCAATCCATTTAAAGATTGAAAAAGTTTGGGATACTTGAAATCACTCTCAATAATACCAAAGCTCCATCGCAAACCACTGGCCATCGATCTTCGCCGGCGAGTACACGGATTTAAAAGGAATTGCCTCAGAAGTATTGAGTTGGGAACTTATTGACAGAGCGTGAAATCCCTTTTTTTGTGAATACAGAGTCACATAGATCTTGTCCTCAGTTTCGCTGATATTGACAAGTGGGTCTGCAAAGGTTATTTTTTTAATAACCCTGCCCTCGTAACTCCAGAGCAATAAGTCAGACTGACGCGGCTCCATCGTGGCAATGAATTCATGGTAGGGAAGAATCACAACTGTTGCCTTGAGTGATACGCCAGGAAGCTGGATTTGCTTGGAACCAAACAAGAGCACGAATAATATTAGTCCGCCCATTTGACCTCCTCTTCGTCGTCGTCAGAGCATTGAATGGAATAACCCTTCTCCAAGGATTGGCGTATGAACTCTTCCAGTTGAATGCCTTCAGGAATGGCCACCTCGGCCTCCACATCTTCAACCTGGATTCTTTTATGGCTGACTTTGGCAAAAAATGCCGCCGCATCCTTCAAGTGACATAGTACTGCTTTATTATACTTCCAGCCACCAAACCAGGACAGGTGCCAATGCTGTTAAGTTAAGAAATCGGTCACGGGAAAATTCATTCATCTGTTGCAC
>CAYRFM010000144.1:0-12867 GCA_964423555.1 uncultured Holophagae bacterium | reverse complement strand
TTGGAATTTGCGCTACAATCCCTGATGCGACTTGCACCCTGTTTGGCGGCCTGGGACTGACTGCCACCAGCGCAACTTTGGAAGTTGGGCTACATGCCTCAGGCGAAGATCTCGTCCAGGGAGGACTGGTTCATGCAGCGCTTGAGGTAGGTGGCGATGTGTTCCGTCGAGGCGCTTTTGACTTTGGCCAGGATCCATTCGGGGAGCTCGCCGAATTTGAGCGCCAGCATTTGCAGGAAGAGTTCCGCTTGGCCTTTTTGGAGCCCTTCGTTCAGCCCTTCTTGTCGGCCCTCTTCTTTGGCGAGGATGTGGATGGTGCCGTGGATACCGCCGGTGAATTCCATATTCGCCTCCTTCATATCACAATTTAGTGCCTCTTCCACCTGCTTGTCAAGATCGGCCGGCAGCGTCATCAGCCAGTCGAGGAAGCGCAGGACGTCCCGCAAGGCGTCGCGGTCCATGCCCTTCATGATCGCCATCCGGAACAGTTGCCGTTTCCATTCCGCTCGGTCTTGGGGGTTGCGCTTGGTCCGCATGGTTTTCAGGTGGGCCGCGATCAGCAGCGCAAACGGGTTTTCCGAGTTCAGCAGTTCGTCGAACCGCTCTTCAAAGTCGATTAGCTTGACGAGTTTGAATTTGAACTCCAGTTGGTGGCCCAAGCCCGTATCGCGGTGGCTGTCAGGGCGCCAGTGGGGCGATAGGTCGCCCAGGATCGCCAGGCTGGTGACCGGTACCTCGCCGCGGTCCGTCAGCCGGTACCAGTAGCAGAACATCCTGGCCGTGAAGGTCTTGTCGTACTGGTTTTGGATTTCCAAGTGGATTTGCAGGTATCGCAGTTCCCCGTTCAATAGCTTGACCAGCACCAAGCGATTCACGTGTCGCACGCCTTTGCGGGTTTTGCCGCGGGGTGCGTCCAGTTGCGGCAGTTCGTTGTCCTTGAATTGCGGTGCGACATGCCAGTCGATGGCTGCGGCTACCTCGGGGAAGAGCAGGTGCATCATGTAGGGGAATAAGCTTTCGACCGCGTGTTTCCAGGGTCCGTCAAGGTTGGGCATGGGCGCCTCCAGTCAGATGTTTTGATTCTCGCCTGGGTTTGGGATTTGGGCAATGGTTAATACAGGTGCATGGCTCCTGAGTGTCACCGATCTTGGGTCTTGGTTCTTGTCCCTTAATTCTTGTTATTGACTGCCACCAGCGTAACTTTGGAAGTTCCGCTACAATCCCACGGCTTGACCGGTGCCCGTGTCGGGGCGCTTGTAGCGAGAATCATATGCCGTCGCGGATCATGGCATTATGAAATTCCTGATTGATTACCCCCCTGTATTCCTGGTTGAATAGGGGGTCTTAGTTTGCCCTTGCCGAGTTGCGGAATGTTTTTGTTGCATGCATCCTTTGATCGAGAGGGGTTTTACTTATGGGGCGAAGTGCCCGCCACAGCAGCCCCTCCCGCCGGCCACTTCCCCTTTGAAGCCAAACCGGAAATGTTTCCCAAGGCGGAGCTCCTTGGCTTTAAGCCCAAGAAATCTGCTTTTGTCCATCGCCTGCTGTGGAGCCCGGTCAAGGGCAAAGAGGTTCTTGCGTCGAGTCCTTTGATTGCCTCACCCTCCGTCTCAAAAGGCAAGGAACGGCTTGCGCCGCACCGCCTTAAGGTTCTGCCGCTCGCCAGCGAAGAGGCCATTGAACTTTTCACACGGGTAACGGGCAAGCACATGTTGGCGCCTGGTGTGGTGGTGGCTCCCGACCTCGCTTTTTGTGCTGAAACCTATCACCTGGCCCGGATGATTTCTCGCAACCAACAGTTCCTGCCAGGCCTTGTTCAGGAAGATAGCGGCTGGTTTGCCCGGTGGGTTCCTAGGTTGGCGGGCGATTTGCCCGAGCTGCTCAGCCAAGCGGCCAGCTCGATGCCTGCCAGTCTGCGCGCCATGACGCCCGAAAATGCGCGTGCGGCGCCCACGACCCCCTCCCTTCAGGTGGTCACCACCATGTTGGCGCATTGGGTCGACACTTTTCCAAGGAAGCGAGAGGCGCGCAGGCCCCCCGTGTTCCATAGTATCCACGACCAATGGTTGTTTGCCCTGCAAAGCCCTACCGGTGAGATGACGGCATCTTTTGCCAGTGTGGCCGAACTGGCCACAGCCGTGTCAGGTTGGCGCCGACCTCTGGATCTCACCACCCAGGCCCCTTTGCGGCTGTGTTTTCGACTGGAAGAACCCAAAATTCACGAGGAATCGGAGCCGGATGCCAGTGCGCCATCAGGCGATTGGTTCGTGCGCTACTTTCTTCAGCCTCACGATGACCCGAGCATGTTCATCGGCGCCGACCAGGTCTGGTCGGGCCAGACCCTGCCAAATTTGAACCTCGAGAAGGCCGGCTGCCGGGAGATGCTGCTCTCCTTGCTGGGCCTGGCGGCGAGTTTCTGCAGCGGTGTTGCCAGCAGTCTGGAGGACAAGGCCCCGGCGGGTTTTCCACTGGACATCCATGGGGCCCACGCTTTTCTTTCCGCCGATGCCGCCCAGTTACGCCAATTTGGTTTTCGCGTGCTGCTACCCACCTGGTGGACCCGCCAGGGCGCCCGGGCCCACCTGGCGGTCAAAGCTCGTGCCAGCGCGCCTTCCTTTCAGGCCTCGTCCAACCTGAATCTCAACACCGTCATCCAGTTCAGGCCAGAACTGGCGCTTGACGGCGAGGTCTTGACAGAGCGCGAATTGGCCTTGCTGGCCGAGCTCAAGGCCCCTTTGGTGCGGCTGCGCGGCCAATGGGTGGAGATGGGCGATGACCAGTTGCGCAAGGCGCTGTCATTTCTCCAACAAAAGCAGGAACAGCAGCTGACCCTAGGCGAGTTGATTCGCCTGAAGATTGGCGCTCAGACCCTGGACGTCGGGCTTCCCCTGGACCAGATTGTCGCCGACGGTTGGCTGGAAGAGGTTTTGGCACGACTGGACCGGTGCGAGTACCTGGAACCCTATCCTGCACCGGCATCCTTTGCCGGTACCCTCCGACCCTACCAACAACGAGGTTTCTCCTGGTTGCGGTTTCTGACCCGCTGGGGCCTGGGCGCCTGCCTCGCCGACGATATGGGCTTAGGCAAGACGGTTCAAACCCTGGCCCACCTGTCGCAAGACTTCGAGGCCGGCAACAGCTTGCCTGTCTTGTTGGTTTGCCCGGTCTCGGTCGTGGATAACTGGCGCAAGGAGGCGGAAAAGTTCACGCCCGATTTGACGGTTTTCGTCCATCACGGTCCCACCAGGTGCAAGGGCAAGGAATTCCGCATCGCGGCAAGCAAGGCCGCGTTGACGCTCACCAGTTATGGGTTGTTGCAGCGGGACCACCGGCTCCTGGCTGAGATCGCCTGGCGCGGGGTGATTTTGGACGAGGCGCAACATATCAAAAACGCGGCAACGAAACTGGCGGCCGCCGCCCGAACCCTTGATTGCCAATACCGCATCGCACTCAGCGGCACGCCGGTGGAGAACAACGTTGGCGACCTGTGGTCGATCATGGACTTTCTCAATCCTGGCCTGTTGGGCAATCAGGCAAGCTTCAAGAGACAGTTTTTCAACCCGATCCAGGGCAAGGGTGACGCCGAAGCAGCCGAGAAACTCAAGGGCTTGACTGGGCCTTTCATCCTGCGCCGCCTGAAAACTGACCAGAGCATCATCAACGACCTTCCCGAGAAGATCGAGCTGAAAACCTACTGCCCGCTCACGCGAGAACAAACCAGCCTGTACGCTGCCGTGCTCAAGGACCTTCAAGACAGGTTGGAAGCAGCCGAAGGCATCGAGCGCCGTGGCTTGATCCTTGCCCTGTTAACGGCATTGAAGCAGGTCTGCAATCACCCCTCTCAGTTTCTCGCGGACGGTTCCACCCTGGCGCTGCGATCGGGCAAGTTCCTGCGCCTGGAAGAGATTTTGGAAGAGGTGTTCGCAGCGCAGGAAAGCGCTCTGCTGTTCACCCAATATGCCGAAATGGGTTTCTTGCTCCAGCGGCACCTCCAGGAAATTTTTGGCCGGGAGACCCCGTTCCTACACGGCGGCGTCCCCAAGGCCTCACGTGACCTGATGGTGGCGCGGTTTCAACAGGCCGGGCCGGAACTGCCGCTGCTGATCCTCTCCCTCAAGGCCGGTGGGACGGGCCTGAACCTGACGCGTGCCAACCATGTGATCCATTTCGACCGCTGGTGGAATCCGGCTGTCGAGGACCAGGCCACGGATCGGGCCTTTCGGATTGGCCAGAAACGTGCGGTGACCGTGCACAAGTTCATTTGCGGAGGCACCGTCGAAGATAAGATAGACGAGATGATCGACGCCAAGAGAAAGGTGGCCGGCGCCGTGGTCGGTAGCGGCGAGGCCATGCTTACGGAACTGTCCAACGAGGAATTGCGCGATGTATTTGCTCTTCGAGCAACCGCGATGGAGGACTAAAAGTCATGGCTCGGAGAAAACAGAGAACAAATGACAGATATGGCGATTACGGTGCCTATTCGACACCTCGGGAGACGCGAGGTGGGATCAAAGCCCACAGCAAGCGCGGTGCCTTTGGGAGCAGTTGGTGGGCCAAACGCTGGATTGAGGTGCTGGAGCGGTTTGAGGTCGGCGCTCGCTTGACGCGAGGACGCGCTTACGCCCGCAAGGGCCAGGTCACCGCCATCGAGATTACCAAGGGTAAGGTGGAAGCTAAGGTTCAAGGCAGCATGCGCACGCCCTACAAGGTCACCATCCAGGTCACCCAACTTACCAGGGCAGAATGGGAAAAAGTAGGGGAAGCCCTGACGGCGCGGGCCGCGTTTGCGGCCAAATTGCTGGCAGGCGAAATGCCGGACCATATCGGCGATGTGTTCACGGAGGCGGGGTTGTCCCTGTTTCCGGAACGAGGGAGCGATTTGAAAACGGACTGTAGCTGCCCCGATTGGTCAAACCCCTGCAAACATGTGGCGGCGGTCTATTACCTTCTGGGCGAAGCCTTCGACGGCGACCCGTTTCTGATCTTCCAGTTGCGTGGGCTGGGCCGGGACGAACTGGACGAGCTGATCGGGCGATCGCCCCTGCTGAGGTCGGCGCCGGAATTTGCGCCGGAACCGCTCCCAAGCAACGAGCTGTTCTGGGGAAAGCCGCCCGCGCCCATGGCTCGAGCAGCGCAGCTCGCGACAGCCGCTGGTGGTTTGCCCAAGCAACTGGGCCCGTTTCCTTACTGGCGAGGAGAGCGTCCCTTGCTCGAACGCTTGGAGGAGATCTATGGCCAAGTCTCGACCGAACTGGGCGAGGCGGACCCATAAGCAACGTCGCTCTGTAGCAAGGCATGGGCCAACTCGGCGGCCAGCGTGTGGATTCGGTGGATGCCAAAAGCCGGAGCCAAAATGTCGAGGTGGCCTGAGCGCTCGCTCTGTTATGATGGTGCGGTCCGTAAACGATTGGCGCGCTCGCGCCGTATGACTGTGGGCCAGGCGCTGTGTTCTGGTCCAATGGCGTTTTGAGGTGTTGCATGCGTGCCTTGCTCGGTTTTTACCGCAAAATGATCGTCGACCGACCGGTCTCCGTACTTTTGATCGTGGTGCTGGTCACCGGCTTTTTTGCCTTCCACGCCAACCGTTTCCGCCTGGATGCCTCCGCCGACTCGCTGTTGCTGGACAACGACGCCGATCTGCGCTTCTACCAACAGGCTAAGCGCACCTTCAGCTCCAAGCAAGCGGACGACGCCGACGAATACCTGCTGATGACCTATCAGGCCTCGGACAATCTGTTCAGCGAAGAGAGCATCACCCATCTGCGCGCGCTGGTCGAGGATCTGAAAAAAGTGCCAGGCGTGGTCAATGTGCGCTCGATTCTCGATATCCCGCTGTTCGAGAGCCCGAAGATCAACCTGATGCAGATCGCGGCCATGGTCATGACCGGTGGCCTGCCGACGATCGAGAAGCCCGGTGTCGACAAGGCGATGGGCCAGAAGGAACTGCGCGACAATCCCTATGCCAAGGACCTGATCATCAGCCACGACGGCAAGCTGACGGCACTGATGCTGATCCTGGCCCGCGACCCGGAGGCGGTCAAGATCGCCCGCGCCCGGGAGGACCTCAAAGCCAAGAAATACACCGGGGGCCTAGACGCGGCGGAGACTGAACAACTTGCCGAGCTGGAGGTCAAACACCGCGAAGCCTCCAAGTTGGCGGCGGCCGAGCAGGCCCGCAGAGTAGCCGCCGTGCGGGCGGTGATGGCGGCGCACCGCGACAAGGCCAGCTTGTTCCTCGGCGGCGTACCGATGGTGGTCGCCGACATGATGCACATGGTGCGCGGCGATCTGTTCGTCTTCGGCCTGGGCGTGATGGCCTTCCTGATCCTCACGCTGGGCCTGATTTTCCGTCGCCCGCGCTGGGTGATCCTGCCGCTCTTGACCTGTGTGCTGGCGGTCGTCTTCATGGTCGGCCTGCTGGGTTTCTTTTCCTGGCCTGCGACGGTCATCTCTTCAAACTTCACCTCGCTGCTCTTCATTATTACTATGTCGATGGCGATCCACATCGTCGTGCGCTATCGCGAGCTGCACCGCGAACAGCCCGAAGCCGAACACCGCGAGCTGGTCTTTCAATCCGCTTGCCTGGTCGCACTGCCCTGCCTTTACTGCACGCTTACGACCATGGTCGGTTTCGGTTCGCTGGTCGCAAGCGGCATCCAACCGGTCATCGACTTTGGCCGCATGATGTTCATTGGCATCGGCGTCGCCTACCTGCTGTGTTTCACCTTCTTCCCCGCGGCGCTGATGCTGTTCAAAAAACCCAAGGATCCTGGGACCTCCAGCGACGAGGCCCCGCTCAGCCTGCTGTTCGCGCGCTTCACCGAGCACCGCACGCGCCTGATGGTGGCCGGCAGCCTGATCGTGATCGTGCTCGGCATCTGGGGCATCAGCCGCTTGACGGTGGAGAACCGCTTTGTCGACTATTTTAAGGCCGACACCGACATCTCCAAGGGCATGGTCGTGATCGACAGCCGCTTTGGCGGCACGACGCCGATGGAGATCGTGCTCAACGGCACGGGCAGCAACTTCTGGATCCAGCCCGAGAACCTGGCCAAGCTGCGCCGCATCCACAAGTACCTGGAGAGCCAGTCGGAAGTGGGCAAGGTGCTCTCCCTGGACACCTTGATCCAGGTCGGCGAGAAAATCAACGACGGTCAGCCGCTCAACCCGATCCTGCTGGGCATGATGCGCACGATGTTGCCGGAGGATCTGAAGAGCCAGATGGTCCGTCCTTTCGTGACGGACGAATTCGACAAGATCCGGATCGTGGCGCTGGTGCGCGAGACCGATCCGAACCTGAACCGAGTCGTGTTACTGGGCAAGATCCAGAACAAGCTGCGCGAGGAAGGCTTCGGCGGCGAGGCCGGGCGGGTCACGGGCCTGTACGTGCTCTACAACAATCTCTTGCAGAGCCTGTTCCGCAGCCAGATCCTGACGATCGGCTTCGTCTACGCGGCGGTTTGGTTGATGTTCATCGCCCTCTTCCGCAGCGTCAAGCTGGCCTCGATCGCGATGATCCCCAACATCTTTCCGGTCGTGCTGGTGCTCGGCGCTCTGGGCCTGCTGGGTATCCCACTGGACATCATGACGATCACGATCGCGGCGATCACGATCGGCATCGCGGTCGACCAGACGATCCACTACGTGCACCGCTTCAAGGCGGAGTTCCCGCTGCTTGGCGACTACACCAAGACGATGTACGCCTGCCACGGCAGCATCGGTCGGGCGATGTACTACACCTCGGTGACGATCATCGCCGGCTTCTCGATCCTGATGCTGAGCAGCTTCATGCCGACCATTTACTTCGGCATGTTCACGGCGATGGCGATGGTGGCGGCGCTGTTCGGCTCCCTGACGATGCTGCCGGCACTGCTGGTCTGGCTGAAGCCGCTGGGCCCCGAGGCCGCCCGTTGAACGACGCGACGGCCTAACCGAAGTGGGAGCCAACAAAGCACCCGATGGCGCCGATGGCGGTCCTAACAGGAACGGCTCTCTTATAAACCTTCTTCGCGGCGTCGCGGCTTCGCGTGAGGCCCACCCTCGACCTTGGCCGATTGGCGGGAATCCTTTTCAGCGCCGGATCGTTTACATGAGGTGACCCTACTCTCCATGGAGGAATTCATGTCCAAACTCATTGCTCTGTGTTGCTGCCTGCTCGGCAGTGCCGCGCTGGCGGGCGAGGAGAAACTCGCCGAGACGGCCAATCTCGTCCAACCGCTGCTGATCGGGACGATGGCGCCCGACGCCGCCCTGGTCGATCTCGAAGGCCAGCCCACCAGTTTGGCGAAACTGCGCGACGGCAAACCGACGGTCGTCATCTTCTACCGCGGCGCTTGGTGACCCTTCTGTGTCAAGCAGCTGGTCCAGCTGCAAGAGTCCCTCGCCGATCTCCGCAAGTCCGCCAACTTCGTCATCATTTCGCAGGACCCGCCTGACAAGAACAAAGGCGTTGTCGCGAAAACCAAGCTCGAGATTCCGATCTATGCCGACACTGGCCTCACGGCCGCACAACAGTTCGGCATCGTCTTTAGAATCGACGAGAAGACCGCCAAGGCCTTCAAGGGCTTCGGCCTCGACCTGGAGGCGCTCTACGGGCGCGCTCAGCCGCTGATGCCCGTGCCCGCCGTGTTCGTCATCGACGCCAAGGGTCGGATCGCCTTCCAATACGTCAATCCCGACTACAGCCAACGCCTCGCCCCCGAGGTCCTACGCGCCTTCCTCGAGAACATGTGAACCCGCGACCGCCGCCAAGGCTCGACCTGGCGGCGGTTCCCTGCGCGCGACAATCGACGTCCACGATGGCCTATGCTACACTTCCCTCGAGGACTTCATCATCGAGAGGGTTGCCATGTTCAACGCCACCGAACTGCTGATCGATGCCTTCGTCGCACGTCTTTCCGACGCCTTTCGGCGCAATTACGGCAGTGCCCGTCCCGCTCAGGAAGGCATTCTCGCCTGGGTCGGCGCCATGGCCCTGGAGAACATCGCCAACAGCGACGCGCTCTACCACGACGTCGAGCACACGATTCTCGTGACCCTCGTCGGCCAAGAGGTTCTGCGCGGCAAACACATCTCCGAGGGCGGGGTTAGCGCCAACGACTGGTTCCAGTGTATCCTCTCGCTGATCTGCCACGATATCGGCTATGTGCGCGGCGTCCTGCGCGGCGACGGCCACGGTCGTTTCGCCACCGGTCGCGGCACGGAGACCCTGCCCCTGCCACCCGGCGCCAGCGACGCGGCCCTGACCCCCTACCATGTGGACCGCGGCAAGATGTTCGTCGAAGAGCGCTTCGGCGGCCACGAGGTCATCGACTGCGAGGTCATCAAGCGCAACATCGAGCTGACCCGCTTCCCCGTGCCGGACAAGGACGACCACGCCGCCACCCACACCTACCCCGCCCTGATTCGCGCCTCCGACCTGATCGGCCAACTCAGCGACCCCCGCTACCTCCACAAGATCAACCGCCTCTACGGCGAGTTCCAGGAGACCGGCGTGAGCGAGCGCCTCAAGTACGCCAACTCTGACGATCTGCGCCGCAACTACCCCAGGTTCTACTGGTCTTGCGTTTATCCCTACATTCAGGATGCACTGTACTACTTGGATCGCACGCAGCAGGGCAAGCAGATCGTGGCCAATCTCTACGCCAACGTCTTTCTGGTCGAACACGCCGAGCAATTCTTTCAAGACTGAAGCGAGGTCCCTATGCCGTCACCCTCCTCCGCCCCGCTCGCTCCCGAGCAGCTCGCCCAGCGCGCGCGCCTGGCGCCGATTCCGGCCTTCCCACCGTTTCTCGAATCCGCTCACATCCGGCTGGAAGCGGTCGATCTTGCCCGCCACGGCGCGCAGCTTTGGACTGCCGCCAATGGCAGCGGTCCCGCGGGCGAGCCGGCGGCCTACGACGCCGACGAGCTGATCTGGCGCTATATGTTCGGCGGCCCCTACCCAGATTTTGAAGGCTTTAGGGCCTACCTCGAGGGTCTGACCGACATGGCCAACGGCCTGGCGCTGTGCGTGATCGACCGGCAGAGCGCGACACCGATCGGCATCGCCACCTATTGCGCCAATTCGCCCGAGATGCTGCGCATCGAGCTCGGCGGGATCTGGTACACGCCGCGCTTCCAGCGCTCCCACGCCAATACCGAGACGATCTACCTGATGCTGCGCCACGCCTTTGAAGCGCTGGGCTACCGTCGCGTGGAGTGGAAGTGTGACGCCGCCAATGCCCGCTCGCGGGCCGCCGCGCTGCGCCTGGGCTTCCGTTTCGAGGGCGTGTTCCGCCAACACATGATCATCAAGGGCCGCAACCGCGACACCGCCTGGTTCGCCATGCTCGACGGCGAGTGGCCGGAGGTGCGCGAGCAGCTGGAGCGCGCCATGGCCCGACTGGAAGTCGGCGCCCTCAGCGAATCGTGCTGAGGCTGGGGTCCGCCGTCGCCAGGGTCTCGCGCAGAAAGGCGCTCAGTTCGACCGGGCGTTTGTGGCGCTGTTCGCAATAGCTGAGACAGAGGAAGCGCTTGGCGCGGGTCATGGCCACATAGGCCAGGCGGCGCTCTTCCTCTTCATCGCCCAGGTCGTGGGGCAATAGCCCCTCTTCGAAACCAATGACAAAGACGGTGTGCCATTCCAGCCCCTTGGCGGCGTGGATCGTGCTGAGCGCGATGCCCGCGCGCGCTGACGGCGAGGAACCGCGATCGACCGCCGCCTCGAGCGCCTCATGGGACGGGAACAGCGCCGCCAGCTCGACTGCCAAGGCCAGCCGCTCCGACCAGTCGTCGAGGGCGCGCTGCTTGAGCGCGGCGGGTGCCTTTTGCAGCAGGAAGGCACGCGCCTTCTCCAACCGTCGCGCATAAGACATCTGCCCCAGACTCTGCGCCTTGCGGCGAAAGGTCGCGTGGTGATACGGCGGCAGCCAGTCCAGCGCCTGGCGGTCGGCGAGATCGCCCGCAAGTCGCAACAGGGCGCGCAGCCACAGCGCCGGTGAGGCTTTCCAAAAATCGGCGGCGCCTTGCAGGACATAGGGCAGGCTCAGGGCCTGGAGCTCCAGTTGCAGCGCGGTCGCCTGCACGCCGGTGCGAAACAGGACCGCCACCTGCTCGGGTGGAATGCCCTTCTCCAGCACCTTGCCGATCGCCGCCGCCACCCAGTGCGCCTCGGCCAACGCCTCGGGATGGCCCTGGACCACGACCGGCGGCCCTTCTCCGCGGGTCGCCTGCAAGCGCTTGGCATGGCGCCGCGCGTTGAAGCCGACCATGGCAGAGGCCAATTCCAGGATCTGGCGGGTGCTGCGGTAGTTGTCGCTGAGCTGGTAGAGCGCAGCCTCGGGAAAGTGGCGGCGGAAGTCGACGATATAGCTGGCATCGGCACCGCGGAAACCATAGATGCTCTGGTCGTCATCGCCCACACACCAGAGGTTTCGGTGGTGCAAGAGCAAGGCCCGCAACAGGCGGAACTGACTTTGGTTGACATCCTGAAACTCGTCGACCAGCAGGTGGTCGAAGCGCTCGGCCACGGCCGCCCGCGCGGCGGGGAGACGCTCGAGCAGGCGCACCGTGTGACTGATCAGGTCCTCGAAGTCGCAGCAATCCCGCGCGATCAGGGCGCGTTCGTAATCGTGGTATGGATCGACGGCCTCGACCAAGGGATCGTCGAGCGCCAAGCTGCCGAGGCGCAAGCGGGCTTCGACCTGGGCGCGCAGCGCGGCCGCGTCGAGCATGCCGGCCTTGGCGGCGGCAATGATCTCCAGCAGATCGCGGCCCCGTTCGGCTGGCCAGCGTATTTCCAATTCGGCCAGTAGGCGGCGCTGCCCGATCTCGTCGAGGATGCGGAAGCGCGGGCTGAGGCATGCGTGCTCGGCATGGACGCGCAGGACCTGGCCGGCGAAGCGGTGGAAGGTGCCGACCTCCAGCCGGGCGCGCGGCAGCCCATGGCCCTGTACCAGGCGCGCGACCAAATCTTCGCCGCTCTTGCGGGTGAAGGTCACCGCGAGAATCCGGTTTGGCGGCACGCCGCGCGCGACCAGGGCGGCGAAGCGGGCCGCCAGCGCCGTGGTCTTGCCGGTACCCGGACCGGCGAGGACCAGGACCGGCCCCTCTCCGCACTCTGCCGCGGCGCGCTGTTCCCGATTCAAAACCGCCATGCGTCCCTCCAAGTCGGCATTATGCCAAGGATCCCGCTCTGCTACAATGAAAGCGACGAGGTAGGACCCGATGAACGAGTTCCCGGAATCCGCACATATCGTCGTCGGGGCGCGCACATTCGTCTTAATCGCCTGGACGCCGCTCGCCGACGAACCTGCTCGTGACCTAGGCGAGACCCTCGACCGGGTCCAGGCCGACGTCTTGGCCTTACCACTCTGCGGGGCGCGCATGGCCGCGTCCACGGAAGACAGCGCTTGGCGCGAGCTGGACATCGTCACGGTCGTTCGCCAAGGTCGTGCCCTCAGCTTCCTGGCCTACCTGGGTTTTTTCGCGTTCATGCTGCGATTGGGTCGCGCCCAATCGAATTTGGTCGACCGTGCCTGGTTGGCGGCGCGGGCCGAAGCCAGGGCGCGCGCGCTACCGCTGCTGTTGCTAGACCGCGACATCGAGGACACCCTGCGCCTAGCCTGGCGCGACCTGGGCTTCTGGCAACGACTGCGCCTGCTGGCCCGGCTCTCGGTCAGCTTCGTGCGCCGCGGCCTGCCCGGCGACGCGAGGACCCGCACACTAGCCGAAACCGACCCCTTCAGCGCTGCCCTGACGGCGTTGGTCGCCAAGGAGCCGCGCCTCGCCGACGCGCTGTTTGAACAACGCGCCCGCCACGCCTGTCAGTGCCTGCGCGACGCGCCCGGTACCAGGGTGTTGGCCCTGCTCGACCAAAGCCTGCTC
>CAYRFM010000143.1:0-13070 GCA_964423555.1 uncultured Holophagae bacterium | reverse complement strand
GGTTTGGCGGGCGCGGGCGACACCGGCGCGGCGGCTTCTTTATACAGGTCCAGGCACTGGTCGCGATTGAGTTTCGTCAGTTCGGCCTCGGAGACGCGCAGCGAGGCGGAGGCGAAATCTGCATCCAACACGGTCGCAAAGATGATTTCGGCGGTCTTCGCGCCACCCTCCAGTTTGCCGTCTTCCCAGACCAGGCAACCGAAGGAGTTGAGATATTCGGTGAGGGTCTTGAAATCCTTTTTCTTCTGTTTGTCGCGGTGCGACTCTTTGGGCAGGGGCAGTTTATAGACATTGAAGCCCTTGGCCAGGTAGCCTTCCATGCTCTCCTTGGTGATCAGCGGCGCGGGTCCACCAACCGCGGCCACCGCGGCGGGCGCCTCTTCCTCTTCTTCCTCCGCGACTGCGGCCGGTGCGGCGCCGCCGTGGATCAGGCGATCCAAAATAGCCAGCTCCTCGCGGATCGGCACTTGGTCCTGGTTGGCGAGATCGTGCAACATCGCCTTGAGCAGGTCCGTGCCGCGCAAGAGGATGTCAGAGACATCGTCGGTCAGGTCCGCCTTGCCGTTGCGAACCAGGTCCATCAAGCTCTCCATGCCGTGGGAGAGCTCCTTGATGGCCTCAAAACCCAGGAAGCCGCTGCCGCCTTTGATGGTGTGGATCGAGCGGAAGATCTGGTTGATCGCGTCGGGCGTGGCACCCGTCGACTCCATTTCCAGCAACTGGCCCTCGACGACTTCGATGTGCTCCAGGCTTTCCTCGCGAAATCCGGCGATAAGTTCCGCATCTTCGAATTCAAATTCCGACATCACATCATCCTTGAGACGTGCCCGGCGAGCGGGAACAACGCATTCGACTTGGTTTCATCATCCATTTTAAGTCCATGGCCATTGCAAGACAACTTTTTATGGGTGGCCTGCATCTGGGAGCCGTTTGTCATACTTAGACAAGCTGTAACGCTTTCGACAGCGAGGCCCCACCTTCCTATTCGGCGTCTGAGGTTGAAACTTTTGCCTTTTCCCCAGGAAATTTTTACGACCGCACGGCTTTCCCGCTGTAAATGCCTTATGCCATGCACGCGCCGCTCATCCGCAAATGCGCGACCACCGCGAAGTTCACTCTCCCTTGCTTCAGATTGTTGCTATGATAGGAGAACCCTTTTGCATTCGAGGAGTTACCCATGAGACGCATTGCTTACCTGCTCTTCTCGCTCACCACCCTGACGGCCTTCGCCACGGACACCGTCAACTTCCTCGACCTGGTGGTCACGCCCAAGGACGGCCGTTTCGTGCTCATGCCCCAAGCGCGCAGTCTCCTCGATTACGGCATCTTCAAAACCGAGGACTACAATCTCCAGAAGCGCGATGTGGACCAGACCCTTGATGCGCCGATCCGCCTGACCGGCTACCTGCTGCGCACCCTCGACCGCAACCGCGGCACCTTGATCACCAACCAAGGCCCGCTGCCGATCCTGCGCTACGAGTTCGAGCTGGCCCTGCGCGAGGCGACCGGCGAGGTCATCGCGACCAACCAGTACCAGGTCACCGTCGGCCTGGACGCCGAGGCCGGCATGGGCCTGATCACCTACGCCAACGGTGGCGCCTGGCGGTTCTCCTTGGCCGAGCTCACCGAATCCGCCAACTACCACGCCTTCTTGCAGCATCTTACGTTCCCAAGCGGCGAAACCAGTTTCGCCGAGCCCAGCCGCAAGGAATGTCTGATCGACCTCTACTACAAATGGCCGACCTTGGTCCAGGACACCAAGAAAGTCAATGTCTTCGACCTCTTTCCCGCCTGGCTGACCTGGGAGAAGAAGGGCCCGCTGACCAAGACCGGCGTGCACCTGGGCTCGACCTACCTGCGCCGGGTCGGCGACGGCTGGCAGCAGTCCTACTCCAGCTCGCTGTACGCGCTCAAGGAATCCGTCGAGCTGTACGGCAAAGTCCTCGAAACCAATGCCAAGGGCAGCGCCAGCAAAACCATCCCGCTCCTGGAGGAGTACGTCTACCGCGTGCCCGGCGACCGCAAGGCGCTCAAGCTCTTGATGGACAGCTATATAGAGGACAAGCGCAACGACCAGGCCTACGATCTGATCTCCCGCTTCAAACCGCTGTTCGCCACCATTCGCGGCGGCCTGCCCAACATGAAGGCCCTTGAGGATAAAGCAGAGCGTCACCGCAACTTCCTGCTGGGACGACGGGCCTCGTTTCGCCGCGACGAAAGCGTCAAGTTGGAGATCCTCAACCCCGTCAGCGATGATTTGGTCACCGGTCGCACCGACCTCAAGTTCTCGCTGGAGGGCAACAGCGCCAAGCTGGTGGCCATCGACTGCTTCCTCGGCGACCAGTTGATCACGCAACTCATCGGCCCGCCCTACGAGGTGCCGTTCACCACCGACCAGGTCCAAGGCAGCGCCAAGCTGCGGGTCGCCGCGTATTTTGACAACGAGACCTACCAGGAGGATGCGATCGACATTCGCACCATCAAGGTCGACCAGCAACAGAGTGTGCAGCTGGTCACGGTGCGCGCCACGGTGCTGCAGGACGGCAGCCCGCGGACGCTCCTGGCCGATGATTTCTCGCTGCTGGAGAACGGCAAGACCCAGACGCTCAACAACTTCCGCAAGGACACCGCGCCGCTGCGCGTGGCCGTACTACTGGACACCTCGATTTCCATGGTGGGCGACAAACTCTACCGCGCCCAATATGCCGTCAAGACCTTTCTCTCCAAACTCGCCGCCGAGGACCGCTCCAGTCTCTACACCTTCGACCTCAACGTCGTCCGCCTCGACGACTGGACCAACAACCACGAGGAGCTTTCCAAAAGGGCGATGACGCTCAGCCTGCAGTGGGGCACGTCGCTTTACGACGCGATCCTGATTGCCCACGACAGCCTGATGAGCCAGAACGGCACCAAAATCATGATCGTCGTCTCCGATGGCGACGACTCCAGCAGCTCGACGACCGACCTCCACGTCATGGAGGTCCTGCGCAATTCGCCGGTCATGGTCTACTCGATCATTCTCACCGGGGGTCCCCTGAGCGACGGCCGCACCGGTGCGAACCTGCTGCGCGGCCTGGCGGAGATGACCGGCTCTAGCTCGATCCGGGTCAAGAACCTGGACAAACTGGACGCGACCTTCGACAGTGTCTACCAGGACTTCAAGTCGCTGTATTATATGGATTACTATACCGGCATCCCCAACCCCGACGAGCGCAAGTTGGAGATCAAGGTCAAGGGCATCGGCGGCAAGATCCGCGCCCGCCAGCTCAATTGAGGCGGTTGTAGCAAGGTCCCGCCGGCGCTGTAGCCGGCGCTGACGGGGCGACCTTTTCGGCAACGCGGCTGGCTCGCGCGGTTACCGTTTGTGACGGAATCGTTGCACGGCTGAGTCGCACTGAATAGCTAGGAGCATCCGAGCGCGATGATAGCTAGTTGCCTAGGATCTTTTGGCGCCGCTCGGCTGCTTCCTTGAGCTTGATGATCAGGTCCATGTGGGGGATCAGGCCCTCGATCTCGCGGATGCGCTCGCGCAGGCTGCGCCATTCTTCGAGCTTGAGGCGGCCGGAATCGAGGATCGCCTCCTTGATCTCGTCGATCAGACTGCGCTGGGTCTCGCGCTTGCCCTCGATCAGGTCGTGGATGTTGAGCAGCTCATCCATCTCCGCCTGGCTCACCAGGTTCTTCGCTTCTGCCATGACTGCACCTCACACTGCCGGATGGGTCGGTCAACAACGTTAATCGATGGCTGGCTTAACGGCTCGGCTCGCGGATCACTTGATGCTGCCCGCCAAAATCTCCGCACTTTATAAATTCGCAGTGCCTAGCCGCTGCTCGCGCCCTGTCCCGCAGCGCCGGCGCTACGCCTGGGGGAAAGCGGTTGCTCGCCCTGGGTGCCAGAGCCGCCCGGCTCGCTGCAGACCTCCGCGGGCGACTTGAGCGGCGGTGGCCGACGATTGCTAAAGACAAAGTCAGCTCACGGGGACGCTCTCGGAGTTACGCTCTACTTACAAGACCGCGTTAACATTCACCCTCCGTACGGCGCAAGATTGCATCTTGCGCTACAGCAGCTGCGTCGGTCGCAGGACCCGCTTACCCCCAGGCGCAGCGCCGGCGCTCCGCCTGGGGGAAAGCGGTTGCTCGCCATGGGTGCCAGCGGTATACTGGCACAAGCAGCTCATGGTCACGCTATTCCCATGTTCTCACGACGCCGATCTCGCGTCCCGGCTCAGACCTGAGGCAGATCCGTCTCTTTGGCAGGTACACATGAAATTGACTCGCATCTGGCTCCTGGCCTTGGTGAGTTCCGCCCTGTTCGCCCAGAACGACTTTCACGGCAACGTCAATCTGCAGTTCCGTTTCGCCAACCCGGGCGCGCGCGCCCAGGCCATGGGCGGCGCCTTTGTGGGGCTGGCGGACGACACCACGGCGATCTTTGCCAACCCCGGCGGCATCGCCCAGATCCGCGCCACCACCGCCGTGCTGGAGGGCAACTACCTCCGCCGCGATAACCCCATCCCCTTCTACGCCGGCAGCATCACCCAGACCGATCTCCAGGACTTCGAATTCGATCTGCAAAGCCGCAACTTTGCCACCAGCCAGAGCTCGGTGCCCTTTGCCGGCTATGTCAACCCCAAGGGCAAGCTCAAGTGGGGCGTGTTTTACGCCACCCAGATCGACTTCCAGCGCGATTTCGAGACGGGCGGCATCGCCATTCCCTTGTTCCAAGGCGGCCGCTACGTCTCGATCAACGAGCTGGAGTTCTTCCCGCCCTCGGTCAACGCCATTTCGGTGCAGATGCGCACCGTCGGCGCAAGCGTGGCCGGCAAGGTCAGCGAGCACCTCTCGCTGGGTCTGACGCTCGGCTTCAACCAAATGGACTATGAGGGCAGCGGCGTCTTCAATTTCCCCAACCTGGAGCAACTGTTCCCCGATGTGCGCTTCTCGGCCCGCGAACTCGCGGTCCTGCGCCCGCTTTACGGCGAGACCTTCTCGCAGGTCACGATGGCGGGCGACGACCAACAGCTCTCGGCCTTCGCCGGCCTGCTCTACGCGCCCACGGAGCGCTTCAGTTGTGGTCTGGCCTACAAGCACCAGCCAGCCTTCGACTACGATTACAGCCGCCGCATTCGCGACGACGACTTCGTCTGGCAGCCCGAGGAGCGCGGCCAGGCCAGTTTCTCGGTGCCCGACAGCTACGGCGCGGGCCTGAGCTTCAAGCCCAGCGACTTCTTCACGCTCGCTGTGGAGGTCAACCGCATTCGCTACTCCGAACTGAGCGACGACTATCTGGTTTTCTTCCCCGACCCCAGCGATCCGATCGCCGCCACCCAGTCCGCCCCGGACGTGACCGAGTATCACGCCGGCGTCGAGTATATCCTCGCCAGCGGCGCTTATCCCCTGGCCTTCCGCCTAGGCTACTGGCACGACCCCTACCATGCGCTCACCAACGATGTGCTCGACACCCAGCTGCTCTACCGCTACCTCAACCAGAACGGGACCCAGGTCCAGTCATCGCGGGCGACGGCGTTTCTGCACCAGTTCGCCCAGGATCTCAACCACCTGACCTTCGGCTTCGGCATCACCGTCGGCAACTTCGTGGTCGACCTCTCCGCCGATCTCGATGACCTGGACGACTCCTACAGCCTTTCCAGCATTTACCGCTTCCGTTGAGGTGACCCCATGAAATGGACCCTGCTCCTCCTGCTCGTCTGCCCGGCCGTCCTGGCCCAGCACAACAACCGCAGCGGCCGCGATCTCCAGTTCCGCTTCGGCAACCCCGGCGCGCGCTCGCTGGCCTTTGGCGGCGCCTTCCTGGCGCTGGCCGACGACGCCACCGCGCCGGTCGCCAACCCGGCCGGCATGACCCGTACCTCCCAGCGCTCGATGTCCTTCGAAGTCAACTACAACGAGGTCGACAACGAGATCCCCTACGCCTCGGGCTCGATCCTGCAGACCAACATCTTCGAGTTCGACTACAACTTCACCGGCGGCAAGGCGCCCGAACGCACGTTCCAGATCCCCTACCTGGCGGCGATCTTTCCCTCCGGCAACTGGCGCTACGGCTTCTTTGTCCACCAACAGGCCAACTACCAGCGCAAATACCACAACGACAACATCTACTACTGCCTGATCTCCAGCAACGGCTATCCCGACTGCATCGACCTGGGCGCCGACTCCTTCCCCGCCTCGGACGAGGATCTGAGTCTGAAGATCCTCGACGCCGGCGGCACCCTGGCCTACGCCATCGGCGAAAAGGTCTCCCTGGGCGCTTCGCTGTTCTACAGCCAGCTCGACTACCACGCCGACTCGCTGCTGACCGCCCAGTTGACCGGCGACACCTCTCTGGTCAGCCGCCTGGCGCGCGGTGACGATGCCGCCTTCGGCGGCTTTTTCGGCATGATCTGGCAGGCAACCAACGACCTCTCCCTGGGCTTGACCTACAAGCGCCAGCCGAAATTCGACTACACCGCCACCCTGGCCATGTCCAAGCCCGTGCCGCGCACGCCCCAACCGTTCGAGCGCACGGCGACCTTCAAGATCCCCGACTCGTTCGGCTTTGGCATCCACGTGGCGCCAACCGATCAGTTCAGCATCAACCTCGACGCCAATCGCGTCTACTACAGCCAGATCAGCGACGAGCGGGTCGACTTCTCCGAGGTCAGGGTCAACGGCGACCTGATCACCCAAACGATCAACGACGTCACCGAACTGCACCTGGGCGTGGAGTACGTCTACCTGGGCTTGGCTCAACCGCTCTCGCTGCGCCTGGGCTACTGGCTGGACCCCTACCACGCGCCGCTCAACAACGTCGAGGACAGCCAGATCCTCAGCGGCGCCAGCAACGACCCGTTTGTGCGCGACATCTTCTTCCTGCACCAGTTCGAGCGCGACGAGAACCACTACAGCGCCGGCTTCGGCTATACGGTCAGCAGCAAGTTCCAACTGGACATGGCGATCCAGATCGCCGACAGCAGCCAGGACGCCACCGTCAGCGGGATCTATCGCTTTTGAGACCAAGTCCCGCGGCGACGCGGGACTTGTTCAATTCAGAGGGCCAGGGCCACGAAGGCCCTGAGCTCAAAGCACCTTGGGAAGCGCTTGGTCGAGGTTGATGTAGAGCAAGTCGAGAACCGTGCGCATGCCATCGCCGTCGGATTGCGCCCGGCTGTTGCTTGGGACAGAAGTCGAACTTGGTAATGAACAGGTCGCTGTATCCGGCGATGTTTTCCTGGAAGACCCCCGGGGTAGTGGGAAAGCCCGCGCGCCGGACGGTACCGACCAGATAACCTTTGAGGTCCTCGTCGAGCGCCATTGCGCTCAGGGAAAGGGAGTAGGGAGGCGAATAGGCCGGACCCTGGATCCGCGCGGCAAAGGTCAGCGCGGTACCCTCAGCATTGATCCTCACGGCAACCGGGCCATCGCCTGTATCCCCGTTCGTGTAGGGGAAATAGCCGTTAGAAGTCGTGCCGACCAGGTAGGCCGTGCCCATCTCGTCCAGGGCCAGGCCGGTCGCAATATCGGATCCACTCTCACCAATAAAGGTCGAGTACATCAGAGCGGTGCCGGTGGAGTTGAACTTGGCCAGGATCATATCCGTCAGACCCCCGAAGGTCCTGTCATAGGCGCCCGACGTCGTGGGGTAGCGGTCAGAGTTGGTGATGCCGAGCACGATCTGGTTTCCGGAGGCGTCGACCTTGACGGCGGCGGGGGACTCAGTGCCGCCACCGCCCAGGTAGGTTCCAAAGATCAGGTTGGTCCCCGTGTTGTTGATTTTAGCGAGGTAGATGTCACCGCTAGAATTGTAGGTCTCGTCAAAAACCCCAGCGGTGACCGGCGCCCCCGTATAGAAGGTGTTGGCGGCTACAAACACGGCATCCGTAAGGTCGATGGCCATGGCGGAGGGTGTCAGCGTGCCAGGGCCGAGGAAGGTAGAGAAGTCGAAGGCGCTGGCGGTGGGATTCAGTTTGGACACAAACAGGTTATTGGCTGCGTAACTGGTATCGAAAGCACCGGTCGTTACAGGGAAGTTCGACGAGGTAGTTGTGCCCAGAAGGTAGCAATGGCCCGTGTCATCCAGGATCATCTTGGCGAGCTGATCGCTCATCGACCCGCCCACGTAGGTAGCAAAAACAAGCTCAGCCCCACTGGGATCGAGTTTCGCGACAACTCCATGTTCGGTACCGCCCATCCAAGTCGGGCCGACGACGCCCGCCGTGGTCGGGAAATCAGCGGAGGCACTGACACCTGCGACATAGGCAGTGCCTGTTTCGTCGACGGCAACGGCTTTGGCACTCTCGGCATCGCTGCCGCCGATATAGGTTGCGTAGACAAGATCCGTGGCATCCTGATTGAGCTTGGTGAGGATCAGATCGCTTTTGCCCTGCACGGCGGTATGGTACGCACCGGTCGTGGTAGGAAAGCCGCTGTCCCAGGTTTCAGCGAGGACATAGGCCTGGCCTTGGCCGTCCACGGCAATTTTAGGGCTATCCGCGTCCTTAGCGTTACTGCCGCCCAAATAGGTGCTAAGGGTGAGGGCCGCGCCAGAAGGGTCGAGACAGGCGACGAAGAGGTCGTTGTTGCCATCCTGGTGGGTGTCCAGAGCTCCGGTCGTGGTAGGAAAATCTTTGGAGGTCGTGCTGCCCAGGACCAGGAGTTGACCCGCCCCGTCTTGGACCAGGGCGACAGCACCGTCATCTTGGGCACCGCCGATCAAGGTTGAAAACACCAATCCTGTGGCGCTACTGTCGAGTTCCAAGACAAACGCATCGCTCGTGCCGTTGAAGCTGTGGTCCAGGGCACCCGTCGTGGTCGGGAAGTTAGCGGAGAGGGTTTGGCCCGCAACGAAGGCGGCGCCGTCGCTGTCGACGACTAGGGCAGCTGGGTAGTCCTGGTTGCTGCCACCCACGTAGGTGCTGTAGATCAGACCACCATCGCCGTCGAGTTTGCAAACGAACACATCGTTCAGGCCCCTCAAGGTCCGTGCATAGGCATCCGCGGTGGTTGGGAAATTGGTGGACAGGGTCATGCCGGTGACATAGGTGGCACCGGTCTCGTCCACGGCGACGGCGGCGGGTATGTCTGCCTTGCTGCCGCCCAGATAGGTGCTGAACACGAGCGCGGAACCGCTGGCAAGAACGAATCCACTCATAGCACAGTTTGAGGCGGGCCAATTTTCAGCAAGATGTCAGCGGTCCAAACCGGTATCGCCTCAGGTGACCATTGCCGACTGATAGGCCCGGTTTCAGGGCGACTCAGCCGTGCAACGATTCCTTCACAATCGGTGACCGGGCGAGCCAGCCGCCTTGCGCGACTGATAGGCCCGGTTTCAGGGCGACTCAGCCGTGAAACGATTCCTTCACAATCGGTCACCGGGCGAGCCAGCCGCGTTGCGCGACTGATAGGCCCGGTTTCAGTGCGACTCAGTCGTGCAACGATTCCGTCACAATCGGTCACCGGACGAGCCAGCCGCGTTGCGCGACTGACAGGCCCGGTTTCAGAGCGACTCAGCCGTGCAACGATTCCTTCACAATCGGTCACCGGGCGAGCCAGCCGCGTTGCGCGACTGATAGGCCCGGTTTCAGTGCGACTCAGCCGTGCAACGATTCCTTCACAATCGGATCGTCAGAACGAAGGCCCCGCAGGCGATGTAGCACAAGATGCAATCTTGTGCCGGACGGCGGTTGAATTTTTGGGCAAGACCTGTGAATGATGGTGAACCGTGGGTGCCCCAATGGAAAGATTGGATCAGCGGCCATCGTCGGTTGGGGGGCGACCGTTCTGAATAAGCTCGTTAGGTTCGGATCCATGACACCAAAACTCCGTTAGTTTATGTTTTGTTGTTCCTGGAGATACTATGAAAATAGTCGCGAATACTTTTGCTGTTAAATTCTTCCAACGTCTGACCTAGCGTCAATTTTTCTTGAATTTTTCGCGTAGTCGTCCTAGACTTGTGCTTGTCTTGACTCATTTGTGATGGCTCATGAACGGGTGGCTGGGGCGTTCCAGCATGCCTTGCTTTTTTGAGCGGATGTCATACCAGGGGATTGTGATGTGTTTGCCGTTAACCATCCGAGCTTTTGAGGAGGCCCTTCTGGGAGCGGGAGATCGCCTATGATCCCCTTGCGCTACGTGAAGATTGACGCCTTGGACCGGCCGCCAACCCCGCAACGCGGTACGGTCATGGAATTGGAGCGGGCCGTGATTCTGTTCTTGCTCGAGCCCGAAACCGAATACGGTCCCAACGACATCGCCACGCTCGCGCTGACCTGGGAACTTCAGCAGGGTCCGCTAAACAGCGACGACAGCAAGAAACTCAACCGCTTCCGCACTGCCTATCGGCAACTGGCCGAAACCCATCTCAGCCGCTGCAATGCCAACCTTTCAGGGCGCGAATGGGCCGACATGGTCGTTGCCGCGCGCCCGGCCGTGGCCGAGTTCATGGCCGAACTAACAGCGGCCCAGGCCGCGCAACCTGACGTGATCTTTACCCTGCACGAAGGCAACCTGATCCCTTACCCCGACCAACGCGCCAGTACCGCGCCACCCCTGCCGCCCCGCCTGGGCGCCCAAATCAGGATCATTCATTTCCCGGTCGCGGAGGCGCCAACCGCGCCGCCGCTCGCCGTCCCGGCCGAAGAACAAACGACCGCACTGCCTGACAACGCCGTTAACGCCGCCAACCGCTCAGACAGCCTGCCACCTGAACCCACACCCTCCACCCGGCGCTGGGCCTGGCGCCCGCGCCTAGGCCGAGTGCGCATCGCACTGCTGGCCCTCATGCTGCCCACCCTGCTGTTTGCCTACTTCTGGTCCCAAGTCGACGACATCACCCTAGCAGATATCGAAGAGATGGGCGCTCCATTCCAGGAAATACCCCATCTGATCGCGGCGGGCCAGCGCTATGAGCCCGGCGACTGGGTCCGCTTCGAAGGCAAGATCGGCATGATCAAGAAAATCAGCCGTGAGGAGATCATCGTCGGCGACCGCACCTATGAGGCGCCACCGCTCTATTTCTTTGGCATGCCCATGAATGTCAGCGGTAATTATGTGGTCTACCCCGGCAGCTACCGCCACATCGCCGGCAACTTCTGGTTAGACCATTCCAATGCACTTGATACCTTGCCTCTCGGAACACTCTCCTGGGTGGGTGGCTTTTTTGGTTTTGAATTTCTGGAGGTCAATTTTCAGGATGTAGCATCATTTATAGAGCAGGTCCTTGGCGTTACAATTCTGTCTACAGACGGCTACAGAATTACTTTGCCCGAAGGAATTCAACCGGATGATCTGCTCACAGATTGTGAGTCCATGGGTGCCACTGTCACCCACGACAGTAACTCGATAGAGGTGGAATGGCCATGATTTATTTTTTGATCTTGGTGTATGGTGTGCTGCCTGGTAGTACTTGTCAAACAATCGCAACGGTGTTCCCAGTATTAGAGCGTATCGTGGGCTACGAGCCAGGATCCAATGTCATCACTCTTTACAGTCTGGAGGGAAAACGTGTTAATGACTATACTCTTGAAGGGATACCTGCCTATTGTTGCGAGGCTGGGGGCTATATATTCGTAAATTATGTGGACAAACATGACAAGGTTCACCTGCTTAGAACGGATTCCAACTTCCGTTGGGTGCACATTGTGAAGAACACTTCCTTTTTCTTTCCAAGTGAGCTTAATGGCCGAACCTATGGGGTAGACGTAATCGCCTACGTGAAAAGGGCGCGCATTTTTCCACCAGTTGCACAATACTTCGATCTACAACGCATGACATTTGGCGCGGAAAGACTGTTCAAGTTACCTGCAGACCTCGCAAAAACGCCCTATCCTGAACGCTTTTGGCTCTTTCCTTCAGGAGAAAGCGTCATTGCTCTCTACGCTACTTGCAGCGACATTCTGGTGTTAGACAAGAATTACCTGTTACAAGAGAAGGTAGAGTCTGCAAAAATTCCTGGGAACCCGACGAGGATACCTCTCGACCTTCCCGGCGGATACAAAAACAAGGGCTCTTACACAGAAAAACATGCACTAAGAGTAGAGGACGCCCGCAAAAAGCGGGAAGACTGGAAAATGGGTCAGACAATAATTTTCCTTGCCTGGAACGCCAAGAAGAATCTAATGATCGGCTATGGTGAGGCGGTTGCGAAGCAGACCCACATCGCACGCTTAGATGAAACTTACTCACCACAATTAGTCAACGACTATCAAGGGTTAATTGTCGGCGCGAGTGGGAAACGAATCTGGTTGTTGGTACGGGATGCCGAACACATTGAGATCAAAGAAGAAGCCATTCCTTAATTTTAGGCGAGATCAACAGTTCCCAAGGGGCGATTTGCAGCCCGCGCCAGTACCCATCTCGGTCGACGTTCCCTGCATCGGAGCGAATAAATTCGCCTCGGCCGCCGTGGTCAACAGCAAGCTCAAGATCAAAAGTTTGCAGAATTTTCTCACTTACCACCTCGGACGTTGTTTTTGAATAGGACGGCATCGACAAGTTCCTTGGCCTCCATTCTACCTCAAGAAATTTCACCAACCAATGGATTTCGCGACATAGAGGTGTCCGGTGTAGCTCGGTCCGCGGCTGGCGCCCGTTTGACCTGCGGCCGGACACAGTTCATGTGTCTCCAACCGTTTGAAGGGGGTTGAAGCAAGTCGTACGACCGTCCATTAACACCATCTTTCGCGAGTATCCTCAAAAATAAGATGATTGATCGAATCAGGTCACGCCTTTTGCAGTCGCGGAAAAACGGAACATAAAATTAATACTCGACATCCCCCCCAAACTCAGGTTACAACAGTGCTGTTTAAATCATTCGCGCTCTTTATAACTTGGGCGCGGCTCCTCAGGGTGGTTCCATGCGATTTTTGCTCCTTATTCTTGGAAGTTTCTGGCTGACCGGCCTCGCTGTCGCCCAGGTTCGTGTGGCCGGCGAGTTGGTCGTTGACTTCTCCGGACCCACCCCCCAGCTCAGCGGCGATCCCGGTCTCATGCCCTACGCTAGGTTTGAGCTGGCCGGTGCCGAGCCCCAACTCTGGCGCGTCATCTTCGCGCTCGAACAGCAGGACCTCGTCCTC
>CAYRFM010000142.1:0-13296 GCA_964423555.1 uncultured Holophagae bacterium | reverse complement strand
TGAACAGCCCGTCCGAAAAAAATCGCGAGGCCAAGTTCACCTGAACAGCCCGTCCGTTAAAAATCGCGAGGCCAAGTTCACCTGAACAACCCGTCCGTTAAAAATCGCGAGGCCATGTTGAAGCGAATCATCCGTCCGAAAAAAATCGCGAGGCCATGTTGAAGCGAATCATCCGTCCGAAAAAATCCCCGCGAGGCCAAGTTCACCTGAGGCTAGGCCAGTTCGAGTCGCTGAACCAGGACGTAGGCGCGGCCGCGCAGGTCGTGCTCGTTCTCGAGTTTCAGGTATTTTTTCAGTTCCTTGAGCTCGCCCTTGGTCGCGCCCAGCTCCAGCGCCTTGAGCGCCTCGGCGCGCTCGGCGTAGCTGTTGCTTTTCAAGTAGGGCAGCACCAGACCCAAGTGCTTGTTCTTGGAGAGCTGGACCAGCGGCACCAGCGCGTTATAGGAGAAGACCTCGCGCTTCTTGACCAGCAGCGCCAGCGGTTTGACCGCCTCGGCGTCGGCCAGCTCGGCCAGGGCCGCGCAGGCGGCTTTGCTCAGCATCGGGTCGCCGATCTGGGTGCGCAGGAAGGACGCGGCGCGGCGATCGCGCAGCTTGCCCAGGACCGGAATCAGCGCCGAGCGGACCTCCTTGCCCGAGGCCAGGCAGATGCGCACCAGGCGCTCGCCGTCCTCCTTCATGGCGTTGTCGAAGATCTGGTTCCGGGCCTGGACCCGCTCGCTGACGGTGCCCGTTTCCAGCTTGGTGACCCAGTAACCGATGCGGGTGTCGAACGTCTCCGTCGGTGCCTGGACCTCGGTCGCGAACAGGTTGTCCAGCCATAGGCCCAGCAGGCCCTGCTTGAGCTGGGCCACGTCGGCGTAGCGGTCCTCGAGGCGGTGGGCCAGGGCGCGCATGATGATCTGCTCGAGGCGGCGGTCGAAGTCGCGGATCAGCTCCGATGGCGTGAGGAAGCGGCCGACCGGCTTATGGCTGGTGAAGATCTCGTAGAGGATCGCACCCAGCGAGTAGATGTCGGTGCGTTTGTCGACCTTGGCCGGGTCGCTCTGCTGCTCGGGCGACATGTAGCTGAGCGTGCCCATCACCATGTTGGTGTGGGTCAGCCGCGTGTAGCGGTCGTCCATGAACAGCGAGATGCCGAAGTCGACCAGGCGCGGGATGCCGTCGTCGCCGAACATGATATTGGAGGGCTTGAGGTCGCGGTGCACGATCTCGTTGGCGTGGACAAACTCGACGCCGTCACAGACCTGGATCATGACCTTGAGGCGCTGGCGCGGGTCGAGCAGGCGGTAATCGGAGAGCGAGCCGCGGTCGAGGAACTGCAACACCATGTAGATGCGGTCCTCGATCACGCCGCTGCGGAAGATGCGCACGACGTTCGGGTGGATCAGGCGACCGATGACCTCGGCCTCGCGCAGCAAGCGCTTGCGCATCGCCAGATCCTGGCAATAGCGCTTGTCCAGCAACTTGATCGCCACCGTTTGGCCGCTGTCCAGGCTGCGCGCCTTGAAGACCTCCGCGGTGCCGCCTTCGCCGATTTTTGCCTCGAGCTCGTAGTCAGGTAACCTCAGTTTCACGCTTCCTCTTCCTTGACCGTAATCGGCATGACCTCGTCACTGCCTTGCACCCGCACCAAAACCCAGGCGCGGCGGCCCATGTGGATGTTGCGCTCGCCGCGGATGCGCACCAGCACGCGGTCGCCACCCTCGGGGCTACCTTCCTCGTACTCGAGGATACTTAACGGCGCTTTCGGCAAGTTCGTGACCACCCCGAGGAATTTGATTTGGCGCGGGTCGCGACCGAGCTGGCGCAGCACGGCCGCGCGGTAGCGCAGGGTCAGCCGGGCGCCCAGGTTGCGCATCGACACGACGCTGAGATGGAACGGCAGGGTGCGCGCCAGCATCGGCCCGCCGCGCACCCGCGCCGCCATGCGCAACGGCGTGTCGCGCAGTGCTGGGGCCTCGATATCGACCACCCGGCTGTGGGTTTTGGCCTGGGCCAGGGCGAAGTCGAACCAGCGCACCGAGGCCGTGCCGACCACCAGCGGCGGCGCCACCAGGGTCGCGCCCTTGGCGCCGTAACAGGGCACGTCGATGACCCGGGTCGTCATCTCAGCCAACGGCTGCATGCGTTGGCAGCTGGCCATGCCCAGTGCTTCTGAATGCACCGTCGTCGCCAGGCTCAGTTCGGGCACCTCGACCTCCGCCTGGGGCAGGACCAGCGTGCGCAGGCGCACCTCCACCGGCGCACTCAAGCGTGCGACCTTGGTGTCGACCCGGCTGCGCACCACGACAACCCGCGGGTAGTCGAACTCTTTGGAGATTTTCGCCAGAATTCCGCGCAGGCCCAAGTCTAGTCCAGATTTTTTTCCAAGCATAATGTCCTCAGGGCTTGTTCCAGGCGCTGTTGCGGCTCGATCAGATCCATATGGCGCGACAGCCCGATCAGGTCCTTGATGATGGCCTCGTGTTGCTCCGGTCCCATGTGGCCGAACAGCACCCGCAGCGGGTGTGGATCGAGCCAGCCCTGCAACAGGCACTCGTTCTCCTTGGCGCGGTTGACCGTGCCCTTCTCGAAGGGATTGAACTGAGTGCGCTGCAGGGCGATCAGGTTCATCTCCTTATTGGCGTCGCCAATCTCGTAGAGCTGGTGTTGGGGCACCACGAAGAACGAGGGCCGCTCCTTGAGCTCCTTGGCCAGGGCGCCGATCACCACGTGGTTGCGGATATACTGCTCGAGCACAGAACCGTAGATGATGCGCTGGACCTTGGTGGGTACGACCGGTACGGTATACTTGAAGTCGAGCGGGATGCCGTGGTCGTCTGTGACCATGACGCCACCGAGGAAGGCGCCCTGCTCGTGCAAAGTCACCAGATAGGCGGGTGAAACAGTTGCCATCTTTAATCTCCCGAGGAACGTGCTGGCACAATCATACAAGTGGCACCGCGCGGACACAAGACGCAATGCTTGCGGACCTGACAACACCCCTGAACACACGGACATTGGATAAAACTGTGACGTGCGTCACCAAGCGGCACTATCCACTGGAACGATGAAAGATACAGGCATAATCTTGATATGTGGCATCAGGGGGCGTCGGGCTTGACCAGAGCGGTAATTGAGCATAGGATACAGGCAACCAGCCACCACGGTGTGGGTGCATTTTCATGGCCTCACTCAAGTGTTCGCGTCATTCGGGCGAAATATTTCCTAGCTGCATCCTGTTCTTGCTTGTCGCTTCCAGGTAGTCACTCATGAAAGTCGAGTTTTTAGGTACCTTTGGTGGAAACACCGAGTCAAATTATCTGACCAGTTTCTTGATCGACGATCATATCGCCGTCGATGCCGGGTCCCTGACCCAGGCGCTCAGCCTCGTGCGTCAGTTGCAGATCTCCGATATCTTGATCAGCCACAGTCATTTGGACCACACCCTCAGTCTGCCGTTCTTGGCCGATAACATCTTTGGCGAGCGCGACCAGCCGCTGCGTATCTGGGCCCATGCGACGGTGATCGAAGCCCTGCGCCGCCATGTCTTCAACGAGGTCACCTGGCCCGACTTTTCGGTCCTGCCCAACCCCGAGGAGCCGACCTTGCAGTTCTGCCCGCTCAATTCCGGGGTCACGGTTGAAATCGGCGGGCTCAGGGTCACGCCGGTTCCGGTCAATCATGTGGTGCCGACCCACGGCTTCCTGATCGAGTGCCCCAGCACCAACGCCAGCATCCTCTACTCGGCCGACACCACCAGCACCGATCAGCTGTGGGCGCTGGCCAACGACCAGGAGAATCTCAAGGCGATCGTGGTCGACTGCAGTTTCCCCAACGACTTCGAGCGTTTGGCCAAGCTCAGCGGCCACATGACACCGGAGCTGCTGCGCCAGGACCTGACCAAGCTTCAGCGCAAGACTCAGATCCTGATCTACCACCTCAAGCCCATGTACAAGGACGTCCTGATGAGCGAACTTGCTGCGCTAGGCCTCGGCGATCTCCAGGTCGAGCTCCAGGGCCGGACCTTCATGTGGTGAGCCGAGAGCGAGCATGACCCGCAAGCGCGTCTGGCTGCCGCTGCTGGCGCTCCTGTTGGCGCTGCCGTTGACGATGCTCTGGACGCCGGCGCGGGCGCGCCTGCTGAGCGCGGGGCCGTCGCTGGAGACCCGTGGTTGGCTGCTGGCCCAGGAGCAGGGCTGTTGCCACTGCCACGGGCCGGAGGCGCGCGGTGGCGTGCCCAACCCTGGCCACGGCAAGATCCCTGGACTGAGTGACTTTGGCTTCCTGATGTCGGTCCACTCGGAGGCCGAGTTGCGCGAGTGGATCCTTGAGGGCGCGCCCCGCGAGGAACGCGTGAAACCCGGCTTTGCGACCGCACGCGCCGTGCGCACGGCCATGCCGGCCTACGGCGGACGGCTCTCGGCGGGCGAGCTGGAGGCGCTGCTGGCCTGGTACCACGTCGCCGCCGGCACGATTTACCCCCGTGAGCCAGAGGCCCAGCGCGGCTACGAGGTCGCCACCAAGCTCGGCTGCTTCTCCTGCCACGGCGTCGGCGGTCGGCTGGATTTGCCGAACCCCGGCTCGCTGGTCGGCCGCATCCCCAGCTGGCACGGCGCTGACTTCGCCGAGCTGGCCCGCGACGAGCGCGAGATCCGCGCCTGGATCCTCGACGGCGGCCTCGCGCGCCTGCGCCAACACCCGATCGCGCGCCGCTTTCTGGACCGCCAGACGATCGCCATGCCCGCCTACCGCGACCGCATCGACGAGGCCGACCTCCCAGCGATCCTGGCCTATATCCGCTGGCTGCGCGACCCGAGCAAGGACGGCCACCAGCCGCGTTTCGCCACGCCGTTCACGCAACAGGAAGACTTGAGCGACTACGGCGTCGGCGAATTGCCTTAGCAAACCCGCGAGTCAGGGCCGTGTTCCTTCTTAATATTAGAGTGCCTCGAGGCGGGCGAAGCTGGCGTGGCCGCTGGCAACGCCGTACTTGTGCTTGACGGCGTCGTAGGTGACCGGCGCGGCGGCCAGGTGCTCGTCGTGGGTGAAGAACAGCCAGCCATTGGCGGCGACCAGGTCGGCCAGCAGCGAAGCTTTCTCGTCGATCAGGCACTCGGGGAAGCGGTCGTAGCCCATCGTGATCGGCAGGTGGACCCAAGCAGCGCCGGGGATCAGGTCTGCTGCGAAAACCAGGCGTTGGCCCGACCAGCGCAGGTCGGAGCACATCATCCCCGGCGTGTGGCCAGAGCTCTGGAAGAAGCGCAGTTCCAGTTCGTCGAAGTGGAGGTGAGCGTCGGCTTCTAGCAGGTTGAGGCGCCCGCTCTGCTCGAGTAGGCGGTTCAGCTCGGGCACGAAACTGGCGCGGTCGCGTGAGTGCGGCGCGCAGGCGCGGGCCCAGGCCTCGCGGCCGACGTGGAAGCGGGCGTTGGGGAACAGCAGGCGCGGCGGCGCCTCGGCCGACCAGGGCGCCAGCAGGCCGCCCGCATGGTCGAAATGCAGGTGGCTGAGGACGACATCGGTGATCGCCGCGTCGTCCAGGCCCAGCTCGGCCAGGTTGGCCAGCAGCACGTGCTCCGCCTCGACCACGCCGTAGCGCTCGCGCAGCGCCGGCTCCATGTAGGCGCCGATGCCGCTCTCGAAGAGGATGCGATGATGGGCCGTCTCGACCAGCAGCGCGCGACAGGCCAGGTTGATGCGGTTCTGGTCGTCGGGTGTGGCCCAGCGCGTCCAGAGCGCCTTGGGGGCGTTGCCGAACATCGCGCCGCCGTCCAATTTCTGGCTGTTGCCCAGGATACTCGTCAGTCGGATGCCCATGCTCGCCTCCTCAGAGAATGTACTTGTTGAGATCGCTCATCCCGTCCATTTGAACCTGCTTGCGCACGTAGTCCTTGTCGATGACGAAATGGCGTTGCTCCAGTTCGGAGGCGTCGAAGAACAGCTCGTCGAGCACCTTTTCCATGACCGCGTGCAGACGGCGCGCACCGATATTGTCGGTCGCCTCGTTGATGGCGAAGGCCAACTGCGCGACCTCGTGGATGGCCTCGTCGGTGAATTCCAGCGCGATGCCCTCCGTCTCCAAGAGCGCGCGGTTTTGCTTGATCAGCGAGTTGTGGGGCTCGACCAGGATGCGGTAGAAATCCTCCTCCGTCAGCGCCTCCAGCTCGACCATGATCGGCAGGCGGCCCTGCAGCTCGGGCAGCAGGTCGGAGGGCTTGGCGACGTGGAAGGCGCCAGCGGCGATGAAGAGGATGTGGTCCGTGCGCACCATGCCGTACTTGGTGTTGACCGTGCAGCCCTCGATGATCGGCAGCAGGTCGCGCTGCACGCCGCCGCGGCTGACGTCCGGACCGGACGAGCGGTTGTTGCCGGCGATCTTGTCGATCTCGTCGAGGAAGATGATGCCGGAGTTTTCGGCCCGTTCCAGGGCGATCTTGACGACCTGGTCCATGTCGATCATCTTGCCCTCTTCCTCGCCGCGGATGCGCTCCAGCGCCTCCTTGATCGGGAACTTCTTGCGCTTGGTGCGACCGCCGCCGAAGAAGTTGGGCAGCATTTCCCGCAGCTGGAAGCCGATGTCCTCCATGCCGCTGCCGTTGAAGATCGAGATCGCCGGGGTGCTGCTCTCGCTGACCTCCAGCTCGATCTTCTGGCTGTCGAGATTGCCCGCCAACAGCTCGGCGCGCAGGTGGGCGCGGTTGTTCGCATGGCGCGTCTCGAGTTCCTCCAGCTCCTCGGGGCTGAGGTTGGCGGCCGGCTTGAGCGGTGGCAGGTAGATGTCGAGCACGCGCTCGACCGCGATCTCATGGGCGCGGGTGCGCACCAGTTCGGCCTGCTCTTCCTTGACCATGTTGATGGCGATTTCGATCAGGTCGCGGACCATCGACTCGACGTCGCGTCCGACGTAGCCGACCTCGGTGAACTTGGTGGCCTCAACCTTGATGAACGGCGAGTGGGCCAACTTGGCCAGGCGTCGGGCGATCTCCGTCTTGCCGACGCCGGTCGCGCCGCGCATGAGGATATTCTTGGGCAGGATCTCGTCCTTGAGATCGCCGGTCACCAGTTGGCGGCGACGGCGGTTGCGCAGGGCGATCGCGCAGGCGCGCTTGGCCTCTTTCTGGCCGATGATGTAGCGGTCGAGCTGCTCGACAATCTCGCGCGGGGTGAGATTGGGCAGGGACTCGGCGAGTGATTTGGCGGTCTCGTTCATGGTCCGATGGCCTCCACGCTGATGTGGTCGTTGGTATAGATGCAAATATCGGCGGCGATGAGCATCGCCTCGCGGGCCAGGTCGACCGCGCAGAGTTCCGTGTGGCGGGCGAGCGCCTTGGCGGCGGCGTAGGCGTATTGGCCGCCCGAGCCGATGGCGACGATGCCCTCGTCGGGTTCGATCAGGTCGCCGTTGCCGCTGACGACGAAGAGGTGTTCGCGATCGGCGACGACCAGCATTGCCTCGAGGTTGCGCAGGACCTTGTCGGAGCGCCAGTCCTTGGCTAGCTCGACGACGGCGCGCAGCAATTGGCCCTTGTGGGACTCGAGCTTGGCCTCGAACTTGGAGAACAGGGTAAAGGCGTCGGCGGCCGAACCGGCGAAGCCGGCGAGCACGGAGCCCTTATAGAGACGGCGGACCTTCTTGGCGCCGTGCTTCATGACGGCATGGCCGAGAGTGACCTGACCGTCGCCCGCGATGGCGACCTGGTCGCCCCTGCGCACGGCAATCACGGTGGTTGCCTTGATCGATTCCATGGTGTACCTCAAAGGGCGGGTTGCGGTGCCCCAACGGGCAGGGCTCTAACTATAGCGCCGTGTGGGGGAGATGTCTATCGGCCATCGACGATCGCTGGTCTGGGGTCAGAGCAGTTCTTGGGCGCGTGTCTCCAGGCGCAGCAATTCGGCCTGGAGCTGGTCGCGCAGGGCGTCGAGCGCTTCGCCCTCGGCCTCGCGGGGCACGTAGAGCGGGCGGCCGTAGCCGTAGCAGACCCTCGAGAAGGGCAGGGGCACGACCATGCGGTCCCAGGAGCGCAGCAGTTTGAAGCGCGAGGCGGCGAAGCTGAGGCCGACGATCGGCGCGCCGCTGATGCGGGCGGCCAGCAGCACGCCATCGGCGACGCTGTGGCGCGGTCCGCGGGGGCCGTCGGGCGTAAAAGCCAGATCTTCGCCGGCCTTGATGATCTTGGCCATGCGCAGCAGCGCCGCTGCGCCGCCCTTGCTGGTCGAGCCGCGCACGGAATCGATCCCGAGGTGGGCCAGGCCGAGCGCGGCCAGGGCGCCGTCCTTGGAGGCCGAGGCGATCGCCCACAGGCGGCGGCCCTTGGGGCGCTGAGCCAGGTAGGCGATCGGCGTCTGCAGCGTGTGGCGGTGCCAGGCGGCGACGATGACGGGTTGGCCCGCGTCAAAGAACTGGCGGATGTGTTCGGGGTCGGCGAAGCGCTTGCGGGCCGTCCACCACACCAGACGCATGTAGCCCGCCATCAGCAAGGCGCCGAGGCGAATGTGGAAGGGGATCTTCAGGTGCTGGTCCGCCAATCGGTCGGCCTCCACACGGCAGTTCCCGCCTTTCAGCGAGGTGACCCAGTATAGCGCAAAGCAGTCACCCCTGCCATCGCGCGCGGGCAACGGTTGCCGGTATTTCGGCGTTCCGCGGCGTTGGCTAGGATTGGGATACCAGCTACGCCAAGGGCTCAAATCGACGCGTGCGTCGTTGATGCCGCAGTCCTATTCTCTTTGTATCGCGGCGTTGGCCGGAATTTCGGTGCAAAAGCGACAAAATGCCTGGCCTGGCGCGGTTCTGCCAGGGTAGGATGGTTCACCCACATGCTGTCGGCAACAGGTCGAAAGGAGGGTCCCATGAGCCAGGGAAAGGAGCCGCAGGGTCGACGCGAGCTAAGGCATTGGCATGTGATCTTCGGAATCTTTCTGGAAAAGCGCTTGCGCCCAGCCAACATCGAGGTCGCGGTCGAGGTCATGGCGGCAAAAACGCTTCCCGCGATCGACATCATGGTGTCGCTCCCAAGCGACCAGGTCGTTTGGGAGGAGGCTCAGCTTGCGCGCTTGCCTGACGGTCTGCGCAGCTGTGGTGCGAGTAAGATTGTGATAGAATTCAAGTACTCGGAGAGCTTCGGCGCCGAGGCCATCACCCAAGCGCTGGTCTATGACTGGCTCTACCGCGGGCAGAAAGATTTGGGCAAGAAAGATGTCAAGGCCTTTGTCGTCTGCTCCAAAACTCCTAATTCACGTCGCCTGGCGGAACATGGCTATGTGTCGAGTGGGCTGCCGGGTGTGTTTCACAGTTCCCATCCACTCGAACGCCGAGTCGATGTCATTTCCCTGAACGAACTGAGCGACGAACCGCACAATTTGGAATTCAAACTGTTTGCCAGCAAGCGAAGGGTAAGAGTGCAAACGCTGGAAAAGCTCATGGCAGCTCCAACCCTGACGGATGAGGCAAGGTACTTTCTCACCACACTGCGCCTGGCCTTCAGTGAAAAAGGAGCCGATTCGATGATCACCTCGATGACGGAAGAAGAGATTCTCGATTTTGGTAAGAAGCTGACCCATATGTCGCTGCGTTATGCCAGCTACAAGGATCGCCTCGAAGGCATCCCGGCACAAGAGCGGATGCGAGACATCCCCGTGCAGGAGCGGATGCGAGACATCCCGGTGCAGGAGCGGATGAGAGACATTCCGGTGCAGGAACGGATGCGAGACATCCCGGTGCAGGAACGGATGCGAGACATCCCGGTGCAGGAACGGATGCGAGACATCCCGGTGGAAGAGCGACTTGAAGGCGTTTCCAAGGACGAATTACTGAAAATTTTGACGCGGTTGACACAGAGTGAATCCTGATGCGATAGCGAATGGAGCGAGAACGCTTTAGTGACCCCTTCTGTTGTGGAAGGGGAGCTTCGGTCCTGATCCACGATTCGTTCGACATCTGCACTCAGCGCCTTCACCACGCGAGACCCTCAGCGCCCATCCACTCGTACGCAACGCATTTTTGCCAGCAAGCGAAGGGTAAGAGTGCAAACGCTGGAAAAGCTCATGGCAGCTCCAACCCTGACGGATGAGGCAAGGTACTTTCTCACCACACTGCGCCTGGCCTTCAGTGAAAAAGGAGCCGATTCGATGATCACCTCGATGACGGAAGAAGAGATTCTCGATTTTGGTAAGAAGCTGACCCATATGTCGCTGCGTTATGCCAGCTACAAGGATCGCCTCGAAGGCATCCCGGCACAAGAGCGGATGCGAGACATCCCGGTGGAAGAGCGACTTGAAGGCGTTTCCAAGGACGAATTACTGAAAATTTTGACGCGGTTGACACAGAGTGAATCCTGATGCGTTAGCGAATGGAGCGTGAACGCTTTAGTGACGCCCTCTGTTGTGGAAGGGGAGCTTCGGTCCTGAGCCACGATTCGTTCGACATCTGCACTCAGCGCCTTCATCACGCGAGACCCCCACAAGCCCCATACACTCGAACGCCGAGTCGATGTCATTTCCTTGAACGAACTGACCGACGAAGCACACAATCTGGAATTCAAACTGTTTGCCAGCAAGCGAAGGGTTAGAGTACCCGCGCAGGAGCGGATGAAAGACATACCCGCGCTCGAGCGCGTTGCCGGTATGTCGGTCGAGGAACGACCCGTAGGGCTTTCGACCGCGGAATTGCTGGAGATCTTGACGTGGTTGACCCAAAAGCAGCCTGATTCGCGCTGATGTCTTGCGCTTGTACCCACAGATCAGGTGCCCTAGGTAAGGAGATTCGAGACTGGAACTCGAGACCGCGAGCCGAACCGCGGCGATGAACCCTTACTCCTCGTCTTCCTCTTCCTCGAACCCTAAGTCTGCTTTCGCCTGATTGCGGTACTGGGTTCTCCTGGCACTCTGTTGAGACTTGCTACGGGTGTAAAAATACGGGTCCTCTGCGATCAGCCCAGCTACTGCAGTATCGATTTTACCGGTGATATAGGTGTTTAGTAAGCCGGTATAGTAAGGCTTGTTGTCGTCGCCATAAAGGTCCTCTTGATTGGGTGCGGCGCCGGTGATGGCATCACTGGTGGGGTTCGGCCCCTGCTGGTCCCAGGGCATCAGGCCTTCCGTGATCCAGGTGTCGAGATCGGCCCCGCGTAGGGGAATTGCAAGCGTTTCGATAATATCCTTCAGGGTATCGACTTCAGCCTGGTAGTCCTCTAAACGCTCGTCTTGGAGCAGGGTCGCTTCGTTGGCGATCTTGGCGCCATCGCCCATGGCCTTTGCCTGAACCTTGGCCTTATTCTCCCGGTACTTCGGGTAGCGCAGGGTGACATGTTTATCGCCGAGCTCGGCGTAACCCGCAGGTGCGCTGAGGGCCGAACCGTCGTCCACCGTGCAGAGCGCCGCAAAGCGTTTGGCCCCTATATAGCCGGTATAGCCGAGGGTGGTCACCCCAGCCAAGCCGTCCAGGTGGTGGTTCAAGGTGGTGCGCCGCTGCGCCAGGGTGGTGGCGCTACTCGTCACATCGCTGGTGGCGCGGAAGTAGAGATAGCGGATCGCAGCCAGGCCGAGGTCGGCCTGGTCGGTGGGTTTGGGGTTGTCCACGCAAACGTCGTGGGCGTGAGACATGGTGTTGGCGTCGTCGCCGGCACTGACCGGCGCTGCCACAACACCCGCGCCGGTCGTGGTGTCAATGGTGTCCTGCTTGAGGGCGGTCACCACATGTGCGTCGTTGATGCCGTAGCCCTTGCCAAACTCCTCGCTCCACGATTTCCAGAGCACATCGAAGGTGACATGACGTACTTTGGGCGTGACCTCGTTCTTGGCATTGCCGGCCGTATAGATTTTCGAGTTGTTGCGGATCGTGCCCAGATTGTCTTTGACACACTGGAAGCGCGCCCCTTCACCGACCAGTTTGGTGACGCTGTCCGCAGTCGCTTGGCCCTCGATTCTGGCGGCAGGTGCTGCGGTGTCGTGGATATGGGTGTATTCGCCAACGCCGAGGGCCTGGTTCGGGTCGCGCCTCATCCTCTGGGCATTGATGCCGGCGGTGGGATCGTCGACATAGACGACATACCCGGCCCACTTGTTGCCGTAATGGAAGTGAACCTCGAGCGTGCTCTTGTTGCCTACGGCGCCGTAAGTGCCACGAACGGCCAGGATCAAAGGGTCGAAATATGCCACGCCGCCCTTGTTGATATCGGCACTCTGGTGATTCCAACCTGGGCCGGCGACCTTTGCGTCGGCCTCGGCCCCGATCTTGGCGCCTTTAGCCGCGATTTCGGCGAGCAGAGTCGCGCGGTCGAGCGCATCCAGGCCCGTGATCAACCAGTAGCGGTTGGCGTCCGCTTCACCGTCGGTGAACGACAGAATCGCCTGCCCGACCGTATTGGCGCCCTCGCTGAAACCCGTCAGTTGCTTGCGTTGCAGGAGCTCGCTTGCGCGCCGGTCCTCGGCGCGTTGCAAGGCCTGAGCCATGCTGTGGCGCACCGTCTGGGCATGTTCGGGGCTGCAGGCAGAAGGCTTAGCGCGCTCGCAGGAAGCGACGGGCTCGAGGGAAGCGGCATCGGCTGGCAGTCCTGTGGAAAGGGCAACTTGAGGCGTTAACATTAGCGTGTCCCATGGAAAATCTCAGCTACACGTTAATCTATCTTCATGAGACATGTCAATGCGAATCGGTGGCCAGTCTGGGCCTGACCCAGACTGGCGCCTCTACCCGCTCTCAAAAGCAGTATTCGTCGGTAAAGTAACCAGATAGATAACCCCAGTGAACGTACGGGCAGGCGAGGCTGAGGTTGCGCTGGCCGGTCATGGTGTCCAGTTCGGCGTTGGTGTAGTAGGAGCGGATGACGGTTAAGCCAGCTTGGGCCTTGGTCGGCATCAGGATCAACGCCAGGGTGGCGAGGAGGAGCAGAGATGCGGAAATTTTGGTCATGCGAACTACCTCGAAAAATTTAGAGATTGGTTCAATAGTTGAACAAGGCACTTAGTTTAAAAGACATAGCCCGATGGATTGGTGACCGCAATCACGCTTTCTGGGTTCGCGTTCAAATTCCCCCAACCCTCCTAACTAACCACCTCTCTCCCATGGAAAAAACGACAAAAGCCAGGCCTCGTGGTTAGTTCCCGCAAGTGCCGTGATGCCCCATCGCGGTTGGGAGCTGCGACCAAGGCAAAGCGGCGGGGGCAGCTAGTACGACTTTGTCAGGTTGATTCCGGAGGCAGAGTCTGGCACCCAGGCGGACCCGCCCGGTCGTAGTTGTGGGGAACGCATAATGTTCGCGGAGAGCGTTCGTCACAGCTGCACAAGCCCGTTTAGGCCTGTCACAAGCTCTGGCGCACCTT
>CAYRFM010000141.1:0-13325 GCA_964423555.1 uncultured Holophagae bacterium | reverse complement strand
GACGGCAGGTGCCAGGGCGTGGAGCCGGCCGACATCGCGACGGGTGAGAATATCGCCGACGAAGAACACGATTTTGAGCTCGGGCAGCTCGATCTCGCCAGCCGTCTCGTTGAGGATCTGGCCCATGGCGGGCGTCAGGTGGGCGACGGTGATGCGGTTATCGCGCATCCAGCAGGCCAAGCGATGGGGAATGATGTCGCGCTGCTCGGGGATGCAGAGCACGGCGCCGTTGCAGAGCGAGGTGAAGATATCGCGCTGGAGCGGGTCGTGGGAGAGGCCGGAAAGCATCGAAAAGCGCTCGTCGCGAGATAGGCCGAACGCGGCGGCGGGCCATTCGAGGAAGTGCGAGAGCGGACCTTGGCGGCCGGCAACGGCCTTGGGCTCGCCGGTCGAGCCGGAGGTGAAGGCCAGGTAGGCCAGCGTGTCGGGTCCGACCTCGACCGCGGGACCCTGATCGCAGCCGGTCCAGCGGTCACCGATCTCGAACAGGCGCGGGATGCCCTGTTCCTCCAGCCAGGCGACCAGCTCGGGATGGGGCGCGCCGGCTTCCTCGAGCTCGATGAAGGCCTTGGGCGCGGCAATGCGCAGGCAGGTCAGCAGCCGCTCGGCGGGGTAGACGGGGTCAAAAATCGAGAAGGCGGCGCCGGCCTCGAGGATGCCGAAGACGGCCCAGACGACGGAGGCGTTGCGGTGGCCGTGGACGACGACGACGTCCTCGGGGCCGATGCCGAGTGCGCGCAGTTCGTGGCCCAGCTGGTTGGCGCGGCGGTGCAGGCGGCCGTAGCTCCAGGCGTCGCTGCTGGTGACCAGCGCGGCGCGCTCGGGCTCGCGCTGTGCCTGGCGGCGGAACCACTCGGCCACGGAGCCGACCCAGCGGTCGTCGAGACGGGCGTGGGGATCGGGCAACAGGGCGCGGGCCTCGGCGGTGACCAGGGAGAAGGCTGCCAGGGGACGCTCGGGCTCGGCCACCGCCTGCTCGAGGAGGAAGCGGTACTGGCGCAGCAGCTCGCCGATGCGGGCGGCGCCAAAGAGCGTGGCGTTGTAAACGGCGCGCAGTTGGAAGCTGTCGTCCTGCTGATCGACATACAGGGTCAGATCGAACTTCGTCGGAGTCTCGGGCAGGGTCACGGGGCCAAGCGTCAGGCCGGGCAGGCGCAACTCGCGGCGCTCGAGGTTGGCGAGGTTGAAGAAGACCTGGAACAGGGCGTTGCGGCTGAGGTCGCGACCTGGGGCGAGGACCTCGACGATCTTCTCGAACGGCACGTCCTGGTGGGCGAAGGCGTCGAGGGTCGTGTCGCGGACCTGGCGCAGCAGCTGGCGCAGACTGGGCCGTTGCGCCAGGTCGGCACGCAGCACGAGGGTATTGATGAAGAAGCCGATCAGGCCCTCAAGTTCGGCCTGATTGCGGTTGGCGTTGGGCGTGCCGACGAGGATGTCGGTCTGACCCGCGAGCCGGGCCAGCAGCGCCTGGAAGACGGCCAGCAGGGTCATGAAGGGGGTCGCGCCCTCGCTTTGGCCCAGGCGGATCAGGGCCGCGCCGAGCGCGGGCGGCAGGCTGAGACCGGTGTTGGCGCCGACGAAGAGCTGCTCGGGGGGGCGCTGCCAGTCGGTGGGCAGGTCGAGCAGGTCGGGCGCGCCGGCGAGGCGTTTGGCCCAGTGCTGTAGGTCGCGCTCGAGTCGGGCCGTGTAGACCGTCTGTTGCCAATGGGCGTAGTCGCGGTAGCGGATGCGCAGGGGCGCGATGGTCAGCGGCTGGTTCGCGAGGAGGCGGCGGTAGTGGCCGGAAAACTCGTCGACGAAGAGGTTCATCGACCAGCCATCGGTGACGATGTGGTGCATGCTGGCGGCAAAGACGTGGTGGCCGTCGGCGAGGCGCAGGATCAGGCCGCGGAACAGCGGACCGCGGGCCAGGTCGAAGGGCAGAAGTGTGAGTTGACCCGCCAGGGCCGTTGCGTCGGCATCCGCGCGACTGGGTTCGAGGCCGGTCAGGTCCGCCAGCGCCAGGGGCAGCGCGGCGACGGGTGAGATCACCGCGTAGGGCACGCCGTCGCGCTCGGCGAAGTGGGTGCGCAGCGTCTCGTGCCGCTCGGCGACGGCCTCGAGGGCGCGCTGCAGGGCGACCAGGTCGAGCGGGCCGTGCAGGCGCAGGGCAAAGAAGAAGTTGAACGTGGCCGAGGGGCCCTGAAGCTTTTCGAGGAACCACAGGCGCTGCTGGGAGAACGAGAGCTGCGGCTCGGCCTCGGCGGGCGCGGGGCTGAGCCCGCTCTCGACCGGCGTTTCCTGGGCCTCGAGCAGGGCCAAGAGCTCGGGCTTGCGGGCGACGACCTCGGCGCGCAGCTCGGGGGCCAAGGGACCCTGAGGGGCGCGGTAGCGCAGGTTGCCCTGATGGCGCCAAAGGGTCACGTCGAGGCCGCGCAGCTCGGCCAGCAGTTCGCTGAGTGGTCGCATCAAAGCTCCTCCTCGAAAGCCTCGCCGGCGCTGTCTGCGGCCGTCGCGCTGCCCTTCGCCAACCACTGCAAGTTGTCCAGCTCGATCGCCAGGCCGGCGATGGTGGGGTGGGTGAACAGCAGCCGCAGCGGCAGGTCGATCGATAGCTCATGGCGCAGGCGCGAGGCGACGCGGGTGGCCAGCAGCGAGTGGCCGCCGAGGCGGAAGAAGTTGTGCTCGACCCCGAAGGCGTTGGGTGCCAGGTTGAGCAGCTCGGCCCAGATCTCCAGCAGGCGGCGCTCGGTCTCGCCGCGGGGGGCGACGATCGGCTGGGCGCTCTGACCGCTGAAGTCCGGGTCTGGCAGGAGACGGGCGTCGACCTTGCCGCTGGGCGTGAGCGGCAGGCGCTCCAGGACGACGAAGGCGGAGGGGATCATGTAGTCGGGCAGGCTGCGCGCCAGGCGGGCGCGCAGGACCTCGGCGGCATCGGCGATCGGCTCGTGGAGGATCAGGTAGGCGACGAGCCGGCGGTCGCTGCCCTGGCCCTTGACGACGACGACAGCGCGGTTGACCCGGCTGTCCGCGGTCAGGGCGACCTCGACCTCGCCGGGCTCGATGCGGTAGCCGCGCAGCTTGATCATGTGATCGGAGCGACCGAGGAACTCGATCTTGCCACCGGGCAGCCAGCGCGCCAGGTCGCCGGTCTTGTAGAGGCGTTCGCCGCCGTCAAGGAAGGGGTGGGGCACGAACTTCTCGGCGCTCTTGTCGGGCTTGCCCAGGTAGCCGCGCGCCAGGTTGGTGCCCCCGATGTAGAGGTCGCCCTTGACACCCTGGGGGACGGGTTCGAGGTTGACGTCGAGGATGTAGATCGTCGAATTGGCGATCGGGTAACCGATCGGCGCGTGGTAGCTCCAGCCCTCGGGGTTGGCTGCGAAGCTGTAGGCCGTGACCACGTGGGTTTCGGCGGGGCCGTAGTGGTTGTGGAGGCGGGCCTGGGGCAGATGCTGGAACAGGCGCACGATCGGGCGGGTGACCTGGAGCTGTTCGCCGGTGGTGATGATGTCGCGCAGGTGCTCGAGCAGCTGGCTGCCATCGGGGTAGAACTCGGCCCATTGTTGGAGCACGACGACGGGCAGGATGGCCTTGGCGATGCGGTGCTGGTGGAGCAGCTCGGGCAGGGCGGCAAAGTCGTAGCGAAGTTCCTCGGGTACGACCAAGAGCGCCTCGCCGACGCACCAGGCGGCGAAGATCTCGTGGTAGGAGGCGTCGAAGCTCATCGAGGCAAACTGCAGGGTGCGGCCGGGCGCCAGGGTCGCGATGTGCCAGTCGATGAGGTTGACCAGGGCGCGGTGCGAGAGCGCGATGCCCTTGGGGCGGCCGGTCGAGCCGGAGGTGTAGGTCAGGTAGAGCAGGTTGTCGACGTCCATGGGCACGGCGGGGTCGCTGTCGGGCCAGGCCGCGAAGTCCTCGCGCTCCATCAGCAGGGGGGTCACCGGCTGACCGCCATAGACGGCCTCCTGGCTGGCGGCGGTCAGGATCAGACGGATGCCGGCGTCGCGCAACATATAGGCCAGGCGTTCGGCCGGGTAGGCCGGGTCGAGCGGGACGTAGGTGCCGCCTGCCTTGAGGATGCCGAGCATGGCCACGACCATCTCGACGGAGCGCGGCAGGCACAGGCCGACGCAGGTCTCGGGGCCAACCCCGAGCGCGAGCAGGCGGTGGGCGACTCTGTTGGCGCGGGCATTGAGTTCGGCGAAGCTGAGCTGTGCGACGGACTCGCCGACGCGGCGGCCGTCGTAGATCAGCGCTTCGGCATCGGCTGTGCGCGCGACCTGGGCTTCGAAGAGGGCGTGAATCGTATGGGCTGCGCCGTAGTTGCGGGCGGTGTCGTTCCAGCCGCGCAGCAGCTGATCGCGCTCGCGGCTGGGCAGCATCTGCAGGGTGTCCTGTGCGGCATCCGGATGGGCCAGCGCTTGCTCGGCCAAGGTCGTGAAATAGCCGAACCAGCGGCGCATCGTGGCTTCTTCGAAAAGCGCGGTGTTGTATTCGAGGAAGCCCTTGATCTGGCCTTCGTCTTCCGTCAGGTTGAGGGTCAGGTCGAACTTCGAGGTTTTGGCGTTCAGAGGCAGGTTCCGCACTTGCCAATCCGTCGTGCGGGTTTCGGCCAGGGCGCTCTTGCGCAGGGTGAACATGACTTGGAACAGCGGCGAATAGCTCATGTGGCGTTCGGGCTCGAGCAGGTCGACCAGATGCTCGAAGGGCAGGTCTTGGTGGCTGTAGGCGGCGACCAGCTGGGTGCGGGTCGCGCGCACCAGCTCGCGAAAGCTTTGGTTGGGCTTCAATTGGCCGCGCAAAACCAAGGTGTTGGAGAAGAAGCCCATCAGGCCCGCCAACTCCTCTCGTTCGCGATTGTTGACGGGCGTGCCGACGGCGATGTCGTCGAAGCCGGAGAGTCGCGCCATCCAGAGGTAGAACACGGACAGCAGGGTCATGAACTGGGTGGCCTCGTGGTCCTGAGCGAAGCGGGCCAGCGCGGCGACCAGCGGTTCGGGCAGGTCGACCTGGAGATGGGCGCCGGCGAAGCTCTGGTAGGCGGGGCGGGGCTTGTCGGTGGGCAGTTCGAGGAGGGGCGGCAGGCCGCTCAGGCGCTCGCGCCAAAACTGTTGTTGGCGCTCGAGGTGAACGCCCTTCAGGTGATCGCGCTGCCAGCAGGCGAAATCGGCGTACTGGATCGGCAGCGGCGCCAGCGGCGAGGGCTGGCCGGCGACGGCGGCGGTGTAGAGACGCACGAAATCGCTCAGGAACACCTCCATCGACCAACCGTCGGCGACAATATGGTGGACGTTGAGGGTAAGGACGTGGGCGTCATCGGCCAAGATCAGGAGTTCGACGCGGAGCAGCGGACCATGGGCCAGGTCGAAGGGGGTCTCGGCTGCACGGGCAATCAGGGTCTCGATCTGGGGCAGCTGTGGCAGTTCGCCCGCGGCGAGGCGAGCATTGGCCTCGCCGACCTCGGCACGCAGGTCGATGATCGGTACCTCGAGCACCAGCTCGGGCAAGATGCGCTGATAGGGTTGACCTTCCCTAGCGCCAAAGACCGTGCGCAGCACTTCGTGGCGGGCAATCAGCGCCTGGACCACGGTGACGAGGATGGCGCGATCGAGCTGGCCTTGAATCAAGGTAGCGGAAGGTACATTGTAGACAGAGCTCCCCTCGTCGAGTTGGTCGAGGAACCACAGGCGTTGCTGAGAGAACGAGAGCGGCAGCGCACTTGTTCGGCTGACTTGGGGGATGGTCCTGGTATCGGTGTCGCTGAGGAAGGCGAGGAGTTCAGCCTTGCGATTGCGGATCTCTGCCGCCAGGCCCTCCGTCATCGCACCTTTGGGCGCATTGAGGATGAGGCGTTCACCATCGACTTGAAGGGTGATGTCGTGTTGCGCTAGCTTGGCAATAAAGTCGTGAACGCTCATGGAGTCTCCTTGCAGAGGTGTAGGTCCAAAGCTCCGCCATGCCGAACATGCTTCAAAGAGGGTCATGCACGGGAGGAGTGGGTGGTGTTCGGATCGTGTAGCCTGATCGATTTCCCCGCTGTTGCACTCGTTCCGAACAACGCCATGGCAATCGCGCGCACCCCGCTAGGTCAGCCAGACTGGACAACAGCCAACCCGATGGCGGGAACACTCAAGCTGGGGGTGCGAGCTACGACGATGGGCGTCGCTGTGGAGGAGACCGTTTCCTAATTCGGAAAACCAATACTCAAGACAGGGGTGCAGCCGCAAAGCAGCTGCTAGAGTGTGGGCAGCATACACCACCTTGTCGTTCAGCGCTAGAGTTGAATAACAAATCAGGTCAATCGTCGATTTGCGAGAATTTGCGCCTAAGCATAACGACCTGGCGCGCCTGGGCCACACGGCGGCGATTGCCCCGCGGGCGCGTGAGGCGTACCGGTCATTCCGTCACAATCGGTCACCGCGAGAGCCAGCGGAGCAGCGCGACTGACAGGCCCGGTTTCAGTGCGACTCAGTCGTGCAACGATTCCGTCACAATCGGTCACCGGGCGAGCCAGCGGAGCAGCGCGGCTGACAGGCCCGGTTTCAGGGCGGCTCAGTCGTGCAACGATTCCGTCACAATCGGTCGCAAGCGTAGCGCGGCTGCTGGAGCTGTAGCACAAGATGCAATCTTGTGCCGACCGGTGGGTGGAAGTTGTCGCGCGTGCTCGTTTCCTGGGTCGTTGCGGGCTAAAACTATCGCATCCGCCCGCATGCCTGCCAGGAACTCGTCAATATCCAGATGTTCATAGACCGATTGCATGCCGCCATCACACGCGGACCGTTCTGCGTCCGGACTTGTGCGGCTATTGGATTTAGGTAGGTCATTCAAAATGCCTCAAGTGCGGTTGGGGGTGATCTTAAGTTTAGGTGCAGTCCCACCCATAAAGCACCAAGTGACAGTGCAGGCAAACGAACTTGTAAAGAGCTGGGTTGCCGCCAGGTTCATAATGTTCGAATATTTCGTTGCAGGTCTCTAGGTCTAAATCATTGCGGTTCATAAAATCCATTTTCGTTGTTTCAGACATGTTTTTCACCTCGGCGCTACTGGCGTCGCCATGAAACGCACATGCATCATCGCAATGTGAAAGCCATTGCGCGCCTTGCCATGACTCATAACCTGGCGTCCTTGCAACCACTTCATTGTGTATCTCATCGGATACGACGGCCTGAAAATCCATGTCGGCAAAGGTGGCCTCAAACTTTTCCCAGGCATCACCACTGGCAATGCACCACGGACAGATTAGCCCGGACAAATCATCTATTGCGTAGACTCCTGCCACATAGATGTATCCTCTGGTCTTTTGACAGCACACGCAGGTTACGTCGCTTTCGATGACAGCGCCAGTTGCGACCGGGTCTGGATGGTAGCGGAAGTAGGGCAGTTGTTCTGACATGAATGAATACCTCCTTTTTGCATGGATGGTAAGTCGCTCAGAGCCTAACCCTTTATAACACAGCCCAAGGATGCTCGCCCACGAGGAATCCGTTGAAGTCGCTGGGTCTGACGAGGCGGCCAGGTAGCCTAACCCTCCGGGCGAGTCCACCTACCTGAAGCTTATCGCGGGTGGCCTTCCAGCCTAGCGCTCGTCGGCGAAGCCAGCCGCCGCCAGGCGCAAGATTGCATCTTGCCCTACACAGCTACAGCGCCTGCGGGACCTTTTCGACGTTTGGCAAAAAACAGCATCATTTCAGTGGGACGCTCCCAGTTACGCTCTACGGAAATGACCCCTTTAATTTTCACCCGCCGCCCGGCGCAAGATTGCATCTTGCCCTACAGCAGCTACAGCGCCTGCGGGGCCTTTTCGGCTGGGCTCTGGCTACCCTAAAATTCGAACTCCTCCCGTTCCACGTCTCCTTGAGTGCGAGGCGCCTTGACTTTGCGCAGCGTTTCGATGTGGTCGGTCAGGGCCGCGACGGTGGGACGCTCGAACAGGTCGAGTAGGGCCACACCCTCGGGGATTATTCTGCGCATTCGGCCGACGGCCTGGGCTGCCAGGAGACTGTGGCCGCCGATTGCAAAGAAGTTGTCGGCGATGCCGACCGTCGGCAGGCGCAGTAGCTCGGCCCAGAGCGCGCAGAGCTCATGCTCCAAGGCCGTGCGCGGCGCCTGGTAGTCCTGCGCGTCCGCTGGAACCAGTGCGGCCAGCGCGCGCTGGTCGAGCTTGCCGCTTGGCGTGCGGGGCAGGTCTTCGAGCAGGGTCCAAACCGTGGGAACCATATAGTGCGGCAGCAGGCGCGCCAAGTGGTCGGGCAGCTCGCTGCGCAGCTGGGCCGCCTCGACGCCGGACCGGGGTACGACGGCGGCGGCCAGCGCGGTGCCGTTGGCGCCGAGGTAGACGGCCGCGTCGGCCAGGTCGGGGTGGCGCAGCAGCTGGGCCTGGATCTCGCCTAGCTCGATGCGGTAGCCGCGCAGCTTGACCTGAGCGCCGATGCGGCCGTCAAAGACCAGGTCGCCCTCAGGGCTCCAGTGGGCCAGATCACCGCTGCGATAGAGGCGCGAGCCGCTCTCTTCGAGCGCCTGGGCGAAGGGGTTGGGCACGAAACACTGGGCGGTCAGGGCGGGACGGGCCAGGTAACCATGTGCCAAGCCCGTGCCTGCCACACAGAGTTCGCCGGGCGTGCCCTGGGGCACGAGTGCGAAGTCGCGGTCGAGCAGATAGATGCGGGCGCCAGCAATGGGCCTGCCCATGGGAGGCGCATGCTCGGTGGCGGCAATCGCGCCCATGGCGACATAGACGGTGGCCTCGGTTGGACCATAGGCGTTGAGGAAGCTGCGTCCAGGCGCCCAGATACGGGTCAGGGCGGCGCTGCAGGCCTCGCCACCGGTGAGCAGGACGCGCACGGAGGCCAAACTGCCGGCAGGCATCACGGCCAGGGCGCTGGGGGTGAGGAACAGGTGGGTGATGCTGCGGTCCGCGCAGAGCTGGGCCAGATCATCGCCGGGGAAGAGCTGGGCCGGCTCGGCGAGGTGCAGGCAGGCGCCGTTGCCCAGCGCCAGGGCGAGCTCCCAGATCGAGGCGTCGAAGTTGAGCGAGGCCGCTTGCAGCAGGGCATCGCCGGGGCCGATTTCGAAATGTTCGCGGTGAGAGCCGATCAGGTTGGCTAGGCCGCGGTGGTGAAGGACGACGCCTTTGGGCGTGCCGGTCGAGCCGGAGGTGTAGATCACATAGGCGGGCTGCTCGGCGAGCGGGCGGGCCAGGGGCACATGCCCTGTGGGAACCAGGGTGGTCGGGTCGAGACACGACCTGGCGCCGAGTCCGACCAGACGCTCGTGTTCGAGCTTGCGAGCCAGCACCAAGGGGCAGGCGGTGTCGGCGATCATGAAGGCTAGGCGCTCGTCGGGATGGGCCAGGTCGAGAGGCAGGTAGATGGCGCCCAGTTCCAGCACCGCCAACAGGGCGATCAGCAACTCGGGCGAGCGCGGCAGCGCCAGGCCGACCACCTGGCCGGGTCGCAAGCCATGGGCGTGGAGGGTCTGGGCAAGCTGGCCGGCGAGCTGGTCGAGGCTGCGGTAATCGAGGCTGAGGTCGGGCGCGGCCAGGGCGGGCGCCTGTGGTTGGCGCGCGGCGAAGCCGGCCACGGCGGGGCGCAGGCTGGGCCCGGTGACGGCCTCGCGACTGCCGGCAAGCTGCGCGAGCAACGCGGCCCGTTCGGATTCATCCAGCATCGCCAAGCTGGCGACGGGGGCACTCGGTTCCGCGCAGAAGCCGGCCAACAAGGTCTGCCAGTGTCGCGCCAGGATCGCGATCTGCTCGGCGGCGAAGAGGTCGACATTGTAGTCGAATTGGATCGCCAGTTGGTCGCTCCGCTCGACGACGGTCAGGGTCAGGTCGAACTTGGCGGTGACCTGGCCCTCGATCAGCGGGCGACCCCAGTCCTCGAGCGAGGGCCGGCCACGCTCGGGTCGGAGATAGCTGAACATGACCTGGAAAATGGGGCTGCGGCTAGGGTCGCGGGCAGGATTGAGGGCCTCGACCAGCTTCTCGAAGGGGAGGTCCTGATGGGCAAAGGCGGGCAAGGCGGTCTCGCGGGCAGCACCGATGCGCTCGGCGACGGACTGCTCCGCCTGGCGGCGCAGACGCAGGACGACGGTATTGACGAACAGGCCGATCACGTCCTCCAGCTCGGCGTGGGGGCGATTGGCGACGGGTGTGCCGAGCACGAGGTCGTGGCTGTTGGCATGGCGACCCAGCAGTTCGGCGAAGACGGCGGTCAGGACCGTGAACGGGGTGCCGCCGGTGGCGCGGGCCAGGCGGGTCAGGCGCTGCTGGCTGGTCGCCGGGAGGGTGAAGGCGTGAACGGCGCCGCGGAACGTCTGTTGGTGAGGCCGTGGGCCGCGGCCTGGCAGGATCAATGACGCGGGGGCGTCGGCCAGTTCGCGGCGCCAGAACTCGGTGAGCTGGGCCAGCGCGGCGTCGTCGAGGTGGCGCTGTTGCCACGCGCAGTAGTCGGCGTAATCGAGTGATGGCGAGGGCAGGGTCTCCGCCGCCTGCGCGGGATTGCGGGTCAAGGCCGCGTAGAGGACCATGACTTGATGGGAGAGCAGCTGGACGGACCAGCCATCGGCGATGATATGGTGCAAGTTCCAGCAGAGGACGTGGCGCTCCGGCGCGAGACGCAGCAGCAGGAAGCGGCACAAGGGCGCGCGATCCAGCGCGAAGGGCCGCATGGCCTCGGCGGCGATCAGGGTTTTCAGGCGGTCCTCAGCGGCGCCGACCAGGTCGCAGACGGGTAGCGGGTAGCCGCCGGGTGCGGCGAATCGCAGCTGCGGTTGGTCGTCGACGAGCGCGAAGCAGGTGCGCAGGCTGTCGTGGCGATCGACCAGCAGGGTAAAGGCCTGTTCCAGGGCCGAGACGGAGAGCGGGCCCGGCAACTCGAGGTGGCCGGCCATGTTGTAAGTGGGCGAGGGTCCCTCGAGCTGGTAGAGGAAGTGCAGGCGTCGCTGGGCGTAGGAGGGCGGCGGCTGTTCCCAGGCCGGGCGGCGCTGGGGCCGTGGCAATGCGGCTGTGGCGGCCTCGCTCAGGCTGGCGGCTAGGTCGATGACGGTCGGGGCGTTGAAAATCAGGCGCAGCGGCAATTCGACGCCATAGCGGGCGCGCAGCTGGGCGACGAGCCGGGCGGCGGCGAGGCTATGACCCCCCAGTTCGAAGAAGTTGGCTTGAATGCCAATTTCCTCGATGGGTCGGTCCAACAGCTGGGCGAAGAGCTGGCAGAGTCCTGCCTCCAGCTCGGTGCGCGGCGGCGTCACCCTTTGGACTTGGGCCTGTGCCTGTTCCTGGTCCCAGCGCAACAGGGCGGCGCGGTCGACCTTGCCATTGGGCGTGAGCGGCAGTTGGTCGAGCAGATGAATGGCGGCGGGCACCATGGGCTCGGGCAGCACGGCGGCCAGGGCCTGGCGCAGGGTCGCGGGCTCGGGCTGGCTGCCGGGCTTGGCGACCACAAACGCGAGCAGGCGCGGGCCTTGGGCCGTGAGCGGCGCGAGGACTTGGACGGCGGCCAGGTCACCGACGCGGGCCAGGGCGGCGGCAACCTCGTCGGGTTCGACCCTCAGGCCGCGGATCTTCACCTGGAAATCGACCCGGCCGAGAAAGACCGGCCGACCGCTGCCGTCGAGGCGGACCCTGTCGCCACTGTGGTAGAGACGGTCGCCGGGCTCGGTCGCGAAGGGGTTGGGCACGAAGCTCAGCGCGGTCAGCGCGGGCCGGCCGAGGTAGCCGCGGGCCAGGGCCGGGCCGGCGAAGACCAGTTCACCGGGTGTGCCCTGGGGCACGAGTTGGAGGAAGGGGTCCACGACGAAGAGGCGCAGGTTGTCGATGGGGCGGCCCAGGGTGACGGGTTGGCCGGCCGTGCAGGGTCCGGCCGTGACGTTGATGGCGGCCTCGGTCGGTCCGTAGAATTGGTGGAGCTGGGCGGTGAGTCGGGCGTGGAAGTCGGCGACCTGCAGTTCGGGCAGGCGCTCGCCGCCGCAGAAGACAGCTTGGAGTGAGCGGATGTTGTCGAGTTCCGGCTGTTCGAGCAGGGCCGCCAGCACGCTGGGCACGCAGTGCAGGTGGGTGATGCGGTGCTGGCCCAGCAGCGCCAGCAGGGCCAGCGGTTGACCGAGCGCGCTGGCGGGGGCGAGGGCACAGGCGGCGCCCGCGGCGAGGGGTCCGAGCAGCTCCCAGACGGCGATGTCGAAGGCGAAGCTGGCCGTGTGGAGCAGGCGGTCGCCCGGTCCCATGGGATAGGCGCGGCTGGCCCAGGCCAGGCGGTTGGCGATGGCGCGATGGCCGACCAGAACGCCCTTGGGACGGCCGGTGGTGCCGGAGGTGTAGAGCAGGTAGGCCGGGTGCTGGCCGTCGAGGCCTGGCGCGGGCAACTCGGCGCCTTGCGGCGTGCGCAGGTCGAGGCGCAGGCGTGCGCAGGACGCCGGTCCCAGGCTGGCGTGCTCGCCATCGCAGAGGATCAGAGCGCAGCCACTGTCCTCGACCTGGAAGGCCAGGCGCTCGGCGGGCAGGCGCGGGTCGAGCGGCAGGAAGCAGGCGCCGGCGGCGAGGCAGGCCAGCAGGGCGACAGCGATGTGTTGGTCGCGGCCGAGAGCCAGGGCGACGACCCGTTCGGGACCAAGACCGCGACGGCTCAACTCGGCGGCCAGGTCGGCGACCTGATCGCGCAGTTCGCCATAGGTCCAGGCGCGATCGCCGACGAGCAACGCCGGTTCCTGGGCATGGCGCGCGGCGGCAGCCAGGAAGGCGCCGTGCAGCAGTTGCTGCGGGTGGTCGGCGGCGGTTTGGTTCCACGCCTCAGTCAGCGTCTGGCGCTCGGCGGCCGAGAGCATGGGCACGTCGCTGGCCAGGCGCTTGGGCTCGGCGCAAAAGCCTGCCAGGAGCGTGCAATAGTGGTGGGCCAAGCTAGCGATGAAGGCGGGCTCGAACAAGTCGGTGTTGTAGTCGAGGGTGGCGTGGTAACCGTCGGCGCTTTCGACCACGACCAGCTCTAGGTCGAACTTGGCGATGGCCTCGGCGTTCGCCAGGGAGGGCGCGCCGGCATGGGCCAGTTGCGGGTCGTAGGCGTGCAGCGTGAACATGACCTGGAACAGTGGGGTGCGGCTGGGGTCGCGGGGCGGGTTGAGGGCCTCGACGAGGCGCTCGAACGGCACGTCCTGGTGGGCGAAGGCTTCGAGCAGGCGAGCGCCGAGCGCTTGCAGGCGGGTGGCAACGCTGTGCGGGCTGCGGCGGTTGCGCAGGACGAGGGTGTTGACGAAGAAGCCGATCAGGGGCTCGAGCGCGGTGAAGCGGCGGTTGGCGACGGGTGTGCCGACGAGGACGTCGCGGCTGTCGGCGTGGCGGCCGAGCAGTTCGGCGAAGA
>CAYRFM010000140.1:10136-13460 GCA_964423555.1 uncultured Holophagae bacterium | reverse complement strand
CATGCTTGGCGGCGGTGGCGGCAGGCGCCGGAGCTGGCGCCGCTGAAGGTCTTGAGGGCCGGGCGCGGCCCGCGGGTGGGCAACTCGAGCGCGGCGGGCGCGTCGGCGAGTTGGGCGCGCCAGAAGGCCAGTTGGCGCTCGAGCACGGGGCCGCTGAGCCACTGGCGCTGCCAGCGCGCATAGTCGGGGTACTGGAGTGGCAGGGGGTCCAGGTCGGGCAGGCGCCCCCCGAGATAGGCGTCGTAGCCGGCTTGGACCTCGCGGGCGAGCACGCCCATCGACCAGCCGTCGGTGACGATGTGGTGGAAATTGCCGAGCAGGCAGTGGCCGTCGCTCAGGCGCAGCAGGTGGAAGCGGAACAGGGGTGCCCGTTCGAGCAGGAACGGGGCGGCGGCATCGCGGCCGGCCAGGGCGATCGCCAGCTCTGCGGCGCGGCAGGGTGGCAGTGCGGAGAGGTCGATGACCGGCAGGAGCCAGCTCAGGCTGGGCAGCACGATCTGGACGGGCCCCTCAGGCAGATCCTCGAAGATGGTGCGCAGGCTCTCATGGCGAGCGAAGACGTTTGCCAGCGCGGCCTCCATGGCGGCAGCGCCCAGGGCACGCGGGTAAGTCGCGACGCCTGGCAGGTTGTAGGTGGCGCTGGGCCCTTCCATGCGGTAGAGGAAGTGCAGGCGGCTCTGGGCGAAGGACAGGGGCTGAGGGCCGTCGTGGGGGACGGCGACGGGACCGCCGTCGGCGACGGCTACCTCCGCGGGTGCGGGCAACTGGGCGGCCAGCGCGCGCAGGCTGGGGTTGAGGAAGACTTGGCGCAGCGGCAGTTCGACGGCGAAGCGGCTGCGGATGCGGGCGACGAGGCGGGTGGCGGCGAGACTGTGACCGCCGAGTTGGAAGAAGCTGTCCTCGCGGCCGACCGCGCTGACGCCGAGCAGCTCGCGGAACAGCTCGGCGAGGGCGCGCTCGGCGGGGGTGCGCGGCGGTTCGACGGCGACGCTGCCAAACTCGGGCGTGTAGGTTGGGTCGTTGGTGAGGGCGGTGTGGTCGGTCTTGCCGTTGGGCGTCAGGGGTAGACGCTCGAGGATCATGAACTGGGAGGGCATCATGTAGTCGGGCAGTTTGGCGGCCAGGTGAGCGCGCAGCTCGGTCAAGTCCATTTGGGCGTGCTGGTGCGGGGCGAGATAGGCGATCAGGTGCTTGGAGCCTTCGCCGTTGCCGCGACCGTCGTCGCGGATTTGGACGGCGGCCTCGCGCACCTCGGCGCGTTCGAGGATCACACCCTCGATCTCGCCCAACTCGATGCGGTAGCCGCGCAGCTTGACCTGGTTGTCGACCCGGCCGAGGAAGTCGACATTGCCGTCGGCCAGATAACGGGCGCCGTCGTTGGTGCAGTAGAGCCGCGAGCCGGGCGGGCCAAAGGGGTTGGGCACGAATTTCTGGGCGGTCAGGGCAGGGCGATCATAGTAGCCGCGGGCCAAACCGGGTCCGCCGAGGTAGAGCACGCCGACGGCGCCGACCGGCAGCGGGTTGGCCGCGGGGTCCAACACATAGAGTTTGGTGTTGGCATAGGGCTTGCCAATCGGGGCGGTGCGGCCGGCGGTCAGGGGTAGCTCGGTGCCCAGGAAGAAGGTGCTGTCGACGGCGGCCTCGGTCACGCCGTAGGAGTTGCAGAGCAGGGTCTCGGGGCCCACAAACGACTTGAGCTGCCAGAACTCGCCCATCGTCCAGGCATCGGCGCCACAGGGCAGCACTTTGAGGAAGCGCAGGTCGTTGCCGCTCTCGTGCAGCCAGCCACCGAGCAGTTTGGCCACGGCGGGTACGAACTCGGCGAAGTCGACCTGTTCCTCGACCATCGCCTGGTAGAGATTGGCCGGCTCCAGTTTGAGGGCGGAGGGGCAGATGACGAGTTTCGCGCCGGTGCCAAGGGCGCGCGAGTACTCGCCGGCGAAGACGTCGAAACAGAACGAGGCTTGTTGGGTGTGGCTGGTGCAGGATTGGAGGCGGTAATCGTGATACCAGCCGTGGAAAATGCTGACCAGGGCGCCGTGGGCGACGGCGATGCCCTTGGGCTTGCCGGTCGAGCCGGAGCTGAACAGCAGGTAGATCAGGTCGAGGGGATCGGTCTGGCCATGGTAGTCGCCGTGGGGATAATCGGGGCGTTCGGCGTCGATGCAAAGGGTGGTGGCGCTGCTGGTGGGCAGGGCGGCGCGCAGGCCCTCGCGCGTCAGCAGCAGGGGCGCCGCGGCGGTTTCGAGCATGTAGGCCAAGCGCGCTGGTGGGTAGTCGGGGTCGAGCGGCAGATAGTAAGCGCCGCTTTTCAGGACGGCGAGGATGGCGACGAACAGCTCGGGCGAGCGGTCGATGTAGATGCCGACCGGAACTTCGCGACGCGCGCCGTGGGCGGCCAGTTGCCAGGCCAGGGCATTGGCGCGGCGGTTGAGTTCACCATAGGTCAGGCTGGCGAGGCGGTCGGGCTCGCGCTCGCCAGCCATGACGAGCGCGATCTGTTCGGGCCGCTGGGCGGCCTGGGCGGCAATCATCTGGTGGATGGGGACGGCGGGATCGTAGGCGCGCTCGTGGCTGTTCCAGTCGACGAGGATGCGGTGGCGCTCGTCTTCGTCGAGCATCTCGGCGTGTCCGACGGTCAGACCGGGTTCGCCGCTAAAGGCATGGAGCAGGTTGTGGTAGTGATTGAGCAGCGCGTCGATGGTGCGGGCGTCGAAGAGGTCCGTATTGTACTCGGCGATGGCCTCAATGCCGTCGGGTGCCATATATAAATAGAGGGTCAGGTCGAGTTTGGCCTCGACGATCTCGGTATCGACGAAGGCGGCGCGCAGGCTGGGCAGGTGGAAGCCGGCCAAGGGGTCGCGGTTGAGTACGAGCATGACCTGGAACCACAGTGGGTGGGCGGTGTCCCTTTCGGTGGCCATCTGGTCGGCCAGCTGCTCGAAGGGGATGTTCTGGTGGGCCAGGGCCTCGAGCGTGGTGTCGCGGACCTGGGCCAGCAGATGCTCGAAGCGCAGGTCGGGCGCGACGCGGGCGCGCAGGACGAGGGCGTTCATGAACAGGCCAGCGATGTGCTCGAACTCGGGCAGGGTGCGGTTGGCAACGGGCGTGCCGACGGCGAAGTCGCGGCTCTGGGTGTAGCGGAACAGCAGCGCCTCGAAGGTGGCCAGGGCGACGGCGAAGAGGCTGGTGCCGTGGGCGTGGCCCAGCTCGGTCAGGCGGTCGACGGTGGTCCGCGGCAGGTGATGTCTGCGGATGGCGCCGTGGTAGGTCTGGATGGCGGGGCGGGGGCGGTCGGTGGGCAGCGCCAGGATCGGCGGGGCG
>CAYRFM010000140.1:0-10126 GCA_964423555.1 uncultured Holophagae bacterium | reverse complement strand
CCCCGCCAAAAGGCCAGTTGGGGCGCCAAGGCACTGGCGGGCAGGCGCTCCAGCCAGACGGCGTAATCGGCATAGTGCAGGCTCGGCGCGGGCGGCGCCGGCCGGTCGGCGAGCAGGTCGGTGTAGCGCGCGCAGAGGTCGCGATTGAGCAGGTCGAAGCTCCAACCATCGCCGAAGAGATGGTGCATGAGCAGGTGGAGGTGGTGGAGGCCGGGTTCGAGGCGCAGGGCGAAGCGCTGCAGCACGGGCAGGCGAGCGAGGTCGATGCGGCGGGTGGTGATCGCGACCGCCAGCGCGCGGGCGGCCCGGTCCCGTTGCCCGGGCGCGAGGCCGGAGAGGTCAACCAGTGTAAGTGGCTGGGGTGCGGCGGGTTGGACCGCCTGCCAGGCCAGGCCATCGCGCTGATGGATGGTGGTGCGCAGGATCTCGTGGCGCTGGTCCAACAGGTCGAGGGCCTGCTCGAGCAGGTCCAGGGCCAGCGGACCGTGCAGGCCCAGCGGCTGAATCATGTTGAAGCCGGAACCCTCGCCCTCGATCTGGTCGAGGAACAGGATGCGGGTCTGGGCGGGCGTCAGCGGCGCGGAGGTGGCGGTAGCGCGCCAGGCATTGTCGAGGGCTGGCAGGGCCGGTGCCGCGGGCGGGCGTTGCGTGGTCGCCAGAAAGCTGGCCAGGGCCGCCACGGTTTGATGGCGGAACAGGTCGCCGGTGCCGAGCTCCAGACCCAGGGTGCGGGCACGGGAACAGAGCTGAATGGTGATCAGCGAGTCGCCGCCCAACTCGAAGAAGTTGTCGTGGATGCCGACTTGGATCTGACGACCGCGGCCGAGCAGTTGCGCGAACAGCTGGCAGAGCTCGCTTTCGGTGCTGTTGCGGGGGCCGGCCAGAGGGCCGGTGGTCGGTGCGAGGCGATCGCCCATGGCCAGCAGCGCGCGGCGATCGACCTTGCCGTTGGTGGTTTGGGGCAGGGCCTCGAGGGCCAGGATCTGGGCGGGGACCATATAGGAGGGCAGGCGGTGGGCGAGGAAGCCGCGGAGCTCGGCGGGATCGGGACTGGGGCCGGCCACGAAGGCGCCGAGAAAGGGATTGCCCTCGCTGAACAGCAGGACCACGGCCTCGTTCACGCTCGGGTGCTCCAGCAGGGCACGCTCGATATCGCCCAGCTCGATGCGGAAGCCGCGAAGTTTGACCTGGTGGTCGAGGCGGCCGAGGAAATGGAGCTGGCCGGCGGCGTCCCAGTGGGCCAGGTCGCCGGTGGCGTAGATGCGCGAGCCGGCCTCGTCATAGGGATTGGGCAGGAAGCGGGTGGCGGTCAGGCGCGGCTGGCCGAGATAGCCGCGGGAGACGCCATGGCCGCCGAGCAGCAACTGACCGGGCGCGCCGATGGGGCAGAGCGCGAGGGTTGGGTCGAGGACCAGCACCTGGGTGCCGGCGACGGGCGTGCCGATGCTGGGCAGGTCGTGGCCCTCGGGCAGAACGGCGGCGGCGCTGGCGGCCACGGTCGTCTCGGTCGGACCATAGGCGTTGAGCAGGGTGAAGGGCAGGTCGCGGGGCGGACGGGCCTGGAGGCGGTCGCCGCCGGAGATGACGAAGCGCAGGGTCGCGGTCTTGGGCCAGGCCAGGCGCAGCAGCGGCTCGATCAGCAGGGTCGGCACGTAGGCGTGGGTGACGCCGTGTTCGAGGAAGAAGGCCCGCAGCGGTTCGGGCGCGACCAACTCCGGAGCGACGATGTGGAGCGAGCCGCCGGTGGCCAGGAACGGCCAGATTTCGAGGACTGCGGCGTCGAAGGCGGGGCCGGAGATCAGGGTCGAGCGGCTTTCGGCGTCGATGGCGGTGCGGTGCTGGAGCCAGGCGCAGACGGCGATCAGGCTGGCATGGCAGACGACCACGCCCTTGGGCACGCCGGTCGTGCCGCTGGTGAAAATGACATAGGCGCAGCTGGCCAGGTCGATCGTGGATCGCCGTGGCCGTAGGGCACTTGGCGGGTCGAGCGGCGCGCCAAGGGGATCGACCAGCAGCAGCGGTTCGGCGCGTTGGTCCAACAGCGGGGCACAGGCGCTGTCGGTGATGACCGCGCGCGCGCCGGCGCAGTCGAGGGTCTGGGCAATGCGATGGCTGGGGTGGAGCGGGTCCATCGGTAGGCGGCGCCGGCGGCAAGAATCGCCAGTTCGGCGACGACCAGCGCGGCCGAGCGCGGCAGCAGGGTCGCGACGAGGGTTTCGGGGCCGATGCCGCGGGCGCTCAGGACCGCGGCGAGTTGGTGTACGGCGCGGTCGAGCTCGGCGTGGCTGAGGGTCAATTGGCCGTCTCGAACGGCCAGCGCGTTGGGGCGTTGGGCGGCCTGGGCCTCGATCTGGTGCACGATCGAGACGGCCGGGTGTGGGCGGAGCGGGACCTGAAAGCGCTCTAACAAGCTGCTGCGCTCGGCGGCGTCGCAGGCGCTGTAGTGCCAGAGCGGCAGGCTCGGATCGGCCGTGACGGCCTCGAGCAAATGGAGGTAGCGGTGGTAAAGCGCGCGGATGCGGGCGCTCTCGAAGAGGTCGGGGTTGTAGTTGAAAATGACCTTGGAGGTGGTGCCGATCAGCACCTCGAGGACCAGGTCGAAATCGCCGGCCTGGTGGAGCTCAAGGACGGGCTCGAGCGGAAGCGCTTCCTCTTCCTGGGAGGAGATGCCCCAGTCGAGCATGTTGAAACAGACCTGGGCCACGGGGGTGCGGCTCTCGTCGCGAACCAGCCGCAACTTGGAAACGGTGCGCATGAAGGGCACGTCGCCGCAAGCCATGGCCTCTAAGGCGAGATTGCGGAGGTGGACCAGCAACTGGTCGAAGCGCTGCGTTTGCGCGAGTTGGGAGCGCAGCGGCAGAAGATTGATAAAGTAGCCGACCACGTCCTCGATCTCGGCGTGGGTGCGGCCGGCCAAGGTCGTGGCGACGATCAGGTCGCGGGCACCCGTCATCTTGTGGAGGAGCAGCTTAAAGGTCGCCAAAAGGAACACGAACAAGCTGGTCTGGTGGCGGCGTGCCAGCGTCTTGACCCGTTGGAGCAGTTCATCGGGTAAAGGCAGGACGATGAAGGCGCCGCGGCCGGACAAGACAGGTGGTCGCGGGTAATCGCCGAGCATGTCGAAGACAGGCAGCTCGCCGGCCAGTTGCTCCAGCCAGAAGGCCTGGTTGATTTGGCCGGCGGGGCTGGCGAGCCGCTCGGCCTGGTCTTGCGCGAAGCGCGCCAGCGCCGCTTCTTCGTGGCGCGGGGGCAGGGTCCGCCGCGCCAAGCCCGCGGCGTAAAGCTCGCGCAGACTGGCCATCAGGATCAGGAACGAGGTGCCGTCAAAGATCAGGTGGTGAAACGTCAGCAGCAGGACGTGGTCGTCGTCTGCCCAGGTGAACAGCGTGGCCCTGACGAGGGGGCCGCGCTCGAGGTCGAAGGGCTCGGCGTCGCAGGCGCGGAGCCGGTCGATGCGGGCATCGTGGGAGAGCGCGCGATCGTCCTCGCTGCGCAGCTCGAGGCGGAAATCACCCGCGAGTCGCAGGCTAGGTCGTTCGTCGTGCGAAACGGCCCTGGCGCGAAGAATGGCGTGGCGTTCTGGCAAGGCCGCCACGCAGCGCGCCAGCAGCGCACGGTCGATGCGGCGGCGGATGCGCAGACCTGTGGGCAGATTGTAGGCGATCGAGTTGGGGTGCTGGCGCTGCAGGAACCACAGCGCCAGTTGGCCCTCGCTCAGCGGCAAGTCCTGGCAGCTCAGAGCGGCCGGCTGGACCAGGTGCGCAGCGTGGTTCGCGACGTGCCTCGACCTGGGGAACTGGCCTTGGAGCTGGAAGACTTTCTGTGAGCGGCCCTGGTGCCTGGCGCTCGCGCGCACGAGCGTGGGCAGCTCCCTGGGGTTGGAAAAATACAGGTGGAGGCGAGCGCCGATGTCCTCCACCTGGATGGGGCTCAGGCCAATGGGCAGGCAGAGGGCAACGATGCGGTCCTCCGCCGCCGGCATCAGGGTGCAGCGAATGCCGGTGGCGGCGAACAGCGAGGCGGCCAGGGCAGGTGCCGGGTTTTCGAGCCCTGGCGCAAGGCGTTCGGCGTCGAACAGCAGGCAGTGGTTGCCAACCGGGCCGAGCAGCGGCGCGCCGCACTGAGCGAGGCGGTGGTAGAGGTCCGAGACCTGGGTCATGCGCGCCAAGGCGGCGCTGAAGAGCGCTCGGGGATTGGCGAGCGCTTGGCTCAGACGCTGCTGGCTCTCGTGCTCTAGTTCGTTGCCATAGAGCTCGGCAAGACCGCTTACGACTTGGAACAGTGCTTCATCGCGGCAGGCAATCAAGCCGCCGCGCGGGGCGCCAAAGTTCGCGCCAAGGCCCGCGCAGAGGACATCGCTCAGGCGACAGTATTCGGCCAATGCCGCCGGCACCTGCTCCAGGTCGGCGCCGACCTCCAACAGGGCGGTGTCCAGCAGGTGACTGGCTTCGAGGACCAGCGGAATGGCGTGGGCGCGCAGCAGGGTCGCAAGGCGGCGCATGAAGGCGAGCGTGAGCGGTTGGCCGGCCTGACCGAGACCGCAGGACTCGAGCAGCACGCAGGCGAATTTGACGCCCCGTCGTTGCAGCAGATCTTCGAGTTGGTCCAGGTCAATTTCTGCGCCCAGTCCATGGTCCTGCGCTGAATTTGCGCGCCTGGAAGTCAGGTCGAGGAATTCGTAACCCACGTCGACCAAGTGGTATCTGGCCCTGTAGGGCAGTCCGTTTTGGACGATATCTCCCAGGTGATCGCGCATCGCCTGGAAGATCAGCGCGAAGGCGGCGCGGTCCGAGGAAACTGGTGCGATCCATGGCAATGGGAAATAGTGTTGCAGTCGTTCCGTCAGCGGCAGGCTATTGGCATCTGTCTCCGTGCAGAGCGGACTGACGCTATCCTGCTCGAGATCATAGTCGCAATCGCGCCTGTGTAAGAGATCGACCCGGTAGTCACTCTGGCCCAAACGCTCGATTCGCGCTTGCTCATCGTCTTGGACGGAAAGCGGACCAAGGTCGCTGTGACCTCTGTATTCCTGCTGAGCTGTCAATGCTGATCCTCCGGTGCAAGGTTCGTTTAAGCTACATCGAGTAAACGAGTTAGGGGCCCCCAGAACCATCAGCAGGTGACAAAATGAAGCGGCAGGTGATCAAGGATGGGGTGAAGTGGGACAGGTCGTACCTCAATCGCGAGACAACCCTCGAACCTTTGTTTGGAGCATACACCAGGATCCGGTTGTGTGAAAGGACGAAATAAGCTGCGGTGGCTTCTAGTTGGGACCATAAACTGATCGACCCGTAACATTGAAGGCAATCCATGTTCAGTACCATTTCCATCCGTCCTGTTGCCATTCATGCCTCGATGCATGACGGACTATTTTTTGGAGGAGACTTCCATGAAACGGAATCTCGCTTGGGCCACTGCTGTGGCTCTCTTGCTCTCGTTCGGCCCTTTGCAGGCGTCGACGGATAAATATCGCGCCATGTGGCGCGACACGCCGGCCACGACCATGGTCATCGGCTGGAACCAGATCAGTGGATCCGCGCCGAAAATCCACTACGACACGGTTGATCACGGCACCAATCCTGCCGCCTATGCCTTCAACCGCGCCCCCGACCGTTCGGTCAGCGCCAAGGGCATGAGCAACCAGTATGCCCGCCTCACCGGCCTCACGCCGAATACTTTGTACTACTTCGTGATCGCGGACAGCAATAGCACGTCGGCGCGCATGATGTTCCGCACCGCGCCCAACGACGACACGCCCTTCACCGTGATCGCCGGCGGTGATAGCCGCAACAATACTTCGGTCCGGATTGCCGCCAACAAAATGGTCGCCAAACTGAAGCCCCTGGTCGTACTCTTTGGCGGAGACATGACCGAATCCGACTCCAACAGCGAATGGCAGGCGTGGATGGACCACTGGCAGTACACCAAAACTGCGGAGGGCCGCTTGATCCCGATCCTGGCCACGCGCGGCAACCACGAACTGAGCAACGCCAGCATCGCCGACCTGTTCGACACGCCGACCGCCTCGGCCTACTATGCGCTCGGCTTCGGCAACAATCTCTTGCGCACCTACACGCTCAACAGCGAGGACGTCGAGGGCGGCAACCAGGCCAGCTGGCTCGGCAGCGACCTGGCTGCCAACGGTGCCGCAACCTGGAAATTCGCTCAGTACCACAAACCAATGCGGCCCCATAACAGCGGCAAATCCGAAGGCGATGCCGAGTACGCGGCCTGGGCTCAGCTGTTCTACAACCATCGGGTCAACCTGGTGGTCGAGTGCGACAGCCATGTGGTCAAGACGACCTATCCACTGCGCCCCACGACTGCCTCCGGCAACGTCCAGGGCTTTGTCCGCGACGATGCCAACGGGACCATTTATGTGGGTGAGGGCACCTGGGGCGCACCCCTGCGCTCAGCCGACGACGCCAAGTCCTGGACGCGGGAGTACGGTTCGTTCAACCAGTTCAAATGGATCTATGTCACCCGCAGCCAAGTGACCTTCAAGACCATCAAGTACGAGAACGTCGACAGCGTCGGCACGGTCAACGAGTCTTCGCCCTACACGCCGCCTAGCGGCCTGCAGACCTGGGGCACGACGATCACGCTCAACGCCAGTGCCAGCGCACCGACGATCAACCTGACTTCGCCCACCCAGGGCCAGGTCTTCAACGCCGGCGCGACCGTGAGCCTGGCCGCCACCGCCAGCGCTCCGGGCAGCAGCGTGCTGTCCGTCGCTTTTTACGTGGACGGCAACCTGATCGCCACCGACACCAGCTCGCCCTACAGCACCAGTTGGACGGCCAGCGGCAATGGCACACACACCATCGGCGCCACGGTCAGCGCCGCCAATGGCACCACGGCCTCGGCGAGTGCCGCGATCACGGTCGGCACGTCCAGCTGGGTGACCCTGGCATCCGACGACTTCGAGTCCGGCTACGGCATCTACATCGATGGCGGCACCGACTGTATCCGCAACAGCAACAATTTCAGCTTTGCCCACCAGGGCACCTACTGCATCCTCATCCGCGACGATACCTCGACCTCCAACTTCACCTCCAATCCGCTCAACCTCTCCAGCTATAACCAGCTGAAAATCGACTTTTGGTACATCGCTAACTCCATGGAGACTGGCGAGGACTTTTTTGTCGAGTTTTATGACGGTTCCAGCTGGCAGGTGGTCGGCCAGTACATCTCGGGTACCAATCTGACCAACGGTGTTTTCGCCAATCCCTCGATCACGGTCAGCCGTCAGAACACCACCTTCAACAGCAGCAACCGGGTCCGCTTCCGCTGTGATGCCAGCAGCGATACCGACTACATCTATGTGGACCAGGTGGTCCTGAGCGTTCAATGATCTTTTGGGGAGGCGGCCAAGCCGCTTCCCTTTTTCGAGGTGTCCGATGTTCACGTTCTTCAACCAGCGCGAGGCGATGACGGTACGTCTGTTGCGCGGGCTGGTATTCTGTCTTTTTGTGGGGCGAGCCTGGCAGCACTTGCGCTGGGATGCGCCCTTGCGCGAACTGCTCTGGCGCGAGTCCCTGATGAAGCCCATCGTCGCCCTGTGCGGCTGGCCCTGGGAGCAATGGGTCGGTAGCTTGTCCGTAGATTCGGGGATCCAGTTGACGATCCGGATCATGGGTGTGGTCTATCTGTGCTGCGGACTGGCAGCGCTCGTGGTCCGCGCTGAGCACAAGTCCCTGCGCCTGTTACTCGGGTTCGGCACGGCGCAGTTGGTCTTTCTGTCCTTCTTGTATTATCTGGAGCAGTTCTTCCGAGTCGGTCAATTCATCGAATATGCCCTGCAGATCGGCAGCCCGCTGTTCCTGTTGGCCGCCTTGGACGGGCGCTTGCAGACGGCGCGTTGGCAGATGGCGATCAAGGTCGCGATCGCCCTGACCTTTCTTGGACACGGTCTCTACGCCGCGGGCTATTACCCCACGCCGGGACCCTTCGTGACGATGGTGATGAAGGGCTTCATGGTGGGCGAGGACAGTGCGCGGATCATCCTGAAGGTCGCCGGCTACCTAGACATCGCCCTGGTGATCGGCCTGTTCCTGCCGCGTGGTGGTCGGATGGTGATGGGCTACACGGTTATCTGGGGCTTTGCCACGACCTTCGCGCGGCTCGTCGCCACGGCCGAAACGCCGACGCTCGTCGACTGGATCAACACCTGGTGGCACGAGTGCCTGATCCGCCTGGTCCACGGCGGGATCCCACTGCTGATGCTGCTGTGGTCCGCCCAAAAGGATTCGCAAAGGGGGGAAACGCCTGTAGCGCTGGGCACCGCTGCGCCGAGTCTGGTGACCTGAAGCAAAGGTCCACGCAGCGCACGTAAATCGTGTTGCGCGTGGACCTTCTTCTTATAGCTGTCGCGTAGGTTGACATCGAAGACGGTTAGGACTCTAGTACGACTTTGTCAGGTTGGTGGTCAAGGGTGAGCCAGGCACTCAGGCGGTCCCACAGGCGCTGTAGCTGCTGTAACGCAAGATGCAATCTTGCGCCGGGCGGCGGGTGAATAGGAAGGTTGATTCCGGAGGCAGAGCCTGGCACCCAGGCGGACCCGACCAGCCGTAGTTGTGGGGAACGCATAGTGTTCGCGGAGAGTGGAGAGTGTTCGTCACAGATGCACAGGCCCGTTTAGGCCTGTCACAAGCTCTGGCGCACCTTGCTGAAGGGTTCCGATGGGCATCAGGGCGATCGGCACACATTGAATCGATCCGGGGACACATGGGAAAGGTGCTCGCCACAAGTGTATCGGCGCTTCCGATAGGCGGCAGGGTCCTCGTGCAACGTGCACATGGTCTTCGCACGAAGGGAAAAGTCCTAAAACACTTTTTTTCGACACATTTTACAAACCATAACACAACCGCGCCGCATTGCTAGAACAGTTGGCGGCACGCTAGGTCGCTTTGTCAAGCGAGATCATATGCCTTGACGCTCATTTAACCTGCAAAATCACCTAGTTTTCGGTCTCTTCCGTCAAAATGATACGCGTGAGCAAAGTGGAGCAGCGCACCGCGCTCCTCGGCGCGAATAAAAACAATGTGTTTGAGGCCCTTGACGCCGCATCGGACCCCGTATGAAACGTGCACGAACACTTTTCCTGTCGTGACGCGAATAAAAACAATTTGCACAAACGGATTTCCACAACTCGGAAAGTCTCATGCACCTGCGCAAAACAGGCGTCAAAGGGATTCGCATCAGTCGTGCATATGCCTATCTCCAAACGTTTTATGCGCGATAGCCGGTCGACGCGTTTGCGTTGTCAATTGCATGTTATGCATGAATCGTCACAACTTCGCTTTGACTCGATGCGGACGTTGTGGGAACGCGTCTGAATGGCAGGAAAAGCGAGGTGAAGCGTCCGCCGCGATAGGTAACACCTATGGTCCCGCGGAGCATGGGGGAAATATCGACCCTCCGCCCGGCGCAAGACTGCATCCTGCGTCGGGCCCTTTCGACGAGGCCCTGGCTAGAGCTTAGCCGAAAAGGTCGTCTCCATTCGACGATTGGAAAAAACAGAATCATTTCAGAGGGACGCTCCCGAAGTTTCGCTCTACTGAAATGACCTCTTCAATATGGTCTCGCAGGCGCTGTAGCTACTGTAGCGCTGATGCAATCTTGCGCCGGGCGGCGGGTGTTCAATACGCGTTCCCTGCGACCAAATCACGTCTCTGCTGCCAGTTCTCGGGCAAAAAAACATGGGCACGCCGCGGTGAGGTCGGCAGGGCAGGAGCCATCTTTGCAAATGAGGCAGAAGGATCAAATCTGCTTCAATAATTTACAGTCGCGGAAAAACGATGCACAAAATAAATACTCGACATTTCCACCAAACTCAGGTTACAACAGTGCTGTTTCAATCATTCGCGCTCTCCTTTTTTGGGGCGCGACTCTCAGGGTGGGTTCCATGCGATATTTGCTGCTTATTCTTGCCTGTTTCTTGCTGACCGGCCTCGCCGTCGCCCAGGTTCGTGTGGCGGGCGAGTTGGTCGTCGACTTTTCCGGACCCACCCCCCAGCTCAGCGGCGATCCCGGCCTCATGCCCTACGCCAGTTTCGCGATGGCCGGTAGCGAGCCCCAACTCTGGCGCGTCATCTTCGCGCTCGAACAGCAGGACCTCGTCCTC
>CAYRFM010000139.1:0-13586 GCA_964423555.1 uncultured Holophagae bacterium | reverse complement strand
GGCCGACGCCTGGGCGGCTGAGGTCGCCGCCCGCGGCGCCGGCGAGATCCTGCTCACCTCCATGGACCGCGACGGCACCGGCATTGGCTACGATCTGGAGATCACCGGTCGCCTCGCCCGCGAGCTGCCAATCCCCGTCATCGCGTCGGGCGGCGCCAAGCACCCCGAGCACCTGCGCCAAGCCTTCGAGGCCGGCGCCGACGCCGTCCTCGCCGCCACCATGTTCCACTCTGGCGACTATGCCATCGGCGCCGTCAAACAGAGCCTCGCCGAGGCCGGCCTGGCCATGCGCCTCGACTATTCCCCCACCAGGAGCCTAGCATGCTGATCCCCAGTATCGACCTCTTCGACGGCAAGGCCGTCCAATGGCGCCAGGGCCGCGAACACGTTCTTGCTCGCGAGGACGTCTTCGAACTGCTTGAGCAGTTCAGCCTCTTTGGCGAGGTCGCCGTCATCGACCTCAACGCCGCCACCGGCCAAGGCGACAACCGCGCCCTGATCATGGAGATGTTGCGCCGCCAGCGCGTCCGCGTCGGCGGTGGTATCCGCGACCTCGAGACCGCCCGCGCCTACCTCAAGGCCGGCGCCGCCAAGCTGATCCTCGGCACCGCCGCCCGCGCCGACTGGGTCCGCAAACTCCCCCGCGAGGCCCTGATCTTCGCCATCGACTCCATGGGCGACGAACTCTTGAGCCACGGCTGGCGCGAGAGTTCGGGCGAGCGCACCCTCGACGTGCTGGCCCAGCTGGCCGCCGGCTGCGGCGAACTGCTCTACACCCAGGTCGAAAAGGAGGGCATGATGCAGGGCCTCGACGAGGCACGCGTGCGCGCCATCGTCAAGGCCTCGCCCGTGCCCGTTACCGTCGCCGGCGGCATCACCACCCTCGACGACGTGCGCCTGCTCCACAGCTTGGGCGCCAACGGCCAGGTCGGCATGGCGCTTTACACCGGCAAACTCGACCTCGTCGACTGTCTCGTCGCGTCCGTCGACTGGGACAAGGCGCCGCTGGTGCCGACCGTCGTCCAGGACGCCGACAGCGGCGACGTCCTGATGCTCGCCTACTCCAACCGCGAGAGCCTGACCGCCGCCCTGCGCAACCGCCGCGGCACCTACTGGAGCCGCAGCCGCGCCGAGCTGTGGCAGAAGGGCGAGACCAGTGGCAACACCCAGACGCTCGTCAGGGTCGAGCTCGACTGCGATGCCGACACCCTGCTGTTCCGCGTGCGCCAGAGCGGACCGGCCTGCCATTTCCAGCGCCACAGCTGCTTCGCCGGCGTCCAGCCGCGCTTCGACCTCAGCACCCTCGACCGCGTCCTCGCCGAGCGCGAGCGCACCCGCCCCGCTGGCAGCTACAGCACCCAGCTGTTCGAGAGCCCGGCCCTCCAGGCCGAGAAGCTGCGCGAGGAATGCGAGGAGCTGATCGAGGCGCAGCAATACACCGACGTCCGCTGGGAGGCCGCCGACCTCATCTATTTCACATTGGTCTCGGCCCGCGCCCGCGGGGTAAGCTTGCAGGACATCATCGACGAACTGAGGAGCAGACATGGAAATTCTTGACGCACAAACCTGGCAGCGACCGGGCCAAGAAAAGAGCGGTAAGGCTCGCGAGGCTGTGGCCACCATGCTGGCCGAGATCCGCGCTCGCGGCGACGAGGCCCTGCGCGACTTCAGCCTGCGCTTCGACCAGTTCGCACCGGAAGTCATTGAGCTGCCGCCCTTCGAGGCCTTCGACCTGGAGCCCGGCCTGGCCCGCGCCCTGGAAGTCGCCGCCGCTCGCATCGAGGGCTTTGCCCGCATGCAGATGTCGATGTTCCACGACCTCGCCGGCGGCGACCAGTTCGGCCGCTTCGGCCAGCGGGTCATTCCCCTCGACCGCATGGCCGCCTACATCCCCGGCGGCCGCTTCCCGCTCGTCTCGACCGCACTGATGACCCTGATCCCCGCCAGGGTCGCCGGCGTGCGCGACCGCATCGCGCTCTCGCCCAGCAACCACCCGGCCGTCCTGGCCGCCGCCAGTCTGGCCGGCGCCACCCAGTTCGTGCGCATCGGCGGCGCCCAAGCCATCGCCGCCGCCGCTCTGGGCAGCACCTGGCTGGACCCCGTGCAGATGATCGTCGGCCCCGGCAACGCCTACGTCAACGAGGCCAAGGCCCTGCTCCAGGTCAAGGTCAAGATCGACTGCCTGGCCGGACCCAGCGAGATCCTCGTCCTCTGCGACGACGGCGCCAACCCGACCTGGGTTGCCCTCGACATCCTCGCCCAGGCCGAGCACGACCCCATGGCCCTCAGCGTCGTCGCCAGCGACAGCCGCGAGCAACTGGCGCGCATCGCCGCCGAGGTCGAGCGCCTCGCCGCCGAGTACCCCGACAAGGACAAGGGCTGCATCCAGTACGTTATGTGCCAGGACGTCGAAGCCATGCTCGAGCTGTCCAACCGCATGGCGCCGGAACACCTTCAGGTCGACATGCGCCTGGGCCGCCTGGACCCCGACCGCCTGCGCCACTACGGCAGCCTGTTCCTCGGCGGCCACAGCGCCGTCGCCCTGGGCGACTACTGCAGCGGCCCCAACCACACCCTACCCACCATGGGCCACGCCCGCCAAAAGGGCGGCCTCTGCGTCGGCGACTTCCTCAAAATCGTCACCTGGCAGGCGATCGCGCCCCACGGCTACAACGACCTAGCCGCCACCGCCATCCGCCTAGCAGAAGAGGAGTGCCTCGACTTCCACGCCGCCAGCCTACGCGCCCGACTCTAAGGCAACGGGACCTGGTCGCAACCACGACCAGGTCTCCAAACAGGGCGCAGCACGCGCCAGGGGTTGCAACGGCCGCCAAACAGGGCGCAGGTCGCGCCAGGCGGATCCAATCGGTCGCAGTCACAACCCGCCCGCCAAACAGGGTGCAGGTCGCGCCAGGGATTGTAGCGCAAAATCCAATTTTGCGTGGTGGCAGTCAGGCAACCGCCGCCAACCAGGGCACCGGTCGCGCCAGGCGAATCCCAAACGGTCGCAGTCAAAAGGCCCTGTTCAGGCCTAACCGCCGCACATCCGTCACTCCTGCCGGAGATAACTCCATGGCCACAGTTCCCAATTTGGGACCAACCCTGCATTGACCGGGTTGTTCAATATATAACGAACAACCCGGTTGTATTCATGGGACGTACGAATATAGTGATCAAAGCTCTCATGCTGCCAAAACTGACCGGTCCTTCCCAATTTCCGATTGGCTTCGAGGCTTGAACCCTTCAACCAGGACCCCCAAACGGTCATCTCTTGGGGGGACTAACGCATATTTTGCGAACGATCCTTATTGAGGGCGGCTAATCCGAGGGCAGCAGGTGGACCAATCCCGCTCATTGGCTGCCCTTCCCTCAGAACTCCTTTTCATCCACGGGATTGATACCCTCTACCAGTTGGTAGGCGCCCTCCCTATAGCGATAGACCGCCCGTTCCTTAATGGTCTTGATGACCTCCCAGCCCGGCGCATCACAGCAAGGGCGCTCCTCGGGATCATCACGCTTACCGGAAAATCGCGATTCGGTTCCTTCAAATTGGATAACCAGATCTGGGTAATTGGCGTCATGACCTAGGCTGGCGTCCGCGGCAAAAGAAAAGGCGTTAGTAATCGAATAACATGTCTCGGGCGGACAGTCCCTTAGGTTATTGCCCGAACTTTTAATCGATTCAATCAGTGAATGGCTATGTTCTGGAACTAACTCAAAAAGGTGGAGCGTACCCAGCGTCAGCCCCATACCGCTCCAGCTGTCTTCCACCGACAGCACAAGCCTGCCACCAGGAAAGGGGTGGAAGTTCAGGGTTCCGAGGTTTTCGCATGAGCCTACGGGAGCCAGATTCTTTTCATGACCCACTACTTCCCATCCGTTGTTGGCCCTCCGAAACCAGATGAGGTTCAACAGGCCACCGAGGGCATGGTAGTTTTGGACATAGCCATCATCTGTCAAGGGGACAGCGTTGGCGACCAAGACCAGCCAATCCGCGCCCAATGGGGCGCAGGCAAGGGCCTCCAGCCGAAAACGTTCGGGCTCGTGCGATTCCCAATCAGGCAAAGTCACCCGGCATTTCCCATCCTGGGCATCGGGAAAGGCCAGCTTCATCAAGCCCTTGGCATCCATGGCAGCGGGCGCTGTCTGCGCGGGCTGGTTAAGCGTTTGCGGCTTGGGTGAAGTGCAGGCCATGCTGAGGAGTAAAGCAATCAAAAGCACATAAAAGGTCGAAAGGGACATGGAGGCCTCTCAATTTTGACATTGAAGCGCGCTGTATTATGTCACGAAGAACAGACCTCTTCCATCGTCCTATTCGCTGGTGAACCAAGAGCTGCTCGGAATCACTGGAGAGGAGGCGTATCGTTCTGCCCCTTTTCCGTGACATCCGTGTGTTCCGTGGTTAGATTGCCCTAAGTTCGTGGTGCGTTAACAAACCGTCCGCCAGCTGAGCAGCAGCTGCATCAGCTCGGGCTCGGCCCCGGCCACCGGTTCGCCGGCATTTAAACGCTGGCACAGGTCCGCGACCGTGCTGGCCGGCAGGTCCACCCGCGCACCATAGCCATTGGCCGCGACGATCGTGCCAGCGGTCAGCTGCTTCCAGAGGATCGGGTAGCGCGGATCGGCGCGGTAGGCGCGTTTAGGCGCGTAGGTAACGTCCGCAGGCGGCGGCACCGCCACCAGGCCCAGGCCGGAGACCTGCTTGAGCCATTCCAGCTCGACCTCCAGGTCGATGTGGGGATCGGCCATGGCGCGGCGGATATCGGCCAGTGCGTCGGCCAGGCGCGGTGCTAGCGCCGGTGCCGGCGCGCGCTCGGCCACCTGGCAGGGGTAGGCGTCAGGTGTCACCACCTGCTCGGGATCGGGCAGCAGCCGCGACAGGATCGCCTTGACCCGCTCGTAGACATCCGGCTTAAGGATCAGCGCCACGGCCAAGGTCATGCTCCAGCCGTCGGGCGACTCGCCCACATGCCAGGCCGAGCTCGGCCAGTAGAGCACCGTGCCGGGCTGGACCGGAACCGCCTCGGCCGCCTCGCGGTGGAGTTGGTAGTAGTCGTCCTGAATATGCGTCGGCCAATCCTCAACCGCCATGTCTGGCGTGAAAAAGTCCAGGGGCCACATGCGAAAGAGCTTCTCGCCGCGCAGGCCAAACGTGAACGTCGAGTCCGCATCGCGGTGCACGCCAAAATGGGTCTGCCCATAGCGGCCAAAAAAGACGTCCACCTCGATCGATTCCGGCACCAGGTTCAGCTGGTCAAATAGTGGCCGCAGAAAGGCCCTTACCCGTTCCCAAACCAGGGGGTCGTAGGTCGTGACCTTGCGCACCTGAAAGCCGATATCCAAATCCGTCATCTGCTCGACCCGTGCGATGAAGCCGTCCAGATCACCGTCCTCGGCCGATGGCAAAAGCGCGGCAAACGTCTCCGCATCCAGCACATGGGCGCCGTCCAGGGCGATGCGAATGGGATCGACAAACGTCGTCAGCTCGCGCCCCCGCTCCACCTCGGCCGCCGCCAGCACCGCCGCGAACACATCCGCTTCGCTCAGCTCCAGCGACCACGACCAACTCGCCGGCCGCTGTTCCCAGCACTGGGCCACAAACGTGCGCCACTGCGTCTCGTCAAACGATTCTTGCATCTCACCCCTCCGCGCCTGCAATCGCCGGATTCTACCATAGGCGCAGGATTGAAGAAGGGTGGACCCTTAAAGGGGCCCACCCGGATGTACCCCCGCTTGTGCGGGGAAAGAAAAGAGTTCATTGCAGGAACTCTTCACTATGCTGGGACATCCCCAGACCAGGGGAACACTCTCAGTGTACCACACCTAAAGCTGTGCTAAAATGCAACGCGAGGCTCTTGATCTTGAATTGCAGGAGCACTTCAGTATGCCTTATTGACAAATGAGGCGATCAACGCGAAAATCAAGGTGTACGAGTTTTGATCAAGGAGCTTTTATGATTCCCCCTCGTCCAGTCCCCACCGAACCTCTTCCCCCCAAACCCAAGCAGCCAGGTATGAACCTGATGGCCTTCATCATTAGACATGGGGCGCAAATCAGCCTCGTCCTCAGAGAACTATTTGGGTGGCTAAAAATTTTTAGGGGCTGAGCTATCCGCCCCTGCTAATCCGCATTCCTCTGTGTACAGGAGGATCCGTGTCCAACTACCACCACTACTGGGGCAAGGCTCGCCCGGCGACGAGCGTGACCGCGCCCTACCACCTACTCCCCTACCACTGCCTGGACGTCACCGCCGTCGCCGCCGAACTCTGGGACGCCGCACCCCACCTGCGCGCGAGCTTCACCGACCTGCTCGCCCAAGACGAACCAACCACCCGCAACCTCCTGCTGTTCCTGATCGCCTGCCACGACCTGGGCAAATTCGCCGACGCTTTCCAAAACCTGGCCCCGTCGGTCCGTCAAGCGCTGCAAGGCAACACCCCAAGCACCAAGGCCCACGTACTGCGCCACGACAGCCTGGGCTTTCTGCTCTGGCAAAATGTGCTCGACGAACTCCCCATCGACGGCGATCTCGCCGAAACCCTCATTCCCCTAGTCATGGCCGTCACCGGCCACCACGGTCATCCCCCTGAACCCGTCAACGACCTGCACCTCAAAACCCACTTCCTGAAGTCCGACCTCACCGCCGCCAAGGACTTCATCCGCGCGGTCTTTGCGCTGTTCCCCTTCACCCCGCGCAAACTCAGCTCCAAATCATGTAAGCGCACGTCGCTGTTCCTTGCCGGCATCACCATGGTCAGCGATTGGGCCGGCAGCCATCAGGCCCACTTCCCCTACCAGACCCAGATCCAGCCACTGCCCGACTATTTCACGCAAACCCGCGACCGAGCCCGCGCCATGCTCGCCGCTGTCGAGCTGATCGCGCCCCCGCCCGCCGCGGAGACCGGCATGGCCCACCTCTTCCCGGCCTACCGGCCCTCGCCGCTCCAGGCCCTGGCCGACCAGCAGCGGCCCCAGCCCGGCCCCCAGCTTTACATTATCGAGGACCTGACCGGTGCCGGCAAGACCGAGGCCGCCATGACCCTGGCCCACGCCCTCATGCAGCAGGGTGCCACCGGCCTGTTCGTCGGCCTGCCCACCACCGCCACCGCCGACCAGATGTACCAGCGCCTCGAGGCCTGCTACACGCGCTTTTACAACCAAAAACCCTTCCTCATGCTGGCCCACAGCGCCCGCCAGGCCAACCCCCACTTCCGCCACCAGCTGGGCCTGGAGTCGCCCGAGGCCGTCGCCGCCGTCGCCGAGGACAAGCTCCCCGCCGCCGAAACCCGCCTTGCCCACTGGCTGGCCGACAACGCCAAGAAGAGCCTGTTGGCCGCCATCGGCGTCGGCACCATCGACCAGGCCCTGCTCGCCGGCCTGCGCAAGAACCACGCGCCCTTACGTCTGTTCGGCCTGATGGGCAAGGTCCTGATCGTCGACGAACTCCACGCCTACGACGCCTACATGCAGGCCCAACTGGAGAACCTCGTCGAACTCCACACCCTCCAAGGCGGCAGCACCATCCTCCTGTCCGCCACCCTCGCCTCCCAGCAGCGCCAGGCCTATATCGCGCGTTTTCAGAGCGCCCTGGGCCGCGAGACCACCGCCAGCCAGGCCCAAGCCTATCCGCTGCTGACCCATGTGGACCAAAGCGGCCTGCTCACCGAAACGCCCGTCGCGGCGACCGGGTGCCGTGAAATCCACATCGAATGGCTGCACCAGGACCCGCTCCCCCAGCTGATCGCCTGGGCCGCCGAGGGCAAGGCCGTCTGCTGGTTGCGCAACACCGTGCGCGACGCCACCGCCGCCTACGAGCGCCTCCGCGCCCTACCCGACGCCCCGCCCTGCCAGCTGTTCCACGCTCGCTTCGCCCTCGTCGACCGCCTGGCCATCCAGGCCGACGTCCTGGCCCGCTTCGGCAAGGCCAGCGGCGCCGCGCAGCGCGCCGGTCGCATCGTCATTGCCACCCAGGTCATCGAGCAGTCCCTGGACGTCGACTTTGACCGCATGATCAGCGACCTGGCCCCGATCGACCTGCTCATCCAGCGCGACGGTCGCCAGATGCGCCACCCCCGCGACGCCTCCGGCAATCCCCTGCCCGACCGCGCCAGCCCCGACCAGCGCGGCCCCCACATCTTCACCGTCCACGCGCCCGCCTGGTCTGAAGCGCCCGACATCAAATGGCTTAAGGAAACCCTAAGGGGGACCGCCCAGGTTTACGAAAACAAGGATCACCTGCTCTGGCTCAGCATGCGCGAACTGCGCGCCCGCCCGAGCTTCCAACTACCCCGCGACGCCCGCGCCCTCGTCGACGGCGTCTACGAGGAGACCGAGATCCCCGCCGGCCTGCGCCCCATCGGCGACGCCCAGATCGGCCAGTACTTCGCCCATCGCGCCTTCGCCAAGTCCAAGGTTTACCGACCCGACTCCGGATACGAGCTGGACGACCGCCTCAACGAGGACGAGGAATTCAGCACCCGCCTGGGCCTGGACCAAGTCAAGTTCCACCTCGCCATCTGGGACGGCACCGCTCTCCAGCCCTACGCCCAGCTCCGCAATCCAAACGTCGACCCCAGCCAGGCCTGGTTCCAGAGCCAGATCAACCTGCCCAAAAGCTACGGCAGCGCCCGCGTCGCCGACGCCATCGCCCCCGAAACCGTCGTGCGCGACCTGGAAACGCGCCAGAGCGGTCACTTGAAGATCCTGCCCCTGCGCCCCGAAGGCCAGGCCTTTGTCGGCCTCCTGCACAAGGGCGACCAACCCCAACCCCTCCGCTACGACCCCGTCCTGGGCGCCGTCAGCGGCGACAGCCCAGGAGAACCAGCATGAACATCCTCACAGATCCGCTCTTCCCCGTCACCCGTCGGGACGGCAGTCGCGCCCTGCTGCGTTTCGCGGACCTGACGGCCGACTACGACAGCAACCCCGTCACCGCCTTCGCCGCGCCGCGCGAAGACTTCGACGGCGCGCTGCTGCAGCTGGCCATCGCTCTGCTACAGACCGCACTGGCCCCCGAAACCCATACAGACTGGCGCGACCGCCTCAAGGACCCGCCCACGCCAGCTGAACTGGATGCAGCCCTGGCCTCCTATCGCCAGGCCTTCGACCTAGACGGCGATGGCCCCGCCTTCATGCAGGATTTCGACCTCGAAGCCGAGGCCCTGGCCATCGACAAGCTCTTGATCGACGCGCCCGGTGAAAACACCATCAAGCGCGGCCTGGACTTTTTCAACAAACGCGACACCGTCCAGCAACTCTGTCCAGCCTGTGCCAGCGCCGCACTGTTCTGCCTCCAGACCAACGCGCCCTCCGGCGGCCAGGGCCACCGTACCGGCCTGCGCGGCGGCGGCCCGCTGACCACCCTGTTCGAGGGCACAACCCTCTGGGAAACCCTCTGGCTGGCCGTCTTCGAGACCGAGGCCCACCCCACCTTCGCCCTCGCGCCGCGCCCGCCCTTGGCCGCCCTCTTCCCCTGGCTCGCCCCCACCCGCACCAGCGAGAAGGGCGAAACCGTCACCCCCGAAACGCCCGGTGTCCACGGCCTCCAGACCTATTGGGCCATGCCCCGCCGCATCCGCCTAGACCCGCCCGACCCCAGCGGCGACTGCCATCTCTGCGGCGCAACAGCCGTCCCCGTCTTCCACTCCTACCGCGCCCGTCCCTACGGCAACAACTATGCGCTCTGGCAGCATCCCCTCACGCCCCACTATGTGGATGCCAAGGAGCAGATCCTTCCCATCCACGGCCAACCCGGCTACTACGGCTATCAACAGTGGCTGGGCTTCCTGCTGGACGAGGCCGGCAAGAAAACCATCAACCCGGCCAAGATCATCCGCCACAGCTTGGTGAACCGAAAACGCCAGCTGGGCAAAGAACCGCGCCTGCTCGTTTTCGGCTACGACATGGACAACATGAAGGCCCGCAACTGGATCCGCCGCAGCATGCCCGTCATCTTCAACCACGAACAGGCCGAGGACTTCAGCCTGCTGATCCGCGCCATGGTCGAATCCGCCAACCAGATCGCCCAAAACACCCACCAGGCCTACCTGGCCGCCTGCTTCGAGCCCAAGCGCAGCAAGGGCGATCACGACTTCGTCAAAACCCAGTTCTGGACCGACCTCGAGCCTGGCTTCCTGGCCGAGTTGGAGCGCTGCCAGGCTGGCGACTTCAGCGGAGCCACCGACCGCTGGCTCAAGCACCTGCGCCACCAGTCCAGCAGTCTCTTCCAGGAACTGCTCGACGCCCAACTCTGGACCGTGACCGATCCCCAACGGGTCGTCGAGGCCGAGTCCAACCTCCACAAATTCAACAAAGGCAAGAACCTCCAGGCACTCTCCTGGCCTGCCGGCGCATTAGGAGCCGCATCATGACCCAACCCCTCCGCAAGGTCCCAGCCGACGAGCTGGGCAAACGAATCTCTGAATGGCTAGTGGACACGGATAACCGCCGTGGCGCCCGGGCGGAGCTGCGCCGCATCCAGGACCCCGGGGAGGCCAATCTGTGCCGCGAGGCCTGGCGCTTCCACGCGCAGTTTGGGGACCTGGAGCTGCAGACCAACGCCCAGTTGATCGCCCAGGCCGCCGGCCTCCTGATCCACTTTCGCGGCCACCTGCCCGGCGCATCCCTCGCCGCCCGCATGGCCGAATCGGACAAGGGCCGCCCCCGGGTTTCACCCAGGCGCTTCCGCCGCCTGCTCGACGCCGATCAAGACCAGTTCTTCAGCGGTATGCGCCGCATGATTCCCCTGCTCGAGCGCCAGGGCAACCTCGTCGACCTGTTGCTCGCCTATGTCGACTGGAACGATATCACCCGCCAGCGCTGGGCCCGCGATTACTTCCAAACCCTTGAAAAACCTTCTAAATAATTGAAAGGAGCACCTCCCATGAGTCGTTTTCTGCAACTGCACGCCCTGACCTTCTACCCGCCCTCGAACCTCAACCGCGACGACAGCGGTCGCCCAAAAACCGCCGCCGTCGGCGGTCGCGAACGCCTGCGCATCAGTTCCCAATGCCTCAAACGCGCCTGGCGCACCTCCGAAATTTTTGAAGCACAGCTGGGCGCCCACGGCGGCAAGCGCAGCAAGCGCATCATCGCCGAGCATTTCCTGGCCAAGCTGCGCGACGCCGGCATCGACGAAAAGAAGGCGCTGGAGTGGAGCGGCACCGTCGCCTCCGTTTTTGGTTCCTTGGAAAAGAAGAAGGACAAAACCGTCGAGACAAGCCAACTGGTTCACTACACGCCCGCCGAGATCGCCGCCATCGAAGCCATGGCCGAGGCCGTCATCGCCCGCAAGAGCGCGCCCACCAAGGAAGAGGCCGAGGCCCTGCGCGGCCAGGGTCGCGCCGTCGACATCGCCCTCTTTGGCCGCATGCTGGCCGACAGCCCCGGCCACAATGTCGACGCCGCCGTCCAGGTCGCCCACGCCTTCACCGTCAACCAGGTCGCCATGGAGGAGGACTTCTTCACCGCTGTCGACGATCTGAACAAACACGAGGAAGACGCCGGCGCCGGCCACTTGGACGAGGCCTACTTCGGCTCCGGCGTCTATTACTTATATGTATGCGTCAACGTCGGGCAACTGCGCGAGAACCTCGGCGGCGACGAGGCGCTGACCACCAGCACCCTGCGCGCCCTGACCGAGGCAATAGTCAGGGTCAGCCCCGGCGGCAAGCAGAACAGCTTCGCCGCGCTCTCACCCGCCGCCTACCTGCTCGCTGAAAAAGGCGACCTGGCCCCGCGCACCTTGGCCCTGAGCTTCATCCAGCCGATCCAGTCGGACATGCTGAACCAGGCCATCAAAGCACTTGAAGACACCCGCGACAACCTCGACAAGGCCTACAACCTGACCGAGACCGAACGCTACGTCTTCAAGCCCTTGGCCGGCCAGGGCAACCTCAACGAGCTGCTGGCCTTCGTCGCCGGAGCCGGCGCATGACCGACTACCTGTTATTCCACCTCTACGGGCCGCTGCAGGCCTGGGGTGAGGCCGCGCCCGGCGAGGTCCGCCAGACCGCCGACCACCCCACCAAGTCGGGCGTGCTCGGTCTGGTCGGCGCCGCCCTGGGCCTGGCCCGCGACGACGACGCCGCCCATCAGGCCCTCGACCAGGGCCTGAACTTTGCCGTCAGGGTCGACCGCCTCGGCCGCCGCCTCACCGACTACCACACCGTGCAGGCACCGCCCAAGGGCAAGCTCAAGCACCAGACCCGTCGTGACCAGCTGACCTGGACCCGGCGGTCCGACCTAGAAACCCTGCTCAGCCGCCGCGACTACCTGCTGGACGCCTGCTTCACCGTCGCCCTCTCCACGACCACCGCAACCATCGACCTCCAAAACCTAGCCAACGCCCTAACCCGCCCCCACTACCCGCTCTACCTGGGCCGCCGCAACTGCCCGCCCGCCTGGCCGCTGGTCCCCCAACTTGTCCAGGCGCCCGGTCTGGTCGAGGCCTTCGCCCAGGTCCCGCTCCACGAAGGCTTGGCGGTGCGCTTGAAGGAGCGTCAAACCCGCGCCGCAAACACGCTATACTGGGAGGGCGACGAGCCCGACCTGGAGCCGACCTTCACGGCGTCCCGCGGCGATCGCCTGGTCAGCCGTCGACGCCGCAGCTTCGACCGTCGCAAGGAGCACACCCGCGCCACCCAAACCTCCGGAGGTTGACATGTATTTCTCCCGAATCCGCAACCAGGAAAAGGCGGGCAGGATCCGCGACCTGGAGGACGTCCACCACCTGATCTGGAAGTTCTTCCCAGGCGTGGCGCGCGGCGAGCGACCATTCCTCTACCGCTACGAGCTGGAGCAGGGCCGGCCGGTCTTCTACACCGTCAGCGAGACCGTGCCGGAGTCGCTGCCGGGCTGGCGCGTCGAGCACAAACCCTACGCGCCGCAGCTGAAGCCAGGCGACCAGCTCTACTTCAGTACACGGGTCAACCCGATCGTCTCGGTCGAGGGCAAGCGCCACGACGCGATTGCCTACTACAAGACCCAGAATCCGGACTGGCAGGCGTTCACCCCCCAGGAGCTGAGGCACAAGGTTCTGGTGGCCTGGCTGGAGCGCAGGGCGGAGGCCAACGGCTACAGCCTGGCGCCCAGCGAAGTGCGGGTCCAGGACTACGAGCTGCACGATTTCCGCAAGGGCAAGGGAGGCAACCGCATCCGCCTCAGCATCGCGACCTTAGAAGGAACCCTGACCGTCACCGACGGCGAGGCCTTCACCCGCCTGCTGACCACGGGCCTGGGCCACGCCAAAGCCTACGGCTGCGGCATGTTCCTCGTCCGCCGCAAAGGCAGCTAGGCAGGTGGGGCCGACCGCTGGTCGGCCTGGATCCTGGCAGTTCAACAAGACCCACGGAAGGACACGGCCCTGGTGGGGCCGACCGCTGGTCGGCCTGGATCCTGGGAGTGCAACAAGACCCACGGAAGGACACGACCCTGGTGGGGCCGACCGCTGGTCGGCCTGGATGCTGGGAGTGCAACAAGACCCACGGAAGGACACGACCCTGGTGGGGCCGACCGCTGGTCGGCCTGGATGCTGGGAGTGCAACAAGACCCACGGAAGGACACGACCCTGGTGGGGCCGACCGCTG
>CAYRFM010000138.1:0-13816 GCA_964423555.1 uncultured Holophagae bacterium | reverse complement strand
CGCCCTGAAACCGGGCCTATCAGTCGCGCAACGCGGCTGGCTCGCCCGGTGACCGATTGTGAAGGAATCGTTGCACGACTGAGTCACCCTGAAACCGGGCCTGTCAGTCGCGCAACGCGGCTGGCTCGCCCGGTGACCAATTGTGAAGGAATCGTTTCACGGCTGAGTCGCATTGAAACCGCGCCTGTCAGCCGAGCAACGCGGCTGGCTCGCGCGGCTTCCGTTTGTGACGGAATCGTTGCACGGCAGTCCCATTGAAATCAGACGCGGATGGAGGGTTCGACGAGTCGCTTGACCCCTGCTGTCAATCGCCGTATCCTTGAAAAGGCACTCCCCTTTTTTCGCTTGGGTTTACAGGCGATAGACCCGGTTTTGGACCGGAGGTAGCACGCATGGTTCGACTCTTGTGCTTGATCCTCGTCTTTTACTGGCTCGCGCCAGCCCTTGCCGGCGATGGCCAGGAGCCCGCAGTCGCGGCAACAGCGGACCAAGACGTGCGCGTTGAGATCGTCGTCTCGGCATCGCGCAAAGCCGAGAAGAAACTGGAAGCCCCCGCGGCTGTCGTGACCGCGACCGAGACCAGCATCGCGCAGTCCGCCCAGAGCGCCCCCATGGATATCGCGGCGACCCTGCCCGGTGTTCAATACATCAAAGGCGGCCTGACGTTTCAACGCCTTTCCGCCCGCGGCTTCGCCACTTCGTTCATCGAGCGCATGCTCTCCCTGGTCGATGGCAAGCTGGCCACGCTGCCCGGTGGCGGCATCCCCCAGGGTTTTATGCAGACCACCACGGACCTCGACGTCAAGCGCGTCGAGGTTCTGCTGGGTCCTGCCTCCGCCCTGTACGGCGCCAATGCCGTGGCCGGAGTCTACAACGTGCTGACCAAATCGCCCTGGGACGAGGCCGGCACCGCCTTCAGTCTGCGCGCCGGCACCCGCGACTTGGTCGAAGCCCAGCTGCGCCATGCCGGACTGGCCGCCGAGGGTCGATTCGGCTGGAAGGTCAGCGCCAGCTGGCTGCGAGGCGACGAATTCGAAGCCGACAACGTCTATTTCAGCGACGGCTCCAACCAATCCACGCACACGCCCGCCCAAACGGCCGCAGCCCTGCGCCGCGAGGGCCCGCCCTCGACCTGGGCCTGGCGCGAAGACGAGCTCGCCGACCAAGATGTTGGTAACCGCAAAGTCTCGACCCGGCTCAGCTATCGGACCGGCGCTTGGGAGCTAGGCGGCGAAGGCGGCTGGTCCACCAATGACGGCTTCAATCTGACCAACACCGGGCGCAACCGCCTCGACGGCTACGAGGTCCGCACGGTCGGCGTCGATCTACGCCATCCTCATCTTTACCTGCACGCCAACCACACCGCCAACGATGCGGGCGACAGCTACGGCATCCAGAACGCCACCCCGTTCCTGGCCGCTGGCCTGCCGCTCGACCAAATCATTGGCAGGGTCGACCGCGGCAAACTCTACGACCGCTCCACCCTTGATGATTTCGAGCTCCAGGTCAATGGGGATCTGGGTCGGGTCGCCTTGATTGGCGGTGCCACCTATCGCGCCTTTGAGCCCGACTCCTACGGCACCTATCTGGATGATTTCCGCGACAGCGAAGGCCGAGCATTAGCGCCGATCCGCCGATTCGAGAACGGCGTCTACCTGCAGGCGGAGCTTGGCTTGCTGGACGAGCGGCTGCGCCTTACCGCGGCCCTGCGCCGCGACGCCGCCAACGAATACGAGGCACAAACCAGTCCCAAACTGGCGCTCGTCTATCGCAGCGGCGACCACCACCTGCGCCTAAGTTACAACGAGGCCCATCGCGACCCCTCGATCCTCGAGAACCACGTCTACTTCGGCGGTGTGGCGCTGGGCAACGGCCGCGGCTGGCGGGTGCAAAGCCTGCTCACGGGTGAAATCGTGGCCACCTACGACGCCTTGGTGCCGGAAACGGTCAAGACGCTCGAGACGGGCTATCGCGGTCTGCTCGGCGACAGTCTGATCCTCGACCTGACCGCTTACCGATCGACCTATGCCCAGTTCATCAGCGGTCTGCAAGCCATCGCCTCGGCCAATCATCCCACCAACCCGACCGTCGCCCTGGACGCGGATGGCGTCGTCCACTCGCTGGTTCTGACCTACCTCAACTACGGCGAAGCGCGGGTCGAGGGCTTCAGCCTGGCGATCGGCTGGATGCCCGGCACGCGGTTTCGGCTCGATGCCAGTTATGACTACCAGCATCTGGCCAGTTTCCGCAACGACACACCCATTCCAGATCTCGGCTTCAACGCCCCCGACCAGCAGGCAAAGCTCTCGGCGACCTTGACCGATCCCTGGTGCGCGCACAGTTTCATCACCCTGGCCGGCAGCGCCCACGACAGTTACAACTACGGCTCGGGGCGCTGGCAAGCGACAGACCTCAGTCCACTAGGTCCCATCAACGCCGACCAGCGCTTCGACCTAACCACTGGCGTGAGCCTGCCGGAATACCGACTCGGTTTCAAGTTGGCGGTTCTCAACCTGACCGACAGCAAGGAAGTCGGCCTGATCGGCCTGCCGATCGCCAGGCGATTGCTGAGTCTGGAGATCAGCAAGAAGTTCTAGCTCGAGCCTGGCCGAAGAGGTCGCCCCGAACCGGTGATGGGCGGGATTTCCCTCTATCAATAGCGCCTCTTGAACTTTCACCCGCCGCCCGGCGCAAGATTGCATCTTGCGCTACAGCAGCTGCGGCGAGCTCATAGGCCCTTGAGCGTGACTTCGCGGATCAGATAGCCATCATCGGTGGCCTCGAAGGCCATGATCCGGCCATTGCGATAATGGACCTGGCTGTCCACCGGCAACTCGTAGGCACCCCGTGCCAATAACTTGCCCGTCGTCAGGTCACAGATGAAGTAGGATCCGACCGAATCGCCATCGCCCGTGCTGTCCGATCCACCCAGGCTCGTGCAGACAAAGGCGACGCGATTGCCCTTGATTACGAACTGGGTGAAGTAGGCCTTGTCGAATTCGAAATGAAACTTGAGGTTGGGCAACTCCTTGGCGCGGATGCGGCGTCCGTCGCTGATCACGACTTCCTTGTTTTCCACCCGCTCACGTTCCGCGTCCGAGATTTTGACAGCCGGCAGCTCGAACGAGCGCTTGCCGTCAGGTTTGCCCTTGGCATCCAGATGGTAAAGCGTTTTCTCATAGCCGAAGCCATACCAATAACCGCCGGCGGGATCGACCTGAATGTCGACGTCGGCCATATAGGCGCGAATATCGACGTTGTTGGAGCCCTCTTTCACCTTAATAAACCCCAGGTTGCGGTCCTTTTTGACTTGAGTCACAGAGCCGTCACGACGGCGGATCTCGAAGATGTAATAGGCCTCCATGCCGCTGGCGATATCGCGGTAGTTGATGAACGCCGTGTCCGGGTCGATCATCGCGAACCGGCGTGGCCAGGGGCCGGAAAGGGTGAAATTGTCCTCATACTTGCCCTCCCGACTAAAGCGGGTCATGCGCCCATTGCGCTGCCAAACGTAGAGTTTGCCGGCCTTGCTGTAAACCTGAATCGGTTCGATCAGCTCGCCGGGTCCCTCGCCCTTTTTGCCAATACCACGCTGAAACTTACCGCTTGCATCCCAGACCAAGATGCGCGGTTGGGAGGGGTCCATCACATAAAGCTCGCCCAGGTCGCCAAAACAGGAGGCATGAGGCAAACTCAAATACTCCTCGTGCTTGGGCTCTTCAAAAGTTTTCAGGTTGATCAAATCGGAACCGATCCAAATCAGCATCATGCTCACAGACAACATCAGGCACCCTCCACGACACGTCATGCCCCATACCGAGGCCGCATGGATAACGACGTAAGTCCTGCATCGGCTTAGTTCGAACTTTGTGACTCGGTGGGCTGTGCAAGCAAGGCCAAATGAAAAAGGAGGGACGAGATGGTGGATGGTCTAGGATGAAGTCAAACGCAGGTAAGATCCGCAAACAGCGTTGTCTAGATCATCGCGGGAGGGGGACAGCCACCCCTTGGCGACTATTTCCTGTCCCAAAGCAGCAGCTGGTATTTGATGCCGCTGGATTCCTTGAGAAAGTACAGTTTGTCCTGATAGCTGCCAATGCAGGTGCCGAGATCGAGCAGGGGAGCACCCAAGTTTTTGCCCTGTGTATCTACCAATTGAACGATGTAAATATCCAGGAGGGTGTTGGGCTTTGGCTTGGTATAGGCTACAGCGATGGCCTGTTCAAAAGGAAAGAGGTTCGTTATGTAACTGGTGCTGCACAAAAGTTCCAAGACTTTCTTTCGGTCATTGTCTTCTGGCCAGCTTTTCTTGGATCTGGCATATTGGGGTAAACTCAGTTGAATCTGATTGACCAGCTTCATATCGAGCGAGTACCGATAAAGAATATTATTCAATTGGCTGATCACATATATATAATCACCTAACCTGCACAAGAAATGAAGTTTGTAGTTGAATTTGAATTCGTAGGTTCTAGCATCAATGGTATAAAAACGTTGCCGCTCGACGAGCTGAAGGTTGTTATCTAGTGTCGCTTCAATGAGTGCCCTGTTGTCTTTGAATTCAGAGTCGATAAACGGACGCAGATCTACTAAGAAATATCTATTATCCACAAATTGGAACATCCGTATATTGGCATTGAATCGATTAAGAAACTGGCCCTTTGAATTGAGGATACTGATTGATCTCTGATGAGCGTCGAAAAAAACATAGTGTCTTCCATCCCAAATCGAGGACAAAATTCGCTTAAACTCGCCAGGACCTGTGCCCTCTCTGCCTATGACCCTGATTTGCTCGCCCTTGGGGCTTAAGTGGAAAACCTTGGTCAAATTATTCAGCAAGATCGAGCCGTCACTTTGAACGGAAGACCACTCCACGATAGGTGATAAAGCTCCCTCGGAGGCCAAGTCGTAAGGGGTGACACCACAAAGTAATATCACAAAGAATGCTACCATGAAGTGCCACCCATTGCCTTTTTACTGATTAATTTCTTGCTCTTTTCTGTCGATACAATTACCGCCAGGTTCACCACAGTCAGATGACCTAAATGTCTCGCGGTTACTTACTCCCGAATCATCAGAGGACTCGCTAAAGCTCGTTGCGGAAGCGAATAAAACCATCACTACTAAAAACATTTTTGTTATTAGCCTCATTTGAAACCTCCAAGCACTAACACGGGACCATTCTACCGTAAAGGGGTTTCAGAAGCAAGAAAAATCAGCTCCATTACCTTATTTTATCCTTCCCCAGGTACTCAAAGCGAAACCTGTGACCATCTTTGCTCCTCACCATCTTGAAGCCATTCTTAATCGACAGTTCCTGAAACAATTCAACGCAATCGCGGGGTTCGTTCAAAATAAACGAAAGCTGGGCCTCTTTTATCTCCGCGGGAAAGGATTCTACCTCGAAGCCGAGGTCGGTCACCAAATAATTATAAATATTGGTCGATAGCGAGCCCTTGATTCTAGTCCCTGTGGCTAGGTCGAGACATCGAATCCAAACAAACTCATTTTCAATTTTTAGTGAGTGGTTCCAAGTGGACATGTCAACACTACATCCTATTACTCTTTCTCGCAGCTCGATAGGTGTTGCCCCTCGAATCAAACCATAAATAATCGGCCTGCCGCTTGGCATGAAGAAAAACTCTTTATCAGTGAGTTCAGACAATGAAGCGATGACATCGTACAAATCAGATTCATAAATGATTAACTGGTTCTTGCCATTGTCCGCAAGCAAGGGATGCTCCAAAAATTTAATTTCCCTTCTTTTGCTTGTCCTCTGGTCTAGAATTTGGATGCCTCTTGCCTGAATGTCTGAAATAAACTCGTTGTCAGATACAGAAGCTCCCAGTGAAAATGGAAATTGTTTGTACACGACAAAGCTTTGATCGTCAGAAATATAAACACAATTAGGCTGTGCTAAGTTCATTGATTGCAAAAAAGGCGCACTGTTATTGTATTTGAGCTTGATCTGGCCGATGCCCTTGATGATATCCTGCTTAATCGTTGCGTAGAGCGGATCTGTCAAATAGGATTTTAGCGTAATCAGAGTATGCTCCGATCGGGTTTCATTGTTCAACGCTTGGGTCACCATATCTTCAACCTGTTCGCGCCGTTCCGAGATTTTCATTCGGTTAAAAAAAATCCAGACGACAACACCGATTACCACTAACGCGACCGCGGCTATAACATACACGGTCCTTCTATACTTCTTCTGGGTCGCATGAAGCGCAACCTCCTCGAAAGTTTGCGAAAAATCATGAATGGAACCATCGAGTCCGCCTTCCTTTTGGGCCATCACCGCCTGGACCATCGGTCGCCAACCGGGATATTCTTGCGCCAATAAGCGCTCGATCCACAGCGCCAAGAGATAGATATCGGCCGCTTCGGGCAGCGCGGTCAACTCACCCAGGAATAGCAGGTCGTGCCAGGGCGAAATCCAGCCGTCCGCGCCATAAACGCCGTCACCGCTCCAATCGATGACGACCAAATCGCCGGAGACGCGTTCAAAGACCACGTTGCCGGGATGGAGATCGCCGTGAACCTGTGGCGGCGTTCGATCATGAGCACCCTTGACCACTTTGATCAGACCGCGGATCAGCGCGATGCGCTCCTCTAACGTGAGCTTGGTCGCCAGGGACTGCACGAAGGGTTCGCCGTCAATTTCGATCAACCACTCACCCTTGCGCAAACGCGTCCGCTCTAATAGATGCTCGGTACGTACGATGTTCTGACCATGGGCGAATTGTAGGACCAGGACGCCAAAGATGCGATCGGGCTCAAAATCAAGGGTCTCACCGGTTCTTTCACGACGGGTCGCCAAGCCATCGGCAAGCAGCTCGCCGATCCGCGAGAACGGTACCTCTAAGTAAGCGAGCAGGCTGTTGACGCTGCCCTGCCCATCCAGTCGAACCAGTCGCTGTACCTCTTCCCTGGCCCGAGCGGCGTCCCAAACGAACTTGAGTGCAACCTTGCGCTCCTGACCCACCAGCCGCTTGAGGCTCAGGTCCACCGCCGCAAATACCAGCGAGGTTCCGCCAAAGCCAACCAGGCCACGAAGCTCGTAGCTGTCCACAAGATCAGCGTCGATTTGTTTCAGTTGCAGCATAGACCCCAATCCCTACGCTAATAGGAACGCGTCAATTATACACGCACCGTTAACGTGCGGATATCGAAGATCCGACTCCTAGATATCCACTGGTCGAGCCCGAAACTAGCCATGTCGATCGCTGAAGTCACATCAGTGGCGTTAGTGCAAAAAGGAAACCATCGACCAGTCGGTAGGCCTCTGGGTCATCCCTCTACTCCTTGGCGCCACCGTAAGGTCAGCTTGGCGGCAGGCGGCAAAGTGCTGTGATCATGAGACGGGTCATCGAGATTCCCTCGTTGGAGGAGGTTGGACCTTGGCGGTGAGCAATTTCGGGAGCTGGTAGCGGGTGTAAGGAAACGGAAGACTGGCAACGACTTAGTTCGAACTTTGTGACTCGGTGGGCTGTGCTAGAATGTGGGTCCTAGGGAAAAAGAGGGACGAGGTGGTGGATGAAACTCGCGACAGCTTGGCGTGATTGCCTTAGGACACTCTTGATTCTGGTAGGATTGGGCAGTGTTGGTCTAGTCTTCGACGGCCGTCCTCACTTTGTGGGCGATACGGCCGATCCCCAGGCATTTGCCAGCGCCCGTGCCCTGGCCCACCTCCAAGTCATCGCGTCCAAGCCCCACCCCTCCGGCAGCGCCGAGTTGGCGGAAGTGCGCACCTATCTCATGGCTCAGATTCGGGCGCTCGGCCTGGAAGCACTGACTCAGGACAATGCCGACCCCGCCGATCCCGCGACAGCGCCAACCTATGTCAACGTCCTGACGCGGCTGAAAGGCACTGAATCGCGCCACACGCTGGTCCTGGTGGCCCATTACGACGCGCGACAGGACTCCTTTGGCGCAGGCGACGACGGTGCCGCGGTGGCCGCCATGCTCGAGACCATGCGGGCACTCAAAGAGGGGCCAAAGCTGCGCAACGACTTAATTTTCCTGTTCACCGACGGCGAGGAGTTGGGTCTCCTGGGCGCACAGTTGTTCGCCAGGGAGCATCCCTGGGCCAAGGAAGTGGACCTGGCGTTCAATTTCGAGGGCCGCGGCTGCAAGGGTCCCGTCCTCATGTTTGAAAGCACCGACCACAACCGTTGGTTGGTCGATGAGTACCGCAAAAGCACGCCGTATGCGGTCGCCACCTCGATCTCCTACGATATCTACAAGCGGATGCCCAACAACACGGACTTCACGGTTTTCAAGCACATGCCCGGCGTCCAGGGTCTCAATTTCGCCTTCATCGGTGGTCCATACGTCTATCACAGCCCGCGCGACAGGGTCGAGAACCTGAGCCCGACCACGCTGCGCCATATGGGTTTGCAAATGCTGGCCGTCGCCCGCCACTTCGGCAATCTGGAACCCGGCCACAGCACGGTCACCGACGTCTATTTCCGCGTGCCCTTGCTCGGGTTCGACCGCTACTCGGCGGCGCTGGTCGTCCCGCTGCTACTGGTTGTCGGCCTGGGCCTGTTGGTCGCGATCGGCCTGACCTTGAAACGCGGCAGGCATGGCCTGCTCAAGTTGATGCTCGGGTTCCTGATGGCCCTGGCGTTGCTGGTCGCCAGCGTTCTCGTGGCCTGGGCCAGCTGGCAGCTGTTTGCCCTGGTGGTCCAGCCAGACATGGGAGGCAAGGCCGGCCATCCAAGTCATGCGGAAGTCTACTTTTTCGGTTTCCTGCTCATGGGTCTCGCGAGTGTGTGGCTGGGCAGCCACGGTCTGCGCCGCTGGCTGCCAGCCGAACTGATCGAGCTCGGCGGCCTGCTGCTGTGGCTGATCCTAACGGCTACCACCAGTCTCTACCTGCCTGGGGGGAGCTATCTTTACACCCTGCCCCTAGTGGGTAGCTGCTTGGCCTTGCTGGTCGCCCATCGGCTTGCCTCGGAGCGTCTTCGACGCTTGTTCCTGGCGCTCTGTGATCTGACCGTGCTGTGGCTTTTTCTGCCGTTCGCGGCACTGTTCCACCTGGCACTGGCCTACCCGGTGCCGGCCCTGTTGACGGGTCTGCACGCGGGTCTGCTGGGCTTGCTGCTCTTACCCAGGATCAGCGCATGCCGGGAAGGCGCCAAAATCTTCGGCTGGGGCAGCGCGCTTGCCGGGGTCCTGATCTTGGTGCTGCTCGCAATGGTACCCTAAAGCGAACCTGTCAGCCCAGCCTGTCGCAAGATGCCCCTCTGAGAAGGGCGGGACGAAAAGGCCGTCCCTGCAGCAGAGCAGGATACTGTTGCCATAGGCCCACTCGCCATGGCGATCGAGCATTCTCGGGACCAAAGTCGAAAACTTTCGCACGGAGCCTGCCGACCAGCGGAAGACTCACTCGCCACGACGTCAACTATTTCTGCGTCGCTGACAATTTTCGAATCAACAGACAGGATTGCAAATTGGTCAAGACTGCATTATCATTTAACTTCACGAATTCCTCTAAATAAGGGAAGGTCATGCACACGGAAAAGCCTCGGAAGCGCGCCTCTACCTCAGTTGGAAATCGCGCAGCCAAACCAGGGCTCGATCCGCGCTCGAGCCGAACCCATGACGGACGATTACCGGAGTCACTATGAGTTTTCTGCCTTTTTACATGGTCAAGCCGCCCTACCGCGTCATTTCCTTCGACGGTGGCGGTATTTATGGTTATTTCACGACCCTCATGCTGCGCCAACTCTGCGAGCGCAATCCCTCCTTCCTCAACGGCAAGGACGACACCATTTTCGCCGGCATTTCGGCCGGCGCCCTGATCGCCTTGGCGTTGGCTAAGGAACAGTGCCCGCGCGATGCCATCATGAGCGGCGAGATCGAGGCCATGTTTCACGATTACCGGCTCTACAGCAATCTCGATCCCGTCACCGCCATCGGCAGCATCGTCGGTCTCTCCTCCTGGTGCAGCGGCCCCTTGATGAAAGACTTCTGCCAGGAAAAATGGGGCGTGCTCAGTCTCGGTGAGCTGCCCCAACGCGTGCTGATCTCGACCTTCGACTTCATCGGCCCCGACGACGAGATGAGCAAACGCAAGTGGGGGCCCCGCAACTTCCGCAACTTCGGCGAGGACGACCAGTCCGGTGTCTCGGCCGCGTTCATCGCCTACGGTGCCACCGCGCCGGCCACCTACCGACCGGTCGATGGCGGTATCTCCGATGCCGGCTATTTCGCCATCAACCCCGCCATGGGCGCAACGACGCTGATCTGTGCCATGGGCCCGGAGGAACGCGAATTCTGGCGCTCGGGCGCTGTATCCCACCTAGCCATCGCCGAGCTCCTCGCTCAGATCAAAGTCCTCCACGAGCTGGTCATCACCGGCGGCGATAGCTCGGGCTACGGTCGCATCCGCGAAATCATGCGCGCAACTCAGTCCGTCGTGCGCGGCGAACTCACCCATATGAAGAACCTGTTCAAGGAAATGATCACCGTCGGCTATAGCCTCGAGACCACCGAAATGCTGATGGACCTGATCGCCCGCATTGATACCATGATCGCCTCCGGTCTGTTCGAGTGCAGCTACCCCGAGCACTTTGATCCAAACGCGATTCTGACCTGCACCCAATGCAACATCCGCGGCTGTTTGCAACTTTGGAATCTCACCGTCAAATCGCCGATTTTCCCCGCCGAGGAACCCTGGCACCGGGTATGGGACCAGACCTGGGTCCAGGTACACGATGATTTCTTTGGCTCGGAGGAACGTCACACAACGGGCTTGTTCCAGATGCTGGCCAGCCCTCGCGGCGATGACAACCAAACGCGCCTGCTGGTGATCGCCTCCGAGAACCTCCTGCAGAGCGTCTTGGGCCTGTTTGTCGCAGCCATGGCCCAGACCCCCGATCGTTCCAAGCACACCCAAGCCTTTTCCATGGGAACGGGCACCTTCATCCCTGGCTACTTCCTGCGCAATTTCGACCTTGGCTGGCTGAACATCAACCTCATGCCCACCAACATCCAGGAACAGACCTATGGGCAACCGCCCTGGTACCTGATGATCGATCCTTCCATTGAGTCGACCAACACCCAGGCCCACGAACTGCTGGGCGATAACTTCCTGCGCTTCAGCCCCAACGTCGTCAAGTGGCCCGTGCCCAACATGGTCATCTCGCTCTATCTCTCGCGCTTCGAGCTGTTCCGCAAGCCGATCCTGGACGGCATCAAGACCAAGGCCAACGATGTGACCGAGTCCGAGTATGGCCGTGCCAGCCTTTGGCTGGAGCGGCGCGGCTGGACGGTCGAACGTCCGCAGCGCCCGGCGGGAGCGCGCGATTGAGTGAGGCGGATCGCATTCAGGAAAAAAAACAACGCCTGCTCGCGGCCATGCTGAACGAGCAGGCCCAGCCGAAAACCGAAGCAGCACAAACGGCCGAGACACCGTCCGCGGACGACGGCCGTCGCATGGCCCTGATCGACGAGCTCATGGCCCGCATGAAGGCTCAGGCAAGTGAGCCCCCCCGCGACGCCAGCGGGCTCTGGTCCGAGGAAGAAATGTTCCCTCACCGGGAATCCAGCGAACCAGAAGCCAAGCCGGAGGAACAGGCCGCGGCGGATCGGGAACAGGAGCCCCCGCACCAGAGCCACGCGGGTGCTGACGCCGATTCGCCCTGGGCGTCGCTCCTGCGCGCCCTCTTTCCGCAGCTGGAAGCGAAAGCAGGCGTCGATCTGCAGAGCCTGCTGGGCCAACTGTTGCCCGGCGTAACCAACAATGATTTAGCACAGTGGGTCGATCCCAAGGCGCTGGAAACCTTCTGGCGCACCTTGCCCGGCATGGGTCAGCTGACCCAGATCCTCAAGGAGGGACCCGGCCAATCCCAGGCGCGCGACAAGCAGGCACGGCACTCGCCGCTGATCGTCATCAACCCGGGCGATAAGCGCCGTTCGCCGTTCTTCTGCGTACACGCCATTCTCGGCAGCACCTTCCACTACCACCGCCTGGCCAAGTTGATGGACCGCGACCTGCCCTTCTACGCTTTGCAGGCCCAGGGCCTCGACCCACGGGAAGAGCCCCTGGACCGCATCGAGGATTTCGCCCACCGCTACATGGCAGAGATCAAGAAGGTCCAGCCCCACGGCCCCTACTCGATCGGCGGCTACTCCTTCGGCAGCTGGGTCGCCTACGAGATCGCCCAGCAATTGGTGCGTGGCGGCGACGAGGTCCGCCATCTGGTGCTGATCGGTGCCGGCCTGCCGATCTCGATGCACGCGCCGGCCCTCTGTGCCAACGGCGGCTTCGCCCAGAAGTACATGCAGGACTTCCGCAAAATGCTGCTCGAGCCGTTCCTGACCTACGAGGAACGCCTCAACGGCGGCTTCGACGGCTGGTTGGACCGCTTCCTGACCCCGTTGCAGCGAGTCTACCGCGCCCACTTCCAGGCCATGATGGCCTATTTGCCGCTGACCTTCCCAGGCCGCTTCCTGCTGATGGAGACGATCGAACAACGCGCCTCCGATGCGCTGATCGCGCTCGGAGGCTGGGACCGTCTCGCCGGCGAAGGAGTCGAGTCGGTGCTCGTCTCCGGCAACCACCTGAGCATGCTCGAGGAGCCCCATATCCAGGAAGTGGCGCAGCACCTGAACCACTACCTCAAACCTACCCACGTCGAGAGGTGACCATGGAACCGATCCTGCCCAATCCGACCAAAACCGCCAGCCGCGCCTGGCACGAGCACATGCCGGCCTATCAGCCCGGCCAATGGACGCCCCTCTGGCTTTCGGCGCGCACGGCAGGCGCGCTCGACGAAGTCGCCAACCGGCTGGCGACGCACCTTGCCCGCCACCCCGAGCTGCGCAGCCAGGATGTCGCCTTCACGCTCCTGGCCGGGCGCGAGCACTTCAACCACCGCCGCGTGCTCACCTGCGGCAGCCTGGCCGAAGCGGTTGGCCTGCTGGCCGGCGCGCCGCGTTCAGCCCAGCAAAGCCTGCGCAGGACCGGGCTGCTGGCGATCTTCCCGGATTGCCCCAGCCCCTATGCCGGCGCGGGTCGCGGCATGTACGCCCAGTTTGCCGTCTTCCGCAACCACCTCGACCACTGCGCCGCGCTGCTTTCGGATCATCTGCCCCTCGACCTGCGCCAGCTCCTCTTCGCCGATGACCGCAAGACCGCCAAACACCTGACCCGGCGCGCGGTCGGCCGCCCCCTGGCGCTGGCCCTGCAAACGGCGCTCTACCACACCTGGCGGGCTCTGGGCTATGGGGTCTCCGAACTGGTTGGCGTAGGCATCGGCCAATGGGCCGGCGCCTGCTGCGCCGATATCTTCGACCTGGAGAGCATGCTGCAACTGGGCGTCCTCCTGGGCGAAGTCGAGGACGGCACGCGCCATCGCTCGCTGCTGGTGGAGGCCCTGGCCAATGCCGCGCCCAAGCTCGGCGATCGCCCCCTGGTCTCCGGCAGCCGCGGGACCTTGATGACCCAGCCCGAGCTGGCCGACCCCAGCACCTGGATCGAGGCCATCGAGCGCACCAGTCATGACCCCACGCCGCTGTTGCAGAAACCCGGCTGCGCCCCGCTGATCTTGGGCCCGGCCTCCTGGCTGCAACGAGCCCAGTCCGCGACCTTGCCCAGCTGCGCCTTGCGCGAATCAAATTGCGACCGCGACGACGGCGCCTTCACCTACGACACCGCCGGCAGTCTCTACCTCGAGGGCATGACGCCCGACTGGCAGGCCTTTTTCGCCAACGGCGACCACCGCCGCGTGCCCTTGCCCGGCTATCCCTTTCAACACCAGCGCTACTGGTTCACACCCGGCCAGCCGGCTCCCGTCAAGACGAC
>CAYRFM010000137.1:11916-14574 GCA_964423555.1 uncultured Holophagae bacterium | reverse complement strand
GGAACACGAATGATCCGCGAAGCCAGGAAAAGTGCGGTAAGCCGCCCGGCTTGCCTCAGTCGCAGGGAACACGAATGATCCGCGAAGCCAGGAAAAGTGCGGTAAGCCGCCCGGCTTGCCACAGTCGCAGGAAACACGAATGGCTCGCGAAGCCAGGAAAAGTGCGGTAATCCGCCCGGCTTGCCACAGCCGCAGGGAACACGAATGATCCGCGAAGCCAAGAAAAGTGCGGTAAGCCGGCTAGGCGCCCCCGCCCGGCTTGCCACAGTCGCAGGGAACACGAATGATCCGCGAAACCAGGATAAGTGCGGTAAACCTGGCGGAAGATGCTAACTTACACAACAGCCCAAGGAGCCCCTCATGCACCTCGCCCTCCTCCTCCTCACCCTCTTCGCTCAAGACACCCCGCCCCTAACCACCACCGTCACCGGCGAAGGCCGCCCGCTCCTATTGCTCCCAGGCCTAGGCACCACCAGCGAAGTCTTCGCCGACCTGGTCCCCGCCCTACCCGGCATCCAGTGCGTGCGCGTAGAGGTCCCAGGCGTCGGCGAGGGCAGCCTGATCCCGCCGTTCACCTGGGAGCAGTTGAACCAGGCCGCCGTCGAAACCATGGCGCGCCTGGGCCACCAGCGCTTTGCCGTCCTCGGCCTGAGCTGGGGCAGCTTCTGGGCCCAAAAACTGGCCCTGGCCCACCCCGACAAAATCGATCACCTGATCTTGGTAGGCGGTTCCGCCGGCGGCAAAACCCATGTCGCGCCCGCACCGGAAGTGTTGCAAGCGCTGCTCTTCCCCGCCGAACAAACGCTAGAGAGCCAGGAGCGCGTCATCGCCTTCGCTTTCCACCCCGACTGGCTGGCAGCGCACCCGGATCGCCTCCACGCCATGGCCCAAGCCCGCCTCGATCACCCATTCCCACCCGCCAGCCGCAGCGCCCAACTGACGTTGGCCTTCGGCTTCGACACCACCGCGGATGCGACCAAGCTGCAGGGCCCAACCCTGATCCTGCATGGCGCCGAGGACCGCGTCGTGCCCCCCGCCAATGGGGAGCACTTGGCCCAACTAATCGTAGGCGCAAAACTGGTCAAAATCCCAGAAAGCGGCCACATCTGCGTCATCGACCAAGCCCCCCAATGCGCCGAGGCGATCCTGGCCTTCCTCAACTCGCCCTAACCTAAACAAGCTCCCTCAATCCTGACCTTCAAATTTTTTAACCTTAAAACCACGTCGAATCATTTCTAAACATCGATCAGTGTCAAGATTCGAAATCTCTCGAACAAAGCAACTTCCAATCACAGCAGTGCACAAAAGTGCCGCAATTTCCCGCGTTTCGTGAAATCTCGTGCGAAAAAATGAACTTGAATTCTCCTGCTACGCGCCTAGAATAGGACTATTGCATCGTATCTTTTGATGAATGTCCCTACATGTTGCCGTTCCCATCTTGGAGATTCTGCCATGAGAACCACTTCTGCCCTGGTGTGGCTGTCGCTCGCACCGTTGCTTCATGCCTCCATCCAATTGAACACCTCGATCAACGATGTCTTCAACCGCGGCTCCAGTGAGGTGGCCGGTTCCATCACCTGGACCGTGACCACCAGCGAATTTCAAGATGCCGGATTCAAGGAGCCGGTCTTCATTCGCGTCACCCTGGACCATGGTGCGACCTTGGCAGAAACCTTGGTCGATATCAACGACCGCGAGCGGGAACACTACCCCATTTACCTCGCCATGCGGCTAGATTCGGACGTCCCTTTCGCGAGCATGGGGGCGTTTCCCAGGGCCGTCGCCATTACGCGCTGGGTCGAGGGTGAGTCGGCCATTTGGATCTCCGTTAGTGAGAGTTCCGATCTATGGCTCCAGGGAGCCTTCTCGCTGATGGGGCCCTCGCCCGAAATGCCGGTGTCCTGGACCCTTGGCATTTCCGCGCGCGCGTCGGACCGCATCAACGATGGGAGCGGCTACTTTCCCGATGCCAACTTGCCCTTCAACACGCGTGAACCCGATGCCCGTGAGGGTCAGCTTGACCTGGCGACGTCTACCTTGCTCTGCGTCAATCTCCGCGACGCCAATCTTCGCGCAGATGGCACCGACGAGTCCCTGCTCAATTTCGACATCATCGGTTTCGACTTTACAGCCGAAATTAGTTATGGCGTCTACCAAGAGGGTAATAACCTGGGTATCAGCTTCAACAATGACTTCACCATCGCCCGCGGCCGGTCGCGCGCCTGCGATGTGAGCTTGATCCGCCCCAAGGAAGACGAGGGCCTGGGTCTGCTGTGTGTCTATCGCGCGTCTACCAATGGGACCACGGACGAATTTGTGAAACTGACTCAGGACGTGACTCTGCGCTTAGATTGCGACGTCGGTGGCAATGTCCTTTCAAGCCAGATCGTCGCGGGCTCCTACTTGGCCTTGAGCACCGACGCCAGGGGCGCCTATGGTTTTGATGAAGTCCAAAACGCCCGCTTCACCAACGTCCTGGGCTATTCGGAGGTCGCCAACGGCTTTCAAAGTCACGGTCGCAGCCTGTGGCGGGACGTGAAGTGGGGCCGACCGCTGGTCGGCCTGGGAGGTGGAAGTTCAGCGTGACCACCGAATGAAGACGCCCCATGTGGGGCCGACCGCTGGTCGGCCTGGGTGTTGGAAGTTCAGCGTGACCGA
>CAYRFM010000137.1:0-11816 GCA_964423555.1 uncultured Holophagae bacterium | reverse complement strand
CCCATGTGGGGCCGACCGCTGGTCGGCCTGGGTGTTGGAAGTTCAGCGTGACCGACGGTCGGAGGCGACCCATGTGGGGCCGACCGCTGGTCGGCCTGGGTGTTGGAAGTTCAGCGTGACCGACGGTCGGAGGCGACCCATGTGGGGCCGACCGCTGGTCGGCCTGGGAGGTGGAAGTTCAGCGTGACCACCGGATGTAGACGTCTCGGGTCAAGCTCGCACAGACACACGATTCCCCGAAGACGACGTATCGCAAAAGCGTGTGTAGCGCAAGATCAAAATCTTTCGGTACGTATCTTGAAACAATAGGGATAGATAGCTGTCGTGCCTCATGGACCCTCATGGCTCCGTCTCAAAACTAGCCGTTCAAGTCCCAAGGAAGGGGGCGGCGCGGTTAGATTAGGGAAGAGCCGTAGCCAGGGCAAGGGGCTATTGATGGAGTTTGTGTGTCCGCGCCACCGATGTGGATTCGTAAGACCTGTAGCCTCCCGATAGCACGAGTTGATAGGTTTGACCTTCGCGCGGCACATCTAAGCATAGGGGAATCCCCTGCCCAGCTGTGCAAAACTCAGGTTGGCAATGTAAGTTGTCTGAAAAACCCTGAGCCCGCTCGAGCTGGCCGCCGTAATGCTTGCCTGGAGCTGAATGCTCGCGTAGATATCTAGCGTATAGGGGAGAGTCCATGAAGTTCTTGAAGCGACTGATCGTTAGCTTGGGTGGGTCCGATGTGAAAGAACCTGAAACGCACCTGGGCGAGCGCCCCTCCTCCGACAGCTATCAGCTGGCCGCCGCGGAAGAACTTGACAAACTGTCCGCCCAATACGTCTCCGAACAGCGCTTCGAGGAAGCGGCGCCGCTTTATCGCCGGGCCCTAGCCATCTACGAGACCATCTACGGCCCCCAGCATGCCGAGCTTACCAACCACCTGCTCAGCTTGGCCAGGGTGCTTAGGGAAACCGGTGCCGCAAGCGAGGCCGAGACCCTGTACCGTCGTGCTCTGGCCATCGACGAAGCCCATTTTGGCCTCCATCATCCCAACGTTTCTTCCTGCCTTAATAACCTGGCGCTTTTCTTAAAGAAAACCAACCGCTTGGACGAAGCCGAAGCCCTGTACCGCCGCGCCCTGACCATCCGCGAAACTTGTTACGGCCCCGATCATCCGGAGACCGCCGGCCTTCTTGGCAATCTCGCGGGTGTCTACAAGGAAACGGAGCGCCTTGACGAAGCCGAAGCCCTCTATCGGCGGGCCTTGGCGATCTTCCTTGCCCATCAGGAACCCGGCGATATCCTCATCGGGCTGGATAACCTGGCCTCGTTGCTGTTGGCTAGGGGGCGTGGCGCTGAAGCCGAGCCGCTGCTGCGGCGTTTGCTGGAGATTGAAGAGGCTGCCGGTCGCAGCGAGCATCCCAACGTCGCTGATCGGCTTTTCGCCCTTGCCACCCTGTTGCAGGACACCAACCGACATGCGGAGGCCGAACCCTTGCTGTGGCGCGCCCTGGCCATCGACGAAGCCGCTTATGGCGAGGACCACCCCCTCGTCGCCAGGGACCTCACCCGTCTGATCCAAAACTATCGCGACAGCCTACGTTTACCCGAGGTGGAACCCCAGGTACGACGCCTGCTAGCTCTTAACGAGGCTATCCTGGGAAGCGAACATCCCCAAATTTCCAGAAACCTGCGCGATCTGGTGAAAATCCGCTACCAGGATTTTGCCGAAGTCGAACCCTTGCTCCGGCGCCTCCTGGCCTTGGATGAGGTCCTTTATGGCCTCGACCATCCCGATATCGCCCTCCACCTCCACCTCTTGGCCTGCCTCCTGGCCTCCACTGACCGCCGCGACCAGGCTCTGCCCCTCTGGCGCCGGGTCTTGGCGATCCTGGAGAAACACCTGGGTCCCAATTCCCCCCAGTCCATGGCGATCCAGCGCGAGCTGGCTCAGGCTTGAACTTGGGAGATTTTCGTGGTCATTGTTCCCCTTCCGTGGTGTTCCGACGCCCCTTTACCGTGGTTTTGGATCAAATCAACTGACCATCCGCCATGATCTCCACCAGCGCGGGGCCGTCGTGGGCCAGTGCCTTTGCCAGGACCGCGTCCAGCTCGGCTTTGTGCGTCACCCTGATCCCCAACGCGCCGCAGTTTTGGGCGTATTCGGCGAAGTTGGGGTTGCTCAGCTGGGTTTTCCAGGGCTCGAACTCCCCTGCCCTCTGCTCCTTGGTGATCTTGCCTAGCTCGCCGTTATTGAGCAGCACGTGCGTGATCTTCATCTTATAGAGCACGGCCGTGTTCAGCTCGCCCAGGTATTGGCCAAAACCGCCGTCGCCGGTCACTGCCAGGATCGGGCGGTCCGGCGCCGCGGCCCAGGCGCCCATGGCGGCCGGGTAGCCGAAGCCGATCGAGCCCAGGTAGCCGGACATCAGGATCGCTTGCTGGCGGCACTCGAAGTAGCGGCCAAACGAATAGGCATGATTGCCGACATCCACCGCGATCACCGCGTTTTCCGGCGCCTGGCGGCTCAGCGCCGCGAAGATCGCCGCCGAATTGACGCCCGCGCCGCGGTCGTCCTGCTCGCGCCGGCGCTTCTCCTCGCGCCAGATCCGCCAGCGCTCGGCTACCTGGCCGCGCTGGTCCTCGAACAGGAAGCCCGCCGTGCGCTCGGCCAGCATCGCCACGACCACGCCGATCTCGCCCCAGACCGGCACGTCGACCGGGTGGAACTTGCCCAGTGCCATGGGGTCGAAGTCGACCTGGACGATCTTCTTCTTGGGCGTGATCCCCGTGTGGTTGGAAAACGAGGCGCCGAAGACCAGCAGCAGGTCGCACTCGTTCATGAACCAGCTGGCGATCGGCGTGCCGCTGCGACCCAAGACGCCGCAGCCCAGCGGGTGCGTGTCCGCGATCAGGCCCTTGCCCTTGAACGTCGTCAGCACCGGGATGTTGAACTGTTCGGCCAGCGCGACGATGCGCGCCGCCTGGAAGCGCGCGCCATGGCCGAGGATGATCACCGGCCGGCGCGCCCCGTTCAAGGCCTCGACCATGCGCTCGAACATCGCCGCCGGCGGCGCGATCTCCATCGGCGTCAAGCGGCCCTCGGGTCCCGAGGCCTTGCGGCAGGGCGCCACCGCCTGTTCCTGGACCTCGTTGGGCAGGATCAGATGGGCGACATCGCGCTTGATGATCGCGTTTTTGAGCGCCAAGGTCATCAGCTCGGCCGCGTTCTTCTCCTGCAGCACCGTCTGGCTCCAGGCGGCCACGCCTTCGAACGCGCTCTTGAGGTCGACCTCCTGGAACGCGCCCGGCCCCAGTACCTGGGTATCGACCTGGCCCGTGATCGCCAGCACCGGCGCGCGGTCGACCCGGGCGTCCCACAGGCCCGTCAGCAGGTTCGTCGCGCCAGGCCCCGCGATCGTGAAACAGGCCGCTGGCCGGCCCGTCAACTTGGCGTAGGCCGAGGCCGCGAAGGCCGCAGCGCCCTCGTGGCGGATGCCGATGAAGCTCAGCTTGCCGGCCGCTTCCTGCTTGCGCATCGCCTCCGCAAAGCCCAGGTTCGAGTGGCCAACCATGCCAAAAACGTGGTGCACGCCCCAGTTCAGCATCGTCTCGACCATCACGTCCGAGATCGTGCGCGGCTTAGAGGCCGCTTTCGGCACGCCCACATACAGGCCGTCCGCGCGCTGCTCGAGCGGGAACGTGCGCACGCCGTCGTCATAGCCGCCGGGCGGTTTGCCCGTCTGCGGGTGGAAGTCCCAGCCATGCCAAGGGCAGCGCAGCCAGCCCTGTTCGATCGAGCCCTCGCCCAGCGGGCCGCCCTGGTGGGGGCAGCGGTTGTGTAGCGCGCTGAAGCGGCCCTCGAAATGGGTCAGCGCGATGCTGGTATGACCCGCCGTGACCGTCATCACCCTGCCCTCGGGCAGCTCCTCGGGCTGGATCAGCTTGATCCATTCCAGCGCTTCTTCATGCTCAGCCATGCGAACCTCCGATCGTTTCGTCAAGCGGCACGACGCCGCCGTAGGCGACGCCCGTTAAGTAGGCGATCTCGCGTTTCCAAGTGGTCAGATCGTCGGGGTTGAAGCCGTTCAAGTGGTCGTGCCCACAGGCGCGGGCCAGGACCTGCATCAGTTCGACCGCGGCGTCCAGGAAGCGCGCCAACCGCTCTGCGGCCGGTTCGATGATCAGGCGCTCGCGCAGGTGTGGCTTCTGGGTGGCGATCCCGACCGGACAGTTATTCGTGTGACAGGCGCGCATGCCCAGGCAGCCAATCGCCTGCAGCGCAGAGTTAGCGATCGCGATGCCGTCGGCGCCCAGCGCCAGTGCCTTGGCGAAGTCGGCCGGCGTGCGCAGACCGCCGGTCACGATCAGGGTCACGTCGCTGTTGCCGCTGCGGTCGAGGTAACGGCGCGCGCGGGCCAGGGCGGCCATGGTCGGCACCGAGATATGGTCGCGGAAAATCACCGGCGCCGCGCCCGTCCCGCCGCCGCGGCCGTCGAGAATCACGTAGTCGACGCCAATCGCCAGGGCCGCGGCCAGGTCCTGCTCGACCTTCTGGGCCGAGAGCTTGAAGCCGATCGGGATCCCGCCCGTAAAGTCGCGGACCTGGCCGGCGAAGCGCTTGAAGTCGTCGAGACTGTTCCAGTCGGGAAAGCGGGCCGGCGAGATCGCCGGTTTGCCCTCCTCCAGCCCGCGCACCGTCGCAATCTTGCCGCGCACCTTTTCGCCGGGCAGGTGGCCGCCCGTGCCCGTCTTGGCGCCCTGACCGCCCTTGAAGTGGAAGGCCTGGACCCGCGCCAGCTTCTCCATGGCGAAGCCGAACCGCGCCGAGGCCAGCTCGTAGAAGTAGCGCGAGTTAGCCGCCTGTTCCTCGGGCCACATGCCGCCCTCACCCGAGCAGATGCCAGTCCCGGCCAGCTCCGCGCCCTTGGCCAGGGCCAGCTTGGCCTCCTCCGAGAGCGAGCCAAAGCTCATGTCGGAGACGAAGATCGGGATCTTCAGATGCAGCGGCTTGCGGGCGCGCGGCCCGATCACCAGCTCCGTGCCGACCGGCTCATGGTCCAACAGCGGCAGGCGCGCCAACTGTGCGACCGTGAACTGCAAGTCGTCCCAGCTGGGCAGCTCCTGGCGCGGTACGCCCATCGCCGTGCTGGGTCCATGGTGACCGGTCTTGCTCAGGCCCTCGGCCGCCAGCTGGCGAATCAGGCCCACATGCGGCTCCTCGGGCGCGCCATAGACGTCTTGGTAACTGCCCTGATAGTCGTCCCGGTTGTAGGGCTGCGGGTGGGCTTGAGCCCAGGCGGCGACCTCGTCCTCGTCGACCAGGACCGCGTCGCCCTCGATCCAGGCCGTGAACTTCGCCAACTGCTCTTCGTTGTTATAGGCGCTGACCCCGGTTTGGATGCGGTAGTCCCACTGGTGCAGGCCGCAGATCAGGTCGTCGCCCTGGACAAAGCCGTCGGCCAGCAGCGCGCCGCGATGCAGGCAACGGCCGTAGAGCACCGAGACCTGTTGGTCGTAGCGGATCACCACCAGATCGACGCCGGCCACCAGAGCGGGCCGTGGCTGGCGATCCTGAAGCTCGCTGAATCGCGCGATGGGACAGGGTTTCATCGGGGACCTCCAACGGGTTGCCAGGTTTGGTGTGGGTTCGAGCTAAGCGGTTACAGGTTAGGTTACCCCAGCTTCGGGGGTGAATGCCAAGTCAAAATGAAGCCGCATCCAGGGCCACGGGCTGGCATGGATCGATTCGTGGCCTTTTGGTTTGCCGCTTGCGGTTCCTCGCGCGCGATGGTACGCTTGTGCCATCGCCCAACTAGCCGCTTCTGCCCCTTCCGGAGGTCCCATGTCTTCAGCGCCCACTTGGAACATCAGACACCTGCGCGAACATCTGCAATACGCCATCGATCTCGAGTTCTGGACCATACCTTATTATATGTCGGCCATGTACTCGATCGTCGACCGCGCCTCGACAGCCTTCCAGTATATCCAGTCCGTCGTCAACCAGGAGATGCTGCACGTCCAGTTGGCCGCCAACGTCGCCAACGCCTACGGCCTCTCGCCCAAGTTCGCCGCGCCCGTCTATGACGGCACCATCCCGCATCTGAACTTCCAGCTGGACCACCCGAACCCGACCCGGTTCTTCTCGCCCTACTCCGCCGAGATTGGCCCGCTCGACAGTCTGCGCATCAATGGCATGTGCCTGGTCGAGTACCCCGACTGGGTCGGTTTCGACAAGCCGAACCTGTGCCAGAACGTCAACGAGTACCCCAACATCGGCGCCTTCTACCAGGCCGTCGCCTACGGTGCCAGCCAGCTCGTCGACCACCTCCGCGGCGGCGTCAACCAGATTGACATTTTTCGCGCCTATTACCGCAATATGCCATCGATGATCGTCAGCGACAGCGGCGCCCAGGGCTTCAACCAGGCCGACCTGTTGCTGACCGCCATCACCGAACAGGGCGAGGGCATCTCCCGTGCCCGCAAGGACATCGCCTCCAGCTTCCAGAACACCGCCACCGATGCCCACCCCCAGCTCAGCCACTTCGAGAAGTTTTCCGCCATCCGCGACAACCCCCTGCCCGCCACCTACCCGGTCAAGGATCCCAGTCGCTATAGCCGCGAGGACAAGCACCTGCTGGTCAACCTTGACAAGCATTTCCGCGCCCTGCGCCACGCCCTCGAGGAGCTGTTCGCCGGCAAGAACCCGCCCAACTTCATGCAGTACATGGTCACCGTCGGCGCCGACATCCAGACCTGCTGGAAACACGGCGTGACCCCCCGTTTCGACTGAACCCGCACCACCACAGGAGGAATGACCATGGCTAGCCAGACCGTATACCGGGTTCACCCCGCCATCAATTTTGCCCGCATGGGCACCAGCGACGACTACTACTACTCGCCCGAGACCAGCGCCGGCATGCCGCTGCCCGGCACCGACGTCACCGGCGGTCTGCCGATCAGCCCGGCGACCGGCGACTTCATCACCTCCGACGACCTGCGCGACGCCAGCGGCGCGCTCAAGCGCCAGGCCGCCCGCTTCCGCATCTATGCCTACCCCCACGACGGCGCCGATACCTATCCCAACGGCGGCGGCGTCGAAATCGTGCCCGGTCCCCAGGCCGATGGCCGGCTGCTCACGGACATCATTTGGACCGTGCATTTGGCCAACAAGAAGTCGGCCTTCTTCAACGTCGTCAACTCGCTGGGCGTCAACGCCTTCGCCGACGGCAAGCTGCCGCAGCTGCGCAACTCCGGCGTCTACGGCGACGTCGACGCGCCCGCGCGCCTGACCCAGCTGATGATCGACCCCGGCCCGCGCGCGATCCGCAGCGGCGGCAGCGCCAACTTCGACCGCGCTTCCACGCCCAGCTACGGCAGCGGCGCCCAGATCGTCGCCTGCCCGGACTACCCCAAAACCTTTCCCCAGGACAGCAACTCAGAGCTGTTCGAGCCGACCGGCCCGCTCGACTCCCTGGGCGAGATCCGGGTCGACGCGCAGGGCCGCCTGCTGGTCTTGGCCGCCAAGGGCCGCACCGCCGCCCAGTTCGACGAGTATGGCCAGCCGATCCAGCTGACCGGCGACCTCAACAACGTCGGTTGGTGGGACGACGGCGCCGACGGACCCGTTTCCGCGACCCTCGTCTTCGCCGACGGCAGCACCGAGTCCGTCTTCGGCGGCTGGGTCGTCTGCTGCGACCCCGGCTTCGCCCCGCAGATCCGCAACGTCGTCTCCGTCTGGGACGACGTCTACGACGCCTGGGTCCGCGAGCTCGACCTCCAGCCCGAGCTCTGCCGCAAGGGCAAGTTCAACCCCAAGTACAAGCCGGCCTTCGAGAGCCAGATCCGGCCGATGTTCCGCGCCGCCATCCTGCAGCGCTGGACCGTCAACCTGCCCCAGCTGGCCCTGCGCGCCCACGAGGCCGTCAACCGCATCAGCGCCGGCGACAAGCCCAACGACACGATCCTGGCCGGCCTGACCTTCATCCGCAACCCCAACCTGCCCGACGAGACCAACGTCGGCGTACCGCTGATGCCGCTCTCCCTGGGCGATGCCGGCCAGGCCTTCCTGGCCGTGCGCAAGACCCAGTACTTCTTCCTCGACCAATGGAGCCGCGGCCGCTACCTCGCCGAGGGCGCGCCGCTCGGACCCGGCGAGCAGCTGGACTATGCCGCCCTCAGCAACTGCCTGGGCGGCCGCTACGTGCCTGGCATCGAAGTCAGCTACCCGGTTCGCCAGACCGACATCTACATGACCGACTGGCGGGAAACCGGCTCTGGCCCGTTCCGCATCAAGCACCAGCCCCTGGACTACGCCACCGCCAAAGCGGGCACGCCGTTCCTCTCGGGCGGCTGGATCCCCCTGCGCAATGACAACCGCGGCCTACAGCCCGGCGACCTCTCCAAGTTCATGGCCGTGCCCTGGCAGACCGACTACAATTCCTGCTCGATCCACAAGACCAGCATCAACACCAGCGGCGTCAACACCTCCAACGGCAACCCCTACCTGCTCTACTGGTCCTGGCCCTCGCAGCGACCGGACGCGGTCTACATCGCCGACCAGGTCATCCAAAACGTGCTACCGCCGCAACAGTGGTCCGTGCGCGGGCCTGGCACCCTGACCAACGATCCCTCGTCCTCCAGCACGTTCCAGCAGGCGCTGCAGGCCGTCAAGCAGTGGGACCGCATCGGCATCGTTCTGCAGGGCACCAACATCACTGGCGACAGCTACGACCCCGAGTACTACCTCGAGGCCGCCAGCCAACTCGACCTGCCGGGCTTGGACCCCAGCCCCGTCTTCGAGTGGCCGTTCAACGGCAACCCCAAGAAGGGCCAAAAACTCTGAGCATGCGGCGCGACTGGGATGTGATCGTCATCGGGGCCGGGCCCGCGGGCCTGGCCACCGCCCTGATGCTGCGCCGCCAGAGCGAGCGCCAGGTGCTCGTCCTCGACACCGGCGCGGCGCGGCGCGAGCGCTTTGGCGAGAGCACCGCCCCGGAAATTCAGGTGCCGCTGCACCAGCTGGGCCTGCTCGAAAGCTTCCGCGCCGGGCCACATCTCCCCTACCCGGGCTCGCTCTCGATCTGGGCCGGCACCACGGCGGCACCCAACGACGCCATCTACAGTCCGATGGGTCCACCCTGGCGCCTAGAACGCGCCCGTTTCGACGCCATGCTCCAGGACGCGGCAGTCGCCGCCGGTGTCGCGCTGCACTGGCACACCCGCTGGCAGGGCCTGGGCCGCGAGGACGGCCGCCTGCGCCTTGCCGTGCAGGGCCCGAGCCTCCGCGGCGAGCTGCGCGCCGACTGGATCGTCGACGCCAGCGGCGCCGCTGCTCGCTTCGCCCACAGCCAAGGGGCCAGGCGCCAGAGCCACGACCGCCTCTTCGCCCTGGCCCGCTACAGTCCCTTCGAGGGCCCAGCGCCGACCTGGCAGACCCTGCTCGAGGCCACCGACCTGGGCTGGTTCTACGCCGCCCGCCTGCCGGACCAGCGCATCGTCGTGCTGTTCGTCGGCGAGGCCGAGACGGTGGCCGCCTACCGCGAGCGGGACCACCAGGGCTTCGCACGAGCACTGGCGGCGACCCGCCTGATCGCCCCAAAATTCGGCCAGCTGGTGCTGAGCGGTACGAGCTACGAAGCGACGGCAATCCAATCCGGCTGTCTCGACAAGGTCTGCGGCCCAGGCTGGCTGGCCTGCGGCGACGCGGCGGCCAGCTACGACCCGATCGTCGCCCGCGGCATGACCAAGGCGCTGGAGGACGGCATCGCCGCCGCGGCCCACATCAGCGGCCGGCTGGTCGGCGAAGCCTACCAGCGCCGCAACGACGAACGCTTCCAGGATTACCGGGCGGCACGGGCGCAGCTCTACCGCCAAGCTCAGCGAAGCACGGCTTTCTGGCAACGCCGGAACTAGGATCCGATTGCCAAACGGGGACTAGGTCGACCAAGGGTTTGTAGCGCAAATTCCAAATTTGCGCCGTCGCAGTCAGGTACACGCTGAACACGGCGAGCAGCTCGCACCAGGTCCTCGGTTGTCACCATAATGGAATTCAATCGAATAACAGACAAAAGTTTGTTTTTAGTTGTCGCCAATAACCTGATTAAAGCGAATCTATTAGCCAAGCATGAGATGAATCTCTGCCCTGTTTGGTGGTCAGGATTACGGGAAAAGTACGGTTGTGATCTGGCCAAAAAACTTTGTTTTTATGTCGCGCGGCACTCGTGCACGACCAAAAACACTTGTGCAACGGTCCCGCGGCAGTGCCGCGCGACAAAAAACACTTGTGAAATGCTCCCGCGGCACTGCCGCGCGACAAAAAACACTTGTGAAATGCTCCCGCGGCACACGCGCAAGACCAAAATCCTTTTGCAAAATCTAAAATCTGTTGCACGCATGAGCGTAATCACTTGTGCACAGGGCCCGCGGCACTGCGTCGCGAGCATTTCACAAGTCAAAATGTATAAACTGTTGCCTGTCCTGTGCAAAACTCTTTTTCATTTAATAAAAACCGTTGCATGCACGAGCATTCACACTTGGTGCAAGTTGTGAACAGTTTGGGTATTGGCCGTGAAATAAGTTGAAATGCTCGCGCAGCAGTGCCGCGCGAGCCGTGCACAAGTAAAAAAGTCCGCGTTGGGCAGGGAGGTGACCCGACACCTCTTGTAGGTATCCAGGCGCGATGGCCGCGAGGGTCAACACCACCTGCGGCGACCCATGCGGTTCAAGCGCGACCTCTCGCGACACCTTGCTTGGCTTACGCGAGTCCGTCGCATAGACGCGAACCAGCTCACAAGGTGCCCGCCCGGCAGGCGACCGGCCTCCGCAACAAGGACCACCTCGCCGAAGCAGTGCCGCGCGAGATCAAATCATCCTGCGCCGCTGCCGCAGCACCCGTGCTTCATCATGAAATAGGCCGCACCGTCGCAATCAGGCTCAGGCTCACCCAAAGGCGAAGTCGAATGTGCCGCAAATTCCAAATTTGCGCGGGTGGCAGTCAGGATCCAATTGCCAAACTGGGACCAGGTCGATCAGACGTTTGTAGCGCAAATTCCAAATTTGCGCGGGTGGCAGTCAGGATCCGATTGCCAAACGGGGGCCAGGTTGACCAGACGTTTGTAGCGCAAATTCCAAATTTGCGCGGGTGGCAGTCAGGATCCGATTGCCAAACTGGGACCAAGTTGCCCAACCGTTTGTAGCGCAAATTCCAAATTTGCGCCGTCGCAGTCACGATCCGATTGCCAAACTGGGCGCAGATCCAGCTCGCGCCCGTCACGCCTGTTGAAGGTAACTCCATGGCCACTGCTGCCAATTTGGAACCAAACCTGCTTTGACCGGATTGTTCAGCACATAACGGACAACGCGGTTGTATTCATTCGATGAACGGATACAGCGATCGAAGCTCTCATGCTGCCAAAACTGCCCAGTCCTTGATAACTTCCGATTGGCTTCGAGGCTTGATCTCCGTTTAATAGCATGCATGATCATGGTCACAGTGATGGGTTTACCATCCGAAGTGTGAGCGTGCGGGGTAACAGTCAGGCTCCGATTGCCAAACTGGGCGCAGTTCGACCAGACGTTTGTAGCGCAAATTCCAAATTTGCGCCGTCGCAGTCAGGCTCCGATTGCCAAACTGGGCGCAGTTCGACCAGACGTTTGTAGCGCAAATTCCAAATTTGCGCCGTCGCAGTCAGGATCCGATTGCCAAACTGGGCGCAGTTCGACCAGACGTTTGTAGCGCAAATTCCAAATTTGCGCCGTCGCAGTCACGATCAAGTTGCCAAACTGGGCGCAGATCCAGCTCGCGCCCGTCACGCCTGTTGAAGGTAACT
>CAYRFM010000136.1:0-14838 GCA_964423555.1 uncultured Holophagae bacterium | reverse complement strand
GTCGTGACTGCGACGGCGCAAATTTGGAATTTGCGCTACAAACTTTGGTGCGACTTGCGCCCTGTTTGGCAAGCAGATCGTGACTGCGACGGCGCAAATTTGGAATTTGCGCTACAAACCCTAATGCGACTTGCACCCTGTTTGGCAAGCTGGTCGTGACTGCTACGGCGCAAATTTGGAATTTGCGCTACAAAACCTGATGCGACTTGCGCCCTGTTTGGCGAACTGGTCGTGACTGCGACCAGCGCAACTTTGGAAGTTGCGCCACATTCCTTTTTACCAGGTGCCTTTAGGTGCGGGGGCGTTTGCCTTCGAATTGTTGGAGGTAGTTGAGCAGGCTGCCGTGGGTCGCCATCAGGTTGTTGACGGCACTGGTCAGGCTGTCCATGGTGGCGTCGTGGGCCTTGGTCGTTTCGTAGGTCGGCTTCAGCCAATGCTGCATGACCTCGAATTGCTGGCGCAGCAGTTTCAATAGGTACTGCTGCTCCTTGTCGCGGGCGGCCAGGTATTTGCCTAGCGCTTCTTCGGTTTGACTCTGCTGTGGTGCTGGCGCTGGAACCGGCGCCGGCGCGGCGGCTGGCACGATCAGCGGTGCCTTGGTCGCTTGGGCCAGGGCCTGGGCCAGGTTCTGGCTGAGCGGTTCCAGCAGCGCGGCCAGGCGGGTCAGAGTCTCGGGGGCCAGGGTCGTGTGGGTGTGCTGGGGTGCCGTCGGGTCGCGGGGTTCGGTCTTTTGCTTGGCCTCCCATTTGGCCAGCTTGTACTGCTGGTCGATGCCCTTGGCCAGCAGCTCTTTGATGGCGTCCAGGCCGTTGGCGAAGGCCTGCAGCTGGGCCACGGCCTGGCCGAGCTTATCGCTGGTGTCGATGCCCTGCAGGCGCTGGCGCCCGGCGAAGCTGCGTTTGATCTCTTGCCAGCGCTCGGCCTCCGCGCCTTTCAGGGTGCCGCACAGCTCGCGGAACTTGAGCAGGTTGGCCTCGGCGCCGCTGGTCAGCGTTTGGGCCTCGTTCTCATAGTGGGTGCGGATCAGGCCTTCGAGTTCGGCCTCGTTCATGATCGGCAACACCTTCTCGGCGATCTTGTTCATGTTGCGGTAACTGCCCTGGAGCTTGAAGGCCGGTTCGGTGCGGTAGGCGTCCTCCATGGCGGCGCTCTTGATGTAGGCCAGGTTGACCTGCAAAATGACGTCGCGGACCCGGAACAGCTTCTGCAGCACGGCGGTGAACTCGGCCAGTTCCTCGGCGCCGTAGTTGCCCTCCAGCTCGAGGCCGTCGCGGCTACCGCTGCGGGCCGCCTGGGCCAGGGTCAGGACGTCCTTGGTGCTGCGCGCGGCCAACTTGTTGAGGACGGGGTTCGAGGTCAGGGCGTTCTCGATGTAGGAGAGCTCGAAGCTCTCGGCGTTGTCGCCGATGATGTCGCCCAGGTTATAGGTGTCGGCGCGGTTGGCGAGCATGTCGGGGATGCGGAACTTGGCACCGCTCTCGGTGTAGGGGTTGCCGGCCATGACGACGGCGACCTTGCGACCGCGGAAGTCGTAGGTGCGGGTGCGGCCCTTGTAGACGCCCTCGATCTTGCGCTGGGCGTCGCAGAGTGAGATGAACTTTTGCAGGAACTCGGGGTTGCAGTGCTGGATGTCGTCGACGTAGATCATGACGTTGTCGCCCATCTCGAAGCTAAGGCTGAGCTTGTGGAGCTCCTCGCGGGCGGCGGCATGGGGCGCGGCGGCGGGGTCGAGGGAGGTGACCTCGTGGCCCAGGGCCGGGCCGTTGATCTTCATGAAGATCAGGCCGAGACGGTTGGCGATGTACTCCATCAGGGTCGTCTTGCCGTAGCCGGGCGGTGAGATCAGCAGCAACATGCCCATGCGGTCAGTGCGCGTGCCGGCGCCGGCGGCACCGATCTGCTTGGCCAGGTTGTCGCCGATCAGGGGCAGGTAGACCTTGTCGAGCAGCTGGTTGCGCACGAAGCTGGTCAGGACCTTGGGCTTGAACTCGTCAAGGCGCATGGTGCGGGCGCTTTCCTCGAGCAGGCGCTTCTTTTGGGCGGTGTAGTGCTCGAAGCGCGGGACCAGCTCGCGGTCGTAGGTGGCCAAGCGTGTGCGGAAGCTGTAAAAGTCGAGCTGGTAGCGGCCCTGGTCGAGGACGGCGTGGCTGCCCTTGAAGCCCTCGAGCAGGCGCGCGCAGGTCAGGCTGCCGACTCTGGTGGCGGCCCAGCTGTCGGTGAGGTAGAGCACGGCGGCCTCGTCCTCGAACTGGGCGTCGATCTTGGTCTCGTGCTCGCGGTAAGCGCGGACCCACTCGCGGGTCAGCTGGAAGGCGCGGGCGGGCTCCCGCTCCAGTTCGCGCAGGGCGGCCTGCAGGCGCTCCTGGAAGCCGCGATGGGCGATCTGCGAGGCGAAGCCGCGGTAGAGCTCGCTGGCCTCGACGGCGATGGCGAAGCCGTCACCCTGCTGGAGCTGGTTGAACAGTGCGGCGGCGGCGTCGTCGACGAGCTCGGGCGCGAACAGGGCGGTGGCGGCGACGAAGGCGCGCAGCTGCTCGGCGATCTCGGCGACATGACGGGCTGAAGCGCTGGCGCTGGGATAGAACTCGAACAAAGTGGCTAGGCCGGCGCAGGTGGCGCGCCAGTGCAGTCGCAGGGGCTCGGGGCAGAAGCGGTGCCAATAGAGCGCCGCCAGGGCGCGGGCGCGGCTGGGCCAGGCCAGCAGGCCGAGGCCGCGGCGCAGCTCGAGCAAGTTGGCGAGCAGCAGGGCGGCATCGCCGTCGTGGACGCCCTTGGTGTAGCCCTCGGCGTAGCGGGGTCCGGCGAACAGGCGCACCCGCTCGGGCAGCTCCTCGGCGCTCGCACAGAGCAGCTGGTGGGGGTCGCCCTGGTCGAGTGTTTGCAGCAGGCGCCAGGCCAGGAACTCGGCGCGGTAGACGGTCGCGGTCTCGCTGACGAGTTCCTGGTCCCAGACGGCGCGGGTCTCGAGGAAGGCGGGGTCGGCGACGGGTTCGAAGAAGTCGGTGCCGGCCAGGTGGTAGCACTGCTGGCCATCGCGCACGACCATGGTCAGGGCCAGGGCCTGGGTATTGACGCTGAAGGCGTGGTTGCCGAAGCGGATCAGGTTGGTGCCGCCGTCGAACAATTCTTGGCGGTCTTTGAGCTGGCGGACGGTTTCTTCGCGGATGGTCTTGAGGCGGGCCTGGAGGTCGTCGGCCTTGACGGTGTCCTCCAGGGCGACGAGCTGATCAATGAGGTTGCGCAGTTTTTCGACCATCAGGTCGCCGGCGAAGTAGCCGTTGATCTCGGCGACCTGGTCGAACTTGGCGGCGCGGTTGCGGATGCCGGCAAGGATGCGCTCGGCGGCGGAGAACAGCGCGGCGGCCTTCTTGTTGCGCGCCTCGACCAGAGCCAGGCGCTTGGCTTCAAAGGCGTTGTAGATCTCTTCGCGCTTCTCGACGAGCTGGTTGATGAACTCGTCAAACTCGCTGAAACGGCCCTCCAGCTCCTCGACCTGGACGGTCAGTTTCGTCAGATAGGACTCGCATTTGTCGGGGCTATCGCAGACGTCCAGGTAGTTGGTGACGGACTGGGCGAGCAGTTTGAGCTGGGCGTTGAACTCGGCCACGCCCTCGCTGCGGGCCAACTCGAGGACGCGGTTCTTGAGGGCGGCCTTGAGGCGGTTGAGCTCGGCGAAGATGGCGCTGACGGCGTCGATAATGCGGGTCGTCTGGGTGGCGTCGTCGATCTTGAGGTTGGAGACGATCTCGATCAGCAGCTCGAGCTCGCGGCTGGAGCCGTCCAGCTCCTGCTCGAGGGCACGGGCGGCGGCGACGGTGCGGACCTCGGCCAGTTGCTGCTCGAGTCGGAGCTGGCGGCTCTGGTAGGGGGCGAGGGCCTCGTCGCGGAGCAGGAAGGCGACGCAGGCGCTGGAGAGTTGTTCGGCGTGTTCGCGGATCTGCGTCTCGAGGGCGTCGATGCGGGCGCTGTCGGCGTAGCGGCGCTCGCGGCAGGAGATGGCCTCGCCGCGCAGGCTGCGCAGTTTGGTCAGGCTGGCGACGAACTCGTCGACCTGGCGCAGGGGCGTGCGGGCGATCTGCTTGAACAGGGCGGCCGCGGCGGCGGCGACGCGCTCGATCTCCTCGCGGGTGGTCTTTTTGATGCGGCTGACTTTGTCAAATTCGTCGATGGCGGAGCGGGCGGCGGCGGCGATGGCGCCGAGCGCGGCGTGGAGGTCGGCGGTGGCCTCCTCGCGCAGCCAGAAGTAGCTGTCGACGATGTCGGTGCACTTGCGGGCGATGTCGACGTAGAGGTTGGCGTAGCTGTCCTCCTTGCGCACCAGGGTCAGGACCTCGCCGCACTCGGCCATGGCGCGGACGATGTCCTTGTTGCCGATGCGGGCGATGGGCGAGTTATGCTGCTGGCCGAGGTCGAAGCCCTCGCGGGTGTATGGGGTTTGCCAAATTTGGACCGAATGGTGCTTGCCGGGCTGCTCCTCGGCCCGGAAGTAGATCAGGGTGCCATCGGCGAAGAAGCTGTAGCCGTTACAGACGATCGGGCTCTCGACCTTTTGCTGGATCAGGTTGTAACTGAGCAGGACATAGACGCCGCTCTCGCGGTTATAGAAGATGTAGAGGAAGTCCTCGCCATTGGGCGAGGTCAGGCGCTTTTCGAAAGCCAGGCCGGCGACCTGGGCCTCGAAGAGCTTGAGCATGCCGGTCTGGAGATAGTAGCCGCGGGGGAAGATCAGGCCGTGGCCGTCGGGCAAGAAGACGCAGCTCTCACCGATGGGGTCGACTCTCAGCGCCTCCTGAAGCTTCTCGTTGTAGACGAAGTAGCGGTACTTTTTCTCCTGGTAGGGCAGGATCTTCAGAAGGATGACGTGGCCGACGGCGGCGTAGTAGATCTCGCTGTCGTCGAGGGTTTGATCGGGGTGGTCGACGGGTTCGGCGTAGATGCCGCTGCCGCTGGTGGTGTTGTCCTCGACCTTGATGGTCAGGTCGCCGCCGATGGTTTCGACGAAGACGCGGTCCTCGATCGAGACGTGGGGGTGAGCGCCCATGCGGAACCAGTCGCGGCGCACGCGGGACCACTCGAAGTCGTGCTGGGGCGGGACTTTGAACTCGTGGTCGGAGCGGCTGTCCAGGTAGGTCAGGCCGCTGTCGCCGATCAGCCACTTGAAGGTCTTGAAATCGGTGACGGCGCGGCCGATCTGGAACTGCATGAAGAGGTGCGGGCCGATGATGGCGAATTTGATGAAACTGGTGTTCTTGTAGTACTTGTAGAGGTTCTTGAAGTCCTTTTCGAACTCGGGGTCCTGGATCAGGCTCAGGTCGCGGGCCTGAAACTGGCCGTCGGCGTAGGCATAGACGGCGAAGACGTCCTCGAGCTGGAGGTCGGTGCGCAGGCCCAGGTGGACGTTGTAGCCGAACAGGAAGCAGTCGCCGATGGCGTACATGTCCTGGGGGATGCAGTTGTTGGCGGTGAGCACGCGCTGGGTGCCGGTGAGGCGGGTCTCGATGGCCCCGAACGTCTGTTTGCGCACGAGGTTGAGCCCGTCGAGGCGGCTCTGGAGCTCGTTGGCCTGGGCCTGCAGGCGGCCGCGGATGACTTCGTAGGTGCCGCTCTCGAGGCGGACCTGGGTTCCTTCTGCGGCGCCCTCAGGCGCCGGGTTCTGATCGGACATGCTGACACCCTCGCAGTTAGGATCGTGGGACGCGGCGCGGGTGAGCGGCACTCACCCGCGCGGGCGGTCACTTGCGGAAGTCGTCGAGTTTGGTGGCGTCCAGCCCCAGTTTCTCGGCCCAACCGAGGATCGAGGAGAGCACGCCGCGGGCGCGGTCGTCGGCGGTGGCATTCATCATCTTGTGGATCGCGGCCGAGATGCTGAGGTTCTTGATGTCCTCGCTGTCCAGACCGAACTGGTCGATGAAGGTGTGGAGCTGGCTTTTGAAGTAGGCGGGGTCGCCGTTGAAGAAGGTGTTCTTGACGTCGTTGAGGACCTTCGAGCCACCGACGAGGTGGTCGACGGACTTGGCCTGGGTGACGGAGCCGAGCAGCTTGTCGAGGAACATCGACTCGCCGCCGATGATCTCGATCTTGGCCGATTGCAGGCCGGCGGAGAGAACCTCGGCCTGGGCGGCGGCGATGCTCTTCTGCATCTCGATCTGGGCCAGGGCCAGTTGGCGGTCCCGTTCGGTGACCAGCTTGAACTCCTCGTGGGCACGGCCGGAGGGGTCGAACAGCTTCATGGCCTCGGCCTTGTCGCGGATGCCCTGGGCGTCGGCTTGGAACTTCTTGAGCAGGTTGTTGGCTTCGGCGCTGCCGGTCTTCTCGAGGGCGGCGGCGGCGGCTTCCTCGGCGCGGGCCTGGGCGAGGGCTTTCTGTTCGAGGACTTCGGCCTCGAGACCGCCTTCGGTGCGGCGGGCGCCGGCCTTGAGCTCGATGCCTTTGGCCTCGGCCTGGGCCTTCTTCTCGATGACGACGGCGGCGGCACTGCCCTGGGCCTCATCGGCCTTGGCGGCGGCGAGCGCTTTCTTCTCGATGACCTCGGCCTCGGCGGAGCCTTGGGCCTGCTCGGCCTTGGCGGCGGCGAGCGCCTTCTTCTCGATGACCTCGGCCTCGGCGGCGCCTTGGGCCTGCTCGGCCTTGGCGGCGGCGAGCGCTTTCTTCTCGATGACCTCGGCCTCGGCGGCACCCTCGGTGCGCAGCGCGCCGGCCTTGGCGGCGGCGGCCTGGGCCTGGGCAAGGGCGACTTTCTCGATCACGAAGGCCTGCGCGCTACCCTCGCGTTCCTTGGCCTCGGCGCGGGCGGCGGCGACCTTGACCTCGGCCAGGCCCGTCGCGGCGGCTTCGGCGGCGGCGGCCTCGGCCAGCAACTTGCGGGCCTCGGCGCTCTTGTCGGCGGCCTTCTGGTCGGCTTCGGCCTCGATCACTTTCTGGAGGGCCAGCTGTTCGGCGGACTCTTTTTCCGCACGGGCCTTGACGACGAGCTTGACGCGGGACTCTTCCGCGTCACGCTCGGCGGCGACGACGGTGACCTTCTTGGTGCGCTCGGCTTCGGCGACGGCGCGTGTGTCCTTGATCTTCTCTTCTTCCTCGACGACGGTCTTCTCGACGGCCACCCTCTCGCGAATGACGTCCTGGATGTTCTTGCGCTCGGACTCGATGGCGCGCTCTTTTTCGATGCGGGCCAGATCGACGACCCGCTCGCGCTCGGTCTGTTCGAGCTGCTGGTCCTTGATGATGCGCTCGTTCTCGATCGCCTCGGTGCGCTGCTTGTTCTTCTCGGCGACAATCACCTGGCGCTGCTTGTTCTGCTCGGCCACCGACAGCTCTTCCTCGGTGCGGATGCGGGCGCCCTCGGCCTTGAGGCGCTCTTCCTGCTGGATCTTGTGGGCCTCGGCGGCCTCACGGGCCTTGACGGCGGCGACCTCGCGCTTCTGACGCTCCTGCTTCTCGGTCAGTTGGCGGTCCAACTCCAGCACGGCTTCCTCGGCCTCGACGTTCTGACGCTTGATCGTCTTCTCGCGGTCGCGGTCGATTTGGTTGGCGAGGATCTTTTGGGTCGAGGTCAGCTCGGTGATCTTTTTGATGCCCTCGGCGTCGAGGATATTGTCCGGATTGAGGTTGGTGATTTCGGTCTGCTCCAGGTAGTCGATGGCGCAGTCGATCAGGCGATAGCCGTCCAGATCCTCGCCGATGACGCCGGTGACCTCGCGCTTGAAGTGGTCGCGTGCCTCGTAGAGCTCGACGAAGTTGAAGCGCTTGCCGACGGTCTTGAGGGCCTCGGAGAACTTGGCGTCGAAGTGGCCGATCAGGGCGTTCTGGTCGGAGGCACGGTCGACGCCGAGGATATCGGCGACGCTGCGCACGTCGTCGGCGGTCTTGTTGACCCGCACGAAGAAGGCGACCTTGATGTCGGCGCGGAGGTTGTCCTTACAGATCAGGCCGTCGGAGCCGGCACGGGCGATCTCGATGCGTTTGACGGTGATGTCCATGATCTCGGCCTTGTGGATGAAGGGCAGGACTAGGGCGCCGTGAAAGGAGACGTGGGCGCCGCCGGGACTGTTGCGGATCAGGGCCATGCCCTGGGGTACGCGCCGATAGAGCCTGATGGCCAGGGTGAAAATCGCCAGCAGACCAAGGACGACGATGGCGATGACAACACCGCTAAATGCTTCGAAAAAACCCATGTTCAACGCTCCAATTCTTCGATGGTTTCCACGTAATAGTAGTTGCCCGTTTCGGCCTTTTCAATGACCAGCACGCGACTGCCTTGGGGCAGCTGCTGGCCCGCTCTCGCCCGCACGTTGATCTCGACGGGCGAGCTCTTGGTGACAATGCGGCCCTGCGAGGTGACCTGGTTGTTGGTGTCATAGAGCAGGGTGCAGACTTGGCCTTCGACCGCGTCGACGGCACCGTGCTCCTTGTTGAAATGCGTGAAGATGCGGCCCAGAGGAACGGCCGCGAATTTGGCCAGCACGTAGCCGGTCAGGACAATGCCAGCTAGGCCAGCCCAGGCAATGCCGCCCTGCGGATGGATCAGATGTTCGACCGGTACGGCGATGCCCCAGGAGAAGAAGACGACCAGACTGAAGCCCAGCATGAAGGGCGCGTCGCCAAAGCCGAAATGGTGGCCAAAAAAGCCTGTGCTGTCGAGGTCGAGGTCAACATCGCCGTCGAACAGGTGCAGATCGAAGATTCCCAGGAGCACCGAGAGCCAATAAAGGGCGACGACGCCCATGAGGATCGTCAAGGGCAACGTGGTCATCGCAAGCGCGGCATCGATGAGCTCGTCCATGGGGGCCTCCAGGTCGATTAGTTGACCAGATTGTATCCCAATTCGGCGAGCTCAGGAGAAGAATCACGTACCGACTCGCCTTCAGATGCTTAAGGCGAAATTATGGAGAAATACATTCCCCGAGTTCGTGCTTTTTTTCACAACCCTTACGTCCTGGCCCGACGGAGGCGCTGACAGCTCCCTCGCGCCTTCCCTGGTTGACGATGAAAAGTATTCGTGGATAATTTTGGCATGCTCAGTTCTGCATCCTATTCAGGCGGCTGCCGTCCGCCAGGAGGGCTCTATGGCAAGATTGGTGACCCATTATGATGGCGCCTGGAAGTACGTTATCGAGCATTTTCTTTCGCCCATGCTCGAGTTGTTTCTGCCGGACCTGTGGGCGAAAGTCGACTGGCAGGCGGCGCCTGTGTTTTGCGATTCGGAGCTTCCCAAGCCCAGCGCTTTTCGCCAGCGCCGTCGACATTTCCTGGATAAACTGGTCCGTCTTCACTTGCTCGATGGTTCCGACTTTCTGGTGATGCTTCACAACGAGGTTCAGGACCGACCCCAGCCGCATTTCAACAAGCGCATGCTGGGTTATTACCTCGAGCTGGACCACCGAATGGGGGATAAGCACGGTATCTGTCAGCTAGCGATTCTCACGGACCTGAGTGACTGGCGCCCGGAAGGTTACCAGCGCAGCTGCTTTGGCACATCGCTCGATTACCGCTTCAATGTGGTCAAGTTAATTGACCTGGAGCCCAACCTCAAGAAACTGGCCTCGGGTTGTAACCCGTTTCTCTTGGTTGTCGCTGCTCATCTGCACTCCGCAAGAACGCGGCGCAGTCCCCACCAAAGAGCGCGCTGGAAGCGCGAACTTTTCCGGCTTGCCTTTCGCGTCGGCCGCAATCGCGGTGAAATTGTGACACTATTGAACTTCATCGATATCGTCATGACCTTGCCGCCAGAACTTGACATCCCTGTGGCTGAGGTCCAGAATTGGGAACAGCAGGAGGTGAACATGCGATTCGAAGTTGGGACATTTGGTCCTCCTAGGGTTCAGGCTTGGGACGAAGCGCAGCGCGCAGGAGAGAGCCAAGGGGCAAAGAAATTGTTTGTGGCCCTCTATCAATCCCGGTTTGGTGACCTGCCCGCTGAGAATGCGGCGAAAGTAGATGCTGCGGACACAGACACGGTGCTGGGTTGGGGTAAAAACTTGCTCGTTGCTGGACGGGCAGAGGATATTTTCGCTAAGTGAGCTCGCTTATTCCAGGTCGATGAAGCGGTAGTGCGCCACGAACTTCAACCATATTGTCATGAGGGCCCGCTCGATTTCTTCAATCGTGGGCAGGCTGGTTTGCAGCTCGGCAGGCAAGGCTTGCGCCAGGCGATATTCGGCGATGCCCATTGGCTGCGTCTTGTCGCCCAGGGCGTATTCGGCCACCACCTTGTTCTTGGTCTTGCAGAGCAAGAGCCCAATCGTGGGGTTGTCGTGCGCGCTCTTCATGTCGCGGTCGATGGCGGTCAGGTAGAAGCCGAGCTGGCCCAGGTGCTCCGGCTTGAAGGCGCCGGCCTGGAACCAGGGTAATTGTGCAGCACCCTGCTGCACAAATCCGTCATCCGCGGTCGCGGGGAACCCGAACGGAAAACGCGAAGCCCAAAGTGAGGTAAAGCGACTAGTACGACTTTGTCAGGTTGGCCGTGCAATGGCTCTCCGCTGGCTCCGCGGACGATACGCGTTCCCAGCGACTAAGGCAAAGCTGGCGCTTTACCTCACTTTTCCCGGCTCCGCGGACCATACGCGTTCCCCGCAACTATGACGAGGCTGGATGCCTGAGCGCTTGGCCCATCAACCTGACAAAGTCGTACTAGGCGCCCCCGCCGCTTTGCCTTAGTCGCGGGGAGCCCTACCCTCGGGCTAGTTCCCGACAGAGCCGTGATGCCCCATCGCGGTTGGGAGCTCACTCGAGATTGATGAAGCGGTAAAGCGCCACGAAGCCGTAGACGACGACGACTGACCAGCCGGCGACGAGTGGGTTGAGCGTGCCCGACGAGCCCAGTTCCTTGCAAAGTTCGAAGAAACCGAGGAACGATAGCCCGGCGCCAAAGCCGATCGCCACGCCGTAGAAGGTGCCGCGGCGGCCGACCTGGATCCCCAGCGGCATGGCCAGCAGCATCATGAACAGCGGTATCAGGGGCTTGGCGTACTTGATGTAGAGCTCGGTGCGGTAGTGGCCCTCCACGTAGCCAAGGCTCTTGAGGTAGTTGAGGTAGTCGCGTAGCTGGTGGATGCTGAACTCCGCTGCCTTGCGCTTGTGGTGGCGCAGTTCGGCGAGGTCGAAGCCCAGGTCGACCATGGTGTCCTTGGGTATGTCCAGGCGTTCGACCTTTTCGACCAGGCGGCCGTTGAAGTGGAAGCGCCAGGCCTTGGTAGGGACTTCCACCTTCCAGAGCTGGCCGCCGCGGGCCTCGAGGATCGGCCAAGAGGTGCGCTCGATCCGCTGCACTGGATCGCCCTCGATGCGGTAACGGGTCACGTCGACCAGGCGGCTCTTGAGGTCGTCGTAGTGGGTGTAGTTGAGGATCACGCCTTCCTTCGTGCGCATCCAGACATCGCGGGTGAACATCGTCTCCGATTTGTTGCGGATCTTGTTGCGCAGGATCTGGGCGGTGCGGTTGGTGTTGGGCAGGAACATGTTTTCCAGATAGAAGGCGCCGCCTGAGACCAATAAACCGCAGAACACCAGCGGCAGGCAGAGCCGCTGCATGCTGCCGCCGCCGGCGCGGATGGCCACGATCTCCTGGTTCTTGCTCATGAAGGTGAACAGCAGCAGAATCGCGATCAACAGGCTGATGAACAGAGTCTCGTCGACCATGTTGGGCAGCTTGTTGAGGAAGAAGGTCACGACCAATTCACCGCTGATGTGGTTGGTGCGAATCGAGTCGCTGAGCTGGACGTACTCCAGCAAAACGAACAACAACAGGAATGAGAGCTGAACCATGATCAGGATCGAAAAGAACGACTTGATGGTGTACATGTCCAGCTTGCTGGGGAACACAAACGTCTGCGCGGCGCTGCGGCTGGCGGTATTGCGCGCGGGCGTGATCATGCGCCACAGGCCTGCAAGCCCCCGACCGACAAAGCGGGCGGCGCGTTCCAGAGCGTAGCCGATGCGGCCCTGGTTCTTGCGGATGTATTGGCTCCACCACAGGTTCTTGCCGACCTGGAGCACGAAGCCGATGGCGAACAGGACCGAGAGTGGCAGGGCCACGCCCTGTTCGGGGCTGAGACGCCGCTCCTCGGCCAGATCGCCGGAAACCTTGGTGAGCATGAAGTGAATGAGGATAAAGAGCAAGCTCCAACCGACGCCCGAGCCCGTGCTCTGGCGGTGGTGGCGCGCGGCCAGCGGTACGGCGAACATGGCGAGGATCAGAAAGATCAGCGGCGAAAACAGGCGCTGGTAGAGCGCGTAGAGGCGCTCGGGTGGGACCCTGTCGCCCAGTGCCTTGATTTCCGACCACATTTGCAGGGTGTCCAACTCGCTGCGCTCGCCGGGATGATACTCCTTGCCGAAGTTGGTCGGCACCGGAATCTGGCGGGCTAGGGTCTTGCCGTCGAGAAAGCGGATGTCATTGGTGGAATCCCACGTGCGCGGCAGGGTGCACATGGTCCAGTCGACCAAATGAACCTCGCGGTTGGTGTAAAGCGAGGCTCTGCGCGCCAGGTAGATCTCCTCCTCCGCGTCCTTGCGGTTGAGGATCATCATCCCGGCCAGCATGCCCTCTTCGACCCGGTCGACGTACATGACGGCATTGTTGCTGAGCTGGTTGATGCCTTCATTGATGTTGGGGAAGGCCTCGAATTCGATGAAGTGCTGGTACTCGACCTTGGCCTTGCGGGTCAGGTAGGGGCCCATGAAGTTGATGACGCAGCTGTTGACCAGCGCCAGCAAAAAGCCGTAGAGGAAAATTGCGCGGTTGACCCTCCAGAAGCTGACGCCCAGGGACTGCGGCGCAATGATCTCGCTGTCGCCGCTCATGCGCCGCATCGCGAAGAGGGTGCCGGAGAGGAACGAGAGCGCGGATGTCAGCGGCAGGATATCGGGGATACGGCTGAGGAACACGAGCAGGAACAGGCGCGAGGGAATCGTAAATTGCCCGCTGCCGATCTGCGAGACCTCGCTGAGGATCTGGATCAGGAAAATGCCGTTGTAGACCAACATCGCCAGGAAAAACGGATAGTGAATCTCGGCGAAGAGATAGGCGTCCAATCGGCTCCACCAGGGGAGGCGCCAGGGTGCTTTGAGTTGGATCGGTTCGGTGCTTTCCTGGGGGGAACTGGGCGGCTTCGCCATGGTTCAGGGCGTCCTGGTCTCAATTGGGGCAGCCGCTTGCGCGGTGCAGTCCGCAAGTTTAGCACAGCCACACCAGGCATCGGCCAAAAAGGCCTGGCCGATGCGCGGCTCAGGCGCGAAAGCGAGTGCGCAAGCGCGGGGGCGCGAGTGGGCAGCTGTCCTTGGGTTTGGCGAAGAGGCGGTGGCGCACAGCGGCGACTGCGCGATAGACTGCGTCGCGCAAGGACGTCGGCAGCAAGCGAGCGCTAAAGGCCAGTGGGCGCCAAAGCCCGCCCAAGCGGAGACCGATGTGAATCAAGGCACTGCTGCGCGTCAGCAGTCGACCCTCGGCGGTCAAGAGCACGATGCTGTCTGGCAGTCCCTTGCGTTGATCGGGGCTCAGGCTGGCAGTGAAGCTCTCGCCCCCGAGGGGTGCGAAGGCAAACAGGGCACCGTTCAGGTCCTCGGCCATGACGAAGCGACAGGCGCGATGGCACAGCCCACATTGACCGTCGTAGAAGATCAGCTCTGGGGCGGCGCCGGCCTGAGGGGGCAGCCAGGCGGGATCAAAGGCCATCAGGGTCAAAACCAGAAAAATGGCGGTGGCCGGTTGCCCCATGGCGTCGAGGAACGGCATGGAGCCGGCCAGGATCAGGAAGCCCAAGGCGCGGAGCCGCCCATGCAAGGCCAACAGGCAGGCCAGGGCCTGAAGTCCGGTCAGGAGCAACTGGGCGAAGGGTCGCGCGGAGGTTGCGCAGATCAGGAAACTGGTGACCGCCGTGGCGCCCAAGTAAACCCAGAGCAGGTGGTGGAGGTAGCGAGGGAACTGCCAATCGCCGGCCGGATCGGGTCGACCGGCGGCCGCGAGACTGCCAAAGGGTGCGGCGGGCGTCAGGGCATGGACCAGCACCAACAGGGACAAGGGGTGCAGGATGGGATGGAGCACCGCCGGGGCCAGGGGAATGGGCAGTAGGAAAAAGCAGGCAAACGCCGCCACACGGTCCATGCGACCGATCAGGAGCGCGAGGGCCAGGCCAAGACCAAGTCCGCGCGTCACCAACAGGGCGGCGGGCCCGATCGCCGACTGCAGTTGCAGGGTGAGCAGCGAAAGCTGGTCCGGAGCCAGCTCCTGGCCGAAGTGGGCCAGCAGCGCGATCGCCAGCAGGGCTCGGATCAGGCTGTACTGGCCACCGCTCCAGCTCATGGGTTGCCCTGGCTGTCCATGGGCCGGTGTTCCGTGCCGGCGCCTGGCGTCAGGAACAGCATGCGGGTCGGCACCTCTGTGCGCGCGGTATGCCAAATCCCTGGCGGGACCAGGGCAAAATCGCCGGGCTGGGTCAGCTGGAGCTCGCGAATGCCTTCGGCTTCCTCTAGCAGGAACCGCACGGCGCCCGACATCAGCACGACCACTTCCTCGCCAGCTGGGTGGCGCTCCCACATGTTCCAGTCTTTGCCGAAATCGAAGGTCGCCATCAATCTGCCGTGCTCCAACTGCGGGTAAAGGCCCTGAGCCAGGTCGGCCCAGAAATTTTCGCCGCTGGCCAGCTCCGTGGTGCGCTCGTCGTTGTCGACGTGCAGGTAGGTGTGGGCGAGATTGGGTGCTTGCTGGGTCATCGTGAACCTCCGTACTGAATCAATTGGGAAGGTACTTCAGCCATCTCCCAATGTCAAGGCTCCCGGGGCGACGGTCAGGGACTCGTCAATGTCCAGATGTTCATAGACCGATTGCATGGAAGCTCGAGC
>CAYRFM010000135.1:0-15153 GCA_964423555.1 uncultured Holophagae bacterium | reverse complement strand
GTGCAAATGTCCAGAAGTTTTTCTCAGCTCAAGACCTTCACCGGAGGGACACGTATTTCACTGATAACAAGTGCCCGCCGAGTGAGGGGTTCTGCTTCTCCCAGCCGGTTCGAGGCGTTCAGAAGCGAGGCGAGATTAGCTCGCCAGGAGCCAACATCTGGGTCAGTTGCCTGGCTCAACCTGGTAAGCGCTTTTCCTACCCCCATTGCCACTGGAACTTTTAGGTTGGCAATTTGGGGAGAACTCAGTTTCTCTTTCAGCCGATGCTTTAGTTTCTCCATAACCGCCCTTCTCTCCGGGACGGTCAAAACGACCATGGGCATCAAGCCACCAATGGGTTCCTCATCAATAAAGGGCGTTAGTTCCCAAGGGCAAGAACGCAACAAAATCCAGCCAAGCGAGCGGCCCGATGTTCCCATCTTCTTCAGGGCTGAAAATTCCTTGGCTAATGACCGCAATACGTCATCACTGAGCAAGAAGAGTACAGCAACCGCGTTTACTTCTTCCAGTGAGGCCTGCCGATCACAGCACCACAATGAAAACTCCTGATCAAGTCCCCATCTCTTCAAGTGGTCGCGTAGCAAGTCCGCCCATGTTCTGTCATTGGAATGGTATACGATGAGTAACCTGTCTCGAAAGCCGAAAGGAACGCTCAAGGATTGTTGGCTTTTGGGGTAGGGAGAAAGCTTGCGATGGCGCAGCAAAGTGAGCCCTTCATCAGGCCAATTGCTTCCGCTCTGTTTCTCAGGACTCAGGTATAGGGCGAGATCTCTGACACTCCAGAGGTCTGGGGCTAACTCTCTTACCAAATTTGCTGTGTCGAAAGGAAGTGCGAGAATTAAGGTTGCTTGGATCCGGGCACGCAAGAGATCGCGCCGTTCATTGAGTCGACCCATCAAATTGTAGAAATGGCCTTCTGATCCGGTGTCTTTGCGATTTGCAAAGACTAGGATGTAGTGAAGCTCGATGGGCGGCGCCTCCGAGAGTTGATAGAACAAATCCGTCAATTCATTTGGGTCGGGATAAAGTGTCCATCCTTTCGCCCTATTTTTCACCTCGAGACACAATTGATCCGCCGCGTCGGATGGGTCGACAAATGCGAAGACCAAACCAAAGCCTTTGTTGAATTCGAGATAGCGATGAAGCCTCTCGAACTCGGCAGTCAGACCTTGAGTTTCATACGGGTTGATCATGGGCTCGCGGAGTCCTGTGTTTCAGATTTCCGTATGATGACTGCACGAAGCAGTGGGTGGACATCATACCAATCCTGTCCATTGCGGTAACATTGCACGCGGTTGCCGTCGAAGAACTGAGCAAGCCGGTCCAAATCGGAGAGCTGCTCTAGCTGGCAATCTTTGGTTGCGTGGATTTTTTGTAGCCATTTGAGGTCATCGTGAGCCAGGGGGAGCATTTCTCTGCGCATCTGGGCCTCAACCTCGGCGATCAAGTCCTTAGGCACGGGAAGTTTGTCAAGTCTCGAGGCCGCCGGCAGTATTTGCTTAAGCATCCGAAATAAGTCTCGTAAATCACCACCCGTGGCGGCAATGCAATCATCGAGATCTTCCTGGTGGAAAATCTCTGGCCACCTAGCGTAGCGCTTGGAAATCAGCCCCCGCATCACAGCCAGGCCGTGTTCATCCCGTCCACCGCTCTGATGGTAGACATGAGCGTTGGCTAGACTCCAGGTCGACCAGCCAAAGACGGAGTTGATGGCGGGTAGGTTGGTTTGGGTTGAGATAATGGCTCAGGTCGATCAGGAACACAGTATGGCCAGCCTCTACCAAGCGTTTCTGCATCCTGCGCAACTCGGTGCTTTTTCCTGCTCCCCTTTGTCCTGAGATCATCGAAGCCGAGGTGCCGTCACCCCATTTTAAGCGAAGCAGGTAATCTTCGACATGATCGAGTCGCATCGTAGGCGACTGGTGCAACTCTGCCACGTACTTCGGGTCGTCAGGCTCTAGCGGACGATCTTCCAGGGCTTGGAAAAATTTTTGAAGCTCGTCAACGGATTCGCTCTTGAGCATTTTGGCCTCCAATAGCGCGCCTCTGGCCTATTATAGCTCAGTCTAGGATCAGGTTATGCATCTTGTGGGTCCGCACCCTTTGGCCTTGCGGGTAGGTCTATTCGTGCGACACCTTCCCGCCTTCCTGGGCTAAAATAACCGGCGGCCGCAGCAGCCGTTGTTTTCCGCAGGAGGGAGAGCCGTGAAACTGACCCATCGCTACCGCCGTACCCGGCGCACGCCCGCCATTCGCGACCTGGTCCGCGAGACCCAACTCGCGCCGGGCGACCTGATCTACCCGATGTTCGTCGTCGAGGGCAGTGGCATCAAGCGCGAGATCTCGACCATGCCCGGCAACTACCATCTCTCGCCCGACCAGCTGGTCGAAATGTGCCGCGAGCTCGTCGACCTGGGCATTCCCGCCGTCAATCTGTTTGGCTATTGCGAGCACAAGGATCTGACCGGGACCGGCGCCTATGCCGAGAACGGCCTGATCCAACGCGCCCTGCGCCTGCTCAAGCGCGAGGTGCCCTCGATCTACGTCCAGACCGATATCGCGCTCGACCCCTATACCACCACCGGCCACGACGGCATCGTCATCGGCGACGAAATCGTCAACGACCCCACCGTCGAGGTTTTGTGCAAGATGGCCGTCTCCCACGCCCAGGCCGGCGTCGACATGGTCACGCCCTCCGACATGATGGATGGCAGGGTTGGCGCCATTCGCGACGCGCTTGACGGGGCCGGCTTCGACCAGGTCGCCATCATGAGCTACTCGGCCAAGTACGCTTCCTGTTTTTACGGGCCGTTCCGCGGCGCCTTGGATTCCGCGCCCAAGAGCGGCGACAAGAAGACCTACCAGATGGATCCCGCCAACAGCGAGGAGGCTGTGCGCGAGGTCCTGGCCGATATCGCCGAGGGCGCCGATGTCGTCATGGTCAAGCCCGCCATGGTCTATCTTGACATCATTCACAAAGTCAAACAGCACATCCACGTGCCCCTGGCCGCCTATCACGTCAGCGGCGAGTACGGCATGATCTTGGCCGCCGCCGAGAAGGGCTGGCTGGACCGCGACCGCGCCATGCTCGAGAGCACGATCGCCATCAAGCGCGCCGGCGCCGATATGATTCTGACCTATTTTGCCCGCGACCTGGCCAAGGCGCTGGCTGGAAAGTGATCCCATGAAACGCACCCTCGTGATCGGCGCCAACGGCGCCCTCGGCTCCGACCTCGTGCGCTTGCTGCCCCGCGCCGTGCCCGCTGTCCACGCCGACTTCGACATCGCCGATGTCGAAGCCAGCCGCGCCTTCATCCGCGCCGCTGGCGTCCAGGCCGTCGTCAACACCGCCGCCTTCCACCGCGTGCCCGACTGCGAGGACGCCTGGCAGCAAGCTTTCGAGATCAATGTGATCGCCGTTCGCAATCTGGCCCAAATCTGCGCCGAGCTTGGCATTCACCTCTGTCAGATCAGCACCGACTACGTCTTCGACGGCAGCAAACGCGCGCCCTACGTGGAGAGCGACCCCGTCGCACCGCTCTCGATCTATGCGATCAGCAAGCTCGGCGGCGAACAGGCCGTCGCCGCCTACAGCCAGGACTGGTCCGTCGTGCGCAGCTGCGGTCTCTACGGCGAGGTGCCGACCCGCGCCAAGGGCGGCAACTTCATCAACGCCATGCTCAACCTGGGCCGCACGCGCGAGGTCGTCAGCGTCGTCCAGGACGAGTTTGTGACGCCCACCTACACCCACGATCTGGCGCTCGGCATCGCCGCCCTGTTAGACGCCGGCGGTCGCGGCATCTACCACCTGACCAACGAGGGCGTGACCAACTGGTACGAATTTGCCGCCGTCATTTTCGAGACCTGCAAGCTGCCCGCGCGGCTGGAGCCGACCACGGCAGCCGCTTTCCAGAGCAAGGTTCGCCGTCCCACCTATTCGATTCTCGACAACGGCCGCTTCGCCGCCCTGACGGGCATGCGCCTACCGCATTGGCAGGACGCCCTGCTGCGCCATCTGGCCCGCCTCGCTCCGACCGCCTGACGGTGCACTCAGCGGGGCAAGAGCGGCTGCAGCCGCTCGGCCAGCAGGCCCCGCTCCAACACCATTTGCAGCTCGTCGCGCAACCGTTCCGTCTCGCCCAGGACCGCGTTCCAGTAGGTGATGCGACTGTCGTTGCGGCCGGCGTAGAGGTCGAAGTCGCCGCGGTCGGTGATGCGGCCATGGGGCAGCCGGGCGATGAATTCAGCCGAGGGCGCGATCACCAGCACCGGGTCCAGATGGGCCGGACGGTGCTTGCGCCAGCTCAGGTGCTTGTCGAACCAGCCCGGCACCAGCCGTTCGGAGAAATGCGGGAACAGGGCGATGCCCTCCTTCGGATCGAGCGAGATGTCGAAGTGATAGTCGATCAGGCCGCCGTCGCGGTACATGCCCCGCGGTGCACCGGCGATGTCGCGGACACCGCCCATGACCAGCGGAATCGAGCCGCTGGCGAACAGCGCCGGACCCAGGTTCTCGGGCGTCAGCGGCACCACCAAGGGGTGTTCCTCACCGTAGCACGGGCCCATGCCGTCGGGATGATGGAACAAGACGCGTTCCATGAACAGCGCCAGTCCCCGACGCGCCACCAGGTTGGCCAGACCCGCGGCCGCTAGGCCCGCCGTCAGAGGCAGGCGGCGGTCCGACTTGAGCGGACCGCGGGTGCGGGCAGTGAGGATGTTGAGGCGGAAGGTCGGATGGGCTAACAGTGCCGCCCTCCGTTCAGGCGGCAGGCACTGGGCCAGCACTTTCTCGGTGATCGCCTGAATCTCCTCGGTGGTAGGGCGACTGCTGTAGCGCTGGTCCAGATAGGCCGCGAGGAACTGGTCGAGGGCGGCGATCGGGTCGGGGGAGCAGTAGACCGCATGGCGCCAGGCGCCGATCGAGGCGCCCAACAGGTGCAGCGCCGTTTGCCTGCGCGCAAGCCAGTTGCCGAACAGATAGCGGTCGAGCTCGGCCAACATCAGCCATTTGGGGCCACCCGCCGCACCCAGCACCAACTTGACATCGTCGGGCGCCAGGCCCCTTTCGCGGATCCAATGGGTGGCTTTAGGCCCTGCCAGAAATACCAAGTTTCGACTCATTGATCCATCCTCGATGCCTCATAAATAGCGCGCGCAGCCCCCAAAAAGCGGTGGACTTTTCGGGCGAGTTAGTAACTTCCTTATTTTAAAGGAATTAATGCTGCGATATGATAGAACAGCGGCTTTTTTTTCGTGAAGCGCTCCTGGCGCATTCCCGAAATGGGGCTCGACGGGCTCGGCACGGTGGCATCAAACGCTGCCAGGATCCCAGTCAAACCTTTTTAACCCAACCATTTCCATGGATCGTCCCGCTCGCGCGCCGACCCTGTGAACCATGGGAGGTAGCACTTATGAAATGTCCCTTCTGCGCCTGTATGGAAGACAAAGTTGTCGACTCGCGAGAGGGCAAAGAGGGCACGTCGATCCGACGTCGCCGCGAATGTCAGCAATGTGGGCGTCGCTTCACCAGTTATGAGCGGATCGAAGAGATCCAGTTCATGGTCGTCAAGAAGGACGGCAAGCGCGAATTGTTCGACCGTCAAAAAGCGCTCAAAGGCATCCTGGCCTCTTGTCAAAAGCGACCTGTCAGCATGGCTGCCTGCCAGGAAGTGGTCAACGACGTGCTGGGCATCCTTTACCAGAAGGCAGAGCGCGAGATCGAAACCCAGGAAATCGGCGAGATCATCATGGAGGGCCTGCGCAAACTCGACAAGGTCGCCTACGTGCGCTTCGCATCCGTTTACCGCGAGTTCGAAGATATTTCCGATTTTGTTCCCCTGCTCAACGGTTGAGCCATGACCCGGTCCCTGGGCTCGGTGGGATAAAGCCATGACGATGGGCTTTCACGTGGGTTTGATCACGCTGGTCGTGCTTGGTCTGGTCTTGTTCCTGTTGTTGATGCGGCTGTTGCAACTGGGCCTGAAGCGCCTGCGCGCGAACCGTGAAGGCGACGAACGCCGCGATCTGCTCTACGAAACCCTGCGCGAGCAGACCTTGCGCGAGCAGGAGGCGACCCGCGGTCGCAACCAGGCTCAGCGCGCCTTTGCTTCGCTGGAAGAGGTCCATCAGACGATCATGGACCACCTGCCGATCGGGATGCTGGTGGCCAACCACGCCGGCAGCGTGGCCTTCGTCAATCGACAGGCCGTCAGATGGTTCGAATTGAAGGAAACCGAAGGGCTGCAGCTGCGCCAGATCTGCCCCTCGCTGTCCCTGGTCTTCAACCAGCTGCTGGCCGAAGGTGGGCGCGGTCCGCGCGCCTTCCAGCGCGGCCTGCCGATGGATGCGCCCATGCTCGAGCTCTCGCTGTGCGAGCTACCCGAGACACGCTACCTGTTGATGGTCGCGGACGTCACCCAGCTGCGGCGCCTAGAAGAGCAGGTCCGGGTCAAGCGCGACCTAGAACTGATGGGCGAGTTGGCCTCGGGCGTGACCCATGAAGTCAAAAACGCGCTGGCCGTGATCAGCGGACACGTGCAAATGCTGGCCTATGGCGACGTCGCCGAACACAGCCGGCTGATGATGAACGAGATCGATCAATTGCTGCGCTTCGTGCGCCTGTTCATGCAAACCAGCAAGGGCACGCCGCTGGCGCCCGCACCGGTGCCGCTCGGCGAGCTGTTCGAGGAGCTTGCCGCCCATTGGGCCGGTCACCCGCTTGGGGCATCCGTGCGGGTCGAAGCCGCGCCGGAGCGCTGCCTCTGCGGCGAACGCGCGCTCTTGACGACGGTGCTCAACAACCTGATCCTGAACGCCCTGCAATCGGGTGGCGAAGCGGGTCCACCGCAGGTGACCGTGGCGGCGCAAGCCACCGGCCAGGCCATCGAGATCTCGGTGACGGACGAGGGTCCGGGCTTTCCTCTGGAAATCCGCGGACGCCTGTTCACGCCGTTCGTTTCGACCAAAGCGGGCGGAACCGGACTTGGCCTGTTTCAATGTCGCAAAATCATGTTGGAGCACGGCGGACGCCTGGACGTCGCCTTTGGCCCGCCGACGCGGGTGAGTTGCGTTTTCCCGCAGGAAACCCTGACCTGCGGCAACTGAGCGAGGAGGTGCCATGGGCAGCATACTGTTGGTGGAGGACCGCGAGGGTCTGCGCAAAGTGTACGCCGGCTACTTGCGGGCGCGCAATCACACGGTGGTCGAATGCGAGAGCGTCGAACGCGCCCTGGTCGCCTTGGAGGGGCATCAGTTTGCCGTCGTTCTGACCGACTACATGCTGCCTGGCGCCAACGGGCTGGCGTTGTTGGCCCGCTTGCGCGAGCGCGATCCCGACTGTCCGGTCATTCTCATGACCGCGTTTGGCGAGATCAAGTTGGCGGTCGAGGCCATCAAGTCGGGCGCCTTCGATTTTCTCGAGAAACCCGTCGACCTCGAGTACCTGGGTCTGGTCATCGACCGCGCGCTGGGGTTCCGCGAGCTGGAACGGCGCCGCGACTTCGCCAAGCGCACTCAGGACGGGCCAGTCATCATTGGCGAGGCCGCCTGTTTGCAAGCGGCATTGCGTTTGGCCGACAAGGTCGCGCCCTCCGACGCGAACTGTCTGCTGCTGGGCGAGTCGGGTGTTGGCAAGGAGCTGTTCGCCCAGCGCATCCATGCCATGAGCCCGCGCGCGGCCGGCGAACTGGTCTCGATCAACTGTGCCTCGATCCCCCACGAGTTGATGGAGTCCGAACTGTTCGGCCACGAGCGCGGCGCCTTCACCGGGGCGGTCGCGCGGAAAACCGGCTTGGTCGAAGCCGCCCACGGCGGCACCCTGTTCCTCGACGAAATTGGCGAACTCTCGCTCGAACTACAGCCCAAGCTACTGCGTCTGATCCAGACCAAGCAGTTCTACCGGGTTGGCGGCAATCGCGCCTGCGCCGCCGATGTGCGCTTTGTTTGCGCCACCCACCGCGACCTGCAGCTCGGTGTGCGCGAGGGTTGGTTCCGCGAGGATCTCTACTACCGCCTGGCCGCCTTCCCCATCGAGGTTCCGCCCCTGCGACAGCGGCGCGAGGACATTCCAGCTCTGGCGGCTTTCTTCCTGGCCAGGCGTGCCTATCCCCACGCCAAAATGACCGACGAGGTCCAGGCCCTGCTCTTGGCCTATCCCTGGCCTGGCAATGTCCGCGAGCTGGAGAACCTGCTGGAGCGGGCCATGATCCTGGCTTCCGGCAAACCCTTGACCGCGGAGCACTTTCCCGCTGATCTGGGCAGCGCCGGGATCGTTCAACGCTTCCGCCTCGACCTCGACCAGACCCTCAAGGAGAATCTGGCTCGGGCCGAGCTGGAGTTGGAACGGGCGCTGATCCAAGCCCAACTCCAGCGCTTTGGCGGCAATCGCGAAAAGGCCGCCGCAGCGCTGGGATTCACTTCCAAAACGCTCTACAACAAGCTCCAGGACAGCCGCTTCAAACCTTGAAGGGACGCCCCTGTCGCGCTCCGGCGTCCGCGGGTCAATCGCGACGCATCAGCATGCGCGGCTTAACTTCACCTTCCAGAGGGTTTGCGGCAGCGGCCTTCTCCAACTGATCCAGGGGCACCCGCACCAGATAGGCGTCATTCTCTTCGCGGCAAGCGCTCAACCAGGCGAATTTTCCGCGGATCGCCATCAATCTGGGCAGGTATTCCGCCTTACTGGGCAGCGCCAGCTCCTTGCCAGCGGCGTCGTACATCACGTAGCTTTCGTCCTTGTCGGGACGACCGGTCCAGCGCCGCCACAGCAGGTGGCCGTTGCCGTCCTCGCTGAGCTCGCGGACCAGGGGAAAGCTTGCGGGGAAGTCGGCGTGCAGCTCCACCGGCGAATGGCGTCGCTTGAGGTCCGCGGCGATCTCGTCGAACTGTTTCTGGCCGTATTCCTGGTTGAACGGCAGGGCCTTGTCGTCCCGTTTGATTTGGCCAACGGCCTCGCGCTTGACCGCGTCAATGATGTGGACCACCGCGCTGCCGCCGCCCTTAGCCCAGACGGTGCGGCCGTCACTGCTGCCGACCAGGCTGGGTCCATCGGCGACCGGGTTGTATTTTGCGACCGGGCGCTGGCTGGCGTCGGTGATCTCGACCCGCAGGCCGCGCGCGGGCCCCCGCTCCAAACTGAGGATCGTTTTGGGGTTTTGGAAGTTCTCGTCGACCCAGACCACCTGGATCGGGGCCGCGCTGCCGTTCATCCCCAGACTGTTGGCGTGGATCCAGCCGCCCTTGACTAAGGCCAATTCCAGGCCCTGTCCAGGCAATGTCTGGGTTTTTACAAACTTGCCGGCGCGGTCGAAACAGTGCATCATGTCGCGGCCCAAGTCTTGCACGTAAAGGTGGTTCTCGTCGACGAAGAGCTTGCTGGGGTGACTGAACTCGCCGGGCCCTTCACCGCGGCCCCCGATCTTAGCGAGCTTTTTGCCGGTGGTGTCGTAGTGGTGCACCACCGCCTCCTCGAAATTGAGGATGTAGACCTCGCCGTTGGCGGCGATGGCCACATCGCTGCGGCGCAAGGGTTCGAACACGCCCGTCTCGCCGAAAACTGTGCCGTCGGGTCCTTCGGTCAGCATCAGGGTCAATAACATCAGTAGCATCATGTCCTCCTCGTTTGAGGTCCCCTTGGGAACCTGGCCTCAGCCATAGAGCAAGAGCGGTGCCAGGCATTTTTCCCGAAAACGGACCCCTGGGATCCCCAAATGGGCAACCGCGTACCGAAAACGAGAATCGTCTTTATCTCGATCGCGGACGTTTGTATGATCGACGGGTGGGAGGATGCCATGACGCGCTTGCTTTTCTTTGGAATCTTGGTCTTGGGTGCGCAGCCGCTGCTGGCCCAAAAGGTCGTGGTCCGCGGCCAGCCGGTCTCGGTCCATCTGGTCGATAGCCTGGGCATCGACGGACCCATGCAGTTGGCGCTCGTGATCTGGGACGGCGAACGCAAGGTGCTGGTGACCGGTGCCAGCCGCGACCGCCAGGCCATGGCCCAGATCGTCGCCTTGATCGAGGCCGAAATCGCCGATGGCGACGAGGATCAGATCGTACTGGAATGCACGCGACGCCCACCCGGCAACGAGGCCGGCGCCCGCTACCCCCAGGCACGCCATGAGGGTATCACCAGCATCGAGATCGAGGGCTACCAATTCAAGGGTAAACTGTGGAGCCCGCAATAGCTCAGAAACCTCGCTCGGCCAGGTTCTGGGGCATGCGGTAATAGTGCTCCAAGCGCCGCTGACGGCCTTCCGATTGGGCCTCGTTGTTGAGCAGATCGATCGTCTTCTGGTGGAGTTCGACGGTTTCCGCGCGGGTATCGGCGATGCAGGTGATCCCCAGTTTGCCGCATTGGGAGAGCGCGCCGATCATGTGGTAGGCGACGCCCCGCTGCAGGTAGCTGTGGAAGTGCAAGTCGTTGAACACGGCGACGTCGATCAGGTCCTCGGGCCCCATGCCGATGTAGCTGGGATCGAGTAGGTTGTCGGTGGCGTAGTAATATTTCTCCTGGCCCTTGTCGGAGACAAAGATACCGCGCTCCTCGTCATAGTCACCTTGGATCAGGTATTTCATCATGGCGAACGGGTGGGTCGTACCGCCGCGGCGCAGGTTGATTTCGATGGCGTAGCGGTCGTAGCCGCCGCCCTCGCGGGGCACGAGGATGAAGTCGATGGCGAAGCGACCCAGCACGCCTTTTTCGGCCAGAACCTTGGCGACCTCGAGGCCATCCGCCTGGAGCTTGAGGCGGTAATCGCTGCGGGCCGGGAAACTGCAGCCCATGAACATCTGGCCAGTCGGTCCACCGAGAATCTGGTCGTGGGTCGAGATGACCTGGGGCACGCGGATGGCATTGACCCGCGCCTGGACCGAGGGCGAGTACTTGACCTCGCCTTCGACAAAGGTCTCGACCACGCCGTGGAGTTTCTGGAACTGCCGGCTGAACGAGGACCAGGTCTCCTCCTTGGCTTCGAACTTGAGGTTTTCCAGGTGGTTTTCAATGATCTGCAAGCGGTCGGCGCGGGGCGCGAGGCGGTGCTCGGCAATGGGGCGGTAGTCGAAGAGCGCATTGCCCTTGCCGGAGAAGCCGTCGTTGAGTTTGACCACCGCGCGCAGGATCTTGGGATTGTTTTCCCAGAGGCCGTCGAGAGAGTTGACGATGTCCTCGGTATTTTCCAGGTCCTCGTAGCCGTCCGGCAGCTTGATGCCGGCTTCCTTGAAAATGCGCCGGCAGCCGCTCTTGGTGCCCAGATGCATCAGGTCGGGATCCGTGCCATAGACCGGGATGCCCAGACGCACCGCCAGGGAGCGCTCCAGCGAGGTGGTGTTGAAGACCACCAGGTGCGCGCGATCCGTCTCCCAGATGCCCTTGCGGATCCGGTCCATCAGCCAGGGCGACTCCAGAATTTTCTGGGTCAGCGGCTTGGCCGAGGCATCGGCCGTGTCCAGCATGGTCAAACGCCGCATGGCGTGGTTGAGCGGGATCCCGGTCAGGAAGGACAGATAGTATTGGGTGATGATCGGATGGATGCGGGTCGAGGAGATGAAAATGATGCGCGTGCGCGGGCGGCGCAGCAGCATCAGCATGCAGAGCATGCGTTCCTCGTAGTACATCGTACCTTCGATTTTGGCTAATTCATCGCGGTCCAGAGAAAGCGAGGGCACGACGATGGTGGTGTGCGCCTCCTGGCGACTGGAGGCGATACGGCGATAAATGCCTTCGAGCCGGGGTTGGATCTTGTGAAACAGGTCAATTTCTTCAGGTGAGCCCGGCAGGGGGAATCCTGATTCGTAAGTCATATGCCAACTCCTTGACGCGGTACGGAAGCGTGGATGTTGGAACTCACTATAAATCAAGATCTGGCGACAAAACAAGCGCTTTCGATGGCGCTCCGATCGGCCTCGCTAAAGCCGCAAACGATGACGCCTCAGTCGCCCTTGCCCGGGACCTGAACTTCCTCGAAACACACCAGCCGCGCCTGTTCACCTGGGTGAATGATGCGCAGGATGCGCAGCGCTTCCTCGCGACTGGCATAGTGGTGGGGGCGCTGGCCCGAAGCGGCCGGAAACTGCCACTGCCCGTTTTCGTCTCTGATCTGGTACTCCCAAAAATGCTGATCGCTCAAGCTCGCTCCTCGCACCCGGCGGATCGAAGCGATGGTTGCGGCGGCCACCCATGGCGCCGCTTTTCACGCGGGCACTCATCTTTCTCCGTCATCGGATTTTCCATTTTCAAACTATAGAGAAATGTTTGTCATGCTTGATCTTGTCTTGGTCTTAAGCTTTTTTCGTTTGCACCGATACCATTTAGCACAGAGGAGGCCCCCATGAGTCGATCGACGCGGTTGTCAACCGCGGCTCATATCATGATGTACCTGGCTTGGAACGAAGGGGATCGGGTGAAAATCGACGATATCGCCAAGTCCGCCAATGTCAACCCTTCCCGTTTGCGTCAGCTCTGCAGTCAGTTGACCCAGGCCGGTTATATTCAATCGTTCAAGGGCGCCAAGGGCGGCATCCGCTTGGGCTGCCCACCGGAGTCCATCACCTTGATGGATTTGTGCTTGGCCATTGATGATATGAATTTTTTTGCGCTGACACCTCACCATGCTTCAAAAACTTGTCCAATCGGCTCGGTCATCGGCCGTATTCTCGACAAGCTCTACAACGATTACAACGAGATGTTCAAAGACTACCTCAACGCCACCTCGATCATGGACCTGATCGAAATGGCCAACGACGCCAATGCGCGGCATGGGCTGCCTAGCGCGAGGCCCTGACCGGCGTGGTCCAACTATCCCTCTCCAAACCACATCCGACGAGAAGGACACTCATGGAACGACCCGAAGAATTGTTGAAATCCTGGTTGCGGCTTTGTGCCGACCCTCGCACGTCCGGGGAGTTGCTGGACAATGCCGCCTACTGGGAGTCGATTAACTCGCCCAAGGAGTATCCGATCCGCCTAGCGGTCGCCAAGCATCGCTCGACCTCCGCCGAGACGCTTTCCAAGTTGTCGATGGTCAAGAACCTCAAGGTCCAGATCGCCGTCGCCGCCCACAATAATCTGTCCGAGTCGACCGCCGCCGAAATGCTCAAACTGCAGGTGCGCGAGCTGCGCCGCTCCCTGGCGGGCAATCCCAGTATTCCGATCTTCGTCATGCAGCGCCTGGCCCGGGACTTCGAGGACGTGCGCCTGCGCCTGGCCAAGAACCCCGCCTTGCCGCTGCAGATACAGCAGCGAATGATGAACGAAGTCAGCACCAACATCCGCCTCGCCCTGTGCCAGAATCGCCGCCTGCACCCATCGGTGATGGAGCGTCTCAGCCACGACGCGGAGGAAGAGGTGAGGGTCATGTTGGTGGATCATCCCGACATGCCGCGCGGAGGTCTCAAGGAGATGGCCGAGGATGCTTCCGTCCGCGTCCGCACCGCGGTCCTGGCCCGTGCCAGGGTCGACTTCCCCGAGGAGCTCTCGATCTACAAGGCCTTGATGCGCCATCGCGACGCCACCGCCGAAGCTGCCCGGCTCCACCTCGAGGGCCTGGAGCAGAACCAAAACGACTCGCGCCTCTGGGATGAAACCGTCGATGATTGACCAGCTCCCGCAGCGCCCGGTGATTGGGTGGGGCTGGGCGCGCCTGACGGATGAAATTCGTTCGTCGGAAGATTTTTTTTGTCGCACAAAACGCTCAGCCAAGCTATAAAATTGGAGGCAGTTTTAGGAGTGTGAGTGTGACAGAACAACGATTGAAGTACCGGCGAATCCTGCTCAAGCTATCGGGCGAGGCGTTGATGGGGCCACAGAGCCATGGCATCGACCCCGACACCATCAGCCAGGTGGCGGCCCAGATCCACCAGGCCCATCGTTTGGGCGTGCAAATTGCGCTCGTGGTCGGCGGTGGCAACATCTTTCGCGGCATCTCTACCGCGGCCCGCGGTATGGACCGCGCAACCGGCGACTATATGGGCATGCTGGCGACCGTGATCAACAGCCTGGCCATGCAGGATGCCCTCGAGAAGCTGGGGCTGCAGACGCGCGTCATGAGCGCGATCGACATGAGGGTCGTGGCCGAGGCCTACACCCGCCGCCGCGCGCTTCAACATTTGGACGCCGGCAGAATCGTGATTTTCGGCGCTGGAACCGGTAATCCCTTCTTTACCACCGATACCGCCGCCGCGCTGCGCGCGGTCGAGGTCAATGCGGATATCGTCATGAAGGCCACCAAGGTCGACGGCATCTTTACCGCCGACCCCAGCAAGAACCCCGAGGCTCGCTTCATCCCCACCACCACGTACATGCACGTGGTGCGGGAGCGATTGATGGTCATGGATATCACGGCCATCACCCTGTGCATGGACAATCGCTTGCCGATCCTGGTCTTCAACATGACCGTGGACGGCAACATCGTGAAAGCCGTGATGGGCGAGCCCATCGGTACGCTTGTGGAGGAAACCTAATGGAAGAAACAAAAGACGCCAAGGCGCGCATGAATCAAGCCGTCAAAAAGTATGCCGGTGATCTGGCAAAGGTTCGCACCGGTCGGGCCTCGTTGTCGATCTTCGACAACGTGCGGGTCGATTACTACGGGTCGCCGACGCCGATCAACCAGTTGGCGGGCATGGCCAATCCCGAGCCGAATCTGATCACGATCCAGCCCTACGACTCCAGCCAATTGCGCGAAATCGAAAAGGCGATTCTAGCCGCCAACCTGGGCTTTACCCCCAACAATGACGGTCATATGATCCGCATCGTGATCCCGCCGCTGAACGAAGAGCGGCGCAAGGACTACGTCAAGCAGGCCAAGGAGCTGGCCGAGAACGCGCGCACGGCGATCCGCAACATCCGCCGCGACCTCAACGACGCCCTGAAGAAGAAAGAGAAGTCGAAGGAAATTGGCCAGGACGAAATGCACAAGGCGATCGACGAGATCCAGAAGATCACCGATGCCGAGATTGGCAGCGTCGACAAGCTGCTCAAAGACAAGGAAGCGGAAATCATGACCGTCTAAGGACGGCGCCGCCAACCCCGCACACACGGGGTTGGCGCACATCCGCCGCCTCAGGCCGGGGTTCTCCGTGCTGGTGCGACAGCTGCTCGGACCGCTGCTGTAGCGCAAGATGCAATCTTGCGCCGGGCGGCGGGTGAAATCAAAGCGG
>CAYRFM010000134.1:0-15488 GCA_964423555.1 uncultured Holophagae bacterium | reverse complement strand
GGGCCAGGCCGCCAAGAGCGCGCCGGCCGCGCCCGCGGCCGCAAGCCCCGCCGACCTGGCCGCGGCCTGGGTCGCCGGCGCCGGTGTGTCATGGCCAACGGGTCCCGGTCGCCGTCGCCCGCTGCCGACCTATCCCTTCGCCCGCAAGCGCCACTGGTTTGAGCCATCCGTGCCAGCGGCCCCCGTCGCCAGCGGCCCCTTGAGCGCGCCCGAGCGCCAGGGCCAGCACTGGCGCTGGACCGTCACCCTCGACCCGGCCGCCAGCTGGCTCAGCGAGCACCGTATCGGCGGTCGCGCGCTGCTGCCGGGCGCGGCGGTCGTCGAACTCGTCCGCGACGCGCTGCGCGGGATCGGCTCTCAGTTCTACGGCGTCGGCGAACTCGTCTGGCACTTGCCAATCACCGCCGAGGTGCCATTGACCATGACTTATGAACCCCAGAGCAAACAGTTCGACCTGAGCAGCCCTCAGGGCCAACATGCCAGCGGCGTCGCCCTGGCCCAGGCGCCAGCGGCCGCGCGCCGTGAGCCGATCCCTGTGCAGGACGAGGTGCTCGAGGCGGCGGCACTGTACCAGAATTTCCGTGGACGCGGCATCGACTACGGCCCCAGCTTTCGTACCCTTCAACAGATTCGCCGGGATGGGAACCTGTGGCTCGCCGACTATGCCGCCCAGACCGCACGCGGCTTTGGCCATCTGACGCGCCTACTGGACACCATGCTCCAGCTGACCGGCGCCGCCGCCGAAGGCAGCGATGAGACCTATCTGCCCTACATGATTCGCGAGCTGCGCCTACACGGCGAGCCGACCACCGTCGGCCAGGTCCTTGCAGGCGAACGACCTGCCAAGGGCCGTGCGCGCATGTTCGACCTGAGCCTCACCGACCCAGAACACCAGCCCCGCATCGAGATCGAGGGCCTGGTCCTTCGCCCTCAAGGACCCGCCCACAAGCCACCGCCGCAGCCTACGCCCCACCCACTGCTCCGGCGCAAGCAGGACCACCCCACCCACCCGCTACTCAGACCCAAAAAGCAAAGCGTGTAACCACCAGCCACCTTGCCCTCGCCGCAGGGAACACGCATGACGAGCGAAGCCCAATCGCAGAGAACGCGAATGCCTGGCGAAGCCAGGAAAAGTGCGGTAACCCGACCAGGCGCCCCCGCCGGCTTGCCTTGGTCACAGGGAACGCGTCTGGTGAGCGAACGAGGTCTGGCACTAGGCGTGATTTGCCAGCACAAACCTAGCCTGCTCCCTTTTCAACATTTCAAAGGGGTCCATTACACTCACGCCCAGGCCTTTACAGACATCGGGGATCTTTATCTTTTTCGTCGAGTTGGCTGCTCTTTCATGGGTCACTACCGTAAAGCGGCTGGCGAGACCATGAGCAATCAAGTAAAAGTCCGCCGTGGCCAAAAACGCCATTCTGGCAAAGTCCTCGTATTCCTTTTTGACAATCCATTCACTGATGATTGGAAATTGCTTGAGGACCCCGTGATCTGATTTTAAGAAAAAAGAATCTTTCCGGTCCGTTACCCAAGGTTTTAAGCTATCATTACCTTTGCCCAGTTCCTCTGCAACCTTATCAACGCTGAAAACTAGCCCAGAGCGGTTGCTTTGATCCAACCAATCCCAAAATCCTGGGCAGAATTCGAAGCCGTAATGCATATTCTTAGCCTGGATGAAAACATTCGCGTCCAACAGATAGGTCAAACACTTACTCCTAATTCACGAGCCGTCTGATTGAGCGTGGCAACACTTCTCACCCCTAGCAAACGGAATGCTTCGAGAAACAGCGTCTGCCCTTCGAGCGTGCTACTCAGGACCGCCCGCGCAAAGCGTTTGCCGTTACGAACCTTTAGCAGGATCTTCTGACTAGGTCCCTTCTCGCCCTTTTTCCGCACCTTCTTGAAACGGTCAGCTTCATTCTGATAACAACGCCAAAATGTTTCCTGGTCGATATGGTCACCATCATACAGACGGCGCAGTATGACCAAGGAACTCACTTTAAAATATTTTACCAGGTCATAGAGCTGATCGAGCGCATCCATAGACTGAACTTCTTTATTTAAAGTCTCCATTGGCACCAACAATTCGGCAGCCACTTGGTTGCACCAGCGTTCAATCGATTGGCTTGGCTCGTGGTTTGGCTGAGGATCGGAAACACCGCTTTCCCCCAGCCAGATGTGAGCCAACTCATGACCCAAGGTAAACATTTGAGCAGCCTTGCTGTCTGCCCCATTGAGGAAGATGAGCGGGGCCAGCGTATCTGCAAGCGCAAAACCACGAAACTCACCCACATCCAACGGATGGTGGCTATTACTGCCGACGATGCTGTTGACCATGACCATCACACCCAGCTCTTCCGTTTGAGCGATCAACTTGCGCAGTTGGTCTTCATAGCCACTTGTCTGTTTTCCGACGCCGTAGCGGTCCAAATGGCTGCGTATGTCCTTGGCGACCTGCTCGGGTGGGTCCGATAGCTTAGCCCGCCCCACAAAATTAAGAGGGGGAAAACCTTGAGCCTGAGCGTAGCTGCGATACCACTCCTGCCGTCGTTGACAGAGGTAGATCGTGTCTAAAAGGCCGACACTGGGTAGGGCCAGATCACCATCTCGAATCGTTCGGAAATCGGCCAAAGGCAATGCGATCTGGGGCGGGGTGGGCAGAAAAAAATAGCCGATGGGCGTATGGGTCTTTATCGCGAGCTTCTCAAGCTGCCTCAAGGTGGGGGAATCCTCACCCTTAAGCCACTTCCGCCACTTGGGAAATTCCTTTTCCAGCTCGGAATCTTTCAACCTGGCGCGGGCGGCAGCCCAACGGAGCAGAGGAACGGCAACGCTTACTTTTTCCATGCTGTCCTCCTCGCACGCGCGCGAACTTACGAGCAGCTCGGCTCCTGAAATGACGGCCACAAACTTGTCGCATCGTCGTTACATATTTATTGTACGACAATCGTCAATTAAGTCCCAAGAGGCTTCTGAGGGTCCAAAACTGACCCAGGGCGGTGCTTGTGCGAGCCGATTCACTTGGTTTTTCGCTTGACCACTTGCCGCCCTTCTTCGCGGCGTCGCGGCTTCGCGTGAGCCCCGCTCCCTTGCCAACCAGCTTCGCGAACCGTTTCGCAGCATACAGCCAGCCCGGCTGGGTCGACCCAGGCCGGCTTGCGAAAAGTTTTACAGCTCTTCACATACCCGTGCCGTGCTTTTTTCGTTTGCTCAATCACGGAGCAGCGGCAACCTGGCCCGCTGTACCCGCAACCCCATGCAATCCACCTAATTTGTCCAGGTTCTGTTAAAATCTCCATCCGGCCCGGACCGTCCGGTCCATAATGGACGTCCCGGGATTTTTGCTCGGATTGGCTTTGCCGGAGTACCTTTTGAGTTCTTCCACGAGATTTTTGAGCCCCAACGTACTGCTCGGCATCAAGAACCTGATGGTGCGCGCCCGCACCGTCGTCGAGGGTACCCAGGTCGGCGAACACGTCTCGCCCTTCCGCGGCGGCGCGATCGAGTTCGCTCAGCACCGCTCCTATAGCCCCGGCGACGAGATGCGCTATATCGACTGGCGCCTGCTGGCCCGCACCGACCACTACCACGTCAAGCAGTTCGAGGTCACCACCAACCTGCGCACCTACCTGCTGCTCGACGGCTCCGGCTCGATGGCCTACCAGGGCTCCGGCCAGACCTCCAAGTTCCAATACGCCTCCCTGCTGGCCTCGGCGCTGGCCTACGTCCTGATCCGTCAGGCCGATGCGGTCTCGCTCACGACCAACGCCAAGGACGACGTCCAGTTCCTGCCGCCGCGCAGCCAGATCGGCTACCTGCAGCGCCTGCTCGAATCGATCGAGGCCAGCTCGCCCGAAGGCGACAAGGACATCCTCAGCCTGCTGGCCTTCGCCCAGGACCGCATCAACCAGCGCTCCCTGGTCGTGCTGTTCTCCGACTTCCTCGTCGACCTCGACCAGTTGCTCGCCAAGGTCAAGATCCTCAAGAGCCATGGCCACGACCTGATGGTCTTCCAGGTCCTCCACCCCGACGAGCTGGACTTCCCCTTCAACCGCTTTTACCGCTTCGAGAGCATGGAGGACACGCGCAATATCACCGCCGACAGCCGCTCGATCCGCACGCTCTACATGGAAGCGCTGCAGGAACACCAGGAGCGCCTGACCCGCTCGATGCTCAAGATCGGCGTGGACTTCCAGACCGCGCGCACCGATGTCGACCCAGGTCGCGTGCTCTCGCTCTGCCTCAACGGCCCCATGCGGGCCAAGAAACTTCGGAAGATGTACTAGGATCGCGATGTCGCTGTTCAACTTCACCTTTTTGGCACCGGCCGCGCTGCTGGGCCTGCTGGCCCTGGCGATCCCGCTCTACCTGCACATGCGCCACAAGCCGCGCGCCGAGGTCTACCGCTTCCCCGCCATCGACTTCCTGCTGCGCGCCCAGAGGAAGCGCAAGCGCCGCCTCCACGTCGAACAGATCCTGCTGATGCTGTTCCGCCTGGCGATCATCAGCCTACTCGCCTTCCTGTTCGCCAAGCCCTACATCGAAGAGAACTTCGGCGCCGCGGCGGTGGGCGACAACCATCCGCTGGTCGTGCTGCTGGACGACTCCGCCTCGATGCTGGCCGGCCCGGCCAACGCCCGCTTCTTCGACGAAGCCCGCGACCGCATCGCCGAATTGCTCGGCAGCCGCAACAGCGGTGCCCCGACGCGCCTGATCCTGGCCTCCAATCCCAGCCGTCTGGTCGAAGCGACGACCGCCGGCGCCCTGCGTCCGCTGCTGGCCGAACTCAAGCCGACGACCACCCACAGCACCCTCGACGGCGCCTACGCCGCCGCCCTCGACCTCGTCGCCGGCCAGGGCTGGGACGGCGCCGTCGTCCACATCTTCAGCGACGGCAGCAGAACCGCCTGGCGCGAACTGCCCGAGACCAAACCCGAGGGCCTTGACGTCATCTACCACTCCCTGCGCGACGCCCTGCCCCAGTTCGCCAACGTCGGCATCGCCTCCGTCAGCCAGTCCATGGGCGACAGCGACGCCGTCGAGGTCGCCGTCTTCAACAGCGCCTCCACCGCTCGCGAGGTCCATCTCGAGGCCGGCGGCACCGACATGCCCTCGATCGGCCACGACATGCAGCTCGGCGCCCACCAGGCCTTGACCCATTATTTCGCGCTGCCCGAGAAGATTCCCGGTCGCCTCGACGTCACCCTGCCTAGCGACGACTTCGACCTGGACAACGAGTTCATCTACGTGCCCCGCCCCAACCGCTTGACCCGCGTGCTGATCGTCGATGGCGACAGCCATCCCGAACCGATCAAGAGCGAGTCCTTCTTTCTCAAGAACGCGCTGGGTTTCGAGGAGAGCGAGAAGTTGGGCTACAGCTTCCGCGTCGTCACCCCGGTCGGCCTCGACACCAAGGCCGCCAGCGGCGCCGACGTGATCTTCGTGCTCAACGTCAACCAGCCACCCACCGCCGTGTTGCAGGCGGCCCTGGCCGCCGGCAAGGGCCTGTTCATCGGCATGGGCGACCGCATGGACTTCGACCGCTGGAACGAGTTCTTCCGCACCCTCGACCTCGAAATGTGGGAGGTCAAGAACTTCAGCGAGCCCCAACCCGTCGAGATCCGCGCCTTCGACCACCCCTTCTTTCAGCCGATCGACGAACTGACCTGGACCAGTTACCTGGCCTCGGTTGGCATCCGCGCCACACGCCTGATGTCGACTGGTCGCAGCGATGCCAAGATCCCGCTGGTGCTGGCCGACGGCGGTCCGCTGCTGTTAACCCGCGAACTTTCCGCCGGTCGCATCATGGTCTGGACCTCGAGCATGGACGCCGACTGGAGCAACTTCCCGATCGAGTTCGGCTACGTCCCGTTCGTGCGCCAGGCCTGTTCCTGGCTGGCCGGCCGCGACCTCGACAACGATTACAGCAGCCTGACCGTCGACGAAGTTCTGGCCCGCGACCTCAGTGACAAGCTCAGCCTCAAGTACGCGCCCGCCGTCTACGCCAATCTCGACCACGACGGTCCCAAGCCCGGCGTTTACACCACGCTCGGCGAGGCCCGCACCCACTTCGTCTGCGTCACGCTCGACCCCGCCGAACTGGACTTCGCCGGCTTCGCCAAGCAGGACGGCGACGCCGCCGACGCCGCCAGTGCCCTGGCCTCGCTGGGCTTCCGCAGCTACCACCGCACCGATCTGGCGCCCTCCGTGCAGTGGCTGCTGTTCCTGCTCTTACTGGTCGAGACCGTCGTTGCCGGTCGCATTACCTTGAGTTGGGGGGCCCGCTGATGGATCGCCGCACGTTCCTGCTCACCGGCGCCGGCCTCGTCGCCGCCAGCGCCCTGCCCGCCTCTGCCGACGCGCTGCGCTTCCAGTACTGCCTGCTGCGGGTCGGCGACGGCTGGGGCGAGCGCCGCCGCGCCCTGGTGCGGCTCTCGTTCGAGATCACGCGCCGCTGCAACATCCCCATCGAGGCCCAGGGCCGCGACGCGACCCTGGCCCAGGCCGCCCAGGTCGGTTCGCCGTTCCTGATCATCTCCGGCAAGGACCGCCTGCCCATGCCCAGCGCCGAGGAGGCCGCGCTCCTGCGGCTGGTCCTCGAGTCCGGCGGCATCCTGTTGTTCGACGACACCGCCAAGCAGGTCAACGGCCCCTTCTACAGCTCCGCCATCAGCTTCATGCAGCGCGTCTTCCCCGACCAGCAAGGCCCCCAGATCCTGCCCCAGGACCACGCCATCTTCCAGAGCTACTACCTGCTCAAACAGGCCCGCGGCCTGCTCGACAAGCGCGACTACCTGGAGGGCTGGAACCTCGGCCACCGCACGCCTGCTCTGTTCAGCCACAACGACCTATTGGGCGCGCTGGAGGCCGATCAGCTGGGCAACTGGAGCCGGCCCATGGAACTGGGCGGCGGCTTCCGCCGCGAGCTCTGCTTCCGCCTGGCGATCAACCTGACCTACTATGCACTGACCGTCAACTATAAGAAGGATCGGGCCTTCCCACCGATCATCGAGCGGAGGCGCCGGCAATGATCGAATTCCAGGCGCTCGGACCCCTCTGGCTGGAGGCGACGGCCTTCGTCGCCGCCCTGGCGGCGCTGTTCTACGCCGTCCACGCCACCCGTTTCCAACCGCTCAAGGTGCGCGTGATCGTCGCCTTCCTGCGCCTGCTGCTGCTGGCCTTCGGCCTGGTCTTGCTGCACCACCCCACCTGGACGCACCGCGTGATCGTGCCCAAGGAACGCAAGCTCGCCGTCTTCGTCGACCGCAGCGCCAGCATGGGCGAGGAGAGCGAGGGCGGTGTCAGCCGCTACCAGCGCGCCTACGAGGTGCTCGGCCAACTGGGCGACAAACACGGCAAGGTCGACCTCTACGAGTTCGACCAAACCACCGGCGAAGCGCTCACCCTCGAGGCCAAACCCGAGCGGCTCTCGGGCAACAAGACCGATTACTACACCGCGCTGACCCAGTTCTTCACCAACAAGGACGACTACGAGAGCGTGCTGCTGCTCTCCGACGGCCACGATCTGGGCCGCTTCAGCACGCTCGACCCCGAGCAGACCCGTCAGTGGCTGGAGCGCCTGGGCGCGCCACCGATCAATACACTGCTCGTCGGCGACCTCTCCAGCGGGCCGGAAATCGCGATCCACAGCATCGAGGCGCCCTCGTTCTCGTTCGTGCGCGCGCCGCTGCGTATCCGCGCCACCGTGCTGGTCCGCAACCTCGACGACCACGCCACCCAAGTTCAACTGATGGAGGGCGACAAGGTCGTCAAGATCCAGGACCTGGTGCTCGATGCCCAGGGCTTTGGCACGGTCGAATTCGAAGTCTACCCTGACAGTCAGGGCGAACACCTCTACACCTTGAAAGTGCCGCCCCACCACCTGGAAAAGAATACCGCCAACAACGAGCAGCAGGTCCTGGTCGACATCGGCCGCGACAAGATCAGCGTGCTGCACATCGCCGGTTCGATCACCTGGGACCTGCAGGGCCTGCGCGCCATGTTCGAGCGCGACCCCCTCATCGACCTGACCGCGTTCTACATCATGCGCACCCGCGACCATCTGCAGATGGGCGTCGACAACCGCATGATCCCCAACGAGGAAATGGCGCTCGTGCCGTTCCCGACCGAGGAGATCTTCGACCGCCAGCTGTTCGGCTTCGACGTCGTCGTCTTCCACGACTTCGATTCCGGCACCTACTTCAGCGACAGCTACCAGGCCCGCCGCCTCTACCAGAAACTGCGCGAGTTCGTGACCGAACACCGCGGCGGCCTGATCGTCATCGGCGGACCGCGCATGGCATCGGGACCCAGTTTGGCGCTGACACCCCTGGCCGAGATCCTGCCGATGCTGCCGCCCGCCCAGCATCAACCCTACGAGGACCGCGTCTTCCAGCCCGTGCTGACGCCCGCCGGCCGCCAGCACCCGCTGCTGCGCCGCTTCGACGAAAAACAGCAGACCTTCGAGGGCGCCATGAGCCGGCTGACCGTGCAAAAGGACGCCGAGGTCCTGCTGCGCGACAGCGCCGGCGCGCCGCTGCTGGCCACCGCCCAGCGCGGCAACGGCCGCACGCTGTTCCTCGACACCGCCTCCTCCTGGCGCTGGCGCAGCCAGGCGCTCGCCGCCGGCGGGACCGGCGAGAACTACTACGACTTCTGGGATCAGGCCTTCAAGTGGGCGATCGCCGACCCCGCGCTGGACCAGGTGCGCATCACGCCCACCAAGACGACCGCCAACCCGCTGGCCATGGACGTCGACATCCTGCTGCGCCAGCGCGACTACGCGCCCGCCGCCAACACCAACGCCACGCTCTCGATCACGCCCCTGGACGGCAAGAGCACCGCGATCACGCTGCCCTTCACCACCAACGGCAACGGCGCCGCTAGGGTCCAGTTCACCGCCGAGCGCGCCGGCTACTTCAAGCTGGAACCCGTCGAGTCGGCCTGGCGTAGCCTGGCCCGGCCGCACACGGTCTTCTTGGGCGGCTCCCAAGACGAATTGCGCAACCTCGATCTGGTGCCGGAGACGCTACAGCGCCTGGCCAACGATTCGAAGGGTCACTTTTTCCCCTCCATCAAGAGCTTCGATGCCGATAAGCTGGAGCGTGGCGAGGTCCGCTATCAGACCATCGCCCAGACCCAGCGCTTGAAGCTCAGAAACTGGATCTGGTGCTTGCCGATTCTGCTGCTCATCGGAGCCGTCGAATGGGCGATCCGCCGCTCCAGCCACTTGGCATGAGGAGTCACGGCATGGGACATCCGCTGCAAACATTTCTCGACAAGGCCGGCCTTCGGGTCTTTGCCCACATCCTGCGCTTCCGGCTGACCCTCGTATGCCTCGTGCTCGGCGCCTACTGGCTGGTCTACGGCCTCTCCGTGCTGCTGGTGCGCACCATGTCGCTGACCTGGGTGGGCCTGTTCCTCGTGCCCGGCCTGGTCGTCTGCGCCTTCCTCGCCAGCCTGGTCCACACCTGGCTGCGCCAGCGGGACCCGATCTGGGTCGCGCGCACGCTCGAGCACCTCAATCCCCAGCTGCAGCTGCGCCTGCGCACGGGACTCGACTTTCTCGCCGGTCGCGTCGACCACGCCGACAGCCCGTTCCGCGCGGTCTACCTGGAACAGATCTGCGCGCGCCTCGACGATGTCACCTACGGCGCGCCCTCCCGCTACCCCGTCGGCCGCGGTGCTGCCCTGGCCCTCGTCTTGGCCGGCGCCTTCTGGGGCATCTACGGCCAGCGCCTGAGCGCCAAGTACAGCAAGCCGACCCTCAGCTTCGGCCAGACCCATCTCGACCTGGGCAGTGGCTCGATCACCATCTTCGAGCCCGAATACACCCAGATCCCAGGCCGCACCCTGCCGCTCAAACCCGGCACCTATAACATTTATCCCGGCGCCAAGGTGCGCATGCTCGTCAACCTGCCCGAGGGCGCCCAAAAGATCAGCCTGGAGTTCGAGGGCAAGGAACAGAAGCCCGTGCCCCTGACGATCGACAACCAGCGCGTTGCCACCTACGACAAGGTCATGGTCGAGCCGACCGCTTTTTGCGTGCGCATGGACGGCAGCCACAGCGTCGGCCGCAGCTCGACCTTCAAGTTCGAGGTCAAGACCGACGAACCGCCCGAGGTCGCCCTGCGCAGCTATACGCCCGAGGGCCCGATCGACGTCATGGACCCGCTGATCGCCGAGTTCGAGGTCAAGGACGACTTTGGCATTCGCAAGCTGGAGGCCGTGGTCACCTGGGAGGGCGGCGAGAAACGCCTGGCCCTCGAGGTCCCGCCCTCGACTCGCGACCACTTCATTCTCAAGCGCCAGTGGTTCCTCAGCGACTTCCAGATGGGCGATGTCGACAGCTTCTCGATCTGCTTCGAGGCCACCGACAACAACCCCGTCAAGGGACCCGGTATCGGTCGCTCCAGCCAGCTGCACTACGAGCTGGAGAGCCCCGACAAGAAGTACCAGGAGTTCATGAAGGAGGCCAAGGAGTTGCTGGACACCATGGCCGGCGTACTTGGCGACAACCTCGAGACCCACCTGCCCGAGCAGTTCAACCGCAGCGATGCTGGCGCCGCCGAGGAGATGGGTCAGCACATCTCCCATGGCCTCTATCGCGGCCTGACCCTGACCAACGGCCTGATCGCCAAAGTTCGCGACACGCCCAACCTCAGCCGCCTCGACCAGAACTTCCTCCAGGAGTTCCGCGCCGGCGTCTCGACCCAGGCCCGCGCCCGCGCCGAGCTGACCCTGTTCTACCGCGCGCTCCAACAGGCCTCCGGCCGCATCGGCTACAAGGACCTGCAGAGCGCCCATCGCTCGGAGGAGTTGGGCGTCGAGGGTCTGACCTATGACCTGTTGCTGCAGCTCAAGATGTGGGCCGTCTTCGAACTGGAGCGCCAGAACAACGACCTCCAGAACAGCCTCGACGAAATGGCCGACCTGCTCAAGGACAAGAATGTCGACCAGAGCCAGCTGATGAAGATGTTCGACAAACTCATGGAAGAGCTCATGAAGGATTTCCAGAAGATGATGGCCACCGCCGCCAAGGAAATGGACATGAGCATGCAGGAGTTCATGAACGACGAGGCCATGAAGGATCAGAAGGACATGATCGACGACCTGCGCAAGCAGATCATGGACGCTCTCAAAAAGGGCGACATGGCCAAGGCCCGGGCGTTGATGGAGGAGCTCAAGGCCCAGATGAAGGCCGCCTTCGACTCGATGCAGCAGGCCATGGGCGAGATGTCGCCCGAGATGCAGGCGATGATGAAGGACATGAAGGAGCTGATGGGCCTGCTGCGCGAGCTCAAAACCGGCCAAGAGGGCTTGGAAACAGGCACCCGCAACCTCAAGAACGAGCTGGATAAGAAGATGGGCGGCAACGAAGTGCGCATGAGCGAGCGCGAGCGCCAGCAGCACGTCAAAGTCACCGAGCGCATCCGCAAACAGTTGCAGGACCTCTACAACAAGCTGATCGACGTCAAGCCCGAGACGCTCAGCCAGGACGTGATCGGCCAGATCGCCGAGATGCGCGACATGCTCAATCGTCCCACCACCAGCAACCAGGAGCGCATGCGCCTGGCCCAGGGCATTGCCGAAAAGGAACGCCTGCTCGACTACCTCACCCGCGACGGCCTAGACAAGCTGCAGGAGCTGACCCTGCGCGGCATCGAACAGACCGACACCCTGCAGCAGTACCTCGACCAGGCCGAACTGGACCTCAGCCTCGAAAGCGGCTTCAAGCTGGACGGCAGCTTGCTGGAGGGCAAGCGCCTGTCCGAGCGCCTGGGCAGTGGCGAGGTCCGCGACAAGGCCCGTCCGCGCGAGACCTTCGACGAAACCGAACGCCAGTTGCGCGAGATCCTCGACGCGCTTCAGTCCGCCAAGGGGGGCATGGAGGAGAACCGCGCCCAGTTCATGCAGCGCTCCGGCGAGAAACGCCAGGCGCGCCTGTCCAAGGACCAGGGCGACCTCAAGAAGATGATCGAGGAGTTCATGCAGCGCACCAAGGACAATTTCGGCGGTTCCCAGGTCGGCGAGAAACTCCAGGACATTGGCCGCTCCATGGACCAGGCCCAGGACCAGCTGCGCGACGCCCGCCTCGAGGCCGGCCTCAACTACGAGCAGGAGGCCCTGCAAAAGATTGGCGAGATGCTCGAGCAATTGCAGCAGTCGAGCCGACCCAATGGTGGCTCGCCCAGCCAGTTCCGCATGGGCCGTTCGGATGGACCGACCGGCGACCCCAACCTCGAGGACATCTACATTCCCGACGCCGTGCGCAAAGCCAACCGCGACCAGATGAAAGAACAGATCCGCGAGCGTCTGCAGAAGAACCTGCCCGACACTTACGGCAAGGAGATCAGGAAGTACTATGAGAAGCTTATGGATCAGTAACTGCTTGCTCGTCGTGCTGGCCCTGACCGTTCAGGCACAGGGTCCGGCCGCCAAGGACAAGGACCACGGCGAACTCGTCCAGCAGATGGAGCGGGTCATGAAGAGCCTGCGCGCCTTCCAGCCGCAGGAAGTGCTGGACACCCTGCCCAGGAGCCAGCTGCCCGACAGCTTCAAGTCCTTCTTCAGCGGCTGGGCCTACCACCAGCAGGGCGACTACAAGCAGGCCTACGCGGCGCTCTCCAAAATCACCAATCAGGACCTGGGCGGCGACAGCTACTTCATCAACCGCTACGAGGAGCTCAAGCACACCGCCGAGGAGTTACGCCACTTCGCGGTGCTGGAGACCGACAACTTTTCGATCCGCTACCAGGAGGGCCGCGACAAGGTCTTGGTCCTGTTCCTGCCCGAGATGCTGGAGCGCATCTACGCCAAGTACAGCACGTTCTTCGAGTACCGCCGCGACCAGAAGATCATCGTCGAGCTGATGCCGGACTACCAACTGTTCTCCGAGGCTTCCGCCCTGACCAAGGAACAAATCGAGACCACCGGCACGATCGCGCTCTGCGTCGAGAACCGCCTGGCCGTGCTGACCCCGCGCCGCGTCGCCCAGGGCTATTATTGGCCCGACGTCATCGCCCACGAGTTCGTACACTACATCCTCACCAAGCTCTCCCGCGACAGCGTGCCGCTGTGGATGCAGGAGGGCACCGCCAAGTACTTCGAGGCGCGCTGGCACAACGACAACACGCCCGTGTTGGACCGCTCCATGGAGTCCGTGCTGGCGCTGGCGATCGAGAAGGACGGCCTGATCACCGTCGAGCGCATGATGCCCTCCTTCGCCGCCCTGCCGACCGCGCTGCTGGCGCATCAGGCCTACGCCCAGACCGCCACCATGATCGACTACCTCTGCAAGAGCAAGGGCGAGTCCGTGCTGCGCCGCATCTACACCGGCCTGCGCGATCACGACGGCAACATGGACGTCGTCCTGCAACAGTACCTGGGCCAGAATTTTGCCGACTTCGAAGCGGCCTGGCGCGTCTGGCTCAAGCAGCAGGGCTATAAGAACCACGGTGACTTCGAGGCCGAGGGCGTGACCCTGCTCGACAAGGACCAGTCCGAGGAGAAGGTCGCCGCGCTCAGTGAAGAGGACAAGCTGGCCAAGAAGTACCTGCGCCTGGGCGACCTGCTGTTGGAGCGCAACCGCTACGGCGCCGCCCTCAAGGAGTACCTCAAGGGCCTGGACGTCAACGACAAGCCAGATCGCCAGATGGTGCTGCGCGTCGCCACCTGTTACCGCCAGCTTAACCAGCACGACAAGGTCGTCAGCTTCATCGACAACAACATCGTCGATCTCAAGAACGACAGCACCATGCTGTTGCTTTCGGCGCAGGCCAAGATCGCCCTCCACAAGGATGTCGAGGCGCGCGCCCTGCTGCGTCAAGCGCTGGAAATCAATCCCTTTAACCCCAGCATTTTCCGGATGTTGCTCGAAGTCGAGCGCGCCGATTCCGCCGACCTGCCCGACTACAAGGAGGCGTTGCGCCTCCTGACCAGCCCGGCCCCGCCCAAAGCGCCGGCCCCCAAAGACACCAAAAGTTGATCCACCGCTAAAGGAGCCTCTATGAACGCCGGTCCCATCGACACCCACGAATTCCGCGAGAAAATCAAAGACGTCCACTACGGCTACCAGGACCTCAAGCGCGAGGTCGGCAAGGCCATCATCGGCCAGGCCGATGTCATCGAGCTGATGATCGTCAGCATGTTCACCGCCAGCCACTCGCTGTTGATGGGTGTGCCGGGCCTGGCCAAGACGCTGCTGGTCCACTCCCTGGCCGACGCCACCTCGCTCTCGTTCACCCGCGTTCAGTTCACGCCCGACATGATGCCCTCCGATCTGATCGGCACGGAGATCCTGCAGGAGGACAAGACGACCGGCCAGCGTTTCTTCAAGTTCGTCGAGGGTCCGCTGTTCACCAACCTTCTGCTGGCCGACGAGATCAACCGCACGACACCCAAGACCCAGGCCGCGCTGCTGCAGTCGATGCAGGAGCGCGCCGTCTCGGCCGGTGGCCAGACCCGCCCGCTGCAACCGCCGTTCCTGGTCTTCGCCACCCAGAACCCGATCGAGCAGGAGGGTACCTATCCCCTGCCCGAGGCCCAACTGGACCGTTTCCTGTTCCGCATCGACGTCACCTACCCCAAGCAGGACGAGGAGATCGCGATGGTCATGAACACGACCTCGCGCGCCCAGGAGCCGATCCGCCCCGTTTACACGCGCGAGCGCCTGCTGGAGCACCAGAGCCTGGTGCGCATGATCCCCGTCAGCGAGACCGTCGTGCGCTACGCCGTCGCCCTGGTGCGGGCAACCCGACCCAAGGTCGAGGGCGCCTCCGCCTACGCCAACGAAAACGTGCGCTGGGGCGCCGGCCCGCGCGCCAGCCAGGCCCTGATCCTGGCCGGCAAGGCACGCGCCCTGCTCGCGGGTCGCTTCTCCGTGGAGAAGGAGGACATCGACAGCCTGGCCCAGCACATCCTGGTCCACCGCATCATGCCGACCTTCCAAGCCGAAGCCGAAGGCCTGACCAGCGCCGACATCATCGACCACCTGCTGCGCACGGTGAAAATCTAGTGGGGGCCAGCCACTCGGCTGGCCTTGGTAGCAAGGAACGCGTATGGTCCGCGGAGCCAAGAAAAGTGCGGTAAGCCGCCTGGCTTGCCATGGTCGCAGGGAACGCGACAGCTGCGCGAAGTGCTGTAAGCCGGTTAGGCGCCCCCGCCGGGTTGGCCTTGGTTACAAGGAACGCGAATGGTCCGCGGAGACATGCAAATCGAGCCCCCTCTCAATCCAAACTGAAACCCAGAAACCTAACCCCTCAGAGGAACCTCCATGACCCGCTACGCTATTGGCCTCGACATCGGCGGCACCAAAGTCGAGGGCTCGCTCGTCGACGAACAGGGCCAGATCATCGCCACCCAACGCCAGCCCAGTCCCAGCGACCCGGAAGCGATGCTGGCACTCTTGGCGGAAATGGTGGCCCAATTGGCCGGCCCCCGCGAGCTAGCCGGCGTGGGCTGCGCCATCCCCGGCAGCCTCGACC
>CAYRFM010000133.1:0-15875 GCA_964423555.1 uncultured Holophagae bacterium | reverse complement strand
AGGCGGAGATGCTACGATACAACCAACGGTTAGGTGTGGTTAGTTAGGAGGGAACACAATTGGTCCGCGGAGCCAGGAATAGTGCGGTAAGCCGGCTAGGCGCCCCCGCCGACTTGCCTCCGTCGCAGGGAACACGAATAGTGAGCGAAGCCGCCAATAGTGCGGTAAGCCGGCTAGGCGCCCCCGCCGACTTGCCTTGGTCGCAGGGAACGCAAATGATGAGCGAAGCCGCCAATAGTGCGGAAAGCCGGCTAGGCGCCCCCGCCGACTTGCCTCCGTCGCATGGAACACGAATATAGGCCGAAGCCGGCGTAAAGGTGTTGGCCTAGCCAACCTGACAAAGTCGAACGAGGCGGGGCGAACCCGCCACGTCGCCTCAGTAGCGGAAGCCGATACCAAAGGAGGTCGTTTCTGCTTCCATGTGGTCGACCTTGAATTTGGTGTAATCGACCCTCAGCACGATCGTGCTGCTGATCACGCCGAGGACGCCGTAGCCATAGGCCAGGTCGAACGTGTCCACGTCCTCGTTGATGTCCGTCTTCGTGCTCGTGTTGTCGGCAAGGTTGGTGACCGTCTTGTTGAGCTCGTACTCGGAACGCGTATAGCTGCCACCGACCTTGCCGTAGACCAGGATGTAGTCCTTCCAAACCGGAACCGAACCGTGAGCAAACAACTCGAAGGAGGCATAGCGAACGCTCATGTCGTAATCCGTTCTTTGACCGGCTCCTTCAGCGATCTCGCTGAGCTTGTAGGCGCTCGCATAAGAGGTGCGGAGATAGGAGAGCGCGCCTTCCACCCCGAAGAAGCGGTTGAGGTGCATGACCTCGGCGATGCGGTAGGCCTTGTCCTCGAGGTCCTGACCGGTGGCGACCGTGTTGGTGTCGCCAGCGTGCTCTTCGAGGCGTTGTTGGAAGAGCTGTGTCTCGGTGAATTCCAGGTCGCCGATTTGGAACAGGCTCTCGTGTTTGATGCTGCTCTGGGCCAGGGCGGCGCTGGACAGCAGAAGGGACAGGCTCAGGATCCAAGCAAATCTTGCGGACATAACCACTCCAAGGGGCGATTTTGAGTCTCGTGGGGGACTCCGTCGCAAACCAGACGCGGCAGAGTCCCAAATGGTCGAAAGCCAGTTCACTCGCGACTGATATAGGTGTTGGTGGAGGGGTCGACCTTGATGCGGGTGCCCTCCTTGATGAAGGTCGGAACCTGGATGGCGAGGCCGTTCTCCAAGTAGGCCTTGGCGGTGACCTTGCCGCTGGCCGTGTCGCCACGGGCACCGGACTCGACGCTGGAAACGGTGGCGATCACGTGCTGCGGCAAGTCGACGTTGATGATCGCGCCGTTGTACTGCAGGAGCTCCAATTCAAAGCCATCGGTCATCCAAACCGCCGCTTCACCCAGGGCCGTTGCAGGCACCGCGTGCTGCTCATAGCTTGCCTGGTCCATGAAAATCATATTCTCGCCCTCGTTGTAGAGGTAGGTCACGCGCAGGCGGTTGAGGTCCGGCTCTTCGAACATTTCGCCGGATTTGAAGGACTTCTGGAGAACCTGACCGGTGACCAGGTTGCGGGCCTTGACCTTGACGAGGGTCGCGGCGCCGCGCGCCGAAGGGTTGTGCACGCTGTGCTCGATGATGTGCCAGGGCGCGCCTTCCATTTCAATGCGCAGGCCTTTTTTGAAGTCGTTGGTGGAAATCAAGGGGGGCTCCTTGGGAACTTGAAAAGATTGAATCGCGCGCCAGCGTATTTCGTAAGAACGCATAGCGGCTCGCCTGTGCGGCCGCGGCACTGGGCACAAACGCGGCTATTATAGACTCGGCACCAGAAAAACTCTACCGCTTTCCCCAGGATTGGTATAATACCGGGCGCGTCCGGGTTCACCCTAAATCAGACCGAAGAGTGTTGTCATCCATGAGTAAAGAGAAAACGTCACCCGCAGAGCCGAAGAACGATAAACAGGTCGACGATGGTCCCAAGAAGAGCGTACCGCGTGAAATCGCCGAGATCCTGCTGTTTGGTCTGCTGCTGCTGGTCTTCTGCAAGAGCTTCGTCTGGCAGAACTTCCAGATTCCGACCTCCTCAATGGAAAACACGCTGCTTATCGGCGACCACATCACGGCCAACACCTTCATCTTCAAGAATGCGGCGGCCTGGGAACGGGCGATCTTTCCTTTTCGCGATCCCAAACGCGGCGACGTCGTGGTCTTCAAGTACCCCGGCTCCCCTCAGGAAGACTGGATCAAACGCTGCATCGGCGTGCCTGGTGACCGTTACCGGGTCGAACAGGACCAGGTCTACATCAACGACCAGCCCTTGGACGAGAAGTACACTTACTACAAGCCGGTCGGCGTCAACGAGACCAGCCGTTGCGCCGAGATCGGGTACCGACCCTGCGATTACTACGACCTCACCCCCGGCCTGGCCAACGCGGCCTACCGCCAGAATGTCAACGCCGACCTCAACGACTTGGTCAACAAGACCCGCAAGAAGATCGCCTCTTACCGTCGTGCGGAGTTCAGCGAGGAAGCCATCGAAACGGCCAATCGGGTCATGGAAAGAGCCGAGTCCGGCCGCAACGGCGAGGACGTGGTGATACCGCCAGGCTTCTATTTGATGATGGGCGACAACCGCAACCACTCGGCGGACAGCCGCAGCTGGGGCCTGGTTCCCCGCGAACTGATCGAAGGCCGCGCCTACTTCGTGTGGTGGTCTTACGGCGAGGACGAGGGCAGCCACATGCTGAGCGGCAAGGACCTTGTCTGGAGCTATCTGCGGGTGCCGATCGAGTTCTTCCGCCGCACCCACTGGGACAAGACCTTCACGAGGATCAAATGATACTGTTGACCGCACTCTTGTTGATCAGCCTGGAGGGGCCGATCCAGCTGGCGCCTCCCAAAGTGGTCGGAAAGGTCGATGTGAAGGTGCTCGGCGAGGCTTCGGGCCTGGTCGCGTCGCGCAGCAACAAGGGCACCTTCTGGCTGCACAACGACTCGGGCGACGGCCCCAATGTTTTCGCGGTCGACACCAGCGGCAAACTGCGCTGTCGCTATCGGCTAGAGCAGGCCGACGCCGTGGACTGGGAAGACCTTGCGATCGGTCCCGGCCCCAAGCAGGGCAAGGACTACCTCTACCTGGCCGACACCGGCAACAACAACGCCCACAGTGGCGAGCCGCGCAGCTCCGTGCAGATTTACCGAGTCGCCGAGCCCAAGGTCCATGGCGAGGACAAGAAAAAGAAGCTGGACGACGTCGCTGCGTTCGACTTTGTCTATCCCGATGGCGCCCACGATGTGGAGTCGCTTTTGATCGACCCGATCGATCGCTGCGCCTACGTCTTCACCAAGCGCGATGTCCGCAGTCGGGTCTACCGTCTGTCGCTCGAAACGCCGGGCACCAAATTGAAGGCTGAGTTCCTGGGCGAGTTGAGCATGACCATGCTGGTTGCGGCTGACATCACCCGCAGCGGTGACCGAGTCCTGCTCAAGAACTACAACAACATCTGGCTCTGGCGCCGCGCCACGGGTCAATCCCTGTGGCAGGCGCTCGAGCAAGCGCCGATCGAGGTCAAGGGCTACCAGATCGAACCCCAGGGCGAGGCGGTCGGCTTCAGCCCCGACGGCAAGGGATTCTACACCATCAGCGAGGCCCAGCGCGGTGACAAGCACACGCCCATCTTCTACTACAGCCTAGGCAATTGAACTGAGGTGTCGGAAAAAATGAGATGATCACGATGCTGCTGTTCGTCGCACTCGGAGTACCTAGTGACGATTGGAAGATCTCGTTCAGTCAATATAAAATCTACAAGGACGGACAGCTGGCCGTTTCAAACGCGGGGAACATTTGTCTGGTTGTCCCAGATGAGCAAGAGATATTCTTTTTTGATGCAAACACTCACTTGATTCGCCGTCACAAATTGGATAGCGATGCTCCTGATGGGTTTCGGCAAATCATGAGTGTAGGGTATGTCAGGAATCAAAATCTTTATTTTGTATATGACTTCGGTAGAAAGATTTCTTACTGGAATGAAAGTGGCGAGTTTGTTAGCGTATTCTTTATGAAGCCGCTCATCTATAAGCCTCAAATTGTTGACAATGGCAGACTTGTTTATGTGTCCGATGATTTGGGAACCTTGAACTCTACTCCCTCGCTCCGTTCATTTTCCTTTGATGACAAATCCGAAGTGCTTCTCTTGAAACTGAATCCACTCAATCAGGTCAATGGCTATCTGCATCGACGGATTCCCGGACCGCCGGTAAAAATGCCATGGCATCACCAATTCCTGCTGGCGTATGGCAAGAATTTTGTGATTTCATGTTTCAATGGCAATCGGGAATTCACTATTTTTGACGCGAAGACGCTTAGCGTGAAGCAGACCGTGACCGTCTCAATGCCTTCCGTGCCGGTCGATAAGACCTTGTTTCGAAGCACCGTCAAGGAACGGACCAAACTGCTAGGCATGGTGCCAAATGACTTGATCATCCATGAATCCAATGTTCATTACCCCGTTCCTCTGCAGATACTTGTGGATCCTGAGGATCGAATTTTTTTGTACAGCAAGAGTTTTGATGGCTACTTACGCGTCCAATATAATGCCGCAGGAAAGCGCATTGGGGAAAAGAAGGAGGAGGCAATCCCACAGTTCCTCACGCGTGCTTATCATTATTATATCCGTCCATCGGGGATCAGCTTTGCCATCAAGCGAGCAAGACCCTAGCTCCGGTCCCGCAGGCGCTGTAGCTGCTGTAGCGCAAGATGCAATCTTGCGCCGGGCGGCGGGTGGATATTAAAGCGGTCTTTTCAGAAGGGCGTAAACCGCCTGCCGGCGCAAGATTGCATCTTGCGCTACAGTACATTCCGACAAGAAGGTGTTTTGCGTTACCGCCTGCCGGCGCAAGATTGCATCTTGCGCTACAGTACATTCCGACAAGAAGGTGTTTTGCGTTACAGCCTGCCGGCGCAAGATTGCATCTTGCGCTACAGTACATTCCGACAAGAAGGTGTTTTGCGTTACAGTCTGACGCTCAGGGTTTGAGCAGGTAGATCCAGGTGTTGGGTAGGCCCGCATAGAAGGTGCCAAGCAGCTGCCAGCCGGTTTTGCGGAACATGGCCACATAGTCCTCGCGGCGGTGCAGCGGCACACCCATGAGGTTGTGGACAAAAGCAAAGCCGTCACAGACGGAGAGCGGGAAGTCGGGCTCGGAACGGCCGGTGATGTTCATGTCCTGAACCAGAACCCAGGAGTCGGGCGCGAGGTTGCGCTTGAGCCGGCGCAACAGCAAGTCGCGACCGCCTGGCATGTGGAGGATGTCGTGGATGATGCCGCCGGCCAGCAGGACCATGTCGACGTCGGGGTGCGAGTTCGCCATCCAGGTGAAGGCGTCCTCCTGCAGGATCGTGACCCGGTCGCTCATGCCGGCCTCGCGCACGGCGTTGCGGGCACGGTGGCAGATCTCGGGGTCGAGGTCGATGCCAATCGCCTGTATATCGGGGTGTTCGCGACAGATGTTGACGAGGCGCGCGCCTGGCCCACAGCGCGGGTAGGCCAGCTTGCGGAAGGGCACCAGATCGAGCGTCTCGCGAATGGCGCGGCCGACGGTGTGCTTGACGGCGGGCGAGAATTGGGCCACGCCGGGTTCGTGGCGGCGCACGTCGATGCCGTAGCGCTTATTGCCGCGGGCCAACGCGGCCGTCTGCTTGAGGACATCGCCATAGCCGCGCACGATGTAGTTGAGGAAGTGGATGTCCTTGACGGCCTCGGCAATCTTCTGAGGCTGGATGCTGAATCCGTCCGCACGCTTGACGATCAGTTCCGCGCCCTCCAGGTAGGGGGTCATGCCCTCGAATATGGCCTGGTCCATGGCCAGCGCCTTGGCGGTCTCCTCATAGCCGAAGATGCGGTTGCCGTCGCGGCCGACAAAGTCGAAGAAGCCCAGCTCGTGGGCCGCGGTCAGGACGTGGGCCAGGACGTAGCAGTTGTAGAGCGAGATGCTGAAGGGCGATTCGGTGAAGGCCGGTTGGCCGAGGTCGTTGGTCGAGACCAGGTGGCAGACGCCGATGCTGACAGCACTGGCGGTACCGTCCCAGGGATGGCCGTTGACGAGACGACGCCGCGGCTGAAACGGTTCGAAGCTGACCTTGGAGGGCATCAGCTCGAGACAGCCATCGACGAGCATGAACGACATGCCGCGTGGCGTCAGCAGGTCGCCGTGGGACAGAATCAGGTAGCGGGTGTCCTGGCCCAACCTGGGCAAGCGCAGGCGCGTGTAGGCACCCTGGTCGAGCAGCCGGTAGACCTGGGGCGCGGCGTAGCGCACCAGGTGTTCTGGGAACAACTGTTCGGGAAACAGCAATTCGGTGCCGTCGGCTAGGCGTTGACCGTGGTGCGGCGCGCAAAGGCGTGGGGTGATTGCCAGCGTCAGGCAATCGACGTCCAGCAGCATTTCGAGCGCATAGCGCAGCAACCCAGAAAGCATATGGGTGCGGTTCTCGTCGCTGGCGACGGGAATGCACTCCAGCGCGGTCAAGTGGGCATCGCCGCCGCGCACCAGATCAAAGGCCAGGTAGCCGTAGACCCGCTCTTCGATGCGCGCCAACAGGGTATGCTGACCCTGAATCGGGGGACGATTAAGCACCGCGCACAGGCGCGCCAGATCTTGGCGATCCTCGGGGGTCAGGCAGAGATGAATTTCGATTCGCGCCATGGCGCCTCCGGGGGACAGCGTTTGCACGGGTCGAGGGCGGGAACCCGCCGGTCATTATAGCCAGTTTTTGGTCTGCTGCCAGCGTTCGTGTGTGAGTCTGAAGTCAGCGCGGGCCGATGAACTCGCGCAGGATACTGTTGCTGGGAATATCGGTCGGCAGGACGGGCACGAACAGCTCCAGAAAGCGCAATAGGCGGTAGGCGTGGACCCTGGCGGGCGAATCGCGCGGAACCTCCATCAAGAAGCGCTGGGTAAAGGTCTTGAGCACGGCGGTCTCGTAGACCAACGAGGCGTTGAACATCAGGTCGGTGTGGTCCTGATAGGGGTAGATATGCTTCTTCTCTCCAGCCAGTACGGAGGACCATTGCTCGATCGTAGCGGCGGCCGAGGTGCCGCGATAGAGGCGGTCGCGCACGAGTCTGCGCAGCAGGCGGCCGTCCGAGGTCAGGATGCGGTTGTGATCGTCGATGCGCAACTGATTGAGCGCATTGACGAAGATGCGAAACCGCGAGCTTTCGGGCAGGCCGGCCGTCAACTGAGGGTTGTTGCCGTGAATGCCCTCGACCAGCACCACTTCGCGTGGGCCGAGTTCGAGACTTTGCTGGCCCGGCCCTGAGATGCCCGTCTCGAAGTCGAAATGGGGGACCTGGATGCGCTGGCCCATGAGCAACTGCTCGAAGTGTTGGTGGATCAGGGACAATTGGAGCGCTTCAGGCGATTCGAAATCATAGCGGCCGTGCTCGTCCCGTGGGCATTCCTCGCGGTTGCGATAGTAGTCGTCGAGGCTGAGGCGGTGGGCGCGCACGCCGTTGACGCGGAGGTGATCCGCGAGGCGGGCGGTAAAGGTCGTTTTGCCAGAGGATGAGGGACCGGCGATGCAGACGAAGGCCACGCCGCGCGCGGTGATCTCGTCGGCGATGTGGGCGATGCGTTTCTCGTGCAGCACCTCGGCGTAGCGGATCAGTTCGCGCTCCTGGCCCTGGAGAATGGACTGATTGAGTTGGCCCACCGTTTCAACGCCGATCTGGCGGTTCCAGCGGACGGTTTCGCGGTAGCACCGCCAGAGTTGGTCGGAGCGATTAGCGGGCGGAAGGGCGCCATCGTCGCCAAAGTCGAGGACTAGCCCGTCCTTGTGGGCGATGACCCGGGCGCCGGCACCGAAGGAGGTATCGGGCGCATAGGGACCGTGGGGGATGTCGACAAACTCGCCCAGGCGCACGACGACCAAGGTTGGCGAGGGCCAGGTGTCCAGCAGCATCGCCTTGGTGCCACTGGGGTCCGTGAGCTGGCGGCGGGCACAATCGACGGCGACGGTGGCATAGGCGAAGGCGAGTTTCGCCAGGGCCAGGTGTTCCATCCCGCGCGTCAGGTCCGCAGCCAAGGCGGCCAGGTCGGTCGGTCCACCGATGACCTCGTAAAAGTAACCGCCCGCCATGGACTGGCCGACGACCAGGTGCAGCTCGCCGCGATTGGCCATCAGGGCTTGCAACATGTGGGCGATGGTGCGGCGGCGCACCGTGCGGCCAAGCGGTTCAGAGGCGCGCACGGGGTGCAGCACGCATTCCCCTTGGACCTCGGCGTTGAGCGAGACCAAGCCCTGGTTCAGCAGGGCGGCAATGACGCCATCAGCGCGGCCACCGTCGCGGCCGACGATGTCGCCGACCCTCGTGCCCTCCGGCACCTCCACATGGCGATCTTTGAGACGGACAATAAAATGGTTCGACACTTCGGGTACCTCTCGCGCAGCGCATCTCTCCTGGGCAAGATACAATGGTGACTGGGCTTGCGCAAGGGCTTCCCGCGCGGATGCTCCGCGCCCACGGCAAAAACCCGCTGCCAGCAAGGCATTCGAGGCTGCGGCAGCTGGTTCGGGACATAAAAAATGGCCCCGCCTAAACGGGGCCATTGACCGAATGTGGGGCTTACCGCAGATTCACGGTTAGTGGGGAAACACACCGGGGTTTGCTTTTATTCCAGCGCGGATAAAAAATTTTCCAGATTTTTTTGCTGGGGGCTTGCTGCTCAATCCAGCACGAAGTCGAAGCGCAAGTTCATGCGCACGTCCGCGGGCTCGCCATTGTAGCTGCCGGGGATGAAGCGCCATTTCAAAAGCGAGCTGATCGCCTCGCGCTCGAAACCGAATTTCCCCTTGCCCAGGCCGCGCAGGACCTCGACCTCGTCGACACTGCCGTCCCGGCGCAGAATGGCCTGCAGCACGACGTAGCCCTGCAGGCGCATGGCGGCGCCCTGGGGCGGGTAGGATGGCTTGACCCGCTTGGTGATGACGGGTTCCTGTAAACCTGGTGTGCCGACGATGAGAACCTGATCTGTCGGGCTGGGTGCCGCGGGGGTTTCGACAAACCAGTCCTCCTCTTCCGCGGGACCGTGCTCGACCTCGACGGCAAAGGGCTCGATGATGGGCTCCGCCGCGGAGACGGGCTGTTCCAGGGGCACCGGCAACCGCGCATGCTGCTGCGGCCGCGGCATGACGAGGTCGGGCCTATCTACCGGCGGAACCAGGACGGCGTGTCGCGGCGCGGCTGCCTGGCGCTGTTCGCCCATGGCGGCACGGTGCCGCGAGGGGAGGGGCGCGAACCAGATCAGGAACAGGATGCCGTAGAGGGCGATACAGAACGCCAAGCGGATGCGCTGTGCATCCTGCTGCTGATTCACGTTATGCGGAGCTTGGCCGCTCCAATCCTCTTGTGCGTGCGGCGGCTGATGCTCGCGCGACATGAGTGCCTCCCCTGACGGACTTGGCTGTGTTGCCAGCCCTGGCTAATGTACGGGAAATTCCCATTAGCCTGTGTTCAAGGATCCGCAAAAACTTTGTAACCCGGCTGCAAACAGTGACTTCGCTCACTCGCTTTGGTGGGTAATAGAGGGGAATTTTGCAAGCAATAGGTCAAGCTTGAGCCATCCGAAAAGGTCGTCCCCACCACTGCCCGGCGCAAGCTTGCAGCTTGCGCTACAGCAGCTACAGCGCCGGCGGGACCTTTCGGCTGAGATCAAGCTCAGAGGATGCGGACCTTGAAGCCCTCTTTCTCCAGAAAGGCTTTGCATGCTTCGCGATGGTCGCCCTGAAGTTCGACCGCCTCTTCGCCCAGGGTGCCACCGGTGCCAAGTCGCGTCTTCAGCTGCTTGAGCAGCTTCTCGGCCTCGTTGCCGAGGTGGTAAATACAGGTGGCCTGATGACCCTTCTTGCGCTTCTCCAGGCGGATGTTGAGCAAGCTGCGCTGAGGCTTGGCCGGGCTTGCGGGTGCGGATGGCGCCGCTTGCTCGGGATTGGCGGCTACGCCGAAGCGCTCGCCCAAGGCCGCGAACGGGCTCTGGCTGAGCGGGCCGAGCTCGGAAAAGTCGATTTTGCTCCCTTTTTTGCGGTTCATGCAGCCTTGCCCCCACGTATCGAATAGGGAATGCTAACACGTTCCCCCTCCGCTTCAAATATGGTACAAAGGGGAAACGCATCAATCGGCTGGCAGTGAGGCACAGGGTGAAGACACGCTTGAACATGAGTCAGATCACGAAATCCTACCGCGAGGGCGACCAGGCCCTGCAGGTTCTCGCGGGGGTCGCGCTCGAGCTGGAGGGCGGCGATTCGCTCTCGATCATGGGCCCCTCGGGTTCCGGCAAATCGACCCTCTTGCACATCATTGGCACGCTCGATCGCCCGAGCTCCGGCACCCTGGCGATCGACGGCCAGGACCCCTTCGCCCTCGACGAGAAGGGCTTGGCCCGCTTTCGCAACCAAGCGATCGGCTTTGTGTTCCAAGACCACCATTTATTACCGCAATACTCGGTGCTGGAGAACGTCCTCCTGCCTTGCTTCGCCTTCCCGGGCGGACCCGACCGCGAGCCGCGCGCGCGCCAGTTGTTGGAAAAGGTCGGCCTCAGTGCCCGACTCGAACACCGACCCGCCGAGCTGAGCGGTGGCGAACGCCAGCGAGTGGCCATTGCCCGCGCCCTGATCCAGGCGCCGAAACTGTTGCTCTGCGACGAGCCGACCGGCAACCTCGACGGCGAGACAGCCGCGCTGATCACCGACCTGCTGCTGGACCTCCACCGCGAGGAGCGCAATATTTTGGTGGTCGTGACCCATAGCGAAGCGCTTGCCGCCCGTTGCGCCAAACCCATGGTCCTGCGCGCCGGCAAGTTGGAACAGCGCCATGGCTAACCAAGGCGCCTGGCGGCGCAATCTGCTCTATTTTCGCGAGCTTAATTTGGCGGTAGTGCTCGGTGTCGCCGTCGCCGGTGCCACCCTGACCGGCGCCTTGATGGTTGGCGACTCTGTGCGCGGCAGCCTGCGCCAAATCACCTATGAACGCCTGGGCACGATCCAGTTTGCGGTCGCGCCCCAACATCTGGTTGGACCCGAGCTGGCGGAAGCCTTGCGCGCATCCGAACTGGTTCGCCAAGCCCAGGGCACCGTCGCCGAGGCGATCATGCTCTCCGGCGCCGCCCGCACCGAACAGGCCCGTGCCGCCAAGGTCGCGATCCAGGGCGTGGACGCGCACTTCGAACAGTTATTCGACGACGGCAGCGCCAAGGGGCTGACCCAGTTTCTGGCCCAAAAGCCCGGCCAGAACTTTCCCGCCGCGGTCGTCAATCAGCGCTTGGCCGAGGAATTGCGCGTCAAGGCGGGTGATGAGCTGATCGTCAGTTTCCCCAAGGACAGCGCCATCCACCGCGATAGCCTCTACGGCCGCAAACAGACCGAGGACGTGATCCAGCAAATGCGCCTGACCGTGACGGCAGTGCTTGCCGACAGCGGTGTCGGTCGCTTTGCCCTGGCGCCCTCGCAGCAGGTTCCGTTCGAAGTCTTTCTCAACCTCGATGCCCTGCGCCGCGCCTTGGGCAAGAGCAGTGGCGCCAATACGCTGCTGCTAGGCAGTAAGGCACAAAACATGACCCAGGAAGCGGTTGCGGCGGAGCTCTCGAGGCATGCCGAGCTGGCCGACTTCAATCTCAACCTGCGCATCGGCCAGGACGTGCTGGCGCTGGAAACCCCAAGCTTTTTCTTTCCGGACCGGATCGCAGAGGCGGTGCTGAAGACTGCAAAGGATCAGGGGCTGGCGATCCTGCCCACTTCGACCTACCTGGCCAACAGTCTTCGGGCCGGCGCCAAGGAGGTGCCCTACTCGCTGATCTGCGGCCTTGACATCAGCGGCGCGCTGGCCCATGCCCAGCTGACGGGCAAACCACCCGGCCAAGGGGACGAAGTGGTGGTCAACCGCTGGACGGCCGACGATCTGGGGCTCGCCATCGGCGACACCCTCGAGCTCAGCTATTACGAAGTCGGCGCGGCCGAGGAGCTCCACGAGCGCAGCATCGAGCTCGTCGTGACAGGCGTGCTCGAGATGCAGGGTCTGGGCGTCGATCGCGATCTGACGCCCATTTTTCCCGGCGCCGAGGGCGCCGAGAACCTGAGCGAGTGGGATCCCACCTTTCCCATGGAAATGTCGCGAATCCGCCCGCAGGACGAAACCTATTGGGACGATTACTATACCGCGCCAAAAGCCTTTGTTTCGGAGGCGCTGGCCCGCCGCCTCTGGGGCGGTCGCTTCGGCTTTTACACGGGCTTTCGCCTGGCGCCGCCTGAGGGCGTGCCCCTGGCGCAGGCGGCGGAGCGTTTGAGCGCCTCGCTGGCTGCCGGCATCGACCTGGGCGCCGCGGGCTTGGCGCCCTTGCCGCTGATGGCCAGCGGCCTCGAGGCCAGCACCGGCGCAACCGACTTTACCGGCCTGTTCATCGGCCTGAGCTTCTTCATCATTCTCTCCGCCTGCCTGCTGATCGGCTTGTTCTTCCGCCTGCTGGTCCTGGGCCGGGTCGGCGAGGTGGGCATGTTACAGGCGATGGGCTATTCCTTCAGCGCGGTGCGCGGTCAGTTCCTGCGCGAGGGCCTGGCGCTCTCGGCCCTGGGCGGCGGTTTTGGCGCCCTGGGCGGCGTGCTCTACGCCGTCGTGCTGCTGTTTGGCCTGCGCAACTTCTGGGATCTGGGCACGCGCCAGCTGCACTTCCACTTGAACCCGCTGAGCCTGGTGATGGGTTTCGCGATCACCGTGATCGTCGCCTGGCTTTCGATCTATTTGTCGGTGCGCGTGCTGCGCAAGTTCTCGTTGGTCGCGCTGATCCGCCGCCTGACCGAGCTGAACCCGGCCCAGGCCTCGGCCCGTTGGCGCCGTGTCTTCCAAGTCGCGCTGCTGGCGGCCGTGACCTGTGGTGTCGCCACGGTGTTGCAGCCGACCCATCCCGCTTATGGTTTCGCCACCGGCCTGTGTCTGTTCGTGCTGGCCCTGTCGGCGCTGGCCCAGGCCATGGCGCGGCCGCGCAAGGCCAACGGTCTGGGTGGCGACTGGGTCATGGCGCTGCGCAATACCGCGCGCCAATCCGGTCGCAGCCTGGTCTGCGTCGTTTTGGTAGCGGTGGCGGTCTATACCTTGGTCGCCGTGGGCCTGTTCCGCAACTCGGGCGCGGTCGATGTCGATGATCCGCACTCGGGCACGGGCGGTTTCTTCCTCGCCGCCGAGGCCGAGGTGCCCTTGCACGCGCCCTTGGAAAGCGCCGCGCGCCGCGCCGACCTGGGCCTCGACGAGGCACAGGAGCAGGTGCTCGAGCAAGCCCAGGTGGTTTCGCTGCGGCTGCAACCCGGCGATGACGCCTCTTGTCTCAATCTGTTCGCGCCCCGTCAGCCGCGGCTGTTGGGACTGCCTCAGCCCGCGGCCCTCAAGGATCGCTTCTCGTTTCAGCAGAGTTTGGCGCCCGCGGGCCAGGACCCTTGGTCGCTGCTGGACGCGGAACCCGTCGATGGTGCGATCCCGGTGATCGGCGACTTCAACAGCGTGATTTGGATCCTCAAGAGCGGCCTGGACAAGACGATCGAGATCCGCGATGGGGCTGGCAAACCTGTCAAGCTGCGCTTCGTCGGCCTGCTGCAGGGGAGTATCTTCCAGAGCGAGCTGATCGTGGCCGAGCGCCAGTTTCAGAAGATCTTTCCCGAGGCCAGCGGTTACGGCTCTTTCCTGTTCGCCTCCCAGGATCCCAAGCGCGATGCCCTGCTGGGCCTGGAAACGGCCTTGACGCCCTACGGCTTCGACATCAGCGGCACGGGCGAGCGCATTGAGGCCTTTCACGCGATCGAGAACACCTATATCTCGATCTTCCAGATGCTAGGCGGGCTGGGCCTGCTGTTGGGCACCCTGGGGCTAGGCGCGATCATTTACCGCAACGCCGCCGAGCGGCGCGGCGAGCTCGCGGCGCTGCGGGCCTTTGGCTACGACACGGAGCGCCTGGCGGGCCTGATGATCCGCGAGAACAGCCTGTTAGTGGTCTGGGGCATCCTGACCGGCGCCCTGAGTGCGGTCGTCTCGATGCTGCCCAACCTGATCTCGACCCAGGTAACGACCTCGTGGTTGCTGTTGATCGGTACCTTGGTCGCGGTCCTGATCACCGGTCTGGTGGCGACGGTCTGGGCGGTGCGACGGGCCAGTCGGTTCCCGCTGCTGGAGGCGCTGCGCACGGGGTAGCTTGAATCTGGCGACCGGTGCCTGACTGTAGCACAAGATGCAATCTTGTGTTGGAGTAGCACAAGACGCACTCTTGTGCCGGGTGCCGGGCTGTAGCACAAGCTGCAATCTTGTGCCGGGTGCCGGGCTGTAGCACAAGACGCAATCTTGTGCCGGGTGCCGGGCTGTAGCACAAGATGCAATCTTGTGCCGGGTGCCGGGCTGTAGCACAAGATGCAATCTTGTGCCGGGTGCCGGGCTGTAGCACAAAATACAATCTTGTGCCGGGTGCCGGGCTGTAGCACAAGATGCAATCTTGTGCCGGACGGAGGGTGAGAGATGGGCCGCGGATCAAATTTTGGACGGGCGTTTGCCTTCTAGGTGGTCAATCGGAAATTAAAAGACGGCCCATCACGGTGCGCGGACGGGGTCGAAATTTAATTTCCCGGTCGTTCAGGTAATGTGGCGCTGTCAAAACTTTGAGACAGCGGCCGACCAGGTGAACTTGCCGGGAAAAATTTTTTCGGGGCGGCGATCGGGTTGCGATGGCCCTTTCGAAATTTTTCGGAGAGCCTGTCCAGGTGAACTTGCCCGTCTGTCAAAAAAATGCGGGGCCGTTTCACTTTTTTTGTCGGGTCGGGAACATTTCGCCCGGCCTGTCGAGGTGAACTAGCCGGACCAGCGTGTTCTGAAGGACGCTTTCCAGGTGAACTAAGCCTCGCGAAAAAAACCGGAGGCCCGTTCCAGGTAATGTGGTGCCCGTCTTAAAAATTTAACGGCCTCAAAGAACGATTCAGGCCTCGCCCACGAATTCATTCTTGCTTCGTTAACCAGCGAAACCCGCCTCGCATGACACGCAAGGTCGCTGGCGCATCGCCCAACCACATCCCGCGCATCAGGGTTGTTCACGTCCTAGCGATTCTGTTATTTTTCTCTGAACCAGCTCGGAAAAAGTGGTTCTATAATAGGGAACGCCTACACAGGGCAGGCTGCTTGACAACACCCCGAACAGTGGGGCATCAGACAGAACCCAAGTGCCGAGTCCCACCAAAAAAACGCCGGGACAATCAAAAGGAAGTGCGCCATTCTTCGTGGAACAACGTCTCTACAAAAGATGACAGCACTTAAACGCAGTAAAGACAGAGGATTCCAAGATCAACCACCAACCCAAAGATGTGCCGATCTGTTCCACGACAAAATCGGTTCCACCTTTACAATCCCGCAAATACCTAGAAATAGGTGTTTTAACAACAAGAGTATGCCCCGCACGCGCGGGGATGAACCGTGGCTTCAAGCAGGGCTAGGTCATGGCCAGGAGTATGCCCCGCACGCGCGGGGATGAACCGATTGAAGAGCAGCTCAAGGTGGCAACGCCGCCGTATGCCCCGCACGCGCGGGGATGAACCGTGATCGAGTACGCGGCCCGCATCTTGTCAAGAGTATGCCCCGCACGCGCGGGGATGAACCGGTGCCTGGCCCAAGGATCGCTGGGAACGAAGAGTATGCCCCGCACGCGCGGGGATGAACCCGCAGATCAATCCGCCAATCACCCAGGGGATGAGTATGCCCCGCACGCGCGGGGATGAACCACAACCCCCACGTGTGGAGTGCTTGCTTTAGTTGTATATCGGGTAAGGCTCAGACCTTACGATCTGAGCCTCCCCTAAGAACCGTAC
>CAYRFM010000132.1:0-16282 GCA_964423555.1 uncultured Holophagae bacterium | reverse complement strand
TGCTCCGCCCAGCATTCGTGTTCCTTCCATAGCAGGCAAGCCGTCGGCGGGGGCGCCTAGCCTTGCCGCACTTTTCGCTGCTCCGCCCAGCATTCGTGTTCCTTCCATATAGCCGCTTTACCTCACTTCCTTATGGAGCGCTTTGAGGTCGATTACGACTCTTGGCTGATTGGCCAGTTCTTGGAGTGGTAGGCCTTCCGCCGGCAAGAGGCGGGGCTCGGGTGCCTGGATCGCTGCTAGGGGGAAGCAGTCCTCGGTGAGCAGGTCGGTCAGGGCCCGGTATTGAGGGTCGAGCGCGCTCATGGAGTCGAACCGCTGTCGCCCTGCAGGGGGGGCGTTTGGCCGTCTGGGCTGGTCAAGCCCTCGAGCCCGAATTTCTTCTTGGGCAGGGCGGTGAACAGCCAGTCCGAGTAGAGCGTGCTTTCGTCGCGCACCATCAGGCCCTCCTTGTCGGAGCTGCTGCGGATCCCGGTGATCTGTTGGCGCCCCGGCTCGAACAGGCTGCTGGGGTTGCGCTCCGCGGCATTCTCGCTGTTGACCTCGGTCTCGACCTCTTGGCCGGTGACTTGAGACACCGCGCGGCCGAGTGCGCGGTCCAGTCCGGCAATCGCCGACTGGTCGGTGGCGGACAGGAAGACCAGGGTCCAGTGGCCATCCGCGGCCATGGGGTCCTTGTAGACTTGGCGCACGAAGCGTGGTTCCTGGTCGATCAGCTCGTCCAACTCGTAGGGAAAGCGCCCGTACTTGTTGTAGAAGCGGCGGATCCCGGCGGCAATATGCTCGCCGCGATAGACCAACTCGCGCTCGCGCATGCGGGTCGCGGTCGTCTTGATCGGCACGAGCGTCATGGCCAGGACCAGGCTGAGCACGGTCACCATGACGATCGCAACCAGCAGCATATAGCCCCGTGCGCGCGTGCGCTTGGCACTCATGGTCTCACCACTCGGAGTAGAGCGTGCCGTCGATGGCTGTCTCGTTCGAGCCGCTCTTGATGTCGAAGATGCCGGGCTCATAGTCCGAGTCCTCGTCGGCCAGGTCCGATTCGTATTCCACTTGCCAGGTATCGTTGGCGCCGGTCATGGGGTCGTTGGGGATCTCGCGCAAATAGCCCTCGTCCTTGAGCACGTCGAGGCTGTCGGGATAGTGGCCCTTGTCGTTGTTGTAGTGGTCGAGCACCAGCCGCAATTCGGCGAGATTGTGGCGCAGCACGCTTTCGCGGGCCTTGCGCGCGCTGTTGCGGTGCGAGAAGACGGCGATGGAGGCCAGCATGGCGACGATCGTCACCGCCAGCATGACTTCGATCAGAGTGAATCCGCGTCGTTGGCCCATGGCCTGCTCCTTTACCATTCGCTGTACTCGCTGCCGTCCATGGCGGTGCCGTCGGACAGGGAGAAGACGTCGAACAGGTTTTCCCCGCCCCAGGTCTTGTCGTCGGGATCGTCTTGGACGCTGCGCTTGCCCCACTCGGCCTTGCCGGTCATGGGATCGACCGGGATGCGCCGCAGGAAACGGATCTTCTGCTCGGCATCTTTCTGGAGGGAAACGCCGTCGGTCAGGGCCGCGAAATCCTCCGGGTAGCCCAGCCACTCGATGTCGCCGGGCGCGATCAGGCCGTCCTCGGTGGCGCGCTTGTAGCGGTCGATCGCCTCGCGCACCTCGAGCAGGGCGCGCTTCAACTCCATCTCCTTCTGGCGCTTGAGGATCTTCTTGGTCGTCGGCATGATGGCACCGGCCAGAATCGCCAGGACGACGCAGGAGAGCATCAGCTCCAGCAGGGTGAAGCCAGGGCGATTCACGGGGCGACCTCGTAGCGGGCGGTCAAACCATCGGCGAACAGTTCCTTTTCGTTGACGTCGGTGAGTTTGATGACGGTGAAACTGAGGTTGCCGTTGCCGGGCGCCTTGGCAAAGAAGCGCAGGCTGGCCAGCACACCGGTGCCGCTGAAGGGCTCGCCGCCGATGCGCTGGCTGATGATCATCGTCAGGCGGCCGTTGGCGTTGTCCCAGGCGGGCGTCATCAGCGGCTGGTTGCCGGCACCACCGAAGAAATCGCCCAGCTCGACGACGGTCGCTTGCAGGACCTCGGGATTGAACTCGACGACGATCTCGGCGCGCTGCATGCCCTCGACATTGGTGATGAACAGCTGGTAGTCGAGGGTATCGTCCTTGCGGGCGTCCTGCGCATTGGGCGTGAAGGCCAGCATGGCGGGCACGGGCAAGGCGGGTTCGGTCTCAGCCTGCTCGGTGGCTGCCTCGGCCGGGTTGGCTAGGGGCTTGGCCCCATCCAGAGTCTCTAGGGGCGGCGCCGCTTCCTCGGGCGCGCGCTCGTCCTGCGGCGCTTCACTGGGCGGTTCCTCGTCCACCGGCGCAGGCTCTTCCTCGACGGCGGCCGGCTCGCTGGTCGGGCGCGGCCGTTCGCTCGCGCGCTCGGGTGTCTGCTTGCTGGGGGCAACGTCGGGTGTGCCGACCTTGTTGAGGTCGAGGGCCTTGGCCTCGCCCAGGGCCTTGGCCTCCTCCTCGCTCTGGCTGTAGAGGTTGGAGAGGCGCAGGGTCGAAACCTCGTAGGGGGCGCGGTCCGCTTTGGTGATGTTGGGCGAGCGGATGATGACCGGGCGCGTGGTCAGGATGATGTCGGTCTGGGCCACGACCTTTTCGTCGTTGGAGAACAGTTTGCCCAACAGCGGGATCGAGGACAGGCCGGGAATACCGCTGAGCGACTTGCGCTCGTCGTTGGAAAGCAGGCCCATCAGCACGTTGGTCTCGCCGTTGCGCAGGCGGATAATCGTTTTGACCTGGCGCTTGCCCAAGGTCGGCTGGGAGCCGCCCGAGACGACGGAGGAAATTTCCAGCTCCATTTCCAGGGTGATCTCGTTGTTGTAGTGGACCCTGGGCGTGACTTGGATCTTGATGCCGACGTCGCTGTAGTTGAAGGTCGTCAGGGCATTGTCGCCGATGCTGTTGGTGCCGGAGGTGGAGCCCGAGATCTGGGGGTTGGTGAAGCGCGTTTGAGCAATCGGGATCGACTGGCCGATTGTGACCAGGCCGGTCTCGCCGGAGGTCACGCGCAGCTGCGGGTTGGCGACCTGCTTGCTGCCGCCTTTCTGCTTGAGGAAGTCGATGGCGATGGCGGGCACGATGGTGAGGAGGTCCGCGTCTTCAAGGCGCGGGAACAGGCCGCGGATGCCGTTCGCGGTCGTATCGCTGTCGGAGCGGCCGACCGGATCCGCGTAGACGCCGGCCCGGTATTGGGGGTTGAACGACTTGGGGTCGACGGGCATGATGCCGACCCGATGCATGGCGCTTTTGTTGACTTCCAGAAGTTCGAGCTCGACGACGACCTCGGGCTGGGCCTTGTCGTTGTCGGTGATGATCTTGTGGACCAGGGCGACCTCGTCGACGGTGCCCTTGATGGTGATGGCGTTGAGCTTCTCGTTCTCCGCGAATTCCTTGATGCCGCCCAGCTGGCGCAGGTGGGCCTTGAGGTCCTTGGGCGTGATGTTGGAGAGGTAGAAGGTCTGGATGACCTGGTTATCGTAGCGATCGCGGTTGTTCTTGTTGTCCTCGAGGATGATGATGGTGTTGTCGTCGACGATCTTGAAGAAGTGGCGGTTGAGCACCATCAGCGTGTCCAGCGCTTTGAGGAAGTTGAGGTTGTGCAGGTCGATGGTGACCTTCTTGTCGCGCAACTCGCTGTCGACGACGATGTTGATGCCATAGGCCTTGCCCATGCTCATGTAGATGTCGCGGGCCGATTGGTTGGTGAAGATCAGGTTCAGCGGCGCCCAAGTGCTCGGCGTGAGTTTGGGCAGGTTGGGCAGCCCTTCCTTGTCGGCCTGTTCCTTGTGTTCGGCTTCGGCGGCCCGCGCTTCTTCCGCCTCTTTGATCATGGAAGCGAGGGTTTGGGCGGCCTGGTTGGAGGGGTCGAAGAACAGCACCTGCTTGAGCTCGAAGGTCGCCTCCGCGTACATGTCGCGCTCAAAATAGCCGCCAGCCTTGCGCAGGTGGTCGAGTGCCGCATTGTTGCGGACGCGCTCGCGGGCAAGCTTGTAGACCGTGTCCTTGGGGTTTTTCTGGTAGAGTTCGTCATAGAGCTCGAAGGCCTGGTCCCAGTTGCCGGCAGAGGCGGCCTCCTGGGCTGACTTGGAGGCCTTGCGCGTGGCGCAGGCAACGGCGCAGAGCAGCATGGTGATGAGCAGGATTTGGCGTAAAGACATGACAGCTCCTAGTTGCTTTCGAGCGGGATATCGATTTCCTGAGCGGAGGCGATGGCCAAGAGACGCACGTGTTCCTCGTCGGCACTCAGGAGTTTATAGGTGTCAGCCAGGGTCTCGCCCGGCGCGAGCACGTGGTATTCGTCCTTGTAGCGCAGCGAGACGCGAATCTCGCCGGTGTGGGCATTGATCAGCAAACCGAGCACGGTGCCATCGAATTTGGCCTGGACGACTTCGGGTTGTTCGGGCTCCGCGGCTGTGACCGTCTGGGCCGCTCGGGCTTGCTCCATCTGCTGGCGCGCCAGTTCCAGCTCCGCCATGCGCTTGCGGTTCTCCTCCTCCTTGGCGCGATCGACGCCGAAGATGAAGGGGTTGCGCTGGGGGAGTTTGTCGCCGGTCGCGCCTTTCTTGAGGCTGAAATTGAGGGCTGGGAGATGCTCGATCTCCTCGACGGTCCGCTGCATCTCGGGCGAAAGCTCGTCGAAGTCGCTGCCCTCGAAGAAGATCGCGCCACCCTCGCCGCCGCTGTAACGCAGCAGGTTGGCGGCGACCAGTAGGACGACCACGCCCAAGAGCAGCAGGCGCCGTTTGTCCTCGGTCATGGGGAACCCCCTTGGAAGTAAGTGGCCAGGGTGAGTTGGACCTCGACCTGGCCGGCGCGGGTCTTCTCGTCGCGCAGGGAGAGCTCATGGACGATCAGGAACAGCTGCGAGGTCTCGACATCGTCGATGAAGGCGCGGATATCGCTGTAGCGGCCGGTCAGCGGCAGGGCGATCAACTGCAGCTCCAGCGCCTCCTCGCGGGAGGGCTGGGTGGTGTAGGCGACCTGCTGGAGGTTGAGCTCACGCTCGCGGGCGCGGGTCTCGAGGAAGCTGGAGATCTGCATCAGGCGCTCGGCGCGCTGCTGCAGGAAGTTCTTGCGAAAGCCGCCGATCTCCTCGAGGTTCTGGTTGTAGCGGTTGGCGACGAACTGGGTCTTGCCGAGGTCAAGCTCCATGCGGCGCACCATCAGCTGTTCGTCGTCGAGGCGCTGCGAGCTGTCGCGCTCGATGTCCTGTTCGTCGCTGACGGCCAGCATCCAGAAGGCGCCGAGCAGCACCAGCAGGCAGGCGGCCGTGACCCATTGGGCGGTGCGGTGGTAGAGGTAGTTGATCAGCATCACGGCCCTCCCGTGTAGTCGAAGGAGAGTTCGAAGGCGACGGCGACCTCGCCGCCATAGCTTTCGGACTCGAGGCTGAGCTTCTGGAAGGCCTGATGCGCCTGGAGCGCGCGAATGAAGTCGAGCTGGGCCTGCTTGTTGCGGGCTTCGGCCAGGAGGTGGATCTTGGTCTCGCGGACACCGCCATCGCCGCGGGCGGAGAGCGGGCGCAGCTCGCGCAGGCGAACGTCCTCGGGCATGACTTCGGCCAGTTGGTCGAGCATCTTGCCCCAGTGGGTCTGGAAGGCGGTCTGAATTTCGTAGAACAGGCGCACCTGGGTGCGGTAGGTCTTGGTGTCGATGCCCTGCAGGATCTTGAGCGCTTGGTCGTTCTGTTGGCCGAGCTCGTGCTGTTTGGACTTGAGCCGGTCAATGTCGTCGTGGGTGTCCTGATTGTGTTCGCGCAGGTCCAGCCAGAACCAAGCGCAGGCACCGACAGCGACCAACAGCGCCAGGTTGAGGACCCAGAAGGCTAGGAGCAGCGCGCTGCGGCTGCGGAACGGCTGGGGCGAGAAATTGAGGCGGTCGCTCATGGCCAGACCTCCCGGGTGAACAGGCAGGCTTCGAGGCGTTGGGTGGGGCTGCCGGCCAGTTTGGGTTGGGCGGCGGCCAGGCCGTCGGCCTCGAAGCGGCGGGCCAGCGCGGCGATAGCGCCGTCGTGCTCGGCGGCCAGGCAGATCAGTTGCGGGGGCGCGTGTTCGGCGCCGATCGCCGCGGCCAGATCCTGGTGGTGGAGGGTGTCGATGTCGAGCTGGCCGCCCTCAAGGTCGCGGAAGGGCAAGCGGCGCGACTTGAAGGTGCGGTAGGCGCCGCTGCCGTCCAGTTCGGCGACCATGTAGGTGTCGTCAAAGAAGCAGATGTTGGTGTGGTTGCGCAGGCGGGGCTGCTGTTCGAGCAGGGTGGCGAAGGCGCCGCCGATGTAGCCACAGGCCACGCCGCGCTCGCGGAAACCGGCATAGAGCGCGTCGAGCCAGGTGGTCGGCAGGGCAAAGGTCAGCCAGGTATCGGGCTCGGCCAGGGGCAGGTAGCGCAAGCTGACCTGATCGATGGGCCAGGGCAGGAAGCGCTTGAGTTTCCAGCCCAGGTATTGGGACAGCTCGGATTTTTTGACCTTGGTCTCGACCGTCACCCGCAGCGGGTGCATCTGGCTGTCGGCGATCAGCACGGCCAGTTGGGCGGCGCTGAAGGCGACCTCCGGCAGCTGGGCCAGCAGCTGGTTGGGAGCGGGCAGGCCGGCCTCGTCGAGGTCGACCCGCCAGCCGCCGGCATGGCTGCCGAGGCAGGCGCGGGGGGTCAGGTAGAGCAGGGTTTTGGCTTTCATGTTGAACGGTTCCGCTGTGTGATCATTCGATGAAGGTGACCTTGTTGACTTCGTGGAGGGTGGTGATGCCGAGGCGCAGGCGGTCGAGGGCGGAGGCGCGCAAGGAGCGCATGCCGGCCTCGGCGGCCATGCGTTTGACTTCACGGATGGGGCGGCGTTCGAGGATCGCTTCGCGGACCTCGTCGGTGAGTTTGAGCATCTCGGAGATGACCGTGCGGCCGCGGTAGCCGGTGCCGTGACAGGCCAGGCAGCCGGCGCCCTCGTAGAAGGTCTGGCCGTGCATCGACTCCGGCAGGCCGGACAGCTCCAGTTCCTCGAGCGGGATCGCCATGGGCTGGCGGCAGTGGCTGCAGATCAAGCGGATCAGGCGCTGGGCGACGACGCAGTTGAGGGCGCTGACGAAGTTGTAGAGGTCGACGCCCATGTTGACGAAGCGGCCGATGACATCAATGACGTTGTTGGCGTGGACGGTGGTGAAGACCAAGTGCCCGGTCAGGGCCGACTGGATGGCGATTTGGGCGGTCTCGTTGTCGCGGATCTCGCCGACCATGATCTTGTCGGGGTCGTGGCGCAGGATACTGCGCAGGCCCCGCGAGAAGGTCAGGCCCTTGCGCTCGTTGATGGGGATCTGGGTCACGCCCTGGAGCTGGTACTCGACCGGGTCCTCGATGGTGATGATCTTGTCTTCGGTGTTGCGGATCTCGCTGATGCAGGCGTAGAGCGTGGTCGTCTTGCCGCTGCCGGTCGGCCCGGTGACGAGCACCATGCCGTAGGGCTCGCGGATGCTGACCCGCAGATCGCGCAGGGTCAGGCCCTCGTAGCCGAGCACCTCGAGGTTGAGGTTGCGGAAGTTCTCGTTGGTCGACTCCTTGTCGAGGATGCGGATGACGGCGTTTTCGCCGTGGACGGTCGGCATGATCGAGACGCGGAAGTCGATGGCGCGGCCCTTGATATTGAGTTTGAAGCGGCCGTCCTGGGGGATGCGTTTCTCGGCGATGTCGAGTTGGCTCATGACCTTGATGCGCGAGACGACGGTGGCGTGGTAGTGGCGGTCGAGGGCGTCCATGGCCTGGTAGAGCACGCCGTCGATGCGGAACTTGACGACCAGGCTGTTGGCCTCGGTCTCGATGTGGATGTCGGAGGCGCGGCGCTCGAGCGCGTTGTAAATGATGGTGTCGACCAAGCGCACGAGTGGCGAGCCGTCGCTGGTGAGGCGGTCGATGTCGAGGACCTCGTCCTCGCCGTGCTGGGTCATGCCGGAAGCGCGGAAGTCGCTGGTGGCGTCCTCGAGCACCTTGTGGCTGCTCTCGGACTCCTTGAGCACATCCTCGATGCGCTCGCGCGGGGCGACGACCAGCGAGATGCGGCGGCCGGTCAGCAGTTCGAGGCGATCCAGCTCGTCGACCAGGGTCGGATCGGCAAAGGCCAGGCGCAGCTGGTTGCCAGAGAGACCGAGCGGCAGGCAGGTGTAGCGGTGCATCCACTCCACCGGCAGTAGGGCCATGGTCTGGGCGTCGAGGCGAAAGCCCAGGAGGTCATCGTAGGGCAGCGAGAGCTGCTTGGCCAAATCGGGAGCGCTGGTGGTCATGGTTCAGAGTCCTAAGGTGTCATAGCTGCCGAACATGGGCAGGTACATGGCGATCACCATGAAGGCGATCATCAGGCCGACGGCGAGCAGCATCAGCGGGGCAATCAGGCTGGTGACCCTGTCGAGCAGGTCGTCGGAGCGCTCCTCGCCGGCCTCGGCCAGGTAGTCGAGCATGTCGACCAGGGTGCCGGTACTCTCGCCGATGCTGATCATTTCGCCGACCATGTGCTCCATCTGGACGTGGCGTTCGAGCGCCGCCTGCAGGCTCTGGCCCTGGAGCAGGTCCTGGTGGGCGGCGTGGAGCTGGGCGCGGGTATTGGGCGAGGGCAGGCCGTCGGCGGTGATCGCCAGCGCTTGGGGCACGGGGATGCCGCCGGCGATCAGCATGCGCATCGTGCGGGCGAAGATGTTCTGGTTTTGCAGCGACCAGACGCGGCCCAGGAGCGGGGTGTGGAAGAGCACGCGTTCGAGGTTGCGGGCGCCGGCCTCGGTGTGGCGGTAGAGCTGCAGCGCCAGCGCGCCCAGGATGATGCCGCCGAACAGGTAGGGATACCAGGCGGTCAGCCAGTGGGAGGCGGTCATGACGACCTTGGTGATCGTCGGCAGCTCTTGCTGGGAGTGCTCGTACATCGAGACGAACTGCGGCAGGGCGCGGGTCATGACGATGTAGGCCGAGGCCAGGCCGACCAGCATCAGCAGGCAGGGGTAGGTCAGGCTCTGGGCGAAGCGCTTGCGCGTCTTGCGCAGGCGGTCCTCCTGCTCGATGAAGCGGGACAGGACCTCGGCCAGGTTGCCGGATTGCTCGCCGGCGTGGAGCAGGGCAGGGTAGTAGGCGGGGATCAGTTCGTCGTGGGCGCGGAAGGCGGCCGAGAGCGACTCGCCGGCGCGCAGGCGGGCGCGCACCGCTTCCAACATGGTGCGCATGCGGCCGGGCTCCATGCGCTTGAGCAGGATGTCCAGGCCCTCGACAATCGGCAGGCCGGCCTTGACCAGGCCGCGGAACTCCTTGTTGAACATCAGGAACTTGACGGCCGGCAACTTGCGGTTCAGGCCGAGCAGGGCGACAAGGTTGAGGACCGGCTTGACCGAGAACACGAAGTAGCCTTCGTTCTGTAACTGGCGGCGCACCTCGACGGGGTTCTTGCCTTGGACTTGGCGCGTCAGCAGGTCGCCGTCGTGAGAACCCAGTTTTACCTGATAGGTGGCCATAGATAAACGTGCCTCGGGAAATAAGCATCGAGCGGAACAGCGGTTATAGCATCTTGGGTCGAACCCATGCTTGTAGACGCCCCATGTTCTGGGATAGTCGGAAATTAATCCGCAAAGCGCAACCGACTACAAGATACCCGATTCTCGCCAATACATTCAAGTTACAAGCTTCCAACCGCGATGTGTCGCGGGGACTCCTAACTAGACGGCGTCAAATCGCTGGCTAGTTGCCGAAGAAGCCGTGATGCCCCATCGCGGTTAGCAGCTCACGCGAAGTCGCGACGGCGCGAAGAAGGGTGAATAAGAGGGTCGTTTTTAGCGGGAAGTGCGGCGGCTTGGTGGCTGTCGCTCTGGTGGCCGATAGGCTATCACCTGCCGTGCCTGACCCAACCAAGTGCGGGGACGGCCAACACGTCCTTGCCCTGTTTCGCGCCTTCGCGACTTCCCGTGAGATTTTCTCCTCCTTTGCCAGCCGCCAGTGCTGCGATTTGACCCTGTCTTGTGGGCGGGCCTGGGCCAGAGTGGCATGGGCGAGGGGATCTTGGGCTTGCGCAGTGCGGCATCTGTCCTGTATCTTGTGGTTTGAATCTTGGAGGTGAAGTGTGTCTTTGAAAAAATCTGCGATCTTGCTGTTTCTATGTTTCGCTCAGCTGCTTTGGGCCCAGGACGGCGCCGGCGCCTTCGAGTTCAGTCAGAAAAACTTCAATGCCGTCGAGGGCAGCAATCCCAACAATGTGCTGCGCGTGCTGCGCGCCGACGGCGCCAGCGGCGAGGCGGCCGTCAGGCTGGTGGTGACGGGCGGCAGCGCCGTGGCCGGCGAGGACTTCACCGCCCTGGACCAAGTGCTGACGTTTGCCGATGGCGAAAAGGAAAAGAAGGTCAAGCTGGAGATCGCCGACGATGGCTTCGAGTGGCCGGAAAGCTTCGAAGTGGAACTGCGCGATCCCAGCAACGGCGCCGTCCTAGGCGAGAACACCGCCGCCCGTGTGCGCATCGTCATGATCACCAAGGACGTCCACGTGCTCGGCCTGTTGTTTACGCTGCTGGCGCTGGTTTTCGCCAGCACCGGCTCCAGCCGCCCGGGCTGGCAGAAGTTCTACGCCTACTTCCCCTCGCTGCTGCTGTGTTACTTTCTGCCCTCCGTCTTCGCCACCCTCGGCGTGATCTCGGGCGACCACTCGCAGCTCTACACCGTTGCTTCACGCTATCTCTTACCCGCCTGCCTGGTCCTGCTCTGTCTCAGTATCGACCTCGAGGGCCTGCGCAAGCTCGGGCCCAAGGCGTTGATCATGTTCCTGACCGGGTCGGTCGGCATCATCATCGGTGGGCCTTTGGCGCTGCTGATCGTCGGCACCATCAGCCCGGAAACCGTCGGTGGCAGCGGTGCTAACGAGGTGTGGCGCGGCCTGGCGACGATTGCCGGTTCCTGGATCGGCGGTGGCGCCAACCAGACGGCGATGAAGGAAGTGTTTAGCGTCGGCGACCAGATTTTCTCGGCGACGGTGACCGTGGACATCATCATGGGCAACCTGTGGATGGCGGTGCTGCTGTTCATGGCCGGCCGCTCCGACCAGATCGACGCCCGCATCGGCGCCGACAACTCGGCTATCAAGGCGCTACAGGCCAAGCTGGAGCACTACCAGGCCGGCATCGCGCGCATTCCCAGCCTCGGTGACATGATGAAGTACGTCGGTGCCGCTTTCGCGATCACCGCCATCGGCCAAGGCTGCGGCGACGTGATCGCGCCCTACATCTCCAATAACTATCCGGGACTGGCGCGGCTGAGTCTGGATTCCTCGTTTTTTTGGTTGGTGGTCATCGCCACCCTGGGCGGCTTAGGGCTGTCGTTTACCAAGGCGCGCCAATGGGAAGGTGTGGGCGCCTCGAAGATGGGTTCGGCCTTTCTGTACGTGTTGGTGGCGACGATCGGCATGAAGATGGACCTGATGTCGATCTTCGAACATCCGGGCCTGTTCGTGGTTGGCGCGATCTGGATCTCGGTCCACGGGATCCTGTTGTTCGTGGTGGCACGCCTGATCAAGGCGCCGGTCTTCTTCCTGGCCGTCGGCAGCCAGGCCAATGTCGGCGGCGCGGCCTCTGCCCCGATCGTCGCCTCGGCCTTCCACCCGACCTTGGCCCCGGTCGGCGTCATGCTGGCCGTCTTCGGCTACTTCCTCGGCACCTTTGGCGGCTGGCTGTGTGGCCTGATCATGCAGGCGATCGCAGGCTAGGACCGGGGCGCGCTTCTGGGCACTTGTGGGTTTCGCATTGAATCACATTCTCCTGAGCTCGTGATACAATAGCCAAACCCCGATCCCATGGAGTGCGCCCTGTATGGCCTGGCACTATGATCGCCCACGGGAGCCCGCGCCCGTTGAACCCGCCGAGGTCCATCTAGCCTCGGCCCGCGAGAGCGCCGTTGGGTCGGAGCGCGCGGGGCTGTCGCCAGGCTCGAGCGCCACGGCGCCGATCGAGTTCCTGCGCGCTCGCGGTGTTCCCCAGCAGCGCCGCCAGATCGCACCGCTCCAGGCCAAACGGATCCTGCGTGAACCGATGCTGTCGCCCAAAACGCTGGGCTCCCCGGTGAGTCAATTGGCACTGCAGCCCGGTCGCGTGATTCAGATGGATACCCAAATCACCCACCAGACCGGCACGGTCACGGTCGGTTCCAATAGCTACACTGTTGGTCTGGGCATGTCGGCGACTTTGGACCCCGACGATCCGGTGGTCGGCTCGGCGACCGGTCCCAACTGGGTCTGGATGCAGCAACTGCGCGCCGCATATCCCAAGGCCGGCGTGGTCAGGGGTCATCTCCTCAACCACGATCTGGGCGGCTATGCCGTGCCAGAAAATCTCTATCCCATCTCAACCAAAGCGAATGCCGATCATTCCGCCAAAGTTGAACAGAATGTCAAGAAAGCGCTGAGCGACGCCCATGCGGTCACTACCACCCCCAAGCCGACCATCTCCTACCAAGTTCAGGTCAAGGAAATCGCCAACGCTCCCGAAAAAGCCCAGTTTCTCTGTGCCTGGACCGATAAAACGGGCAAGGGCTACAAGGACATCATCGATTCGGACCTCGGCAAGGATGCAGGTGGCTTTGGCGGCAAGGGGCCGAATACCTCACCGGTCGCTTGGCAACACGGCAAGCGACGGGGTGCCGAGAATTGGGCGGCCATGATCACGGCCCTGGTTCCGAAAATCTCGGTGGGCGGTACGGCAGGCAGTGTCGGCAAGGTCGATTCGTTCAGCCAGAACTATATCGAAGCGCTGTTGGCCGCGATCGACACGGACGCCGATGCCGATGATTTGGAGCTGCTTTACAACACCTTGACCAAAATGAAACCCGAAAAAATCGTGCCCTATCTGCAGTCGCTGGGTTACAAGGCCGCCGCGAAACCATGACCAACCGACGCCTTCTCGCGATTTTGAGCGACGACGCTGCCGAGCTGCCCTGTCCTTGGCGGGCCGCTCAGTGCTAAAATGCCGGTTCAATCTGCGCCGGAACCGCCGGCGGCGAATACGAGGAAGGTGATCATGAGCCATTTGCTGGAAACCCAAGCGACCGCGTCCCACGCGCTTCAACCCGTGACGGCCGAAGGCCTCAAAGCGTTTCGCGAGCAGGCCCCGGAGGCCTATCGCAACCAGTTGGAGCTGCAGCAGTTCAAGGCTGCCTTCGGCAAATGCGCGCTCCTGACCCAGGCCGATGGCCGCCTGGCCGAGGTGCTGGTCGGCATGGAAAAGCCGCCTGAGGATCCCCGCGCCAGCTTGATTCTGTTCGCGCGCTTGGCTGAATCGCTGCCGCCCGGAGACTACCACGTCAGCAGCGGCGACTGGTCCGAACTCAACCCCGAACAGGCCGCGCTGGGTTGGGGCCTGGCCGGCTACCATTTTGCCACTTACCTGCGCCCCGAGAGCCGCGAGTGGCCGCGCCTGTTTGTCGAGGGTGCCGATCACGCGAGGGTCAACAGCATCCTGCAAGCGACCTTTCAGGTGCGCGACCTGGTCAACATGCCGGCCTCCGACTTGGGACCGGCCGAGATCGCCGCCGCCGTCGCCGAACTGGGCAGCCGCCACGGCGCCGAGGTGACGATCGTCAGCGGCGAGCGCCTCGAGCGCGAGTACCCGGCCGTGCACGCGGTCGGCAAGGGCAGTGCCCGCCGCCCGGCCCTGGCCGACCTGCGCTGGGGCAATCCCGAACATCCGCGCCTGACCCTGGTGGGCAAGGGCGTGGCCTTCGACAGCGGTGGCCTGGACCTGAAACCCTCCGCCGGCATGCTGCTGATGAAGAAAGACATGGGCGGTGCCGCCGTGGCCCTGGGCCTAGCGCGCCTGATCATGGAACACCAGTTGCCCGTGCGACTGCGCCTGTTGATCCCGACCGTGGAGAACTCGGTCAGCGGCCACAGTTTCCGGCCTGGCGACGTGCTGCGCACGCGCAAGGGCCTGACGGTCGAGGTCGGCAACACCGACGCCGAGGGCCGCCTGATCCTGTGTGACGCCCTGGCCGAGGCGATGACCGAGCAGCCGGACCTGCTGATCGACATGGCGACCCTGACCGGCGCCTGCCGCACCGCGCTGGGCCAGGACCTGCCTGGCTATTTCACGGCCGACAACGAACTGGCCCAGGCCTTCGAGGCCGCCGCCGAACGCGCGGCCGATCCGATCTGGCGCCTGCCGCTGTGGCGACCGTACCTGAGCACGATGAAGAGCCCCATCGCCGACCTCAACAACATGTCGTCGTCGGCCTTCGCCGGTGCCTCCACCGCGGCCCTGTTCCTACAAGAATTCGTGCGGCCCTTCTCGCGTTGGATCCACGTCGATCTCTACGCCTGGCGCGCCGACGCCCTGCCAGGTTTCCCCAAGGGCGGCGAAGCCTCGGCCCTGCGGGCCCTGTTCCAGCTGGTCCAATCCCGCTACAGCTGAAGGCCGTGGCGCCAGCCGCCGGGCTGGCGTACCCGTGGCGCCAGCCGCCGGGCTGGCGGCGCGGCGCTGATCCTTGGGCATATTTTTTGCTCCCTTACCTAGGGTCTTATCGCCTTCAGATTCGAACGCCTGTGCCAGGCCGCCCGTGGTGGGTGACACGACCGTGACTGGAGGCTGACCCCTGGAGGATATGATGAAGAAATATCTATTAGGGTTTTGTCTGGCCTGGGTTGGATTTAGTGCACTTGGTGAAGAGCCTCAGGACCTGATGGCTGCGATTCGGGGCGGCAAGGTCTCCCTCGACGTCAATCTGCGCTACGAGAATGTCGATCTTTCCGCTCTGGCGGAGCAGGCCCAGGCCGTGACCATCCGCACCAGGTTGGGCTATAGCAGCGCGGCATACAAAGGCTGGTTGGGGCATCTCGACTTCGAGAACATCACGGCACTCGAGGACGATTATAACTCGACCACCAACGGCATCCTCGACCGGCCTGTCGTGGCCGATCCGGAGACGACGGAGGTCAACCAGGCGTTTCTCGAGTACAGCGGCCTGAAGGATCAGACGTTCCGCTTGGGTCGCCAGCGCCTGATCTTCGACAACGCGCGCTTTGTCGGTAATGTGGGTTGGCGCCAGAACGAACAGACCTTCGACGCAGCGTTTTGGCAATACAAGGGTGCCCACAAAACCTCCTATTCGCTGGTCTGGGTGGACCGAGCGAATCGCGTCTTTGGCGACGATCACCCACAGGGCAATTTCGACCTCAACAGCTTGCTGGCCCATTTCCAGATCGCGAGCCTGAAGCTGGGAAACCTCTCTGCTTTTGCCTATCTAATTGAAAACGAGAGCCTTCCCCTGACCAGCCACAAGGATATCGGCGCGCGCCTGGAAGGTGCTTGGAAACTCAACGACCAGCTGGCGTTTGGCCATGAAGTCTCCTATGCCAAGCAGACGCCTTTTCGCGATGGCGTGGATGCACTGGACAACGACTACCTGATGCTGGCCTGGGGTCCGAACTACAAGCAGTGGAAAGCCAGAGTCGGCTACGAGGTCTTGGGCGGCAACGGCTCGGCCGGGTTCATGACCCCGCTGGCGACTTTGCATGCCTTCAATGGCTGGGCAGATATGTTCCTCAGCACTCCGGTCAACGGCTTGCAGGATATCTGGGTACAAGCAGGCTGGAGCGACGGGAAATGGAACGCCCAACTGATCGGCCACCAATTCGATGCCGACGAGGGTAGCGCGGACTATGGCAAAGAGCTAGATTCCCTGGCGACCCGCAAGCTGAAATACTGCACGCTCGGCGCTAAATACGCCGATTTTCAGGGCAAGAGCATCCTTGTCGATGTCCGGAAGCTCTGGCTCTACAGCCAATTTACCTGGTAGCCTTTTCAAGAGGCAAGAGGCAAGACGCAAGACTCAAGACTTGCTTTGGCGGGGAACACGTATGCTTGGCGGAGCCGAGTAAGCCGGCTAGGCACCCCCGCCAATTCAGCGGCGGGGAACGCGTATGGTCCGCGGAGCCGAGAAAAGTGCGGTAAGCCGGCTAGGCGCCCCCGCCGACTTGCCTTGGTCAATGGGAACGCGAATGCTGGCGGAGCCGGCGCAACAGTGCTAGCTCGTTCAACCTGACAAAGTCGTACTAGGCGCCCTCGCCGCTTGCCTTGGTGGCGGGGAGCAGTACCCCGTCCGCAGAGCGGTAAAAAGCGAGGTAAGCCGTAGCGACAGCGACCAAAAATTGTGGACGAGAGGCGATTGTCCGAACGACAGCGACCAGAAATTGTGGACGAGAGGCGATTGTCCGAACGACAGCGACCAAAAATTGTGGACGA
>CAYRFM010000131.1:0-16980 GCA_964423555.1 uncultured Holophagae bacterium | reverse complement strand
CGCCCGCTCCCGCGCCGGCCGGCATGATGACCCAGGCCGAGATCGACGCCATGCTGGCATCAGGCCGACCCAAGGCCGCGCCGCCCGCAGCGCCCGCTCCTCCAGCGCCCGCGCCCTCCGGGATGATGACCCAGGCCGAGATCGATGCCATGCTGGCCGGAAAAAGCCCCGCGAGCGCTCCCGTGGCAAAACCCAGCCCGGCGGCGACTCCCGCTCAGCCAGGCCCTGGCGCACTGATGATCATGACCCAGGATGATATCGACGCCATGATCGCGGAGCGCGCACGGACACCTCATCGGACTGCCGCTCCCGCGCCCCAGGCGTCAGAGCCCCACGCGCATGCCCAAGGCCACAGCCATGAACCCCACCCCGCCAAGGGTCAGCGCGACATCGACGCGCTGGTTTCCGGTAAGGGACAGGTCGCTATCCCGGAGAGCCACCATCCGGTGCGACGCGTGCCGCAGGTCCCCAATGGCCTGGGCGTTCGCACCCTTTCGCCGGAAGATTTTGCGCATAACAAGGTGAGGCGCACCCATCTCAATCCCGAAGTGACAGGCATGCGCTACTCGCGCGTGACCACGCCCAAGCAAACGATGGTCAACGATACGGCCCTGAATGCCATTCAACGGCTGTTCTCTCTGGCAAACGCCTTTCGCGAAATCGACAGCGAGGCCAGCGTCGATGAGATCGCGCGCGTCTCCAACCGCTTCGGGCATAGCGCGGTTTTTGCCATTACCAAAAACCCCAGCAAACCCATTCGCATCCGCCTGGGTGGGATCCCCACCTTCAATGTCTACAACAAGTTCGTCGAATCCCAGCAGACCTATTATGTCGACAAATTCACGCCGCACAAGGACGGCCTCTCTCGCAAGTGGATCGAATGGTTCGTTTTTCAGTTCGATACCCCGACCTTGGAATCGCTCATGCAACTCCATTGAATCCACCACCTGATGGGTATTTTCGGTATAATGCTGGATCGCCGAATGGCGCCTTGCCAGGATCACAGCGCGACGGGAGTCAACGCATTGAGAAAATTGATTGCCACCGTTCTGGTCGTCCCCGTCACGATCCTGTTCGCCACAGGCGCGCTCCTTAGCTGTCTTCGCTTCAACAAAAGTTGGCCCACCTGGTTCATGCACTCCTGGGGTAAGACGATCCTCTGGCTCAATGGCATGGCGCTGGAGATTACCGGCATCGAGCATGTCGAACCCGAACGACCGGCGATCTACATGGCCAATCATGCCAGCATGCTCGACATTCCCGTGCTGATCGCGGCTCTCCCCGTCCACCTGCGCTTTATATTCAAAAAATCGATTTTGTTGATTCCCTTCCTGGGCCAGGCCATTTACGCCATGGGCATGATTCCTATCGACCGCGGCAATCGCCATAAAGCGTCGAGGAGCCTGCGTATGGCTGGCGACCGCATTCGCGGCGGCTTCCATGTGCTGATCTTCCCGGAAGGTACGCGAACCTCAAGCGGCCAACTCCTGCCCTTTAAGAAGGGTGGATTTCGCCTGGCTTTGGAGGAAGGCATCGATATCGTGCCCATTACGCTGTGCAACACGCGCGCGTTGTGCGGACGCAACTCGATCGTCGGCAAGTCAGGCACGATTCGCCTCATCGTCCACGATCGGATCGAAGTACCCGCCCACAGCTTGGATCAGCGGCAGAATCTGATCGAAACCGTGCGTGGGAAGATAGCATCAGCCCTTTAGGCCTCAGAGCGTATTCATGCCCAGGGTATTCTGATCGTCCAGCTTGATCGAAACAATGCATTTTTCGACGCTGCTGTCGCATGAGAGTTGCCAGTAGCCATCACAATACTCTGACGGGCATTTTTGAACGAAATGCCATTCGATCCGAATGGAGGATGACGTAGGCGTCGACATCGACCACTGCAAATTTTCCACGTAGGGAAGCCCGACACCGACCGCTTTTCCCTGGCACGTGATACTCCCACCGTTGGCCGCGACGCTGGCATCCACGAAGTTAGAATGGTCCATGTACCAACTCTGCAAGGCACCTATCGAGATAGAGGCCGACTTGATGACAACGGACAATTTCGAGCGCTCCTTGAACCTGGAGTACATGGGGAGTGCGACCGCAGCGAGAATCGCGATGATGGCAACGACGACCATCAGTTCTACCAGGGTGAAGCCCCTAATTTTCTGCATGGGAATCCTCCTTCTCCGTACCTCTAATGCGAAAGCAGGATCCAGGCCAAAAACACAACCTTTGGGAACACATTACTTGGCCTTAATCTCACGCGCTCCCAGAACAATTATTGACAGGCGCGCAGGGCCATGTGACAGATTTTGTTAAGCTTTCAAAGTCATCCCGTCTGACATCCTCCACGGAAAATAGGGTCGCTGCAATCAACTCGAAATTACGCTCAGCATGAGGTACACTCGGTGGCTGGATCGAGGAGGTTGGATGACCCAAACATACGACGTGATCGTCATCGGTTCGGGAATCGGCGGACTTACCGCCGCACTGGCCGCGGCCCGTGCCGGCGCGTCCGTCCTGGTGCTTGAAGCCGGCCAGCAGTTGGGCGGGTATATCAACCCCTTTCGGCGCGGCAAGTTTCAGTTCGATCCCGGCGTCCACTATGTGGGTGAGGCGGGACCGGACCAGCGCTTCCGCCGCCTGCTCGACAAGTTGGGCCTGGAACAGGTGGCCTTTCAGGAACTGGACCCCGAGGGTTTCGACCACTACGTTTTCCCCGAATACCAAATCCGCCTGGGCCGCGGGCTCGACCGCTTCCATGCCCAGCTCGCAGCGGATTTTCCGGCGGAACGCCTCGGCCTTGCTCGATTCTTCCGCTTGCTCGACAAGGTCAACGACACCCTGCGCACCGTGGTCCGCATCAAGGGCCCGCTCACGCTCTGGAAGGCCCTGCCCTACCTGCCGACCTGGCTGCGCTGGGGCCACGCGACCCTAGCCGAGATCCTGGCCGCCCACTTTCGCGACCCCAATCTCAAGGCCGCGATCGCCGCGCCCTGCGGCGATATCGGCATGCCCCCTGCCAAGGTCCACGGCCTGATCCACCTCAACCTCCTGCTGCACTACGGCGGCGGCGGCTATTTCCCCAAGGGCGGCACCGCTGCCCTGCGCGACGCCTACGTCGCCAAGCTGCGCAGTCACGGCGCGGAACTGCGGCGCAACGCGCGCGTCCTTGAAATCGAGACCCGAGCCGGCAGAGTCAGCGGCGTGCGCACCGCAGACGAACACTTCGCCGCCCCCGTCGTGATCTCCAATGTCCAGGCGGACCAAACCTATCGCATGCTCCCGGAACAGCTGCTGCCCCGCAGCCTCAAGGCGCGCCTGGCCGCGCTGGAGCAGTCGCCCGGCTCCTGCTGCCTGTTTCTCGGCGTGGACGCCCGCTGCGACACCCGCCTAGTCGGCGACCACAACATCTGGCACTACGACGGCAACGATATCGACGCCCTTTACCGCCAACTCGACCAAGGCGAGCTCCCCGACGGCTCGGCCTTCTTCCTCTCCGTCCCGAGCCATAAGGATCCCGATGGCGACCACGCACCGCCCGGCCATCACGCGGTCGAACTGGTGACCCTGGCGCGGGCGACCCCGTTCCAACGCTGGGCCGAAACCCGCAGCATGAAGCGCGGTGACGGCTACCACGACCTCAAACAAGCCCTGGCGGAGCGTCTGATCGGCGCGGCCGAGCGCTATCTGCCCGGTCTCAGTGGCGCTGTCGTCTGCCAGGAGGTCTCGACGCCTCTGACCAATACCCATTTCGTCGGCGCCGAACAGGGCAACATCTACGGACCCGCGCAGACGCCGCGCCAGTCCGGCAAGGGCCGCTTTCCCATGCGCACGCCCGTGCCCGGTCTCTATCTCTGCGGCGCTTCCGTGATCAGCGCCGGGATCCTGCCCTGCGCCGCCACCGGTTACTGGGCCGGCAACGCCGCCCTTGACCAGCTAGCCAAGCACCATTCCTTGAAAGTGGCGCCCACTTACCAACCCAAACTCGAATCTTGAGAGCGTCGATGTCTAAGCTACCGCTGCGCCAACCACCCGAGACCCTCTGCATCCTGCGCACCTCCGCCCTGGGCGACGTGACCCATGTGCTGCCGCTGGTCCGCACCCTGCAAACCCATTGGCCCCAGACCCGCCTGACCTGGATCATTGGCAAGTTCGAGCACAAACTGGTCGGCGACATCCCCGGCATCGAGTTCATCCCCGTCGCCAAGCGCTTCGGTCTCGCCAGTCGCCGCGCCCTCGTCCAAGCCCTGGCCGGCCGTCGCTTCGATGTCCTGCTCAACCTCCAGCTCGCCTTCCGCGCAACCCTGCTGGCCACGGCGATCAAGGCCAAGATCCGCCTCGGCTACGATCGCGGCCGCGCCAAGGAACTGCACGGCATGGTGATCAATCACCGCATCCCGGCCCATCAGGGCCAACACGTGCTCGACTGCTTTTTCAGTTTCCTGGAGACACTCGGCCTGCCACAGCGCGAGCTGCGATGGGAGGTCCCGACCTCCGCCGAGGACCGCGCCTTTGCGGCCGCTCACCTGCCCGACGACCGCCCCAACCTGATCATCAGCCCCTGCTCGAGTCACACCCTGCGCAACTGGCACGTCCAGGGCTACGCGGCCGTGGCCGATTACGCCATCCGCCGCCATGGCATGCGCGTCGTGCTGACGGGCGGGCCCTCGCCGATGGAGCAGGCCGTGGGCGCGGCCATCGAACAGGCCATGAGCGAAACGCCCGTCAACCTGATCGGCAAGGACACGCTCAAGCAGTTGATGGCCATGATCGCCCGCGCCGATCTGATGATCACGCCCGACTCAGGACCCGCCCACATGGCCTCGGCGGCCGGCACGCCGGTGATCGGCCTGCATGCCGCCAGCAATCCGGCCCGCTCCGGCCCGTACCGCTCCCTGGCGCTGTGCGTCGACCGCTACGACGACGCAGCGCGCAAGTTTGGCGGCAAGCCGGCCCAGCAGCTGCGCTGGGGCACGAAGCTCGAGCACGAGGGCGCGATGGATCTGATCACCGTCGCGGACGTGATCGCCAAAATCGACGCCTGGGCGGCGGATCGGCCCGCCAGGACCAGCCAACCTTGACCCTCGCCCATGACCGGGCTAAAATGACCGCCCTCGCCGTGGGCTCCGCCCCTGCGAACACTGCCTAGGAGCGCGCCATGAGCCTCGTTTATACACCCGTCAGTTACGGCGAACTGATCGACAAGATCACCATCCTCGAAATCAAATCGGAGCGCATTGCCGACGAGAAAAAACTCGTCAACGTCCGCCATGAGCTGAACCTGTTGGAGCAGACCTGGCAGGAGAGCCCAGGCGCCAGCCAGGACATCGCCGGCGAGCGGGCCGAGCTCAAGCGCATCAATGAAGCGCTGTGGGAGATTGAGGACGAGATCCGCCTGAAGGAAGCGGACGCCGACTTCGGCCCGCGCTTCATCGAGCTGGCGCGCGCCGTCTACGTCACCAACGACGAGCGTGCCGCCGTCAAGCGCCGCATCAACGATCAGTTGGGCAGCGAGATCGTCGAGGAAAAATCCTACGCCGACTACCGCCAGAAGGCCTGATCCTCCGACCGCGCCCGGTGTTGCGCATAGCGCGCGCCGGGCTCAAACCAGCGGGAAGGACGATGGCTGCAGCGGTGCTTGACCGTAGAACTGGCGCAAGGTGGCGACCAGGCGCTTGACCCGCTGATTGGGCAGACCCTCTTCAAGATAGCGCAGCACCTGCGCGTGCACGGCGCGCTTGAACGGACCCATGTCGCCGACCGCACCGTCGAGGTTATCGGCGCTGAAGCGAAAGGGATGCCCACAGGCGACTGAATAGATCCACTCGAGTGCCTGGGGCTTGACTTCGACCTGCTCGAACAGCCGCTGCTGCTCTTCCGTGCGGCCATCGGGCTGGTACCAGTACCCGAAGTCCTCCAGCTCGCGGCGGCGGTAGCCGGCCACGCTCCAGTGGGCGATCTCGTGCAACGCGCTGGCGAAATAGCCATGGGCGAAGACGATGCGGTGGTAGGGGTGGTCGGCCGAACGGGGCAGGTAGATCGGCTCGTACTCGCCCTTGACCAACACCGTGCGGTGGCTGTCGTGGAAAAGTTCGTCGAACAGGCGGATCAGATCGGCCACGCGATGGCGGACGGCGGGGCGCTCACAGGTGGCCTGGTCGGACATCAGGCGTCTCCGAAGCGCTTGAGGATGCGGGCGCGAATGTGGTCCTTCTTCAGAAAGGTGCGTTCGTGCATGGCCAACTCGCCCTCGATGGCGCGCGGCAGGCGCTGCCACAATTCGAAGGTCAGGTGTTGCTTGAGCAAGATCAGCGCCTCGCGCTCCTTGTCCGCCAACAGCTGCGCCTTGGCAACCGCGGCCTCGACGACCTGGCTCTTGGGTACGACGGTCACGGGCGCGTGGCGCTCGACGAAGTCCTGGCCGCGAAAACTGTGACTGGTATAGAGCAGTTCGTTGGCCAGCATGTCGCCGAACACGCGTGGCAGATAGAGGGTCGAGCCCATGCCAGGCGTGAAGCCGTACTTCATAAAGCTGGCAGCGTAGACGTTTTCCCGGCCGAAGATCACGAAATCACCGGAGCAGCCAAAGGCCAGGCCGCCGCCAAGGGCATGGCCTTGAAGCGCGGTGACGACCGGCAGGGGGAAGTTGATCAGCAGCTCGTGAACGCCCTTCTGAATGAAGCTGATCTTGCCCTCAAGGATCGCCAGCAGATCCTCCTTGGTGCCGCCGCAACTAAAGTAAGGACCGTCGCCGGCCAGCACGACCGCGCGCGTCTGCTCGGCGGCCAGGGCCTGGGCCAGGCAGGTGTTGAGCCCGCCGACGAGCGCGTCGGTGAACATGTTGCCGTGTTGCAGCTCGCGCATCACGATCAGGGCCACGGCGCCTTTGAACTCAAGGGTCACGGTATCGGACATGGTCACCTCAGCTCTGCCAGGGCATGACGCCGCGGCGCACGAAACCGTCGAGATTGGCGAGGATCCGCGGCTCGGCCAGCAGGCGCTCGGTCTCGGCCACGGCGCGCCCGGCCATGGCTTGGTCGAACAGCCACATGTCGCCAAAGAAGCGCTTCATGTCGGCCAGGGTCTGGGGGTCGAGCCGCGCGAGCCGCGGCACCGCGCGGCGAATCGCCAGCTCGGGCTGATCGGCCAGTTCGTCGACCAGCCCCCAGTCGGCGGCGCGACGACCGTCGATCGGCAGGGTCGTCAGGGTCATGCGGTAGGCGCGCTGGTAGCCGACCCGGCGGATCAGGAACGGCGAGACGCAACAGGGCAGCAGGCCCCACAGCGCCTCGGTCAGCATAAACTCGCTGTCGGGCGTGGCGTAAACCAGGTCGCAGGCTGCGGCAATGCCGACGCCACCGGCCATGGCGCGACCGTCGACGGCGGCGATGGCGATCACGGGCGCGGATGCCAACTTCTGCAGCAGTCGCATGTAACGCTCGGTCTGGTTGGGCTGGTCGCCGCGCTCGGCGACGGAGGCGAAGTCCAGACCGCTGCAAAAGCTCCCGCCGCTGCCGCGCAACACCACGTAGGCGACCTCGGGGTCGGCAATGGCCGCGTCCAATACCTGATCGAGCTCAGCCAGCAGCGCGGGCGTGATCGTGTTCTTGGCCTCGGGCCGGTTGAAGGTGACGGTCAGACCCTTGGGCACGCGAGCCAGCTCGAGTGTCTCGAACGCGGCCCTCATCTCAGCTCCAGCCGTATTCGCGGTGGAACTTGCGCACGCCGCGCAGGACCAGCAGGCCGCGGCCCTGGAAGTAGCGCTCGTAGAGGTGTTCGCAACCGCGCAGGTCGACGTCCCAGTTCTCCTCGCCAAACGGCACGGCCGCGTTCATGGCCTGTAGACGCTCGTACTCGAGCATCGTCAGTGGCACGCGACTGGCCAGTTGGCGGGGAATGTCGAACGCGGCCAAGGCCTGCTTCGAGCCGTCATCGATCAGACCGCTGAAGAACTCGCTGCTGCAGCCGGAGCCGTAGCTGAACAAGCCGACCCGGCGCTGGCCCTGGTAATTGGCCTGGTCGACCAGCGAGCAGAGCGCGAAGTAGACGGTCGCCGAATAGACGTTGCCGACCTGCTGACAATAGGCCAGCGAGGGCGCGACCCGGTTCTGGAAGTCCTCGTCAATTTCGGCCGGTTTGGCGCGCAGGCTGCGCATCAGCTTGCGGTGGGCGCCTTTGACCATGCCGGCAAAGGGCGTGTGGAAGGCCAGAAAATCGAAGGTCGTGCGCAGGTCCACCCCTTCAACCTTGGCGGCGTAGGCGCGATAGGCGCCGTCGAGACAGTCCAGATAGGACAGCAGCGAGAGATCGGGATCGCCGCGCTCCAGGTCGGCGCGCGGGCGGAAGGTGTCCATGACCTCGTAGGAATGGCAACCGTAGGCGCCCGGATCGATTTCGAAGACCTTGGGCTGGTCGCTGACGAGCATGGCCACGGCGCCGGTGCCCTGGGAGGGTTCGGCATAGTGCAGGCCGTCGTCCTGATGCAGGCCGCGGGCGATGTCGGTGGCGATCACCAACACCTTCTTGCCGGGCGCGACGCCGCTGAGCACGGTGTTGACCGCCATCTGCAAGCCGGCCGTGCCGCCGTAACAGGCCTGCTTGAGCTCGAACAGGCGACAGCTGCGCGAGAGGCCCAGGTAGTCGTGCATATAGGTGCTCATGGCCTTGCCGAAGTCCAGGCCGGACTCGCTGGAGGCGATCACCATCTCGATCTCGCCGCGGCTCTTGGGGTCCATGGCATTGACGATCGGCAGCGCCGCGTTGACGCCGTTGCTGACCGGATCCTCGCAGACCAGGGCCACGGCCTTGCGGTACATCATCAGGTTCTCGAAACGCTCCAGATCCAGACCCCGCGCCTCGAACAGCGTGCGCACGTCCAGGAACGTGGGCCCGCCATATACATTGATTGCTTCAATGCCAACGCTCACTTCGCTCCCCCAGCCAACCGGACCCTGCCGGTCATTCCATCGTCTTGCAGTGCAACACGCGCACCAAATCGCCGATGTTCTCGACGTCGGCGAGCATCATCATCGGCATCACGATCCCCAAATCTTCCATCGACATGGTCGCCACGTCGACGCGATCGAGGCTGTTGGCCCCGAGGTCCTTGAGCGCGACCGCCATGGTCACCTGCTCGGGCTGGACATCGGGCAGGATATCCAGCACATTCTTGCGAACCACCTTGAAAACTTCATCCTGTTCCATGATGCCCCCCGCTCAGGCCTTGTCCTTGGCTTCTTGATAAACGCGCACCAGATCGCCCACCGTGTGGACGTCCATGATCGAGACGCCCTGGGCGAACGGGTCGACGCCCGTTTCCATCTCCAGGACGGCGATCAGCTGGGCCACGTCCATGGACGAAAAGCCGAGGTCCTTGACGACCCGGTGCTCGGGCGCGAGCACGACCGAACGATAGCCCTGCTGCTCCTGAATATCCTTCAGCGCGTTTTCGATGGTTTCCTTAATATGCGACATGCAGTATTCCCCTGGCATTGAAGTCAAAAGTGCCACTCGCGGCACATTGTAACACAGGGCTCTACCCGCTTCAGTGCCATTCGGCACCCCATGTCAATTGGTCATCGCGTATACGACGATATTGATGCCCAGCGCATAGGAGCGGATCGAGTAGTTCTTGAAATACCACTCGCCCTCGCCCTCGCGCTCGAAGCCGTCGCCGATATCGGTGTTGTGGGTGGCGATCAGCAGCAGCCGGCCCTTGTCGTCGAAGTAGCCGCGGCAGTGGGCCTCCTCGCAGCCGCCGGACTTGTGAATCCAGGCCGGTTCGGAGGTGTAGCCCTGGACGGCAAAGACGCGGGCGGGCACCTGGGGCACGCCGTCCATGGGGAAGACGATGTTGAAGACCGGGTGGTTCTTGGGCACGTCGCGCCACTTGTACTCGGGCAGGACCTCGCGCATGGCCTCCTCGAGGCTCTCCCACTCGGCCGTGCCCCAAAAATCGTCGACCCAGACAAACCCGCCGCGCAGCAAGTACTCGCGCAGGTTGCTCTTCTCCTTGGCCGTCAACGACATCCAGCCGACGTCACAGAAATAGAGGAACGGATAGTTGAAGATATCCTTGTCGGTGAGGCTGCGCACGATCGCGTGGGGGTTGGGATCGAGGGTGGTCTGCTCGCTGAGGCGGTAAAGAAAGTTCTCGTCGGCCTCGGGGTAATCCGTTTCCCAGCGCTCCCAGTCGCGGCCCTGGTAGGTGTACCAGCTCTCGCCGTAGCCGCCGGTGCTGTTGTAGCGCACCCGCACGAAGGTGAAGCGCCCGGGGGTCGGCACGTTTTTTTGGCTGCGGAACTGCTTGAAGCCCTCGGCAACCTTGTCGTCGGCGCCAAAGCCCAAGCCCGCCAAGGCTGCGATCAACAGGAGCGCTCTGTTCATGACCACCACCAGAAAGGAATTCGCACAAGGTGCTTTACGGTAGTACGGGACGAGAAGTTGACGGCTGCGGCGGGCCGCAATGATGCGGCCAGTCCAGGGATATGTTAACTTAGAAGCGGACGAAGCGTAAGGATATGCAGCATTGTGAGGACGACCATGCCCGTGCCACCAGCTCTCCGACTCTCGCTCATGACCGCACTGTTCTGCTGCCCCGTCCTGTGGGCCCAGCAGTCGCGCCAGGACCCCTTGACCCCGTTCAAGGCCAGCACGGACACCTACCTCGACCTCTGGCGCCACGGCAAGTACACGGAATCGCTGAAGTTCCTGGACAATGCCATCAACGCCAGCAGCGACGGCGTGCCCATGCGCTGGCTCTATGACCGCGCCGACCTCTACTTTCTGACCGGCAAGATCGACGAGGCGATCAGCGAGATCGAGTGGCTGCACTACCGCCGGCCCGCCGCCAAGTCCGCGCTGCAGCTGGCGATCTACCACCAGGCCCGCGGCAATCGCGGCGAGTACGAGCGCCTCTTGCGCGCCACCGCCGAGCGCTACATCCGTTTCGACGGCGAGAAGGACGATACCGAGAACACCATCGCCATCCTGCGCATCCGCGAGCTACTGGGCGAGAATCCCCGCGCCCTGTTCGAGGCCCTGGACAAAATCGAATTCACCGAACCCGAGGATCGCCTCATGATCCACATGGCCCGCGGCGATCTGGCCTGCCGCAAGTACGATTGGGCCCTGGCCGCGGCGGAATACCAGAAGGTCCTCGACCAGGACCCCAAGTACCTCGACGCCCAGGCGGGTCTGGTGGAATGTTATTGGAAATCCGCCGATCCTCGCCTCGACAAGACCAAGCAGGCGCTGTTCAAGGTCAACCCCGTCCACCTGCGCGCCCTGGCGGTCGAGGTCGAACTGGCCCTGGACGCCAATCAGCTGGACCGCGCCGGCACGCTGATCGACAAGGCCCTCGCCATCAACCCGCACCTGCCGCAATACCTGGGCTACAAGGCGGCCGCGGCCTTCCTGGCCAACGACGATGCCGCGCTGCAGCGGGCCGTCCAAACCGCGTTGCAGTTCAACCCCTTCGCCGCGGAGGTCTATCGCGTGCTCGGCCGCGTCGCCTCGCGCCACTATCGCTTCAGCGAGGGCGCGGCCTTCCAGGAAAAGGCCCTGGCCCTGGACCCCGACGACAACGAGGCCCGCGCCCTGCTGGCCTTCGACCTCTTGCGCCTCGGCCAGGAGCAGCGCGGCCGCAGCCTGCTCGAACAGTGCTTCCAGGTCGACCGCTTCAACGTCCAGGTCTACAACATGCTGGAGCTGCTGGACACCCTGCGGAACTTCGAGACCCTCAAGCGCGGCCCCTTCATCGTGCGCATGCCCGCCAAGGAGCGCAAGGTCTGGGGCGACGACGTCCTCGCCCTGCTGGAGCAAGCCCACCGCCAACTCGCCGCCGATTACCAGGTCAAACTGCCCGAGCCGATCCACGTCCAGATCTTCGACAGCCACGACGACTTCATGGTCCGCAGCCTCGGCCTGCCCGGTGCGGTCGGCTATCTGGGCATCTGTTTTGGGCAATTGATCACCATGGACACGCCGTCGGCCCGCGAGAAAGGCGTGCTCAACTGGCGCGCCACGCTCTGGCACGAGTTCACCCACGTCGTCACCCTCAGCAAGACCCATAACCGCATGCCGCGCTGGCTCTCCGAGGGCATCTCCGTCTACGAGGAAACCCGCCAGTCGGCCGCCTGGGGCCAGCGGCCCAACCCGGCCTACAAGGCCGTCGTCGACCAGGGCCTGGACGAACTGGACGACCTGGAGCGTTACTTCACCGAGCCCAAGAGCCAGGTGGACGTGGTCTTCGGCTACTTTGCCGCCGGCGAGTTCGCGCGCTTCTACTGCGAGACCTTCGGCCGACCGGCGCTGCTGGCCGCGCTCGACGCCATCGGCCGCGGCGAAGACACCATGACGGCACTGGCCGCCAAGGCCAAGCTCGAGCGCAAGGCGCTGGACAAGCGCTTCGCCAGCCATATGAAGAAACTGTTGGCGCCCTACAAGAACGTGCCCGGCGGCAGTCCCGGCCTGTTCGGCGCCTCCAGCGATGGCACGGGCCTGGGCGGGGCGCCGTTCACAAAAGCGCTGGCCACCGCCCACAAGGCGATAACCGATAAAAAGTTCCCCGAGGCACTGCGCTGGCTCAAGGAGGCCGAGGCCGTCTTCCCGGATACCGTCGGACCCGAGAGTCCACGAGTGCTGATGGCTCAAGTCTACGCGCTCCAAGGCGACAAGCAGAACCAACGCGCGATGCTCGAGCAAATCTTCGCGGCCGACGGCACCGACCTGGACACCTGCCTGGCCCTCTACCCGATCTACCGCGAGGCGCGCCAATGGTCGCCGCTACGGGCGGTCGCCGAACGGGGCCTCGCCATCGACCCCTTCAACCTCGAGATGTGGCGCGCCCTGCGCGACGCCCAACTGGGCCTGGGCAAAAGCGCCGAGGCCAAGGCCGCGCTCGAAACCCTGATCCAACTGGATCCGCTCAGCAACGCCACGTACCGCCTGCAGCGCATCGACCTGCTCCTGGGCCAAGGCGCCCGCGCCGAGGCGCGCAAGGAGATCCTGGCCCTGCTCGAGCAAGCCCCCTACAGTTGGGAGATTCAAAAACGCCTCCTGGCCGTCAGCTTGTAGCACTCCATCCCAACGACCCAAAAACGGTCACCGCGCGAGCCAGCCGCGTAGACGCTGCCTTTTTAAACTCGCCTTTCATCTTTTCGCCTACGCGAAGCCTATTGAGTCTTTGCCTTCCTTAATTTTCGAAAACCCTGCCCGTCCTGGCTGTGATGCAAAGTGATTTATCGAATACCCGCTGTCTCTCGGCCGTTGCTCGCTCCGCATCGGCCGGGAGACGCTGCGTATTTGAAAATTCGTCTTTCAACTTTTCGATTAGGTGAAGGATATTCAGACTTTGCCTGCCTTGATTTTCGAAAACGCTGCCCATCCTGGCTGTGACGCAAAGTGATTTATCGAATACGCGCTGGTTCTCGGCCGTTGCGCGTGCCGCATCGGCCGGGAGACGCTGCGTTTTTGAAAATTCGTCTTTCAACTTTTCGATTAGGTGAAGGATATTCAGACTTTGCCTGCCTTGATTTTCGAAAACGCTGCCCATCCTGGCTGTGACGCAAAGTGATTTATCGAATACGCGCTGGTTCTCGGCCGTTGCGCGTGCCGCATCGGCCGGGAGACGCTGCGTTTTTGAAAATTCGTCTTTCAACTTTTCGATTAGGTGAAGGGTTCAGACCGCGACCAGCCGCAGGGCGCCGCCGTCGACGCTGGACTGGGGGTCGCCCTGGGACGCCTCGAGCCAGGCCTCGGCGCCGGCTTCCTCGTTGAAGACCACGCCGTAGGCGCGGTCTCGGCCCTTGGCCTTGGCGCGGTAGAGGGCGATGTCGGCCATTTTCAGCACCCATTCCCAGGGCACGTCCTGTTGGATCAGGCACGGGTGCAGGCAGGCAAAACCGGCCGAGACGGTGCAGTTCATGCGCAGCTGACCCAGCTCATAGACCTCGTTGCGCACGCGCACCACCAGCTTCTGGACCATCGCCGGCAGGTCGTCGGGGTGCACCTCCCGCAATAGGACCAGGAACTCCTCGCCGCCCCAGCGCGCCACGACGTCGCTCTGGCGCACCTCGGAGCTCAAGCGCTCCGCTGTCTCCACCAGAATTTGATCGCCCACATCGTGGCCATGGCTGTCGTTCACGCTCTTGAAATGGTCCAGGTCCATCAGTACCAGGGCCAGACTGGTGTAAGGGTCGCCCTTTTTGTAGTGGAAATGGCGTCGCTTCAGCCGACCCATTTCCTCGCGCATGATTTCGACCACGTAGCGCCGATTGCGCACTCGCGTCAGGGGATCCATCAGCGAAAGCTCGCGGAACTCGCGCCCTTTCTCGGCCAGCGCCTCGGTCCGTTGCTGGACCAGTGCCTCCAACTCCTGGTTGCGCCGCTGCACCAGGACCAGGCGCGCGCGCACGTAGACCAGCACCAGCACGACCGCCAGCAAGGCCAGCACGGCCTGGAACCACATGGTTTGGTAGAAGGCCGGCTCGATCACAAAGGGAAAGGCCGCGCCCTCCGACCAGGGTCCGGCGGGGTTGCAGGCCTTGACCCTGAACACGTACGCCTTCGGGGCCAGGTTCATATAGCGCACCTCGTTGAGGTTCGTCGATTCGTTCCATGCCTCCTCCTGGCCCTCCAGCCGATAGGCGAAACGCAGCTTCTCCTCCTGCACGTAGCTCAGCGCGGCGAAGCGGAAATTGAGGTTGTTGCGCCGATGCTTCAGTTTGCCGCCGCTGCTCAGCTGCCACTCCTGACCGTCGCGACCCGCGGCCGTGACCGTCTCAACCACCATGCGCGGCGGCAGATCGGGCAAGCTGACAGCGCGGGGCACGTAGATCGAGAGCCCCTCGCCTGAGCCGAAGAAGATCCGACCCTGCTTGTCCTGCAGGATTGCCGTCGCCGAGGCCTCATCGTCGACCAACCCGTCGCGCACGGTGTAATGGCTAAACTGGCCCTTGCGCAGGTGGTCGATACCCCGATTGTGACCCAGCCAGATATCGTCCGGCCCGGCCACCAGCACGCTCCAGACGAAATCGTCGCCGATCTCCGAGTTCTTGGTGTCGAAAATCTCGAAGCCATCGCCGCGGTAGTGCCATAGCCCCTTGCCGTTGGTGCCCAACCACAATCCGCCCGCCGGATCGACCGACAGGTCCCAGAGCGCCACGTTCAGCCCCTCGGGTGTCTTGGCCTTGAGCGTTTCCGGGTCCAGGCCCACCAGGCCGTCGCGCGTGCCGGCCCAGATCATGCCCGTGCCGTCCTGGACGATGTCGTACAAGCGCACAGATGCCAGGGGATGACCCTGCGGCATGTGGGTGAACTGGCCGTGTTCCAGGCGCATCAGGCCGTCGCCGCCGATCCAAATGCGGTTCTTCGCGTCGACCATCCCAGTCCGCAGGGATTTGGTCTCCAGCCCCACGTTTTCGCCAAAAAACCTGGTTTTGCCGTCCTTGACCAAAGCGACCGCGGAGTCGAGCACGACCACCATCGTGCCGTCGGCCTGGGCAGCTAGGGCGAAGACAACTTGGCTGGGGAAGTCGCGGGTATCTAGCTCCCGCACCTGCAGCTGGCTGTCGACCGTAAACACCCCATCGCGGGTGCCCACCCAGACCCGTTCCTCGCGGTCTAGGCAAAGCGCGCGACAAAACGTATTGCGCAGACCATGCTGGGCCGTCAGGGAGATGAACTCGCTGGGTCGATATTTGCTCAACCCCGAATCCGTGCCCAGCCAGAGACTGTACTCCTCATCGAAAAATAGGCAATAGACCGTATTGCTGGCCAAGCCGTTGGCGCTTGTCAGCTTTTGGCTGAGCTGGTTGCCGGTCAGTTTGAAGGCACCCTGTCCCCAAGTACCGAACCAGACGCCGTCCTCGTCGGTGGTGGTGGCCGAGGTGATGTGGCTCTCGCGAAGCTCGGCATCCTCAATGCGGAAGACCTGTCGGCCCTCCACGTAGTACAGACCCTTCGAGGTGCCCACCCAAAGGCGGCGATCGCGATCCTCGGCGACGACCCGCACGTCCAACCCGGCAAAGGCGTCCTGAAACGGCAGCGGTTCGAGCTTGCCATCACGCATGGCGACCAGGCCATTGTCCAAGCCCACATAGAGCAGGCCCTCGCTGCCGCTGAAAACCGTGCGACAGAGCTGCGAGGGCAGGCCATCGGCGCGCCCAAGGACTTTGAACCCGTGGTCGTAGAGGATCAGCCCTTCGTCCGCGGCTGCCCACAAGCGCCCCTTGGCGTCCAAGGTCATCCGGTTGACGGTGCAGCTACCCTCGACGGAGCCGCGGGGGAAACTGGTGAAGCGGTTGCCGTCAAAGCGCGCCAAGCCCTGGCCAAAGGTACCCACCCAGATCACGCCCTCGGCATCGGCGGCGATGGAGATCACCTGGGCGCCAGGTAGGCCCTCGTCCATGCTGTAGCTGGTCCAGCTACGCCCGTTGTAGCGGGCCGCGCCCGAATAGGTGCCGACCCACAAATAGCCTGTGGGATCGCGATACAGCGACACCACCTGGCCCTGAGGCAGTCCGTTCACCACTTTGTAGCTGCGGATATTCATGTTTTGTGCGCTTGCCAGCCAACACAGCAGGGGCAGCCAGCCCGTGCGCCACAGCAGCCCGATCCGCATGGGATTCCGCCTCATCCACTGTCCTCATCATGTAAAGACGTTGCTGACGCTCCTTACTATTCTGCCCCATTTAGCCCCAGAACTCAAACGAAAGCCGGTCAGGAAAACGGCGTAAGCCGGCAAGGCGCCCCCGCCGGCTTGCCAAAGCAGGCACCAACCATGTGGCGCAACTTCCAAAGTTGCGCTGGTCGCAGTCAGGCCCAGGATGCCAAACGGGGCGCAAGTCGCACCAGGGTTTGTAGCGCAAATTCCAAATTTGCGCAGTCGCAGTCAGGCCCAGAATGCCAAACGGGGTGCAAGTCGCACCAGGGTTTGTAGCGCAAATTCCAAATTTGCGCAGTCGCAGTCAG
>CAYRFM010000130.1:0-17233 GCA_964423555.1 uncultured Holophagae bacterium | reverse complement strand
TCGCACCAGGGTTTGTAGCGCAAATTCCAAATTTGCGCAGTAGCAGTCAGGCCCATGCTCGCCTCTGGGCGCTGGTCGCACCAGGCGCTGTGGCGCATCTTCCAAAGTTGCGCTGGTCCCAGTCACCAAAGCCTCATTCTGATGTGTCGGCGAGGTCGCGCGGCGCGGGCAACAGAGCCAGGCCGCGGCGATGGAAGGCGGCCGTGACCCGGCGCGCGCCCTGGGTCGAAAGGGTCGCATAAGCAAGCAGGTAGGCCCGCCAGAGCGCGACCCGTTCGCACTCGGCCGCCTGCTCGACCCGTTCCAGCCAGTGCGTGTCCGCGTCCGTTTCCAGCGGGCAGAGCGCCGCGACTGGCGCGTAGCTCTTGCGGTGCAGCGGGCAGGCGCCATGGCTGGCAAGGGCGCGCTTGTGCTCAGGCGTGCCGTAGCCCATGTGCCGGGCGAAACCATAGACCGGGAAGCGCTGATCGAGGGCGACCATCAGGGCGTCGCGACTGACCTTGGCTACGACCGAGGCCGCCGCCACCGCGCTCTGGCGGGCGTCGCCCTTGATCAGGGTGCGCGCGTAGGTCAGGGACTTGGGCTTGTTGGCGCCATCGATGAACAGCGGCACCTCGGCATCGAAGGCAGGCGCCACCAGCTCGAAGCCGTGGTGTGAGGCGACGAGGATATTGAGAAAGTCGACCAGGACCTGGTTGAGGCTGGCGACGCGGACCCGGTGGGCCTGGGCCAGGATCAAGGGAAACAGCTCGGCGCGGCGCTCGGCGCTCAGCTGCTTGGAGTCGGCCAGCAGCGGGAACCAGGGCTGTGCGGCGGCTTGGCGGTGGTCCCAGGTGACTGCCGCGACCACTACCGGTCCAGCCAAGCAGCCGCGACCCACTTCATCGATTCCGCTGCTGGCAGGGTAAGCGCCAAGTTCCTGATCTATCTCAAACACCGTCGAACGGTCTCCTCTGCTCGAACCTGCCGTTGCCGGGCGACCCAGTGGTCCCATGTGTCCCTATCATAGCCCAGACCGATTTCCCCTGGCGGCTCGATCCGATTTTGGCTGAAAAATTCCTGAAAACCGCCGCCTGACTTGAAGTTTCGCTAAGTGTATGAATATAATGTTGGTTCCCGGGTGTCTTGCGAGACACGATTGGGCCTATAGCTCAGTTGGTTAGAGCGCCCGGCTCATAACCGGGTGGTCCCAGGTTCAAGTCCTGGTGGGCCCACCACTAGTAAATGGCGATGGTGATGTACTGCACGTTATCCCCTGAAGATCGCGACCCAAAATTATGGATTCCTAACTGAAAAAAGGTGTCTTCCCTGGACGAGACACCTTTTTTTATGCAAAAACGGAGGCGGATTTGAGAGCAACTTTGAAATCACTGAAGGATTACCAGGACGTGTTGATGCGCATCTCGGAACTTGAGCGCCTGTTGTCGAAAATCCCACCCGAAATCGAGCAACTGGAAACCGAGTGGAAGTCCATTCAGGAGCGGATCAGCACGCTGCAGGCGCGCCGCGTCGAGTTGGACAAGCTCCAGGTCACCCAGCGCAACGCGCTCGAGGATGCCCAGTCCAAAGCTGTCAAATACGAGGGTGATCTGCACAACGTCACCAACACCAAGGAATACCACGCCGTCCTCAAAGAAATTGACGCGGCCAAGAAGAAGATCGCCTCGCTCGAGGAAGATATCGCCAACCGCACCAAGGAAGCTTCCGAGATCGCTCGCAACATCGAAGAGTGCAATGCGCTCGAAGTCGAGTCCAAGCAGAAGTACGAAGGAGCCCTGGCTGGCCACAAGGAAAGCCAAGCCGAGAACGCGCAGGAGCACAAGGAAAAGAGCCGCATGCGCGACGCCCTGGCCGAAGCCGTGCCCGAGAGGGTGATGCGCCAGTTCGAACGCATCGCCCAGCGCCGCAACGGCGTAGGCCTCTCCATGTGCGTCTCCGCCATCTGCCAAGCCTGTAACGTACGCGTGCGTCAGAACATCGTCGATGAGCTGCGCAAATACGATCAGATCATCAGCTGCGAGTCCTGCAAGCGCATCTTGTTCTTCGCCGAAGTCGATGAATAACAAACTCTCCGAATCCCTCAAGGCCAATCTGGACCAGACCAACGAGCGCATCGACCGCGCCCTGGACGAGGCCTTGCGCAACCATTCGGGATTGACCATGATCGCCGTCACCAAGCGCCAGCCGTTGGCGGTGGTCCGTGCCGCCTACGACCTGGGCTTGCGCCACTTCGGCGAGAACCAGATCCAGGAGGGCGTGCCCAAAGTCCGCGCCCTGCCCGATGACATCACCTGGCACTTGATCGGCACCCTGCAGAAGAACAAGGTCCGCAAGGCCGTCAAGTACTTCCAATTCCTTCACAGCATCGACAGTCTCAGTCTCCTGACCCGAGTCGATGCCGTGGCCCAGGAGGAGCGCCTCAATCCGTTCGCGTTCCTCCAGGTCAACCTCGCCCGCGACCCGGCTAAGCACGGCCTCCATCCCGAGGAGGTCGAGCCGGTCCTGGAATCGGCGCTCGACCTCAAAAGCGTCCGCTGCATCGGCCTGATGGGGATCGCGCCCCTCAACGCCGACAGCGACCAGACGCGAGCCTTCTTCGACGGCATGCGCGACATGCGCGACCGCCTGCGCGAGACCTACCCCGACTGGCCCGGCAAGCTGAGCCTGGGCATGTCGGACGATTTCGAAGCAGCGATCGCGGCCGGCGCCAGCCATATCCGGCTCGGCACAACCCTGTTTGGAGAGCGCACCAGTGGTTGACCTGATCGGTCTCTACAAGTCGTACCTCTACTCGATGCTCGCTTGGGCGATCCAGCTCTACCTGTGGATGATCCTGGTTTACGTCTTGGCCGGCTGGTTCGTGCAGAACCGCTCGGTTGGCTGGTTCTCGTTCCTCGAGGAACTGGTCGAGCCCGCGCTGCGCAAGACCCGCCAATTGACCGGCAACCGCCTGGTCATCGAGCACTTCGACCTATCGCCGCTGGTCTTGTGCGTCGTTATCTGGATCATTCAAGCCCTGCTCCCGCGCATCTTTTTCTTCTAGGGAACGCTTTGGTGCACGCCTGACGCTGCGGCATCCGCAGTTGCTCGAGTGGCAGATCGACGCAGGCGCGCCCGCCGCACAAGCGCCCGCCGCCTCATCCTAGCCAGGCAAGGCCAAGCCTGGCCAGGGCATTCGACGGTGTGCCGAGTGATTTTCCCCAGCTCGACTAGGCGCGCCCCTCGTTGGCTCAGCGCTCGCGGGTGACGTTGATGACCAGCGACCAGTCGCCGGTATCGGGTTTGAGCACCTGGCCGTTGCCGTTTTCGGGCAGATTTGCAAGCGTGATCGTGCCCAGTTCGCGCACCTGCTTGCCCTTATTCTCATAGAGCCTGAAGACCAGCGGCGTGCCCGGCTTGTTTTTGAAGTTGCAAATCTGATTGAAGTTGGGGTTCTCGCCCTTGGCAGCCTCGCTCTTGAAGGTCTGGCTGCCGACCTTCAGCTCGCATTGCGCGGTTACGCTCGTGAACAAGTTGCCCTTGGCCAGCGGCAGCTTCATGGCCTTGACGATGACCAGCTTGACGTTGCCCTCGTAGTGGGAGATTTTGTCGCTGTATTGGCCGATGAGCTCCTGGACCTTGTTGCGGCCGTAGCTAAACTTGAAGCTCTTGTTCTTCTGGAGGTAGTCGAGGATCGCTGAGTAACTCGTGCCGCCGGCGGACTTCTGCTCCCAACGCTGCACGTCGCCCAGTCGCTGGCTGTCGGCGTTCAGGTCCTCGATCATGGTCTTGAGCGCCTTGTAGAGGACGTCGTTGCTCATGTCGGGGAAGCGACCCAGGAAGGTGTTGATCGCCTCCTTGTGGCGGTCGTAGTCCTGGCCGTCGTCGCGCCTGAGCGCGGAGGCGCCGGAGTCGAACTGGGCGATATGGTCTCGCAGCGCGTTCTGGTCGGCCTTGAACTGTTTGCCGTTGGGCAGCATCAGCAGGTCGCCATAGAGCTGCAGCGCCTCGCGCGGGTTCGTGCTCTTGAGGCTGTCGATCTGCCGCGTGACCTCGCTCTGGACCTGGGTCAAGGTCTGGCTGGCCAGATTGTTTCTGGAGTCCAACTCGAGCAGCTGGCGCGACAGGGTGATCATGCTGCCGCGGCTGTTCTTGCGCCGGGCCTCGTTTAGGTTCTTCTCCAAGTCGTTGATTTTGGCCAGATTGACGTCGCGACTGAGCTTGTCGCGGCTGGCGAGCAGGGCCTCGTCGTCGGGGTGGATGAAGACCATGGCGTTGAGCGCGGCCAGCTCGGCGGTCATTTTGCCGTTTTGCTTGGCGGTCTCGCGTTGGGCCGAATAAGTCTCCCAGGCGGCGGCCCAGATCTGATCAAGTCGCGTCTTGTCGGCCATGACCTCGCTCAGTTCGTCGCTGAGTTTGCGGGCCTCGGCCCAGTCCTGGCGCTTGACGGACTGGCTCAGTTTCTCTAGGCCTGGCAGGACCATGCGGTTCTCGACCCAGGACTGGAGCTTGGTCTCCAGGGCCTCGTCGCGAAAGAAGTCATTGCTGGTGACAAGTTTCTGGTAATTGGCCTGGGCCTCGACAATATTCTGGCTGTCGAACAGCAGGTTGGCGCGTTCCAGCTCGGAGGTCCGCACCTGGTTCATCAGCTCGACGACCTCGGGATGGGCGCTGTCCATGCGCGTGAGCTCGGCCAACAGGTCGAGCACGGTCTTGCCGTTGAGGTTGGGCTCGAAGACGGAGGTGTTGGCCATCTGCTCGCGCACGGCCTCGACCCGGTGGTGGATCTCGTACTTGCGCTGACGGATTTGCTGGTTCATCAGCTCTAGCCGCTTCTTGGTGTCGCTGTAGTTGGGGAACTGGTTGGCGGCGGTTTCCCAAAGCTGGAGCGCCTTGTCCCAATCTCCCGCGTGCTCGGCGGTCTCTGCGGCGACATAGGCCTGCTTGGCCAGCGAGCGCGTCTTGGCGACGGACACCAGCCAGAAGGCCACCAAGCCAAGGACGACGACCGCAGCCCCGGCCAGGGCCAGCATCAGGCCGGTGCGGCGCTTGGGCTTGGCCGGCGTAGGCGGTGCGGCCAATTCGTCCAGGCCGACCTCCGCGTCGCTGGGGGTGCTGAGCGCGGGCGCCTCGCTGCGGATCTTCATGGCCGGGGTCGGCGGCGGCGAGACCTGGGGCGGGGTCGGTGGCGGACTGGCGGCCTCGTTCTCGAAGAAGTCGTCGACACTGCCGCCCAGTTCGATATCGGCGGTCGGCGTGGGCGCCGGCGGGGGCGGCTCGACCGCGACGGGTTCGGGCTGCTCGATCGGCAGACCCTTCAGGCCGCGCAGGGCCAATTGTTTCTGGAACTGGAGATCGGAGCGAGCCTTGATCTCCTCGGGCAACGGCAGCAGCAGGACCTGAGTCCAGAGCAACTGGGCCAGGGCTGGCGCGTCGGTTTTAAGCTCGACGGCCTTGCCGAGATAGGCCTTGGCATCGATCGCCAGCGGCAGCGCCGGCGCTGCCTCGCCCAGGGTTTGGAAGATCTCGGCCTGAAGCTTGAGCGCAGGCTTGAAACGCGGCATGAAGCCCAGGCAGTTTTGCAAGCGCGCCAGCGCCTCGGCGGCATTGCGATTCTGCCAGGCCTGGTTGGCGGCGTCGAAGAATTTTTTGACTGTCCCGCCGTACATGGTCTCCCAGATCTGCTGGTGCAGGCGCGCGGCCTCGCCGTGCCAGCCGACCATGACGAAGACATTGTCGATCGTGCGCAGCGCGGTCTGGAAGTCCTCCTTGACGAGCTGCTCCTGGGCCTCGCTCAGGAGTTGGGTGATCTTGGCCTTGTCCTTGTCCTTGAGTTTGAGCGCGCGCGCGTCGGTGGCGCCGATCGATTCGGCGCGCTCGACGGAGGGCTGGAGATAGGCCAGGGCGGTGCGGAACTCCTGGAGATTCTCGAAGCGCTGGGCGGCGTCCTTGGCCAGCGCGCGGATCAGGACGCGGTTGAAGCCGGTGGTGACGGCGCTGTTCTTGGCCTGGGGATTGGGCAGGGGCCGGGTCAGATGGCCCTCGCGCACGGTGGCGAAGGCGCCCTGATAGGGCGCGGAACCGGCGACCATGCGGTAGAGGAGCAGGCCGAGCTGGTAGATATCGGTGGCGGCCGACGGCGCGGTCTCGTTGAGTTGTTCGGGGCTGGCGTAGGCCGCGTCCATCAGGAATTGCAGGTCGAAAGCGGCGGCTAGAGCCGACTCGAAGGGCTCCAGACCGATCCAGCGCAGCACGGGCAGTCCCTCGGGCGTGATCGTGATATTGGCGGGGTGGATGCGGTGGTGGTGACAGTTGAACTCGGCCAGCTTCTCCAGGGAGCGCACCAGTTGCACGCAAAAGCGCACGGCCAACTCTGGCCGCAGCGGACCGGTCAGGCTGAGATAGCGCTCGAGGTCGATGCCGGGGATGTCCGCTGCCAAGTAGACCAGGCAGCCGCCGACGGTCTTGAGACCCTGAGCCTTCTGGGGCAGGTGCTTAAAGGCCGCATTGAGCGTCGCGGCATGCTCGCGCCATAGTTGATACACCTGGCTGTGGCGTGCGACAGGTACTCGGTAGCAACGGGCAAAGTAGCGAGTGCCGGAGGTGGGGTCGCGCAGGATCGCCTCTACTAGGAGTGGGGTCAACTCGATCAGCGAGACGACCTCCATCTCACGGCCCAGCTCACGGCCCAGCGCGTACTTCAATTGGCTCAGGGCCGAAGCGGTCGCGCCGTCGTCAAGTGTGTTATTCTGCGTGTGGGTGTCCATAGGGGTTCTCGCTATCTGTATTTCGTTCTGGCACATTCTAACATGTTCTTTTTGAAAATGGGCGGCGTTCCCGGTGGGAGGTAGGATTGAGGATGCAGCGGGTTAGGGCCAAATGCGCCTATTTGTTGGTACTATTATCCACGACCTGGGCGCTTGCCCAACAGGATCTGGATCACGAAACGCACGCTTGGCCGCGGGTTACACTGGTGTTGGGGAGCGGTGATTCGGAGGCGCTGTTCGGCCAGATGATGGCACTGTGGATGCGTGAGGGCGGCGGGCCGTTCCCGACGATTCTGGCCCAGGAGCCGGGCCCGATCGACCTGGCTGGTGGCTTGCGACTTTTGCCCAACGAGGTGCCGCCCCGCGCCGAGCCGCCTGACCTCCTGGTGATCGCCAATCGCGGGACGCTCGAGCCCAGCGACCTGTTCCTGGCCTATCTGCGCCGCTGTTTGGGCATGGGTACGCGGATCTGGGTCGTCGGTCGCTTTCCCGAGGCCTTCCTGGAGCTGGAGCTGGCGCCCGGCGAGGAGATGCTGCGGCTTGAGCCGGAAGAGCTGGGCGAGGCGCTGCGCCAGTACTGCGACCACTGAAATAAGAAATCTTCCGAAGCGCTGGAATAACTAAATGTCGGACACTGTTGGGGAGAGTAAGGGAAACGGATGCCTGGCCTACGCCGAAACCAAACGTTTCAGAGCGGGCCAGCCAAGGCGCTATCCCTTGCTTCCATCTAGAGGAGACCCCGGCGGGGGTCTCCTCATTTTATTTGGGGCATCAGAGTCCGTTGTGGGCGCCGTCGCAGAACGGTCCCTTGGACGTGTGTTTGCAGGCGCAGAGAACGAGCGAGCGGTCGCGGCTGGCGGTGTACTCGACAGGCGCCAGGCCCGTACCGGCATGACTGCCGTCGCACCAGGGCTGATTGCGCGAGCGCCCGCAGGCGCACCACCAGTAGGACTGGCCGGCCTCGACCTGGACTTCGATCGGGGACTTCTGGGCAATTATCGGCTCTTGCATGGCTTTGCTCCGTAAGGCGTTTGTGCCATTCTAGCACAAAGCGCCGGCGGGCTCAGCTGGGCATGGCCTCGACTTCGGAAATGTCGACTTCGACCTTGAAACTGGGTCCGTAGGCCATTTCAAGCAGCAATTGCACCCGCCGTTGACCGCGCTTCTCGCGAATGATGCCGATGCAGCCGTCAAAGATCCCCTGGCGTACCCGTACCTTTTGGCCGGTCAAGAGCTCGGGTGGCAGCAGGATATCGTGGACGTCGCAGCGTTGGCGCAGGCAGTCGATAACCTCGCTGGGAACGGGAATGAAGGCCTCGCCAAAGGCGACGACCTTGCTCACACCTGGGGTGAATTGGACTTTGCGGAAGTCGCGCTCCAAGGCGAAGTTGACGAAAACGTAGCGCGGGAAGAGCGGCAGGCCGACCGGCGAGCTGGACTTGCGGGCCGGGTAGACGGGAAAGAAGGTTTCCAGCCCGTGATTGGCGCTGAGGTTCTGTTTGACGCGTAGTTCGCTTTTGAGTTTGGTTGTGACGAGATACCAAGATTCCACGATGGCCTCCCCGAATAGGGGGCATTATAGCACAAAGGCATTCGCGAATAATCAGTGGCCCGAAGCGAGCGTCCCGCCGCTCAGAGTGAGTGCGAGCGGCAACAGGCGACCGCCTTCGCGGTGCGTGTCGTCCAGTTCGGCAAGGGAAAACAGCAGGCGGGTCAAATGCGCGGGTGGGCAGGGCTGATGCCAGAGCATGGGAAAGGCTGCGCACTGGCGGGGATCCCAGCTCAGCTCCAGGAACTGGCTGCCATCCTCGAGGCGGAGTGTGCCGGTGGTCGCGCCCAGTCCGCCGCTCGACGAGATCAGGCCGGAGACGGCCGCCTGATGCAGGCTGGCTCGATCGACAGGAAAGGACTCGGGTCGCTCGCCGCCCTGGTGACAGTGCAGGCGAAACGGGCGAGTCCAAGCCTCGGGCAGCAGCGTAATCTGGCCCAGGCGCACGCTGCCGAGCGGGCGCTGCCAACCGGGAAAGGCATAGGCGATGCGCAGGCGTGGCGCGGTCAGATGCACGGCCAGGGTTTTCAGGATCGGGCCGAGCGCGGTCTCCAGCTCGCAGCGCAGCACGACCTGGTCGTCGACGACGGTCGCGGCGACCTCGACCCGTTCCAGGTCCGTGACCCTCAGCAGGCGACCGGGTACCTCGACCACGGTCCCACCGCTGTAGAAATCGGCGCCGAGGCTGATGTGGTCGAAGAAGCCGTGGGCCACGGTGCCGATCAGCGGGCGGCCGTCGAAAACGGCATGGTCGATCGCCAAGCCGCGGCGCAGGTTGAGGCTGACCTGGAGGCGCGCCCCGTCGATCAGCAGATGCTGGCCGCGCCTGCGCACTTGGGCCGGCAACGGGCCAGCAGGGACGGCCAGCGACAGCAGTGGATCCTGGTTCTCTGGGCCGGCTAGGCGTTCCAGCTCAGTCAGGGCGGCCTCAAAGCGGGCCGGTCCAATATGGGTGCGCAGGTCGCTGGCGAACAGGCGACACAGCTGTGCCCTTGCGGCGGGGTCGGCCTGATCGCCCAGCTGAGCTGCCAACTTGTGGCAAAGCGTGTTGAGGTAGAGGTCGTCGCGCCCGCTGACGGCCCAGCGGCCGACATGGTACTTGGGCTGCTTCTTGACCGTGATCGGGTGGGCGCATGAGGTCAGCGCGCAGATCGCGGCGCGCTCTGTCGGTTCGCGCACCAGGGCCTGTTCAGGTGCGACGATGCGGCAACGGGTGGCGACCTCGCGGAGGAGTGCGCCGATGCGGGCCCACTCCTGGCTGTCGGCCACTTGCTCGTAGGCGTAGCGCCGCGGTCGGTAACCGAAGATCTCGGCGTCGCTGCAGTAGATCGGGGCGGCCTGGTCGAGCGCCTGCCAGCGCTCGAGGAAGGACCAGTACTCGTCGGCTTCGATATCGCCGTGGATCAAGCGCTGGAACTTCTGGAACAGCAGGGCGTCGCCGAACAGCACCGGCAGATGCGCGGGCGCCTGGCCGACCAGCCAGGGCCCCCGCTGGGGCAGCGGTCCGGCCATGGCGTTCTCGCGGGCGAGCACCAGGCCCTGGTAGCCCAGCTCTGCGTAGAGCGAGACATTGCTGGCGGCGAAGGCCATTTCGTTGACCAGGGCCAGTCGGGGCCGCGTGCCGAGCAGCTCCTCATAGAGCTGCAGGCCCAATTCCTGGTTCCAGCGGTTGACCCTGGCCGGTACCAGCGGGCCAATGATCTGCTGGTAGCCGCTGCCGATCAGGGAGCAGCGACCGTCGGCCAAGAGCGCGCGGAAACGCTCGACCCAGGCGGGCACGAGCGCGTGGATGACGGCTAGGCTCCAGCCGCCCAGCTCGATGCCCAGGGGAAAACCCTGCTCGACCAGGTCGAGCAGCGGCGTGTAGCAGGCCTGGATGACCGTGGGTCGATCAGCCTCCGGCAGGGCCGAAAAGGCCAGATTACAGTGGAACAGGGCAAAGCATTCGGATTGCATGGCGACTCAGAGCCCGGCCCGGGTGGCGCGCAGGGGGCGCAGGCCGTCGCTGGGATCGGCGCGCCAGGGTCGGTCGGCGGACTCCTTGGGACTGGGCTCCTTGCGACCGTGGCCGTCGGCCTGGGGCGCGCGACGCAGGACCTGGATGACCGGCGCGATCTCGTCGGGCAGCCAGCAATGGCCGGCGGCAAACTCGCCGCCGGCGCCGTCGAGGTCGAGGTGGAACTCGAGGGCGCAGGCGCCCCAGCGGAAGACGGCGCGGTAGAGCACCGCGGGGTCGCGGGTGTGGTCGGACCAGCCGACGGGGCAGCCGAGTTGTTCGCGCAGGGTGGCGATGGCGGCCAGGTTGGCCTGTTCCAGCGGGGTTGGGTAGGCGGACGAACACTGCAGAAGGGTCAGCTCGCGGCAACCGGCCTCGCGCAAGCAAGTGACGGCGGCCTGGACCTCGGCCAGATCGGCCATGCCGGTCGAGAGCACCACAGGCTTGCCGGTGCGGGCGACGGCGCGCAGCAGGTCATGCCAGAGCAATTCATACGAGGCGATCTTATAGAAGGCGACATGGGGTAGGAGCTGTTCGACGGCCTCCAGATAGAAGGGGGTGCAGCTGAACTGGATACCGCGCTGGGCGCAGCGAGCCGCGAGCACGGGCAGGAAGGCCGGGTCCAGCTCCCACTGTTCGCGGTCGCGATGGGCCTGGGACTTGGCCAGGACTTCGGGCGCAAACAGCTCGCGCACGCGGAACAGCTGGAACTTGACCGCGTCGCAACCCAACTCGGCGGCGCGGTCGACAAAGGCCAGGCAGCGATCCAAATCGCGGTGATGGTTGCTGGAGACTTCGGCAATGATCAGGGTCATGACTACCTCGACGGTTTTCCCCATTGTACCAGAGCCAGCGCCGCGCATCGCATGCTCCCGCGCCAACGGCTCGGAAAAGCGACGGTACTCGCCTTCAACACGGTACTGTGCGCCTTGGTCTCTCCCTCAGCTTCGCCTCTTCCTTCGCGGCTTCGCGCCTTCGCGTGAGGCCTCAGTCCGAGGCTAAAGTTTACCTGAACTCCCTCTGAAGAACCGTCTTCAGAATACTTTTTTGCACCCGTGCCGTATAATTTCCAGACTTGAAAGAGCGCCGACACCTGTGGGAGTGAAGCGTAGCACCCGAATCGAACCAAGGGCTTGCGCTCCAGATCCAGGTTCCAAAACCACCGCTGGACGCGACCGCATGACTCAAAGAGCCCAGAGCTTCCTCGCCTATCGCCGCAATCGCTTCTCCACCAAGTTGCCCCTGGACCGCAGCTACACCGCTGCCCATTTCTGGATCCAGGCCCGCGACCAGGGTCGGCTGCGCATCGGCCTGACCAAGTTCGCGACCCGCATGCTCGGCGAACTGGTCGAAGCCGGTGCCGAGGTCGCCGTCGGCGATGAAATCGAAATCGGCCAGGTGATTGGCTGGGTCGAGGCGCTGAAAGCGGCCTCGGACCTTTATAGTATGGCCGACGGACGTTTCGCCGGTCTCAACGGCGAGCTGGCGCTCGATCCCGAACTGCTGCAGCGCGAGCCCTATGGCGCGGGCTGGCTCTACGAGGTCGACGGCACGCCCGAGCCCGAGGCCATGAGCGCGCAAGCCTACGCCGCGCTGCTCGACCAGATCATCGACAAAATGTTGGGGGAGAACGCTTGAACGATACCGCGACCTACATCATGATCGGCGGCTTCCTGGGCGCCGGCAAATCGACCTCGATCCTGGCCCTGGCCCGCCGCCTCTCCGATCGCGGCCTCAAGGTCGGCCTGATTACCAACGACCAGGGCCACGGCCTGGTCGACACGCTCAAAGTCGCCAACCACGGCTTTGCCGTCGAGGAGATCCCCGGCGGTTGCTTCTGCTGCCGCTTCAACTCCCTGATGGAGGCCGCCGACAAGCTGACCCGCGCCACTCGGCCCGACGTCTTCATCGCCGAGCCCGTCGGCAGCTGCACCGACCTGGTCGCCTCCGTCTCCTACCCGCTGCGCCGCATCTACGGCGACCGCTTCACCGTTGCGCCGCTCTCCGTCGTCGTCGACCCCTTGCGCGCTTTTGCCATGCTCGGCCTGGAGGGCGACCGCCGCTTCTCGCCGAAAGTCGCCTACATTTATATGAAGCAACTGGAGGAAGCGGCCCAGATCGTCATCAACAAGGTCGACCTGATCAGCGCCGAGCAACGCGAACAATTGCGTGCATGCCTTGCCCAAAGTTTCCCCAACGCCCGTGTGCTCGAGGTCAGTGCCCGCAGCGGCGCCGGCCTAGACGACTGGTTCGCGCTGCTCGAACAGGAGCAACAGCCCGGCGGCCCGACCATGGAGGTCGACTACCGCATCTACGCCGAGGGCGAGGCCCTGCTCGGCTGGCTCAACGCCACCGTCGCCGTGCGCGCCGATCGCCTCGTCGATGGCGAGCGCCTGCTGCACCTGCTCGCCGAGGATCTGCGCGCCCAGCTCAACCAGGACAACGCCGAGATCGCCCACCTCAAGATGACGCTCGAACCCAGCGACGGCAGCGGCGAGCTGGCCGTGATCAACCTCGTCGGCAACAGCTACCGGCCCGAGTTCAGCCAGAGCCTGTCCGACCCGCTCGACGCCGGCCAACTGATCGTCAACCTCCGCGCCGAGGGCACGCCCGAGCTGCTGGAGACCTGTCTGCGCCAGGCGCTCGCCCACGCGACCGCCATCCTCGCCGGCCTGGAACTCGAGCTGGAACACTTCGAGAGCTTCAAGCCCGGCGAACCCAAGCCGATCTACCGTTTTGCCCACGACAACGACACCATCGCCACCGCGGAGGAGCCATGAGCGCGACCGCTACCGCCACCGACATCGTCTTCTGCCACTGCGCCCACACCCGCATCCTGCCGACCGCCGTCAAGACGGCCGTGCTGGGCGCGCTGCAGCAGTCCGGCGTCGCCTTCACCGAGGTCGAGGACCTCTGCAAGCTCGCCGCCGACCGTGACCCGCGCCTGGGTGAGCTGGCCAAGGGCGAGACCGTCAAGATCGCCGCCTGTTTCCCCCGCGCCGTCAAGTGGCTGTTCCACGCCGCCGGCCACCCGCTCGACCCTGAACATGTCGACGTCCTCAACATGCGCGAGCAGCCCGCCGAGGACGTCGTCATCGGCCTGCTCGGCGAGGCCGCGCCCGCGCCCGAGACCGTCGCGCCGGCCGAGGCCAAGGCCGCCGAGCCCGGCTGGAAGCCCTGGTTCCCCGTCATCGACTTCGACCGCTGCACCAACTGCATGCAGTGCCTCAGCTTCTGCCTCTTCGACGTCTACGGCGTCAACGGCCAAAAACAGATCCAGGTCCAGAACCCGACCAAGTGCAAGACCGACTGCCCCGCCTGCTCTCGCGTCTGCCCCGAGGCCGCGATCATGTTCCCCAAGTACCGCAGCGGCCCGATCAACGGCGCCGAGGTCGTCGACGAGGACCTGCGCCGCGAGAAGATGCAGGTCGACATCTCGGCCCTGCTCGGCGGCGACATCTACAGCCTGCTTCGCGACCGCAGCGAGCGCGCCCGCTCCCGTTTCTCCAAGGAACGGGACGAGGACCGCGCCCTGGCCGAGCGCAAGCGCTGCCTCAAGAAACTCCAGGAAGGCCTGGACATCCCCGAGGAAGTGCTCAACGCGCTGCCCTCCCTCGACCAGATCCGCAACAAAGCCCAGGCCACCGGCCCGCATACCGAACCGTGAGCAGGAGAGAACCATGGAAGCGATTCTGAGCAAGCTGCCCAAAACCATGCCGGTCCAGGTCTGGCGTCCGCCCGACGCCGGCGTGCCGCAAACCCTCGAGCAGCGCAACTTCCTCAAGCGCGCCGCCGCCACCTTCGTCGAGGAACAGGCCCTCGTCCCGCCGCTGCCGTTCGACGAGCTGCGCGAACAGGCCGACCGCCTGCTCGAACAGCACGGCGTCGAGACCAACTACCGCGACTATGTCGCCGTCCTGATCAACAACGCCGCCTGGGAAGACACCCTGGCCACCATCCCCTACGAGCGCCGCCTGCTGCTGATGCCCAAATGCCTGCGCAAGGAGTCCGTCTGCCCCGCGCCCTTTGACGAGCTGGGCCTGCTCTGCAAGCAGTGCGGCCAGTGCAGCCTCCAGGACCTCCAACTCGAGGCCGAGCGCATGGGCTATGCCGTGCTGATCGCCGAGGGTTCCGCGCTGGTGACCGCCATCATCGAGACCGGCAAAATCGACGCCATCGTCGGCGTCAGCTGTCTGTCCGTGCTCGAGAAGGCCTTCCCGTTCATGGAGGCCGCCGCCATCCCCGGCGTCGCCGTGCCGCTGCTGCAGGGCGACTGCATCGACACCAACGTCGACCTGGACCACGTCTGGGACGTGATCCACCTGACCTCCGCCGACCGCACCCGCCGCCTCAACCTCGACGCCCTGCGCCAGGAGGTCGCCACCTTCTTCGAGCCCGCCGAGCTGGACCGCATCATGGGCGAGAGCAGCGACGAGAGCGACCGCCGCGCCCGCGCCTGGCTGGCCAAAGAGGGCAAGCGCTGGCGCCCGTTCCTGGCGGCCTGCGCTTGGCGCGCGCTCCAGGACGACCTCGAGGCGCCGTTCCCCGACGACCTGCGCAAGCTGGCCGTCGCCGTCGAGTGCTTCCACAAGGCGTCCCTGATCCACGACGACATCGAGGACGAGGACATCACCCGCTACGGCGAGCCCAGCCTCCACGTCAGCGAGGGCCTGGCCGTGGCGCTCAACCTCGGCGACCTGCTGATCGGCGAGGGCTACCGCCTCATCGCCGAGGCGACCAGCGCCGGACCCGCCGCCCAGGCGAAAATGCTGCGCATCGCCGCCCTAGGCCAGCGCGACCTGTGCCTGGGCCAAGGCAGCGAGCTGCTCTGGTGCCGCCAGCCCGGCGTCCTCGGCCCGACCGAGATCCTCGAGATCTTTGCCCGCAAGACCGCGCCCGCCTTCGAGGTCGCCCTGCGCCTAGGCGCGGCCCTGGCCGGCGCCGACGACCAGGTCCACGCCGCCCTGACCGCCTACAGCCGCGCCATGGGCATCGCCTACCAGATCCGCGACGACCTCGACGATGCCGCCAACCCCATCGATCCCAACGACATCGCCGCCATGCGGCCGACCCTGCCGCTGGCCCTGGCCCACCAGTTCGCCACCGGCGAGGACAAGCTGCTGGCCGCCCAACTGTGGCGTCGCGAGCTGCCCGAGGGCGACGTGAACGCGATCGTCGCCGAACTCTTCGGCCGCCTCGAGATCCTCGAGCGCGCCGACAACCTGCTGGAGACCTACAAGGAACAGGCCGTCATGGCGCTCAAAGAGGTCGCTAACCCTAACCTCAAGGGCCTGCTGCGCCGCGTCGTGGGCAAGATCTTCAGCAAGGCCGAAATCAAGGAATGGTGCCGTGAGTACGAGGCTCGAAATGCTGCAAGTAGCGAGGCAAGCGCCCCGCTCGTTGTCTGAGGGCACCGAACTGGTGCGGTCCTTCGCGATCGGCCAGTTCTCACCCTTGGGCGGGTTCGTCGACCGTGCCGGCGACCTGGACCTCTACTACTCCGTCTTTGGCCTGGGCTGCCTGCTGGCCCTCGACGTGCCCGCGCCCGTCGCGGCCATGGGGCCCTGGCTCGAGCGTTTCGGCGACGGCGCCGGCCTGGACCTGATCCACCTCTGCGCCCTGGCCCGCTGCTGGCGCGCCCTGGAACTGCGCGCGCCGGCCTCGCTGCTGGACCGGGTCGCCGCCTACCGCGCCCGTCGCGGCGGCTACAGCGTCCAACGAGGCGCCGCCCTGGGCAGCCCCTACGGCAACTTCATGGCCTTGGGCGCCTTCCAGGACCTCGACGCCGAACCGCCGCGACCCGAGGAACTGATCGAGGGCTGCCTGGCCTGCGCCACCCGCGACGGCGGCTTCGCCAACGACCCCGGCCTCCCCATCGGCAACGTGCCCGCCTTCGCGGCCACGGAAACCGTACTGCGCAACCTGGGCGCGCCCCTGCTCCCAGAACGGGCCGCCTGGCTCAAAGCGCGCGCCTACCCCGAGGGCGGCTTCTTCGCCGTACCCGAGGCGCCCATGCCCGACCTGCTCTCGACCGCGACCGCGCTCCACGCCCTCAGCGGCATGGGCGTCGCCATCGACCCCTACCGCGACCCCTGCCTTGACTACCTGGACTCGCTCTGGGTCAACACCGGCGGTTTCTACGGCAACTGGGGCGACCCCCTGCTGGACACGGAATACACCTTCTACGGCCTACTAGCGCTGGGCCACCTGAGCATGTAACCAAGAAGACGCCCCAAGTGGGGCCGACCGCTGGTCGGCCTGTAGGAATGGAAGTTCAACGGGACCCAAGGAAGAAGAAAAAGTGGGGCCGACCGCCGGTCGGCCTGTAGTTCAACGGGACCCAAAAAAAAGCCAAGGTGGGGCCGACCGCCGGTCGGCCTGTAGGAATGGAAGTCCAACGGGACCCAAAGAAGAAGCCAAAGTGGGCCCGACCGCCGGTCGGCCTGTAGGAATGGAAGTACAACGGGACCCAAAGAAGGAGACAAAGTGGGCCCGACCGCCGGTCGGCCTGTAGGAATGGAAGTCCAACGGGACCCAAAGAAGGAGACAGAGTGGGGCCGACCGCCGGTCGGCCTGTAGGAATGGAAGTCCAACGGGGCCCAAAGAAGCAGACAAAGTGGGCCCGACCGCCGGTCGGCCTGTAGGAGTGGAAGTTCAACGGGACCCAAAGAAGAAAAAGTGGGGCCGACCGCCGGTCGGCCTGTAGGAATGGAAGTTCAACGGGACCCAAAGAAAAGGTTCATCCGGCTTTTGGATGGGTGGACTGGCTCGCGCTCTTGGCCGCGAGGATGACGTTGGTGGTCTTCAAGGAGCTGAGACGGACTCAATCGGTTGGCGACGGGTGAGCTAGGCCTCGCGATTTTTTTCGGACGGGCTGTTCAGGTGAACTAGTACGACTTTGTCAGGTTGATGGGCCTCATCTCTCCCAGTTGGTTCATCGTG
>CAYRFM010000129.1:16529-17693 GCA_964423555.1 uncultured Holophagae bacterium | reverse complement strand
GAACGCGTATGGTGGGCGGAGCCAGGATGAGTGCGGTAAGCCGCCGGCTTGCCTTGATAGGAGGGAACACGCCTGCCCAGCGGAGCCAGGGATAGGCAGCAGCGCAACTTTGGAAGTTGCGCCACAGTCCCTGGTGCGAACCTGGTCCCTGAATTCAGCAGTTTCCTGACTGCAGCAGCGCAAATTTGGAATTTGCGCCACAATCCCTGGTGCGACTTGCGCCCCGTTTGGCATCCTGGGCCTGACGGCGACCAGCGCAACTTTGGAAGTTGCGCCACAGTCCCTGGTGCGAACCTGGCGGTGGCTGCAGCAGCGCAACTTTGGAAGTTGCGCCACAGCCCTCTGTGAACCTAAATCTAGCGCGCGCGCACCTCCGCGAGCACTGCGTCCAACAAGGCCTGGGTGCCCGCGCTGACTGGCACCCTTTGGAGTGTCGCGCGCACTGCCGCCTCGATGCGCGTCGCCTCTGCCACCAAGCCCCAGTGGTGGCGCAGCAGCATCGCCCCCGAAAGGATCGCCGCGCAGGGGTTGGCCAAGCCCCTGCCCGCGATGTCCGGCGCCGTGCCGTGGACCGGTTCGGCCACCGCTATGCCCTGGCCCAGGTTCAGCGAGGGGGCTAGACCCAGACCGCCCATCCAGTGACAGGCCAGGTCTGAGAGGATGTCGCCGAAGAGGTTCGTGGTCACGATCACGTCGAACGTCTGCGGTCGCGCGGCCAGGGCCAGCGCCGCCACGTCGACCAGCAGTTCCTCGACCGCCACGTCCGGGTAGGCGCCCGCCTCGGCCCGCACGCTGTCGCGGAACAGTCCGCAGGTCAGCGGCAGCACGTTGGCCTTGTGCACGATCGTCAGGCGTTGGTTCCGCACCGCGGCCAGGCCCAGCGCCAGCGCGCCGATCCGCGCCGAGGCCGCGCGCGTGATCTGGCGCTCCGCCACGGCCGTCTCGCCATCGCTGTGCTCGCGACCCACGTAGAGACCCTCCGTGTTCTCGCGCACGACCAGCAGGTCCACGTCCGCCCGCGCCGAAACGCCGGGCAGGCTGTAGACCGGTCGCAGCGAGGCGTACAGGTCCAGCTCCTGGCGCAGGCTCAGCACGGCGCTGCGGTAGCCGGCCACCTTGCGCGAGGGCGAGGCGGTGGCCCCGAACAGGCCGGCCCCGCAGGCG
>CAYRFM010000129.1:0-16519 GCA_964423555.1 uncultured Holophagae bacterium | reverse complement strand
CCGCAGCGCTCGAAGCAGCCGTAGCCGCCCTCCGCGCGCACGACCCGCAGGTCGACGACCTCGCGCAACACGGCCAGGGCCGCCTCGGTCACTTCCGGGCCGATGCCGTCGCCGCCGATGGCGCACAGCTCACGCATGGGCCGCCTCCGTCAGTGCCAGGGGCAGGCTGCCATGGGCGCGAATGTACGGCACGATCCCACCCGCCGCCACGATTGCCTGGGCGAAGTCGGGCAAGGGGTCGAGCTGGAACTGGCGGGTCGCCGTGGTCAGCGTGCCCGCGGCCAGGTCGAGTTGGGCCAGTTCGCCGTCCTCGAGCGCGGCCGGGACCTCGCTCGAGACGAACAGCGGGATGCCGAGGTTGATGCAGTTGCGGAAGAAGATGCGGGCGAAGCTGGGCGCGATGATCGCCGCCACGCCCCGCTCGGCCAGGGCCTGGACCGCGTACTCGCGCGAGCTGCCGCAGCCGAAGTTGTCGCCGGCGACGATCAGGTCGCCGGGCTGGGCCTCGCGGTTGAAGGCCGGGTTGGCCTCGATGAAGGCGACCTCGCCGACCGGTTTGCCCGGTCGCATGTAGGGCGCGTAGCGGCCCGGGACCATCTGGTCGGTGTCGACGTTGGCGCCGAATTTCCAAATGCGCTGCATGATGACCTCCTAGAGCGCGTCGGGCGCGACAATGCGACCCGCGATGGCCGTGGCCGCGGCGACCGCGGGACTGGCCAGGTAGATTTGAGCGTTGGGCGAGCCCATGCGCCCGCGGAAGTTGCGGTTACCGGTCGACAGGCAGACGTCGGCCTCGCCCAGCGCGCCCTGGTGGCGGCCCATGCAGGCGCCGCAGCCGGGCGTGGTCAGCACGGCGCCGGCGCCGAGCAGGGTCTCCATGGTGCCGTCGGCCATGACGGCCCGCAGCTCCTCGCGGGAGGCGGGCGTGATCAGCAGGCGCACGTCGGGGTGGACGCTGCGACCGGCCAGCACGCGGGCGGCGGCGCGCATGTGCGCGGCCGTTGGTGCAGGTGCCCAGGAAGACCGTGCTGACCCGGGTCCCGGCCACCTCGGTCAGGTCCGTGACGGCGTCGACGGCGTGGGGCCGCGAGACTTGGGGCTGCAGCGCCGCCAGATCGACCTCGAGCGTGGCGCGGTAGCGCGCGCCCGGCTCGACCCGCAGCCAGTCGGGCACCTCGAAGCCGACCAAGCCGTTCGGCGCGACCATGCCGGCCTTGGCGCCGACCTCGACCGCCATCGAAGCCAGCGTTTGGCGGCCCTCCAGCGACAGCCAGTCGAGACCGTGGTACTCGATTGCCTCGTAGGTCGCGCCGGCGATGCGCAGCTGGCGGCACAGCCACAGGGCCAGGTCCTTGGCGTAGACGCCGGGCCGGAAGCGGCCATGGACTTGGACCCGCAGGGTTTCGGGGACCCGCAGCCAGGTCCGACCGGTTGCCCAGATCAGGGCGATATCGGTCGTGCCCATGCCCGATCCGAAGGCGCCGACCGCGCCGTAACCGCAGGAATGAGAGTCAGATCCGAAAATCAAGCGGCCAGGCTGGGCCAGGCGCTCCTCGACCAGGACCTGGTGGCAGATGCCGCGACCGACGTCGAACAGGCGAATGCCCTGCTCGCGGGCAAAGGCGCGCACCAGGTTCTGGTTGTCGGCGACGCCGGGCGTCGAGGCCGGGGCCACGTGGTCCAGCACGATCACGACCTTCTCGGGGTTGGCGACGCGGGCGAAGCCCAGCTCCTTCTGCATGACCTCGATGATCGCCGGCGAGAGCGAGTCGTGGCCCATCGCCAGGTCGGGCTCGACCACGACCAGTTCGCCAGGTGCGACCGCGCGACCGGCCTTGCGGGAGAGAATCTGTTCAGCCAAAGTTTGCGACATGGGGCGCCTCCAGGGGGGATTGTGCGGCCGCTTCGCAGAGGAAGCGGTCGAGGTCGTCGGCAGCGGCCAGACCGTGGGCGGCGCGCTCCTTGAACAGCGAGGTCAGGTCGCCGAGCCGGCTCTCGGAGAGCTCCAGGCCCAGCTCGCGGGCGCGGTGGGCCAGGGCGTGGCGACCCGTCAGGGCATGGCCCAGCAGGACTTGGCGGTCCAGTCCGAAGTCGCCGGGCCTCAGCACCTCGTAGCAGGCGGGGTGTTCGAGCACGGCCTTGGTGTGGATGCCGGCCTTGTGGGTGAAGGCGCAGGACCCGGTGATGCAGTTGTTGAAGGGGATCTCCATGCCCGTCATGCGGGCGATCATGGCGTCCAGGGAGGGTAGCAGCTTGAGGTCGTAGCGGGCCGTGAGGACGGGGTCGTCGGCATGGACGCGGGCGATGAAGGCACCGAGGGGGGTGATGCCGTTGCGCTCGCCGATGCCGAGGATGCAGGTGTCGATATAGGCCGCGCCCGCGCGCCAGGCGGCGTGGGCGTTGGCGACCGCGCAGCCGGTGTCGTTGTGGCCGTGGAACTCGATACCGGCGCGGACGCGGGCGCGCAGGCCGGCGACCAGCTCGTGGACCTGAAGCGGCGAGCCGACGCCGACCGTGTCGGCCACGCCGACCCGCTCGATGCCCAGTGCGTCGACGGCCTCATAGACGCGGTAGAGGTCGGCGCGCTCCGTGCGCAGGGCGTCCTCGGCGCTGAAGCGGATCTCGACGTCCGCGCCGCGCAGGAAGTCGATGACCTCGCTGGCGCGCTCGATGATCGCCTGAATATCCTTGCCGTGGCTGTACTGGCGCAGGTAGGCCGAGGTGCCGAACATCATGTTGACGCCGTCGACGCCGCAGGCCAGGGCCAGCTCGGCGTCGCGCAGGTCGCAGCGGATATGGGTCAGGACCTTGGCGCGAAGTCCCAGGTTGGCGATCGTTTGGCAGTCGGCCATGGCCTTGTCCGAGGCCCGGGGGGAGGTGACCTCGAGATAATCCACGCCAAACGCGTCCAGCGACTGGGCGATGTCGATCTTGTCAGCGGTGGTGAAGTGGGCGTGGGCGAACTGTTCGCCTTCACGCAGGGTGGAATCGACCAGATAGAGCGGATGTGTCAACATGTTCGCCTCCAGAATCGATGTCTGATGCGGACGTGACGACGGGCGGGGACGATGGCGGTGGGGGTGGTCTTGCGTTTGAGGGGGGTTTGGGGGACATGGTGCACGGTCATGTTCGTTCTCCTTGGACGTAATCGGCCCCGAAGGGCAAAAAAAAAGCGGGCCCGCCAGTTTCGGCGAGCCCGCTTTTTTGTCTGGTTCGACCTAGGTTAGTTAGGTCATGCGGTGCTGCACCGAAAGCGAAGCCAGGCCCGTTTATTCTTTTTGGACTGGATGCTGTCGGTCTTCTGTCGCATGAAAAACCTTCCTGCCACTCGAGCGAGTAGCGCGTCGTAGTGAAAAAATTGTGCGGTCATTCCCAGCGCTTGTCAAGGGTAAAGTTTTGCCGGATGTGCCGGACCCCGTGGGGCCAGCTGCCAGGCTGGCCATCAGCTGTGAACCGATCCGCGGAGCAACGCAGTCAGCAGGTTCCACTCGAAGCCACTGTAGCGCAAGATGCAATCTTGCGCCGGCCCGCGAAGCCAAACCCTCCCGCGCGCAGCGCAGGCACCCCCCACGAAGCCACCCCACTGTAGCGCAAGATGCAATCTTGCGCCGATCCGCGAAGCCAAACCCTCCCGCGCGCAGCGCAGGGACATGGTGCCCAAAGACCGCACTTGCCATCCAAGCCGTCACGCCTGTAAACTCATGACATCCAATGGGTAAGCACGAACGGAGGCGCTTGTGGATTTTGCAATAATTTTTACCGCAGCTCTTGGCGTCGTCGCCGGGTCGATGGTAAGCTCCAGGGCTGGTTCGATCAATCACCTTGAAACCTGGTTTGACGGCATTCGCGGCTTATTAACCGCTCTCATCGTGGGAACCAACACCACGCTTGACCTTGAAAAACAGGCAAGAAGGGTGTGTGCCGAGGCATTTTTCAAAAATCCCGACCTCCTCAAGAAAGCGGTTTTGCTTGATGGGAAACCGGGCGTCGATTTTAAGAAAATCCTTCGAGATCTGAGCATCAGTTACTATGATTCTGCTGGCCTCGTAACCCCCAGAGAGGCCAATTTCGAGGCACTGGCGCGGATTCGTTACTTCCTGCCTATCTATCATGAGTTCATGTGGAACCTGACAAGCCTTTGTGATGATTTATGCAAAAAAACACTGAGCCCTGAGGCGATCGAACAGGCGTTGACGTCATCCCTGGTGGCGTTGCGGAGCAGTAACGCTGCCGCGGAGGTCGACGATCAGTTTCTCTTCGAATGGCACGCCCTTGCGCTTGAACACCTGCTGAACGGTGACGAAACGCTGGAAAGGGCCCACATTTTGTCCGAGATTGCAGATAAGCTTTACGCGTTTTATCAGAACATGGGAAATCAAGACTTACTGACGCTCGCGCAACGAGAACGAAAGGCAAACATGCTTCAAGGAGAAGCGCAGACCTACTCACAGGCCATGCTCGAGGCCCTTGATTGGCTTCATTGCAACGGCGATACGAGCTTGACCTACAACCATGCCGCCCAAATCAACGTCATTCACTCTGAACTTGTGGAGCTGATTGAGCGCTTATCCTAACCGCCCGCGCGGAGGAACCTTCCCGCGCGCGGCTCCCCTTGCGCAACACCCTCTACGGGCGCAGGGTCAAGCGCAAAGATGAGCCGGGCGACCGCCACCCGCGCGGAGCGCGGGAAATACGTTGCTGCAGGTTATCCGGACCGCTTGCGTCTTGCGCCCTGCATCTTGTATCTTGAAACGTCCCCCTCGGCGCCACTGGCCCCGCGCGACAAACTCGAGTGGCTGCCGGCCGTCCAGCACACCGGGAGGGCATCTTCATCGGCTTCAGCGCCGCCGCCATTGAGGTCGATCAAGGGTTTGTAGCGCAACTTCCAAAGTTGCGCGGTGGCAGTCAGGATCCGATTGCCAAACAGGGGATCAGGTCGACTACGGGTTTGTAGCGCAACTTCCAAAGTTGCGCGGTGGCAGTCAGGATCCGATTGCCAAACGGGGATCAGGTCGACCAAGGGTTTGTAGCGCAAATTCCAAATTTGCGCGGTGGCAGTCAGGATCCGATTGCGAAACGGGGATCAGGTCGATCAAGGGTTTGTAGCGCAACTTCTAAAGTTGCGCTGCCGGGAGTTCACCGGCCGCCCCCCGTGGGGCCAGCCGCCAGGCTGGCCATTTACTTGCACGTAACCGTGGGGCCAGCCGCCAAGCTGGCCATTTGCTTGCACGTCTCATCCGCGAAGCCATCGGCCCCCCGTGTTGTTCCATCATTCGGGTCTTAGGGGGTGGCCGGGGAACTGCCAACAGCGCAACTTTGGAAGTTGCGCCACAGCGCTTGTTCCAGCATTCGTGTCTTAGTGGGTGGCCGGGGAACTTCCAGCAGCGCAACTTTGGAAGTTGCGCCACAGCGCTTGTTCCAGCATTCGGGTCTTAGTTACCCTGGGGACGTGTCACTTGGGCCGTCTCCTTGCCTGGGTCCCGGTGAACTTCCACCAGGCCGGCCGGGTCCTGGCGCAATGCTGTTAAGTTAAGCAGCCTTCATGGGTTTCGCTTAACTTAACCGCATTGGCGCAAGTCTGCCGATCCGAGTTGGTCATCGGTTGTAAAACCGTTGTAATTGAAGGGTGTGTGGAATCTTTGTTGGGGATGCTGATGAAGGCGCCTTTCGCCCTTCTTCTCTTATTTCTCGCTGGCGCAGAGGATGTGGCCTATTTACGACCATCCCGGATTTTGTAGATATGCCTGTGGTGTATGGCCTTTTCAAGGGCCACAGGCGATTAGAAAAAACCTGGCAACGAAACTTAAACTCTTGCATTTGTTGCCGCAATACTTGCCCACTGTGGGACATTTCCTGCTTATGTGTTAAAAAATCCTCACTCCGTAAAGTTCAACTGTTGTAAACTAGCTGCTAGACGCCTATTTCTTGGCATGGATTCCATGATTCTGGAGCCATACAGCGTATTTCTCCGATTTGATGTCATGGATATAAGTTAGGCACCGGGGAGGATCTGTCGGTCGTGGAAGCAGCTACCATGCGTCGTTTCTGTACAAGCAAAGAGAAAGGGAGGGGACGGCGATGATGCCCCTACGCCTGGTCGAGGTCGACCCTTCGCCCTATCCACCCCCCAGACATGCCAAGGCGGCTCTCGAGCTTTCACGCGCCGTCACCCTGATGATGCTCGATCCAGAAGCAAAGTATTATCCCATGGATATAGCGCGCATCCACTATACCTGGGAGCTGTTGAACAATCCAGAAGACGCGGTGCATTCTCGGGTCAACCTCCTACGCAAGTGTTACGTGCAATTAGCCAACCGCAACAAGCACGGCACCAATCCTTTACTTTCGGGCGCCGGTTGGCAGCGTATGTTGGCTTCCAACCTGCACCAAGTCGCTGCCCTAATGGCGCAATTGAGGGAAGCACAAGCGGCCCAGCCACACACCATCTTTACTCTGGTCGACGGTGTCCTGGTCCCGTATCCCGACCAAACCGCCAGCCTAGAACCGCCGCGCGCCCTGGTCAAGAGCAAAGGGCCCCAGCGCTTCGCACTAGCAGTGCAGCCAGAACGACCCCAGACGGAGGAGGCCCTATCTCTGACAGAGGCGGCAGAGGGAACCGCGGAGCCGGCTGCGCCCGTTACGCCAGAGTCAGCGGTGCAAATCAACCCTATCACCATTTCCACATCCATCGTGGAGCAAATCGGTGCAGTTGGATCAGACGAATCTTGCGATGTCGTGCCAAGGGATTTTCTCCGAGAGCCTGTGACAACAGGTCTTAACGAACCTGAAGGCAGTTTCCCGAATAAGATTCCCCCCGATCCGGAAGTGAACATCCAACTAGAGCGGAATGACTTCGACACACATCAAGAGGCACATAACGATCTGTATCGCCCTTTGGCGGAGCGGAAGCCTCGCAAATCTTGGTCGTGGACTCCAAATAATCTCTTCAAGGTCGTCTTATGGATGGTAATCGTTATCCCTTTCCTGATTGGCTTCAATGGTCATCCTCGGAACGAGGTTTTTCTTGATGAGATCGTGGAGCTCGGTGCTCCTTTTCAAGAAGCATCGTATTTCATCGCGAAAGGGGTGAGATATGGGGAGGGCGATCGATTACGATTTGAAGACGAAGATGGCGTGATCACCAAAATCGATCGCACCAGGATAATGGTCGATGACCGCGTATACCCAGCCCCAGATCTTATTATTCTCGGTGGGTTGATGGAGGTTGATGGAAACTTAGTCGTATACCCCAAGAATCCGGCACGAAGAAAGGCGGGTAACTTTTGGGTCAATAATGTCGATGATCTGGATAAAGTGCGAGCGAACTATGTTTCTTGGATCGGGGGGTTCCATAATGATGGTTTTGTCTATTGTGACCTCAAGGTAGCGGGGGAGTTTTGGCAGGACGTCACCAAGGAAACCTTGAGGGTGAAAGGCGAAAAGCTACTCGTGATTCCTGAGGACACACAATTGGAGGATTTCCTCGACCAGTGTGCTGAGTCAGGTGCGTTCATCGAAGAGGATAAAGGGATAAAGGTGATCGAATGGTAACGGCATTACTTCTGCTTTGTTGTGGGATTCTTGAAGGCTCCACGTCAAGAACAGGCGTTTATATTCTTCCACAAAGCGGACATATCGCCACTTTCAAATTCGGAGTTCCGAATATTACGTTCTCTTCGCTGGAAGGAAAAAATCTGGTATCGTTCAGTACCGCCCCCGGTGTACCGATCCAAGTTTGTGAAGGACTTGGATATATTTTTGTGACATGTGAGACAGCCAACAATGTAATGAATCTCCTTGTTTATGACAATGGCTTAAAGCGGAAATGGACAATTCGTAATTCAAGCCTCTATTATGCGAATGTGCTTGACGGGAAGCTATTTGGTTTGAACCTTGAAAGCAAGCTGTCTCATCCCACCAGATTCCCCTTTCTCGCGACAGAGTTTGATGTCAAAACCAAAACCTATACAACCAACTCGTTTTTTAAACTTCCAGAAGATCTACACCGGTACAATACGACTCCGCCCCCATATTGGATCTTTCGCCTTGGAAATGTCTGTCTGGCACTTACAATGAATTCCTCATCAGCATATCTCATTGATGAGAAGTATCTCGAGAGCGAAAAATACTCCACCAGCGGAGTGCCGACGCAAATCCAAAAAATCCCTCTTGATGTCCCTGAGGGATTCAAAAATCAGGGTGAAATGAAGGTCGATCGGGTGATGACCATCGAGGAGTTTCGACCTCTTCGCTTGAAATGGCTCGCTGAAAAAACTTACATCAGCACGGCCTGGCAACGCGAGAAGGAAATATATTTTTGTTATCGGGAACATGCCAGCAATAAAACGCATATCGCAAAGCTCGACAGCCTCCTCATTGTGAAACATCTTCAGACAGTAGATGGACTTGTCAAGGCAGGCGAAGGTGATCGGTATTGGGTTTTGATTGAAACACAATCTGGCTGGAATGTGGACGTACACATTCTTCCATGAAGGTATGTCCTAACAATTGCCATGTCCATAATCACAAAGGATGGGAGGGTTGTACTCCTTCCCCGCAATGGGAGCACTTGCGAGATCACTGGCAATTCCTGATCCAGTAAGAATTCCAAGCACGAGCAGTATTCGCACAAGTCCTCTCATTTCGTATCTCCTCAAGCAATTGCTTGGCTTTTGGGGTTAGCCTTTGCCACTCCATTAGTCATAACTTTTTACCAGAGTATCGTATTTCCTACCACCAATGGGGGCACGCGCGAGCTCGTCAGCGATTCCTGAGCCGGTAATTATTTCCAGCAAAAGAGGTATTCGCAGGAACCCTTCCATTTTCCAACTCCGCATCAAATGGCGACTTGGGAGCACGGGACAATTCTAGCATGATCTCTATTTCCAGAGAACCGTAAATTTCGCCTCGCATTTATGGGGGAGGACGCCCTCGTAAAGAAGGGGAAAGTCTGTACAAGTGCCTGTAAAGGCATGGTCTCACTTTCCTAAGCTACAAGGGCGCGTCAAAGCCCGCCTCCGAAGTACCGGTGATTCGACCGAGACCTAAAGGAAAGCCCGGTGCGGGAAATCTGCACGCCGGGTTTGATGAGGGGGGCGCCGACGAACAAAAACGCCGGGTGGCCACGGAAGCCGACCTACCCGCGGTCTATGATCGGATGATCCTTCAGTCCGCCAGTTTTTTCCGCGACACCCTGCCCAAGGATTTCCGTGAGCCCCTCTACCATTATTTAAAGTACGGGCAAGCGCTGGGTGACAAGGCCAGGTCCTTCATGGAAAAGCGCTCGATCCTCGACAAGGCGGGCGCGCTGAAGATTCCCCTCACGCTCCGTTGGCTCGAACAGGAAGTAGGCTAGCCGCCCTAGCCCAGTAGACGGAGGTGTCGTACCGTGCCGGAACGCTTTCCGTGTGTTCGGTGTTTTCCGTGGTTAAAAAAATGGCTGACGGCCTGGGCCAGCTTTCCCGCTCCGACGCTGCCAGAAATTCAGGTCACATTGAGGGCGGATCTTCGCAGAGGCCAGAAAAATCATCCCGAGTACCTGTTTTTCATTCAAGACAGGGGCAAGTTCACTTGGATTGGGTGATTTGAAAAATGCGGAGGGGCAAGTTCACCTGAGAGGACCGCTTTGAAAATCAAAATGCGAGCAAAAACAATCCAACAGGGCATTTATTGTTTTTTCGAGGGCTTAGTTCACCTGAGCGGGTGTCCGCGATTCTTGACACACGGCTCGAAACAACGCGACAGCCCTGCCAAAAAAATTCGCAGGGGCAAGTTCACCTGAACAGCCCGCCTAAAAAACAATTCGTGGCCAAGTTCACCTCGCGCACCCGCTTCTCATGTTTCAAACAGGCAAGATGATCTGGACAGCCCTTGCGAAAATGCACGGCCGGCATCGCTACAACCTTTCCACCCGCGTCTTAAAATTTTTTCGGCCTCAAAGATCCAATCACTCGCCGTTTTGAAAGCGGCACGCGTGGCGTCAGCCGCCTTGATGAGTCGCACTCGCGGGCTTGGCGCCTTTGCTCGGCCCAAAGTCTACCATTATCTCAAGCACGGCCAGCCACTGGATGACCCGGCTAGGTCCTTTATGGATAAGCGCGCGATCCTCGACAAGCAGGGCGCGCTGAGAATTCCGCTCACGCTCCGCTGACTGGAGCAGGAAGTAGGCTACCCCGCCCTAGCCCAGGAGACGGAGGTGTTCTACTTGCCGTGCCGATTCCGTGCACTCCGTGTTTTCCGTGGTTAAAAAAATGACCGGACGCCTCCTGGCTCCGCGGGCCGTTCAGGGTGCCTCCGACCTAGAAGTGCGCAGCGGGCTGATGCGCCTCAACTAATCCGGCCTCACACCCATCATTTCAGAGAAAAGCCCAAATAATCCCCTGCCACTTACCAACTGTTTACCTGAAGCGCAAGATTGCTTTCATATCAACCCGCATTAAATCAAGGCTTTGCCATTTCCTAACACTGGCACACTGTTTGCTTTTAGGGAAAGTGGTTTGATTGACGCAGGCGCGTCAGATTTAAAGGAGATTCGCTATGAAAAAAATGACCAAAGTTCTCGGTTTCCTCGCTCTCGTTTCCATCGCTGTGCTGGCTGGCCGCACCTTCACCAGCCCCACCGAGGCCGCCGTGGCTTGCCCCCAAGTTCAGAACTACCTGAAAGCCGGTTTTACCCTGGATGAAGTGACCACCAACCAGGCGTACTACATCGTCGCTCCCACCGGCACCTACCTTTGGGGCAATGTGACCGTTCAACTCCACGGCAAAACCGGCGGTCCCTACAGCCTGGAAACCACCTATGCCACCGTCTCCTGCCAAGTCGAAGCCAAAGAACAGCAAGGCGCGACCAAGTACACCGTGAACGGCGTTGACGTGACCGAGCAGATCGTTTACTGAGCTTTTCCCCAAATCACGCTCAGAAAGGCGCTCCCTGGAGCGCCTTTTTTCGTTTCAGGCCGTCGCGCCACGGAACGCCCTCAAACCGTGGACCCAAAATTCCCATTGGGCGCGTGGCCCTTCCCAGCTATACTGCTGCCACGATCGGAGGAGGACGACATGCTTGAATTGAGACCATCCTGTGAACACTGCCAAAAGGCGCTGCCGCCGGCCAGTCGCGAGGCGATGATCTGTTCGTTCGAATGCACCTTCTGCCGCGACTGCGTCGCGCTGCTCGAGGATTGCTGCCCCAACTGCGGCGGCGGCTTCACGGCTAGGCCGATCCGGCCCGCCCAGAACCTCAAGGGTGACAATTATCTGGGGAAATACCCGGCCGGCACAAGGATCGTTCACAAGCCTGTCGACCTTGCCGTCCATCGGGCCTTGGTGCGCACGGTCACGCACCTGGCCCCGCACGAGCGCTGAGAATCGCCTCCGGCGGATTGCCGGGCGCGGCGCAGGCAACAGGTCCAGGCGAAGCCTCCTTTCTTGGGTCCTGGGGAACTTCCGCTTCCCTGGCCGACCAGCGGTCGGCCTAGGCGGCCCCGCTCCACTTGGGCCGTCTCCTTCCTTGGGTCCCTGGGAACTTCCGCTTCCCAGGCCGACCAGCGGTCGGCCCCACCTTTGGTCGTCTCCTTCCTGGGGTCCCTGGGAACTTCCGCTTCCCAGGCCGACCGGCGGTCGGCCCCACCCTTGGTCGTCTCCTTCCTTGGGTCCCGGTGAACTTCCGCTTCCCAGGCCGACCGGCGGTCGGCCTAGGCGGCCCCGCCCCACTTTGGGCCGTCTCCTTCCTTGGGTCCTGGGGAACTTCCGCTTCCCAGGCCGACCGGCGGTCGGCCCCACCTTTGGTCGTCTCCTTCCTGGGGTCCCTGGGAACTTCCACTTCCCAGGCCGACCAGCGGTCGGCCCCACTTTTAGTCGTCTCCTTCCTTGGGTCCTGGGGAACTTCCGCTTTCCTGGCCGACCAGCGGTCGGCCCCACCTTTGGTCGTCTCCTTCCTTGGGTCCCTGGGAACTTCCGCTTCCCTGGCCGACCAGCGGTCGGCCCCACATTTGGCCGTCTCCTTCCTTGAGTCCTGGGGAACTGGCGCTCTATTGGGTTACTGCGCTTCTGCGGGAGCGCTGCCGTCGATTGTGGCGCCGTCGTCGCAGAGTCGGTCGAGCAGTTGCTCCAGTCGCTGGTGTTCTGCCGTTCCGGCGAACGCTGTTATTAGCGACTGGGCTTCGTCGCCCTCGCGCATGACCAAGCCCAGCAACATGCCCACCGTCAGCGTGGCTGGATCGCGGGCGAGCAGGTAGCCGTCGTGTTCCTCGCTCTCAATCGCGGCCAGGACCCCGCCCGCGACAAGCTCGCCGAGCACCTGGTCCATCAGCTCCGGCTGGATATTGCGTTCACGCCCGAATTCGTTGGCGTGGAATGGCCCGCCCTGACCGCGGAAGGCGCGCAGGCAGGCACGGGTTATTTCGACCGCCAACAGCGTGCGGCCGGGCACGTTGACCCGCGGGCGCTGGCGCTGGGGATGCCAGGCGTTGCGGTTTTGCACCGCGAACGTCACGCGCGCCCCCAAGAGCACGATGCTCCAGGAGAAGTACAGCCAAACCAGGAAGATCGGCACCGAAGCCAGGGTCCCGTAGATCAGGTTGTAGCGGGTCACGCCGGGCTGGATGGTGATGTAGAAACGGAACCAGAGATGCCAGAGCACGGCGCCGACAAAGCCCGAAGCGATCGCTGGCACCAGGCGCACCTTGGTGTTGGGCATGGCGCCGTAGAGGATGCTGAGCGCGCTCCAGGTCGAGAGGAAGGGCATGAAGCGCAGCAGGTCGAGGCGGTGGATCAGCTCGTCGCCCAAGCGCAGCTGCGCGGTGGTGCCAATGGCGCCCACGATCAGGATCGGCACGATGACGACGATGCTGACGTAGTAGGCGAAGCGCTGCGACCAGGCGCGGTTACGGGTTACCAGCCAGACCTTGTTGAAGGACTGCTCCATGCGCGAGAGCATCTGGACGACCGTCAGCAACAGGATGACGGCGCCGATCCCGCCAATTTGGGCGAAGTTGGCGCGGGCCACGGCGCCGAGCAGGTTGGCGACGATGATGCGGAACTGGTCCGGCATTTCGGCGGTGTAGTCGATCAGCGCCGACTGCAGCTGAATATCGTAGCCCAGACCTTTCAGCACCGCCAAGCTCATGGCCAGGATCGGCACCAGCGCCACCAGGGTGGCGTAGGTTAGGGCCGAGGCATGAAGGCGCAGTTCGTCTTCGCGGAAGCCGCTGACGACCAGGTCGAGCGTGCGCAGCAGGCGAAACAAGAGCCCGCGCGGCGAGAGCGCTGGCGGCAGTGGGTGCGCCCAGACACAGTCGCGAAAGTAGGCGGCCAGCCGATCGCGCTGCCGCGCCAGCATTCGCGGTTCCGAGAGCCGGGAGGCACGCGCCATCGGCCGCTCAGATATAGTCGGCCAGGAAGAAGTTCTTGATCCGCTTGACCAGCTTCTTGACGCCGGCCTCCGGCACCTGGCCCGTCATGCCCTCGCTCATGCCAAACTTGATCAGGCCGATCGCGGTCGAGAAGGTCGGCGAGCTGACGACATCGACCAGACCGCCGATACCGGTCGGCTTGCCCAGGCGCGCGGGCAGGTTGAACATCTGCTCGGCGATCTCGGTAATGCCCGTCAGCAGGCTGCCGCCGCCGGTGATGACCAGGCCGGAGTTGATGACCTTGTCATAGCCGGCCTTGGTGATCTCCTGCTGGACCAGCGTGAACAGCTCCTCGGCGCGGGGCTGGAGGATCTCGACCAGGGTCTGCTGGCTGACCAACCGCGACTTGGGCGAGCCCACGCCGGCGGCCTCGAACATGGCGTCGTCCTCCAGGTAGGAGGAGAGCACGCAGCCGTATTTCTTTTTGATCTTCTCGGCGTCGGGGATCGGCGTGCGCAGGCCGATGGCGATGTCGTTGGTGAAGTTATAGCCGCCGACGGGGATCACGGCCGTGTGCCAGAGGCTGCCGCGCTCGAAGATGGCGATGTTGGTCGTGCCGGCACCGATGTCCACCAGGGCCACGCCCATCTCCTTCTCGTCCTGAGTCAGACAGGCCTCGGCGTTGGCCTTTTGCACCAGTACCTTGCCAGCGACGGTCAGGCCGGCGCGGTTGACGCAGGTCAGGGTGTTCTGGATCGCGGTCGTCGAACCCGTGACGATGTGGGCGTTGACCTCGAGGCGGCGGCCGGTCATGCCGGTCGGATCCTGGATGCCCTCATGGTCGTCGACCTTGAACTCCTGGGTCAGGACGTGGATGACCTCGCTGTCCTTGGGCATGCCGGCAGGGTGAGCGGCGGCGGTGACGCGCTCGATGTCCTCGCGCAGGATCTCCTGCTGCTTGGTCGAGACGCCAATCACGCCACGGCTGTTGAAGCCCTTGATGTGGTTGCCGGAAATGCCAATGTAGGTGCGGCTGATCTCGATCCCGGCCATCAGCTCGGCCTCTTCGACGGCCTTCTTGATGCCCTCGATGGTTTTCTCCAGGGAGACGACCACGCCCTTGCGCAGGCCCAGCGAGGGCGCCGTGCCAATGCCGATCACGTCCAGGTTCTCGTCCTGCTTGATTTCACCGACCACCACACAAATCTTGGAGGTGCCCACGTCGAGTCCCACAATGTATTTCTCTGTTTTAGCCATCTTAGTCGACTTCCTTAGGCATGATCGCGATGTGGTTGGGGAAACCCAGCTCAATGTAGGCCAAAGAGGGGTATTCCTTGTCAAGATACGGTGCAATGGCGAGGTAATTCTGAAGGTTGCGGGGAATGACCTCGTCTCCCAGGTAGAGGGGAGCGGTCACATTGCGTAGATGAACAATCATATTCCGTTCGTCGGATAAATCCAAGGTCTCGATGTGCCCCCAAAACAATAAAGAGGTGTTTCGGATGGTTTCGAGCGCAGCCAAGCCCTTCTGAACGACCGGAAAACCGGCTTCGCCGGCGGGCACGCCGAGCAGGACCGGGCGGTCGAGCAGTTCATCGGCGACGGTTTGATTGCCGAGTGCTTCGTTGAGGTCCTCGATCGGCGCGATGGCATGGCCGTTGGCGGCAACGACGACGACGCCTTTGCCGGAGCGGACCAGACCGGCGGGTCGGTACTCGTCGACGACGACCTTGATGCGGCGCGGCAAGTGGGCGTAGACGTTGGCGGAGGCGACCCAAGGATGGCGCAGGGCGACGGCCCGCACCTTTGTCAGGTCCACCAGAAAGAAATTCTGGCTCATGAACGGCACCAGCGCCTTGCGCAGTTCGCCCTCAGTGCGGGGCGAGGCACCCTGGATCTCGATGGTGTCGATGGCGAAAACAGGGTGGCTGTGGAGTGTGCGGTAGGTCCAGGTGATGGCCAGGCCGATACCGAGGGCGAGCGTGCAGTAAAAGAACAAGTAGCCCACAATTGGCCACGCGCTACCCCGCCTGGCGGGCTTCGACCTGTTTTTCCGAGAAAAAAAAGACAAGCCCTTTCCCCTTCGCGATCCAAGCACCACAATCAGTGTTGGTGGCCCCATTCTAGCAAAAAGCTGCGGCTCTGTGGCGCAAGATCCAATCTTGCGCTGATCGAAAGGAACGCGGATGAGGTACGGCGCTCAAAAATGCGAGGTTCGGGGGCAACCAAGGCCATAAACGACAAAAGGCGCTCCGCGAAGCGCCTTTCTCAAAGAGCCGATGAGGGCCGATCAGTAAACGATGTTTTCGTAGACGTCCGTGCTGGTCACCGAGTATTTGGTGGTGCCGTTCTGTTCTTTGGCTTGAACTTGGCAAGTGACGGTGGCATAGGTGGTTTCCAGGCTGTAGGGACCACCGGTGCGGCCGTGGAGTTGCAGGGTCACGGTGCCCCAGGCGTAGGTGCCGGTGGGCTGCATGATGTAGCGGAACTGGTTGGGGGTCACTTCGTCCAGGGTGAAACCGGCGTTCAGGTAGGTTTGGACCTGGGGGCAGGCGACGGCGGCGTCAGAGGGGTTGACGAAGGTGCGGCCAGCCAGAACGGCGATGGAAACGAAGGCGAGGAAACCGAGGACTTTGGTCATTTTTTTCATGTTGAATCTCCTTTAGTACTGACGCTTTTTGCGTCAATCTGGTCGCTTGCCAAAGAGCAAGCACTATGCCATCGCACAAAATACGCAAACGCCTGGCTTATATAGGAAACGCATGCAAACCTTGACACCACCCAGGTAAATAGTTGGTAAGTGGAGGAAGATTTATTGGTCTTTTCTCTGAAATACCAGCGATAGACAGCAATTAATTGAGCAAAGCGCGCAAACATTTTGGCCAGCGGGTGATGGTTTCTGCTCGTTCTAGGCTGCCACCCCGCAAGCTTGAGCCTAGTACGACTTTGTCAGGTTGGCTAGGCCAACACTTTTACGCCGGCTCCGCCCTACATTCGTGTTCCATCCGGAGAAGGCAAGCCGGCGGCTTACCGCACTTTTCCTGGCTTCGCGGACCAGTTGTGTTCCCTGCGACCAGGGTAAGTCGGCGGGTCATCACCAACCTGACAAAGTCGTACTAGTACGACTTTGTCAGGTTGGTGATCAGGGCAGAGCCTAGCCGAAAAGGTCC
>CAYRFM010000128.1:0-18521 GCA_964423555.1 uncultured Holophagae bacterium | reverse complement strand
TCCCGAGGAATGCGCTGTGTTTGGTCGCCGGAGGTCGTCACTTACTCAGTGTGAGTGTCGTTCTTGAGTGCGTGGAGCCGCTCGTCCTGGGGAAGAGCCTCTTTCGGAATTCCGAAAGTCCGACTTTCTCGAGTGCGGCGTCCCTGCGGAATTCCGAAAACCCGTCTCACTCGCGACGGTGCTCCGTTTTGGATGTGCGAAAGTGAGTTATTTCAGGAATGAAAGGAAGTTTTGGGGGCCGCTGTGGTGCCCTTGCGGCCGCCCGCGGCAGGGGGACATACTCACCAAGAAAGCCACCTTTTGTCAAGCAACGGTTGGACTCAAGGTGTACGCGGCTGGTCGCAAGGAGCGCGTATGGTGCGCGGCCACAATACGCGTTCCCTGCGACCAATTCCGCGGACCATACCCGTTCCCCTCAACTACGACCTAGCAAGTCCGCCTGGGTGCCAGACTCACTAAACATCGATACCGCCGCTAAGCGGCGTTCATATCCTTCTAGCGCCGCGCTTTCTGGCTTTCGCGGTCGGATCCCCAAAAAGTGAAATTTCTGATTGCATGAACAACGAAATTCAACTACGATTGGTGAGTATTCAAATAACCCTTAGGAGCCATTTTCCATGAAACACCTGTTCGTATTGGCTTTTTTCTTGTTGGCGTCGACGAAAGTATTTCCTATCGAGCAAAACTGCATTCCAGGAAGCGCGGCCCAAGGGTGTACTTCTGGTGGGTCTACAGGTGGTGGAACGACAACTTCTTGCACTGTGACCACAATCTGTTCCAATGGATCAGTAAGTTGCACAAGTGTGAAAAATGCCTGCAAACGTGGTCTCACATGGGTTGAATGTGACTTGGTCAAAACCTACTGCTAATGTATCAATACCCAAATATCCCGGTACACTTGTGAGATACCTGTTGGCTGTGACAGCCTTGGTTCTGCTGTCTCAATGTCATAATCCCAGCGCTGATGAGCATTCTGGATTTGTTAAGCTAGCCTTAGTTGCCCAGAAAGAAGACTTCGGCTCATTTGGCGTATTGTCCGGCTCACAGGGCATGAATTGGTCAGAGGGCTTACTGTACTTTTCGGACTCTGAACAAAGTCGCGTTCTGGTCTTGGATCGGAACTTGAACGTGATGCGTCAAATGGGAAAGCCAGGTGAGGGCCCAGGAGAACTGACTTTGGCAGGGCCCTTGGTGTGCTATCGCGATCGCCTTTTTGTGACAAATATGGGTGCAGCAGGTTTGTCGGTCTTCGATACTCAGGGCACGTTTTTGTCGGCCATTCCAGTTTCCTATTGTATTTTCTCTACGCAATTTGCGGTCTATGACGAGATGCTGTTCCTTTCAACACCTCAAAAAGAAAGTGCTATATCAGTCGCCGACATGGAGGGTGCGCTCCTTTTTCAGTTCGGCGAGCGATTTCAGTTCGGTGAGGAACGCGAAAACATCACACGAAGTTACCGTCATTTGACCGTGGTTGAAACTGCTGAAATGCCGTTATTGATAGCTGTTGCCGAATCCGAGCCTGTCATTGAAGCCTTCTCCCTTGATGGTGTCCGTCAGTATGTTTTGAACCTGGAGACACATCCACTCCTCCAGTCAAGGCTCAACACCGCAAAGGAATTTCGAGAACGTAACCCCGATCGCCGGGCGAATTCATCCGTTGTCTTGTTTGTTTCAATCGCGGCCCACGGGCAATCTCTTTACCTATTAGTAGCGGACCAATCGTCACCCCACCATTTCCTAAAATTTCAGGTCACCAGCAAGTCGATCAACTACCAGGAAGCTCTCGAACTGAAGGATCCTGTTGCGATTCAAGCGTTCACAGTGGACGATCGGGGCGAAATACTTTTGTTTGATGCCGCCACGAGCCAGCTTCATCGGTACACATTGGTAGGTGGGAAGAGCGAGAGAAGATAGAAACAGCTACCGGGGAAAATAGTGGGACACCGAAAGGTGCCACATGATTTTCCGTGTGCTCCGTTTTTTCCGTGGTTATAATCCTCCTTTCTGTACGGGCTCTGCGGGGTTCCATCTGATTTTTAACGCCGAAAAGCTGCCGTAGGCGCTGTAGCTGCTGTAGCGCAAGATGCAATCTTGCGCCGGGCGGCGGGTGGTCGGCGGGAACACGAATGTAGGGCGGCGCCGACGTAAAAGTGTCGGCCCGACTAACCTGATAAAGTCATACTAGGAGCGGTAGAACTTGCGGTGCTCCTCGCAAAGTTCCGCTACGGCGGCTTACCGCACTATTCCTGGCTCCGCTCACCATTCGCGTTCCCTTCGGACTAGGCAAGCCGGCGGCTTACCGCACTGTTCCTGGCTCCGCGAAACAGACGCGTTCCCTGCGGCCAAGGCACCGCGGCTCTACAGGATCCAGCGGTCTAGGGCGGGGCGTTCTACGACTTCGTGGCCTTCTTTGTTGAAGCTGTCGTTGACTGACTTGTAGACCTGGTTGGGTAGGACCCGCACGCCGTAGAAGCTGAGCACGTAGTGCGCGTAGACCCAGTCCCAGAGCATGCGGCCGCGTAGGATGCGGTCGAATTCGGGGCCGTAGTCGGCCAGGCCGATCAGCGGGAACCAGGAGACGTGGTCCATGTGGCGGTTTTCTGGGGTGAAGGCCAGGGTGTAGAGCTTGCCGTCGCTCCAGGCCCAGAGACCGCCCAGGGGTTCAGGGGTCTCGGTCATGGCAGCGGACCTCCCGGTCGGGGTCGGTGGTCGTCCCAGGGGACCTCTAGGCTTTGTTCGGCGATGCGTTGGGCGTTGAAATCGTCGTCGTCTTGTTCGTGCTCGTCCGCTTCGTCGGGCCAGGTTTCAGGGGCGGGTAGGTCGACCTTGCGGTAGACCAAGGCCAGGGCCGCGCCGGCGATGGCGCCGAACAGGTGGCCCTCCCAGGAGATGCCTTCTTGGAGCGGGAACAGGCCCCAGATCGAGGCGCCGTAGTTGAGCATGACCAAGAGCGCGGCACCGCGGCTCATGCGGTCGCGGCGGATCAGGCCGCTGATGAAGAGGAAGGCCGAGATGCTGTAGATCACGCCGCTGGCGCCGATGTGGTAGCTGGGTCGGGCCAGGCACCAGACCAGGGTGCTGCCGATCAGGGCCGAGAACAGCAGCACCCGCCAGGCGACCATGGGGTAGAAGAAGAACAGGCCCAGGCCCAGCAGCAGGAAACTGAACGAGTTGTGGTAGAGGTGGTCCATGTCACCGTGTAGGAACGGCATGGTCAGGATGCCCAGCAGGCCGCGCTCGGTGCGCGGGTAGAGGCCCCACTCGGAGAGCGAAACGCCGCTGATCTGCTCGTAGGTGCGGATCGCCCACAGCAGGCAGAGGATCAGGCCGATGCGGATCAGGCTCCAGCGGAACAGCGCGCCAGCCTTGACCGGGTTCTGGGCCGGTGATTGGTCCGGCGCCTCGTCGGCGTAGCGGTCCCAATCTTCTCGTTCGGGCTCTGGCGGCGGGTGTGGTGCGTTCAATGGGCTTCCTGGGCCGGCGGTCTAACCGCTCGGCGGGCGTTTGCGGGTCAGCATCCGCAGCGCGGAGGCGCCCAGGCGCAGGGGTCTGACGCCATAATAAAGCGCGCCAAAGGCGCTGGGCAAGGGAAAGGCTTGCAAATCCTTGAGCGTCGGCTGGACCAGGTAGCGCCAGCTGAGCGCGGCGCGCTGGCCCCACTCGGGGTACATCCAGTAGATGTTGCGCCACCAGGTCCAGTCGGAGACCTCGGGCGCGTAGGCCTGGCCGGGTCCGGGCAGCAGGCGCGGGCAGAGCCAGGCGACCCGTTCGACGATGGCGGGCGCGGCCAGCTCGGCCTCGAGCGCGGCGGGCAGCGGGCTGGCGAAGAGGCGGCGGCACAGGGCCAGGCCCAGCAGCAGGGCGCGTTGGTTGCGGCGCTGGCGGGCGCGGGCCAGCACGGGCGCCGGGTCCCAGCCGCGGTGGCGCTCCAGCCAGACGGCCACGTCCAGCAGCCAGAACAGGCGGTACCACAGGTGTTTGGTGCCGTGGAAGCAGAGGTAGGGCAAGAGCTCCAGCTGGCCCAGGGTCGGCACCTGGCGGCCGGCGAGGGTGATCGCGTCGGCCTCGCCGCTCAGTTGCGACCAGGGCGCGGGGTAGAAGCGCTCCAGCGGGGCCATGCGCCACTGCAGTTCGAGCAGCAGGCCCTGGAGCTCGAGCTTGAGCTCGCTGTCGGTGGCCATCAGGGTGCGCAGCGCGAACGGGCTGAGCGGCGCGGTGGCGCAGTCGGGGAGGGCGCAGATCAGGGCCATGGCGCGGGGCACGTCGGCGGGGTCGATCAGCAGGTCCAGATCGCTGGAGCGGCGCACGGCCAGGTCGCCGTAGAGCGGCTCGGCCAGGGCCAGGCCCTTGATCACCAGGGCGCGGATGCCCTCTTGTTCGAGGCGCGCGCTCAGGCGCAGCAGCAGCGCGGTCAGCTGCAGGTTGCGGGCGGCGTTCTGGCGGTAGGCGGCCTCCAGCGGCGGCAGCAGGCCGGCGGGCAGGTCGGGCCGGCCGCGCAGGGTTTTCAGCAGCACGCCGCGCAGGCGGTGCCAATTGGCGGCGTGCAGGACCAGTGGGACGTCGAGCGGCTGGGCCAGGAGCGGGTCGAGCGTCGCGGTCGGGGCGCCCAGAAAGACGCGGGCGGCGCCGAGGATCAGGGCGAACTCGGGGCGCAGCGCGCTCAGCGCCAGCGGTTCGAGCGGGCCGGGCTGGGCCATGGCGCTCAGAGCCGCCAGTAGGCCAGTCCCAGGGCCTCGGCAGCGGCGGGCTCGGCGACGGCGCCCTTGACGTCGACCAGCAGCGCGCCCGGTCGGGCCAACGCGGCCAGGGCCGGTAGACCCATCGCGGCATAAGCCTCGTGCTTGACGGCGTAGACCAGGACGTCGGCCTGGAGCTCGGGCGAGAGCTCCGTCATGTGCTCGCCGTACTCCTCGTGCAGTTCCTCGGCGTCGGCCAGGGGATCGTGGATCAGCACCTTTAGCTGGTAGTCGCGCAGCTCGTGGACCAGATCGACGACCTTGGAGTTGCGCAGGTCGGGCACGTTCTCCTTAAAGGTGATGCCCAGCACCAGTACGGTCGCGCCCTTGATGGCGATGCCGGCCTTGACCATGTGCTTGACGGTCTGCTCGGCGACGAACTTGCTCATGGCGTCGTTGATGCGGCGGCCGGCCAGGATCACGTCGGGGTGGTAGCCGACCCGCTGGGCCTGGTAGGTCAGGTAGTAGGGATCGACGCCGATGCAGTGGCCGCCGACCAGGCCGGGCCGGAACGGCAGGAAGTTCCACTTGGTGCCGGCCGCCTCGAGGACCTGGTGGGTGTCGATGCCGAGCCGCTGGAAGATGATCGCCAGTTCGTTCATGAGCGCGATGTTGAGGTCGCGCTGGGTGTTCTCGATGACCTTGGCGGCCTCGGCGGTCTTGATGTTGGGCGCCTTGTGGATGCCGGCGCTGACGACGCTGCCGTAGACCTCGGCCAGCAGCTCCAGCACGGCGGGCGTCTGGCCGCTGACGACCTTGGTGATCTTGGTGAAGCTGTGGAGCTTGTCGCCGGGATTGATGCGCTCGGGCGAGTAGCCCAGGAAGAAATCGCGGCCGGCGGTCAGGCCGGACTCGCGCTCGAGCACGGGCTGGCAGACCTCTTCGGTGGCGCCGGGATAGACGGTCGACTCGTAGACGACGATGGCGCCGGGCTGCAGGTGGCGACCGACGGTGGTGCTGGCGGCGCGCAGCGGGCGCAGGTCGGGGAAGCGGGCATCGTCGATGGGGGTCGGCACGGCGACGATGATCAGCGGTGCCTCGGCCAGGCGGGCGGGGTCGTCGGTATACTCGACGCGCGCAGCCTGGAGCTCGGCGTCCTCGACCTCGCCGGTCTCGTCGTGGCCCTCGATCAGGCGGGCGACGCGTTTGCTGTTGATGTCGAAGCCGATGACGTCGAAGACCTTGCTCATGTGGACGGCCAGCGGCAGGCCGACATAGCCGAGGCCGACGACGGCCAGAGGCTGCTGGCGTGATTTCAAACGGTCGAGCACGTGCTGCATGTCCACCCTCTTGCGGCCGTAGAAACTAGGCGGTGATCGCTGCCGCCGACGGCCCATCACTATACGATGTTTTAGGACCGGAGCGCAACCCGCGGCGGCGGGCGCGGCGGCTGAGCGGGTCGCTGACACAAAGCTGACACGCATCCTCTTGCGCGTATCCGCATAGGCGGATATGATCTCGCTCATGAAGACGACGGCGTTGTGGTTCAAAGCCTATTCCGAAGAAATACGATTGAGGATCCTGGCGCTGTTGGGCGCGGGCGAGCTCTGTGTCTGCGACCTGATGGCGGTGTTGGAGCTGCCGCAGTCGACGGTCTCGCGTCACCTGGCCTACCTGCGCAACGCCGGACTGGTCGAGGGCCGTCGTCAGGATGCCTGGGTCTACTACCGGCTGCTGGCGCCGCCGGGCGAGCTGGGCGCCTGCCTGGCGGCGTTGCCGGCGCTCTTGGCCCGCAGCGACGACGGCGCCCGAGATCTGGCCCGGCTGCGCGCCTACCAGGCCGAGCAGGGCGCGGCCCGCTGTCGACCCGAACCATCCGAACCCCTGGAGTGAAGCATGCACAAGCGCGTTCTCTTTCTCTGTACCGGCAACTCCTGCCGCAGTCAGATGGCCGAGGGCCTGATCAACCGCGATTTCGCCGGCACGGTCGCGGCCTTCTCCGCCGGCACGGCGCCGAAAGGGCTGAACCCGAAGGCGGTCGAGGTCATGGCCGAGCTGGGCATCGACATCAGCGGCCAGCGCTCCGAGCACCTTTCGGTCTATCAGGACCAACCGTTCGATTTTGTGATCTCGCTGTGCGAGGACGCCGACCAGAACTGCCCGGTCTACATTGGCGGAGCGACCCGGGTCCATATCGGCTTCGACGACCCGCCCCGCGCGGTTGGCGACGAGGCCGAAGTGATGGCGGTCTACCGGCGCGTGCGCGACGAGATCCGCGAGCAGATCGGCGCCTACCTGCGGCGCCAGCTGGAGGGTTGAGATGAGCGCCGAGACGGGCCTGCTGCGACGGCTGTCGTTCCTCGACCGCTACCTGACGCTCTGGATTTTTTTGGCGATCGCCGCCGGCGTGCTGTGCGGCTGGCTGTTCCCCGGCGTCAAGACGCTGGTCGACAGCCTGTCCTACGGCACGACGAATGTGCCGATCGCGATCGGCCTGATCCTGATGATGTACCCCCCGCTGGCCAAGGTGCGCTACGAGAAGTTGGGCGAGGTGTTCGCCAACCGCCGCATCCTGGGCCTGTCGCTGCTGTTGAACTGGGTCGTCGGCCCGGTGCTGATGTTCGCCCTCGCCGTGCTCTTCCTGCACGACGCGCCGGCCTATATGGCGGGCCTGATCGTGATCGGCCTGGCCCGCTGCATCGCCATGGTCATCGTCTGGAATGAGCTGGCGAAGGGCAATACGGAATACTGCGCTGGGCTGGTGGCCCTTAACTCGATTTTCCAAGTGGTGTTCTTCTCGTCCTACGCCTGGCTGTTCCTGACGGTGCTGCCGCCGCTGCTGGGGCTGGAGGGCCAGGTGGTGGCGGTCTCGATCGGACAGATCGCGCAATCGGTGGCGATCTACTTAGGGTTGCCGTTCGCGGCCGGACTGGCGTCGCGCTTGCTGCTGGTGCGCGCCAAGGGGCTGGCCTGGTACGAGGGCCGCTTCCTGCCGAAGATCGGACCGATCACGTTGGTGGCGCTGCTGTTCACGATCGTGGTCATGTTCAGCCTCAAGGGCGAGCAGGTGGTGGCGATCCCGCTGGACGTGGCGCGCATCGCGGTGCCGCTGCTGATCTACTTCGCGGTCATGTTCCTGATCAGCTTCATGCTGGCCGCGCGCACGGGCGCGGACTACGAGAAGGCGGTGACGGTCGCGTTCACGGCCGCGGGCAACAACTTCGAGCTAGCGATCGCGGTGGCGGTGGCGGTCTTCGGCCTCAACTCGGACCAGGCCTTCACCGCGGTCATCGGACCACTGGTCGAGGTGCCGGCGCTGATCGTGCTGGTCAACGTGGCGCTATGGCTCAAGCCGCGGGTGTTTCGGCCGGCCTAGGGGCGGCTCGCCACCGGTTCGCCACGCGCATGGGTTTTGGTGAACTTCTACCTGCACAGGCCGACCAGCGGTCGGCCCCACCCTTTCTTGTACATTGTTTCATTCTTCGCGGCTTCGCGGCTTCGCGTGAGGCAAGCCCTTGATGCGCCTCGGCGAGCCCGCGTTGTGCCGCTGCGGGGCCCGTGCTATGCTGTGGGACGGTGGTCAAGGACGCCGTGGAGGGAGCCCATGAAAGCAACGGTACAGGCCGTTACCCCGCTGATGGATTTTTTGCTGAAGATGTTTGGCAATCCCAGCAAGGCGACCGTGCGCCAAAAGGTCAAATATGGCGCGGTCGCGGTTGACGGCAATGTCGTGCGCCGCACCGACATCGTCCTCGAGCCCGGTCAGGTGGTCGAGATCAGCAAGGTGACCAAACCTGTCGCGGAAGAGAAGGAAACCGTCAAGACGCCGGGCCACATCTACCACGAGGACGAGTCGATCATCATCGCCCACAAGCCCGCCGGCCTGTTGACGATGGCCACCGACAAGGAGAAGGAGCTGACGCTCTACTCCCTGCTCTACAGCTACATGGCGGCCAAACAGGACGGCGGTCGGGTCTTTGTCGTCCATCGCCTCGACCGCAATGTCGCGGGGCTGATGGTCTTCGCCAAGACGATCGAGGCCAAGACCGACCTCCAGCTCAACTGGGACACCACGGAGAAGCGCTACATGGCGCTGGTCGAAGGCCGGCCGCCCCAGCCCAAGGGCCGCATCGAGACCTGGCTGGAGGAGATCGGACCCCACAAGGTCAGGGTCTGTCGCGAGTCGCCGGAAGCCAAATTCAGCATCACGGAATACGAGACACTCAAGGAAATGGAAGGCCACACGTTGCTCGACATCAACCTGCTGACCGGGCGCCGTCACCAGATCCGGGTCCACCTGGCGCACCTGGGCTGCCCCATCGTCGGCGACCGCGCCTACGGCACACCGATCCACGGCCGCACAGAAGTCCTGCTGTTCTCCTACTTCCTGCGCTTCCGCCATCCCTCGACCGGCAAGTACGTGACTTTCAAGATTCCGGTCCCCAAGTTCTACAAGTCGCCGCCGGCGCCGCGCTTCGACCTGGGCCACAGCCCGCGGCCGTCCAAGCCGTCGAAGGGCAAGGGCCCGCGCGGCGGCAAGCCGGTGGGCAAGCTGTCGCGCAAGTCGCGCCGCTGAGTCCTTGCGCTCAGGGCAGCTTGCGCGCGATCACCTGGTAGCCGCCGTCCTCGGTTTCGGTCAATACATAGATCTTGTCGCGCTTGGCGGCGATGGCCAGAGCCTGCGCGGTGAATAGCTCTTGGTCCTCGCGCAGCTGTTTGCCGCTGGGGTCGACGACCACCAGGCGCGAGCTCGGCAGCTCATCGTCGCTCGCTTTGATCGGTCGCAGCATGACCAGCTCACGCTCGTTCACCGCCACCAGGCCCAGGCAGACGATGTCCATCGTGGCCCGCAACTTGAAGCTGATGGAGCCGTCCGCCTGCTTGACCTGTTGCATCTCGGCCTTGGGCTCGACCGGCACGAAGCCCGGCTTGTAGGTGCCGACAGTCGCCTTGCCGTGCTCGTAGACGACCCATTCGGGCGTGATCCGGCCGGCGAAGTAGACCCTCTCGCCGCTCACCGCCACATAGCCGGTATTGAGGTTCGCCTCCAGCAGCGGGTTCTCATTGCGGGTCAGCTCGCCCAGTTTACCGACGACCTGACCCGTCAGGTCGATGATCTGGAAGCGCGGCAGCACTTCCTTGGTTTTTTCCAGGGAAAATTGGATCGAGGAACCGTTGCTCTTGGAGACCAGCAGCTTGCCGTCCGCCAGCGGCGTGACGTTGCCGATGCCGGCCAGATTGAGGTGGATCTGCTTGATGAACTTGCCCTTGGCGTCAAACAACGACATGCGTTGTGCGGTGCTGTCCAGCACGACAACCCGGCCGTCGGCGACGACGGTCATGTCGGTCGGCGTCTCGAACATGCCGGGCCCACTGCCCTTGTCGCCAAAATGGAAGAGCAGTTTGCCGTTGGCGTCGTAACACCAGACCTTGCGGGTGTCGAGGTCCAACAAGTAGAGCTCGCCCTTGGGCGCCACCACCATGGAGAGGGGCTTGATCAGTTCGTCGTTGTCGATCAGGACCTGGCCCCTGTCCATCATCAGCGCCAGCAGCATCGTCAGAAAAAACATTGCATCACCACCGTGTCGTCGTTGGGCGCGCTCGCCCGCAGGCTTTTAGCAAAAACCGCGCCATGGCAGATTAAACGATATCATTGCGCCCGTCGCCTCAAATGCGGCATTGGCGCCTCATTTCGGGAATCTTCAGTGGAGTTGGAAGCGGTCGATGATCTTGAGCAAGGCCTGGCGGCTGATGCCCAGCGACTGGGCGGCCTGGGTGCGATTGCCGCCGTAGCGGGCGAGTCGCTGGCGCACCAGTTCCTGGCGGCAGTCGTTGAGATGGGCCTCGAGGGTGGTGGCGGTCTCGCGCGGGCGCGCACCTTCGCGCAGGAAGGGGATAACCTCGGCGGCGGTCCACTCCTCGCCGCGCGGCCAGTGCACGAGCAGCTTGCGGAAGTAGCTCTCCAGCTCGCGGATGTTGCCGGGCCAGTGGTAGCGGCGCAGGGCGTCGAAGAAGTCGCCGCGGAACTGCACACGGCGGCCCTCGCCGTACTTGCGCACGAAGTGGTGGGCCAGGAGCGGCAGGTCCTCCAGGCGTTCGCGCAGGGCCGGCAGGGCGATTTCCTCCTCGACCATGCGGAAGAACAGGTCCTCGCGGAACAGGCCCCCATCGATCAACTCGTGCAGGTTCTTGTTGGTGGCGGTGATGAAGCGGATATCGACCTTGCGAACCTGGGTCTCGCCGACGCGACAGAACTCGCCCTCCTGGAAGACGCGCAGCAGCAGTGACTGGACCTTGGCGTTGATGTCGCCGATCTCGTCGAGAAACAGGGTGCCGCCGTCGACGAGTTCCAGCACGCCGACCCGGCTGCTGTCGGCACCGGTGAAGGCGCCGCGGGCATGGCCAAAGAGCTCGGACTCGACCAGGGTGTCGGGGAAGTGGCTGCAGTTGACAGCGCGGAACGGCTTGTGGGCGCGTGCGGAACTCTTGTGCAGGGCCCGCGCCGCCAACTCCTTACCGGTGCCGCTCTCACCCGAAATAAAAATGTTCAAATCACTTCTACCAAAGCGCGTGATCTTGTGCAGACTGGCCTGGAGGGCGGGGCTGCGACCGATAATCTCGGTGGTGCCAACGAGTTGGGGCGCGCTTTCTCGCGGGGTTTGGGTGGGTTGTGCGAAGTATAGCAGGCGCGCATAGAGCCGGAAGACGGCGTCGAAGTGGCCCGACCACTCGTGGGCGGGCAGGCGGTCCTGAACGAAGTAGGCCAGGCGCAAGGCGCCGACGATCTGGTTGAGCGGCAGCAGCAGCACGCCGCGCACGGCCTGGCTGCCGGGGTCGAGCAGTTGCCGCAGGGTCGGCTCGGCAAACTGCGGTTCGAGCCAGTTCAGCTGGTCTACGATGCCGGCATGGTCTGGGTCCTGGCCGCGCCAGCGGCCGTCGCGGTACTCGGCCAGACCCCAGATCTGGAACGGCCAGAGCTGGCGCAAACCCTCAAGCACGCGGACTGCGTAGCCGGCTGGCGGCGGCACGGTCAGGTTCTCGAACAGGCCCAGGGCGCGCTCCAGGTGCTCGACATGGGCGGGGTCCAGGTCCTTGGCCCGGCCGAAATGCTGGCGCAGCAGCGCGCCATAGGCGGCATTCGAGGTACTGGCAAAGCGCTCGATGGCCTGGGCCAGCGAGCTGTCCAGGCAGTCTTGGGGCAGCAGGCCGGCCTCAATGGCCTGGCGCAACAGCAGACAGTGGCAGCCGGCGAAGTAGCCGCTGCCCAGGCGCTCGCGCAGGGCGGCGAAGTCGCGGCCGCCGCGACCGACGAGGAAGTCGAGCAGCTGGTGGCGCCAGGCGGTGAAGGGACCGGGTGTGCAGGTTGATTCGGCCTCGGCCAAGCCGACGGCAAAGCGCGCCAAGCGTTGGGCGAGGTCGATCTCGTCGCGCAGCAGCGGGTGGAAGCCGTGGTCCCGCGCGGTCAGGCGTTCCAACTTGGCCAGCTCTTCGCGAACCTGAGCGCGCGAGCGGGAGAGGGCCAAGTGCAGGCGCAGGGCCAGTCCCTTGGCCAACTCCTCGGCATTGTCGAGGCGGGTCGCCAGGGTCTCGTGCTCGCGGAAGCGGGCCTCGAAACTGTAGAGGTCATACTGGAAGAGGTCGCAGGTCATTAAATAATAGAGGCTTTGGCAGTGGGTGAGCTGATCGCCGCTGGCCTTGGCCTGTGCCGCGATCGTCAGGAAGTGTGCGCGCGAGGGGTCGAACAGACCGGCCAGGTTCTCGGCGCTAGCCTGGTTAAAGGCGACCAGCGCGTGGGCGTGGCGATGGTCGATGCGATCGAAACAGGTGATGGCATGTGCATAGGCGGTGCTGGCGCGGGCGGGGAGATTGTTGCGGTAGAGGGCGTTGCCGAGCAGCTTGAAGAAGCAACCGCGCAGGCTGAGGTCGGCGTGTTGCTCGAGGACTGGGCGGGCGTCCTCCAGCTTGGCGAGGCAGGTCTCGAAGGCGCCGGCCTGCCAGTGTTGCCAAGCTTCGTACCAGGCGCTCCAGGGACCGGTCGCGGCTAGTACGCGGGCGAAGAGGATCGGCGCCGGTCGGCCCAGTTGTGTGGTCGCGGCAGCCAAGCGGGCCTCGTATTCGGCGCGTCGCGGGCTTGGCAGCGGAGCGTCGAGGCGGGCAAAGCGCCGCAGCAGGCGGCCCATTAGGCCGGGGTTGGCGCCAAAGCCGGCGCACTCGGCGGCGAGGACGAGCAGGTAGGCGCGCAGGTTGGGGCCGAGCGCGCCGCGGCGGGCCAGGCGCAGACCCAGGCGGGCGGCGGCTTCGGGGTCGGAACCGCGGGTGCGCAGGAGCTTGGCGAGTTCGGCGAGGAAGGGGTGGCGGGCGGTCGGGCGAGTCTTGTGTTCACCGCGCAGGAGCCGGGCCAATACGGCCAGGTCGCGCAGCTCGGCGTGTTCGCTGCGGGCGTAGACCCGCTCCAGGCGGTTCAGCCAGAGGGGATCGGGATCACCGAACTGGTGTTCCTGTTCGGCCAGGTGCTGAGCCAGGTGAGGGGGCTTGAGCCGGCAGGCCAGGTGAATCAGCTGGATGCTGTCGGGCTGTGCACGCTGCATCTCGTGATCGTAGAGTCGGGTGTGGACAAGCGCCAGGTCTTGGGCGGAGACCTGGCTGGCACAGAAGCGGGTCAGATCGGGCGCGCCGATGCGGTAGCCGTCGGGCTCGGCACGGAGCCAGCCGGCCTGACCGAGGCGGATCAGGTCCGCACTGGCGGGTTGCTTGGCCAAGAGAGCGGCCAGGTCGGTCTCGCAAAGCGATCGATCCGAACAGGCCAGGTTGAGCAACAGCAGCTGCTCGTTAGCGGTCAGGTGTTGCCAGCTGGCTTGCCAGTGTCGGGTCAGGCCGCGCAGATGGTTGGCGCTGTCGCTGAGCCAGTGCAGGAAGGGCGTCTCCTGACCGCCGCAGCGGGCCGCGCCATGGGCGAGGTCGGGCAGGTCACGGGGCTCGCCGACCCAGAAAGCGGCGGCCAGGTCTGGCGGCAGCTCAGCCAGGGGTGCGACGGACCAGGGTAGGCCCAAGCGACGCCTGAGGGCGGACAGGTGCGGGTGCAGGCTGCTGTTGCAGGTCAGCACCAGCAGCGCGGGGTACTTGGACAGCCAGGCAAACAGGGTGGCAAAGGCACGCAGCGAGGCCGGATCCCAGCTATCGACCTCCTCGACCACTAGGATCAAGGCGCGCCAGCGCGGCAGTATGGCCGGCATCAGACGTTCCAGGAACTTGCGCCAGGCCAGTCCCTGTTCGCGCCAGGTGCTCAGGCGCGAAAGCGGCGGAGGAACGCTCAGTTCCGGCCGCTCCAGCAGCGGCAGCGCGGCGCCGATCAGGGCGATCAGGCGGTTGATAGCGCTATAGGACTCCGCCGAGGGTGCGAAGCGCGGCAGCCGGAACAGGGCGCAACGCTCCGCTTCCGCCTCGGTCGCGAACGGCTTCAACAGACGGCCGTCCTCGCCGCCTGGGAAGCACGGCACGACGGCCACGGCCGCGCTTTGGAGCGCGTCGGCCAAGCGACTCTTGAGCCAGCGCAGGCGCTCCGGTACCTCCGCGATCAACCGGACGGGGGCCGGCCGCGCTGCCTGGCGCGGTCCTTTGGCCCGACGCAGCCAGAGCTGCAGCTCGGCCCAGTCGGGTCTTTCGTCAGGCTGTTCCTGGAGCAAGCGGTGCAGCAGCGGCAAGAAGGTGGCCGACCAGCGCGCGCCCAAAGCGCCGGCGTCGACGGCCTTGCCGGGTTCGGCGGCCCGGCCGGCGAGCAGATGGAACAGCAGCGCGCCAAACTGGTAGACATCGCTCTTTTGCGTGCGGCGGCGATGGCTGATCAGCTCGGGCGCGGCGTAGCGCACGTCCAGTTGGACCGGGTTGGGCTCGTTGCCAGGCCGCAGCAGGTGGGCGGTCTCGTGGCCGACGATACACAGGCCGGCGTTCGTCAACAGGAGCTTGGAGGGGTCTAGGTGGGGGAAATGGATCTGCTGATCGGAGAGGAACTGGCAGGCGGAGAGGAGTTCGCCAAACAAGCGCAAGACTTGCGGGCGGCCGAAGCGGAGGCATTGACGCTCGACGGCTTGGGCGTCCTCCAGAGGCGCGAAGACGAGCAACAGGTCATGCTCGCGCGCGAATATCTGGTCGATGGCGAGGAAGTGCGGGTGCGGCCAGCGTGTCCAGCGCTCGAGCTGCGCTTCCAACTCCGCTAGGCGCGGGAGCACGCGAGCGAGGCGTTTGGTGGAGTCGAGGCAATCTTCAAGCAACAAATAGCCGGTGAGCGGGTCGGTGCCCTGTTCGCGGAACCGCGATTGAGCCAGGGAAGGCAGTGCAAGCATGGTAAGATCCATAGTAAGCGCTGGGCGCATGTATCAGACTAAGTGACACTCATTATAGCTATATTTTTCAATGTGGTAACAAAATCGAACAGTATAAAATTTATTTCCAAAAAAAGCATCTACGAATAAAAAAAGGACGAACGCTCAGTTGTCAAGATCCGCGCGGTGTGCGGATGAAGCTCGTCTATTGCACAGGCCAAGCAGCGGCCAGCAGGGCGGGTAGGATCTGACCCGAGGGTCCGCTCAGTGCGAAGTCGACCTGACCCGATTGAGGCGTCTCGACGGGGTTGATCTCGACCGTCGTCGCGCCCTGCCGCATGGCCTCGTAGATCAGCGAGGCGGCGGGCTGGACCAGTGCCGAGGTACCAACCGAGAAGAACAGCTCGCAGGTACGGGCCGCCTGGATCGCGTCGTGCAGTGCCTGCTCGGGCAGTGACTCGTTGAACCAGACGACGTCGGGGCGCAGGTGGGCTCCGCAGTGGGGGCAGGGTGGTGGGACGGCATCGGTTTGCGGCCAATCAGCGACCACGCGGTGTTCGCGCGAGCACTTGGTGCGGGCGATGTTGCCGTGCAGTTCGACGACCGTGCGCGAGCCGGCCAGCTGGTGCAGGCCGTCGACGTTCTGGGTGATTAGCCGGAGCTCCAGCCGATCCTGGAGCTGGGCTAGGGCGTAGTGGCCGGGGTTGGGCATGGCGCCGGCCACCAGGCCGCGCCGCCAGGCGTACCATTCCCAGACGCGGCGTGGGTCCGCGGCGAAGGCCTGGGGTGTCGCCAGCTCCTCGGGCCGGAAGCGCGCCCAGATCCCGGTCATGGCGTCGCGGAAGGTGGGGATCCCGCTTTCCGCGGAGACGCCGGCACCGGTCAGCACGGTCACACTGCGGGCTTGGCGCAGTTTCGCCACCAGGGCGGCGGGCAGCTCGAGCAGGCTCATGGCTCCTCCGGGGGGCGGCCGGGCGACCGCCCCGTTCCATATAATTAAAGGAAGTCGCGGCTCTTCATCCAGGCGTCGTCGATGTGCTTGGAGAGGTAGTTGCGGATGTTGTCGGGCAGGAGCACGACGCAGTTCTGGCCGGCCTTGAGGCGGGGGGCCTCCTGCAGGGCCGCAAACAGCGCGGAGCCGCTGGAGCCGCCGCAGAGCATGCCCTCTTCGCGGACGAGACGGCGCGCCAGTTGCAGCGAGGGCTTGTCCTCGGTCTTGACCCAGATATCGACCAGGTCGGTATCCAACACGTCGGGGATGAAGTCGTAGCCGATGCCCTCCACTTGGTAAGTGCCGACCTCGCCCGGTCCGGCCAGGATCGAGCCGACCGGGTCCGCAGCAACGACGATGATCTCGGGATTCAGTTCTTTGAGGCGGCGGGCCACGCCGGTCACGGTGCCGCCGGTGCCGGCACCCATCACCACCATGTCGACCCGGCCACCAAGGTCGTCCCAGATCTCTTGGCCGGTGCCGAAGTAGTGGGCGTCGGGATTGGCGGGGTTGCTGTATTGGTCGAGGATATGGGCATTGGGCAGTTCGCGCTGGAGGCGCTGGGCGACGCCGATATGGCTTTCGGGGCTATCCCAGGCGGCCTCGGTGGGGGTGCGGATGATCTCGGCGCCGAGTGCGGCCAGGACGACTTGCTTCTCCTTGCTCATCTTCTCGGGCAAGGTGATGATCACACGGTAGCCGCGCACCGCGCCGGCCAGGGCGATGCCGATGCCCGTATTGCCACTGGTCGGCTCGATCAAGGTGTCGCCCGGCTTGATGCGGCCACTCTGCTCTGCCTCCATCACCATGCGGTAGCCGATGCGGTCCTTGACCGAGCCACCGGGATTCATGAACTCGCACTTGGCGTAGAGGTTACAGGCCAGGCCGGCGCCGACACTGTTCAGTCGGACCATGGGCGTGTTGCCGATCGTCTGCAGGATATTCTCGTAAAGCATGTTCTTTTCCCCCTGATGTGGGCACCGTGCCCGTCTCTTCGTGCCAATGGCCGGTGCAGAAACCTAAAGTAAAACATGAGTAGGCCGACATTGCCACCCCTGTTTGCGGGTCTAACCGCCGGCTGATCGCCAGAATACCGCTTGTCGAAAAAAAACCCTGGCTTTGTGAGGTCAGGCCAGGGTAAGAAGGAAGGGTCACGCTGCCGCGGACATGATGCGACCTTTCAGCCGAGGTCCGATATGGGTCTACCTGCCCTTTCACACGACGTCTTGTACAAAATGACCGTTTCCGCCTTTCTCGGTGAGTTTTTTGCTCTGTTCTTCCCCAAGCTCAAGGTCCAGAACCACCACATGGTCGACAAGGAGTTCTTCAGTCGCTTCAAACCCGCCAAAAAGAACATTGAGGGTGACCTGCTGCTGGTGGCGGAGGTGGTGGTCGACAACAAGACCTGGCAGATGCTGATTCTGCTGGAGTTCAAAAGCCGTCGCGTCATCGCACTGAAACAACTGCGCGAGTATGTGTTGCATGCGGCCCTGTTCAAACCTTATCCGGTCTGGCCGCTGATTCTTTACACCGACAGCGGCCGATCGCGGCGGCCGATTGCGGATCGGTTCCCATTGACGTATCACAGCGTTGAGGGGATCAACGAGGTGCGCTGTGATATAATCCGGTTGAGGGACCACTCCAGCGCCGCGCTGATGGCCCATCACACCCTGTTGGGTAAATTGTTTGCCTTGCGGGGCGATGATCGGGAACTGGACCGCGGCCAGCTGATCGCCGAAATTTATCGAGCCCTTATGGCACGCGACCTAAAGCTCACGACCAATCAGAGAATGGTAGCCGAACGCTTTTTGACCTCCTACAGCGGTGTCACTGACGAGGTCCGGGAATCGATCCGCAAGGAGACTGGCATGAGATATACAGGCTCTTCCATCAGCGAGTACTATGCGCTCGTTTGTGAACAGCGTGGCGAAAAACGTGGCGAAAAGCGAGGCGAGAAACGAGGCAAGAAGCGCGGCAGAATCGAAGGCGCTATGGCCGAGCTTCAACAATTAAAAGATGAAGGGCTGATCGACGAGGCCGCGTATTTGGCGCGGATCACCCAATTGCACGCCAAGCTCGACGCGTTGGGTACGTGATCCTTTCTGTCCAGGCCAGACGACTTTGTCAGCTTGAGCCTAGCCGAAAAGGCCCCGCAAGCGCTGTAGCTGCTGTAGCGCAAGATGCAATCTTGCGCCGGGGGCTGGGCTCTGCCATGATCGCTCCCGCAGGCACGAGTTGCGGGACCGCCTGGGTGCCTTGATCACCAACCTGACAAAGTCGTACGGTTCATCCGGCTTTTGGGTGGATGGACTGGCTCGCGCTCTTGACCGCGAGAATGGCGTTGGTGGTCTTCAAGGAGATGAGACGGACTCAATCGGTTGGCGACGGGTGAGCTTGGCCTCGCGATTTTTTTTGACGGGTGAATCAGTTCAACTTGGCCTCGCGATTTTTTTCGGACGGGTAATTCGGTTGAACTTGGCCTCGCGATTTTTTTCGGACGGGCTGTTCAGGTGAACTAGGCCTCGCGATTTT
>CAYRFM010000127.1:0-18684 GCA_964423555.1 uncultured Holophagae bacterium | reverse complement strand
TTCTCCGGATGGAACACGAATGTAGGGCGGAGCCGGCGTAAAAGTGTTGGCCTAGTCAACCTGACAAAGTCGTACTAGTGCCTACCGCCATAGCTGTGGTTAGACGCTGCCAAGTTAGAGTCTAGCCGAAAAGGCAAAATCGACTTCCATGAACAACACTATTTTCCGCGGTTAACCTAACAGCATTGGCGCAAGGCCTGTCAAACGATTATTTTTGAGAAACTGAATGAGGGAATAGCAGAAATGGAACGCATAAAAAAGGACTCGGGCAGAGCCCGAGCCCCCTTGGTGGATCAGTTGGCGTCGCAGTTGCCGTAGGCGTCCATGATATCGAGCAGGTCGATAATGTTGGTCAGGCCACTGGCATTGGCGTCACCGGTTACAGTCGTCCAGCCTTCCAGGGCGATGGCAAGGTCGCCGGTGTCGACTTGGCGGTCTCCGTTGAGGTCGCCCAGGCAGAAGGGCAGGGCATCCTCGCACTCGAAGCCGGTGATATCGTGGATGGTCCAGGCATTGAGCGTGCCGGTATCGCCATTGGCGGTATCGGTGATTTCCAACTGCCAGGTACCATCCGCGGCCTTGCCGACCAGGGCTGAGAGGCTCTGTGCCGGCGTCAGGGTCTGCGGATAGTTGCCGACGATGTCGTGAGCGCTGCCACCGGTATGGTTGTGCAGCAGGACGGTGGTGCCGTCAGGAGCGCGCAGCGTGACTGCCAAGTCACCGACATAGGAGTGGGAGATATCCACGTCGATATTGAGGTTTGCGGTCACGGTGGCACCTGTGCCTGCGATGACGATGTTGCTAGTGACGGTGGTGTTATCGGGAATCGCCAGAGCAGGCGAAACGCCTTGTTCGTAGCCAAGGCCTACGCCGGTGGGCAGGGTGAAGGTCAATGTAGTGGAACCGGGGGCACGCGAAGTGTCGGTCCAATCGACCTGGAGGCTCAGTTCGAAGGTGTCGCCACAGGTCATGTTGGGGTCGAGGCTGATGCTGAAGTCGGTGGTGTTGACACCACTCTGACCGACGCCGAGATCGGGATAGGCGGACGCGCCCTGTTGAATGGTCACGTTGGGGTCATTGGAGGTCAGAGTGCCCGTGACAGCGGAGGCGGCCAGGTTGCCCATGTTTTCGACCAGGAGTTTGAGTTGTACGGTTTCACCGGGGTCCGCGGCGCCGTTCTCGCCGGTCTCGCCAGTGATCGAGCCACTGTTGGCAGCCATTGCGACATGGGGGATGTCGATGATGTTCTGGGCCAGGAAGCGAGTCGTAAAGACGCCCGCATGAGGACCGCCGGGCTGCAGTTGTCCCGCGGCCGCCACGGTGGCATTGCCGAGCACGCGCATGGTGACGCCACTGCCAAGGCCGAAGTGAGATTCCAGCACGATCTGGTCAATTTCGCTGCGGGGCACGCTCATGCCGCGCAAATCTTGGTGTGCCTGGAAGATCGGCGTGGACCAAAGCTCGTCTGTTTGACCGCCAGGAATGCTCTGGTGAGCGCCATAGGTCGAGTTTGGGTCGTACATCAGGCTGGTTTTGTCCATGTCTCGGCCTGGCCAACAGGCGCTGTGACCGTCCCAGGTGAACACCCAGTTGGGGTGGAAGATCGGACCATTAGCGGTGCTGAAGCTGTAGGAGCCGGCCCAGTAGTCGCCGAAGCCTTCGCCGATGGCGCCAGAGTCGCCGCCGCCCCAATTGCTGTTGATGCCATAGTGGATCGCATGGCCGTATTCGTGGAGGATTACGTCCGCGTCCTCATTGTCGTCGACGCAGCCATGGCCGAAGGCGATGCGGTTGGAACCAGGAATGAAGTGGGAGTTGTCGTCGCCATTGAGGCCGTCGGAGTCGGCGCCGATCGACAGCTCTTGAATCCCAGTTGGGCCGGTAAAGCCGAGGCTTTGAATGTAGGCCTGGTTTTGGTGGAGGTGGAAATAGGTCATGGTATCGTTGAAGGCATTATTGCCGCGGACGGCGGTCCAGTTACCGTTCGCGGTAGTCGATGGCGCCGTGGCGGGGGATTCGAAGTCGATGATGCTGACCCAGGGGCCGTTGAGGCGATAGAGGCCACCAGACTGCTCGAGGCCGGTCAGGTTGCGGTTGATGTAAGCGGCTGTAAACGAAGAGGCTGGCGAGTTGTCGGCCAGGGCCTCGGTATTCAAGGTCGTGCGGGGGTCGGGGTCGAAGACATTGGCCGTGCCGTCGGCAAGGCGCGCTTTCGCGGCCAGCGCCTGGCGTTCGGCACTGCGCAGGGCTTCGCGCTGGTTGTAACGGGCGAAGCTGGCCAGGCGGTCGTCGATCTGACCCGCGTATTTTTCGGGCACGCCGGCAATTGCCTTGCGGGAGAGGGAGATTTCTTCGACTTTCATGACGCGACCTGAGTTGGCGTCGACCCGGACCTGCCAGTACCCAAAGGGTGCTTGAACGCCGAGGTAGACTTGCCAGACCAGATCGAAGTTCTTGCCTTGAGGTACATAGACCAATTCGGCCTTGGGGGCGTCCATCAGCTCGCCGTGGACAGCGAGATCGGACCAGGCGATATCGTAAGCGTCATCTTCGTCGAGGGAAACGACGGCGGGAACTGCGGCCCGGTCCCCAACTGGGAAGATGTTGTTGTAGACCCGGGATACCTGTTTGGTCTCATGCGCGATCGAGACGACGATTTCGCCACCGATCACCTTCAAGCCGTCGATATCCTGTTGGAAATGGTAATGGGTGGCCAGAAGGCTGGTCTTCTCCTGGAACAGGGTCAGATTGCCGAGGTCGTTGGGCAAGCCGTAAACCGAGGCGTTCTGACGAAGGAAATCACGGGCCAGATCGGCGCCCGCGAGGCCGGCCTTTTGTGCATAGGCCGGGTTGAACTGCAGATGCGGTGTGCCGCGATGGTCGAAGTGGGGCACGTCGTTGTACGAGCCAGCCAGACCCCATGCGGCAACACTCAGAACGAGAAATGACAATCGAAACTTGAGCATGCGTCCTCCTGAAAGGATTGGTTCATGGTGGGCGCCTATTGAAAAAAACTCTGTCAGACCGCAGTGTGTCTTCACCTAGGCACCATCCATCCATACATTATATTGACCGACCCATCATACCTTGCTAACCAGGGAGGCACAAGCCTTGTGCGGCCAAATTCGCGCGTTTGCAGTACTTTTTTTGGTGCTCCGGTCTCTTGCCAGCTCGGGCTTCGCCCAGTGATTTGCGCCTGTGCAACCTTGCCTGCTTGCGCTACAATCCAAAGGCTTGCGGGCTTTCTGGAGTGTTGTCGCAATGCCTCTGACGGTCTTGAACAAACTGAAGCGCCTTGCGGAATACCGCCCGCCGACGATCCCGCTCGGCCAACACCGGGCCTCGGCGGTGTTGATCCCGTTTCTACCCAGCCGCCAGCAGTTTTTATACACCTTGCGCAGCAAACACCTTAAGAAGCACCCTGGCCAGATCAGTTTTCCTGGGGGCGGGATCGATCCCGGAGAAACGCCCTGGGAAGCGGCGCTGCGCGAGGCATGGGAGGAAGTGGGTCTTCCCCAGGAGCGAGTGCGCTACCTCGGCGAGATCGATCCTCTCTACTCGCCACGCGGCTACCATATCCGCTGTTTCGTCGGTCTGTGCGAACCGTTCGAACCGGTGCTGAACCAGGAGGAGGTCGAGGCTTTGGTGGAGGTCGGCATCGACGAGCTGTTTGACGAGCAGCTGCATGAGGTCCGCCCTTGGCATGACCACGCCGATGTGCACTATTTCCAGTTTGGCCAAGGCCAGGTCTGGGGTGTGACCGGCTATATAACCTGGCGCTTGCGCGAGATTCTCAAATCACTCTAATCCCGGAAGCGGCAGGAGGTGCGCGTTCATGGACCAGTCACAGGAATCCGGTCTGGATGGCATTGGTTTGTTGACTTTGGCTGGAATTACTGAGTAGCATTAGGGGATAACTGAAGCTAAGTCGCGGGGAGTCCCCTCATTATCATGGAGGAAGCGGATGGTAAGCGCCCAACAAAAGTTCGGAAAGTATATTTTTCTCGAGGAACAAGAGTCCTCGGTGCTGGGCTCGACCTGGCGGGCCGCGGAACTCGCCGGTGCCAAGATCGACCACAATCTCCTGGCTGATATCCTCGCGGCCAACCTCGCTGCCGATATCGGTTTCCGCGATCAATTCATCAAACAGAGCACCCTCTCGGCCAAGTTGGAACATCCTAATATTTTGCGCAAGCTATCTACAGCGCAGGAAAATGGTGAGGTCATCTCCTTTTACGAATACCAGGAAGGGTTTTCGCTTGAAAAAGTGATTAAGCGCTGCCAAAACGAGATGAATCCCTTTTCCGTCGACCACGCCCTGTTGGTGGTGTCCAAGCTGTTGTCTGCCCTGGCTTATGCCAAGACGAAACACCTCACTCACGGCTTTGTCAATCCCTCGATGATCTTCGTGACCCACGAAGGCGAGATCAAGCTCAAGGGCTTTTCGTTCAGTTCGGCGATGCGCTCCGCCAAGACAGCACCCGCCTTCGGTGACTACTACCGCCATTACACGCCGCCTGGCTTGCAGCTCAACGCGGATGACCGGGATCGCATGGATATTTACGGCTGCGGCGCGATCTTGTTCGAGATGCTTGTCGGCGAGCCCTTCAAGCCCGGTGGCAATGTGGCCAGCATTGTCGGCGCCGCGGAAACGGCGGATGGCGAGGCGATCGCCCCGAAGATCGCCGCGATCGTGCTCAACGCGCTCGATGAAACGAGGCCCGGTGCCTACAAAGACATCCAGAAAATGGCTAAGGACATGGACGAATTGCTGTTCTCTGGCGAGTACAGCCCGACGACGTTCAACCTAGCCTTTTTTATGCACAGTGCGTTCAGGGTCGAGATGGAAGAGTTGGGCGAAAAGATCGCCGCCGAGCGCAACCGCGAATTTGTCGAGTCCCCGGCAGTCGTACCTGCCAAGACTGTGCCGAGCTTTGCCGCGACCATACCGGTCGAGCCGGTGCCCGCAGCGCCCGTGCCACCTCCTCGCCAGGCCTATGCCGCCAGCGCCAAGCCCAAGTCCAAGATGCCCTTGGTGCTCGGTGTGGTGGCCGCGCTGTTGGTGGTGGTCATCGCCGCCGTCCTGCTGATGCCCAAACCTAAAGAGAGTGGCGACACGATCAGTCAAATCGAAGACCAGCTCTCTCAGGAAGGGAAAGAACAGGACAAGCAACGGCAGGAATCCGAAATCGAAGAGCTACGCCGCCAGAACGAGCAGCAGCAGGCCTTGCTGCGAGAGCAGGCGGAAGCCGAGATGAAGCGCAAGCAGGACGAGCTCGAGACCGAGATGGCCGACGTGGACAAGCGCATTGCCGAAGCCAAGCGCCAGAAAGAGGCCAATTCGGAGCTCCAGAAACTGCAGGCGGAGAACGAACGCCTCAAGAAAATGATGGACCGCCAACAGGAGCAGGCCAAGAAGGAGGAGGCTGCAGCGACGCCGGTCAAGCCCAAACCGCGCAACGAGGAGACCGCAGCCAGCAACCCCGCCCCGGTCGAGAAAGCCAGCAACGAACGACCACGCGAACCCGAGAAATCCTCCGCGCCGCCGACCACCAGCGCCCCGGCACCCAGCTCTTCTGCTCCTGTCGAGTCACTCAAACCACCTCAGCCCGGCGAGTTGGTGTTGCTCTCCGATGAACAGCTACGCCGTCCCGAGCTGCTGCAGACCGTGCCCAAGCTGGATGTTCCGCGCAAAGCCCGCGACCTGGTGACCAAAGCCAAACCGGCTTTTTACATCATGCGTATCCTCATCAACGACAAGGGGGTCGTCGAGCAGGCCATGCTCGAACGTCGCAGTCTCGCCAAAACGGATCCTGATTACGGCATGGAAGACATGGCGCGCGATGCCGCCATGAAGACCAAGTGGTCGATTCCGACCAAGCAGGGTGTGCCTGTGCGGGTCTGGAGCTACGTGACGATCACCTTCTTTAACCGCTGAGCTAGGAGCCAAACCACATGTCCACGATTTTCCAGAAGATCATCGATCGGCAAATACCGGCCGACATTGTCTACGAGGACGAGCGCGTTCTTGCTTTTCGCGATATCAATCCCATGGCCCCGACGCATATTCTCGTCATCCCAAAAAAGGAAGTGGCCATGGTCGCCGACCTGCAAGCGGAAGACGAAGCGCTGGCGGGCGCACTGGTGCTGGCTGCGGGCAAGATCGCTCGCCAGCTGGGCCTGGAGGATTACCGACTTGTCGTCAATAATGGCGCGGGTGCCGGGCAGTCCGTGTTCCATCTCCACATTCACATCCTCGGCGGCCGTGCCTTGGGCTGGCCGCCGGGCTGAAGCATGTTCAAGAGGCGAAGGCCACCTGCTCCAGGTGGTCTTGAAAGTGACTGAGGAAATGGCTGAACGACTTGAGGTGGCTGCGCTCCTCCTGGTTGGCGATGGAGCTCCAAGCGGAACGAAGCAACCGTTCCGCGTGTCCGTGCGAAAGTTGGCGGGCAAGTCGTTCGGCCTTGGGCAGAAACAGCCGATCATAGCCCTGGGCCAGGAGCTTGCTCAGGGCCTGGTCGTCACCAGCGCGCCAAGCTTCGAAATTCTTGCAATAACTGGTCATCTTTGCAGTGCGAGCACTTTTCTGAACGGGCAAGTAGCCGAGCATCGCCTTTCCTCCATGGTCTGTTGCCGGTTTCCAATTCTCGGAATGAAGCTCCGGAATCCTTATGAAGGAATGAGCGCAAACAAAGTCATGGGAAGGCTCCGAGTGATGCGTTTTTACGGAAGCTTTACGTGGGTGAGGCGAGAGCCTCGCGATGTCGGTCGGCCATCGAAATCTGTTATCATAGGCCGTCATCAGGGGGCACGATGGTATCGGAAATACAATTCGAGGCAATCGAGTGTCACGTCGGTGGCCAATTAAATAGGGCAAATTACGCGTTCAATCGCGCAGGCGAGAATTGGACCGTATTGCGCGAGGGTCAGCCTCAGGTTCACCTTGGTTGCGGATACGAAGCCGTCAAAGTACTGGCCTGTGGCGTTTGTTCGACCGATTTGGCACGACCCTACCTACCCTTTCCCTTGCCCCAGATCACCGGTCACGAGGTCCTGGCCCAGTCAACCGCTGGCCTGTGTGTGGTCGAGATCAATGCCTCCCACAAGGCGAGGGGCCTGGCGGTATCGGATTGTCCTTACTGTCGCTTGGATCTGCACACCCATTGTCCCGAGCGAGTGACGCTGGGCATCGACCGCCTGCCTGGCGGATTCGGGCCTTGGCTGCTGGCCCCCTCACAGGCGCTGTTGTCCTGGCCGAAAGGGGTGCCGGTCGAGGCCGCCGTACTAACTGAGCCCTTCGCCGCAGCGCTTCAGGCGCTGCGGCTGACGCCTCCGGCCGCAAATCAGCGCGTGGCCGTGCTCGGACCGCGTCGTTTGGGCATGCTGTTGCTCGCGGCCTTGGCCGCCTGGCGTGAGCGCACGGGGGTCGCCTTTGAGATCTGCGCCATCGCTCGGCACTCGGCTTTACTGGCGAATGCCGCGATGCTTGGGGCTGATTACGGCTTCAATCTCGAGATGATGGGCGAGGACGTGCTTGGGCAGCGTTTCGAGGTTGTTTACGACACGACGGGCCATGCATCGGGTCTGGAGCGCGCTCTGTCCATGGCCAAGCGCGTGGTTCATCTCAAATCGACCCATGGCCGCGAGGTCATGGGCATGGATCATCTGGCAGACCTGGTCATCGACGAACTCAGCATCCTTCCCGTGACGACCGAGCACATGAGTTTCGCCTGGCCCGGCACAACCTGGGCTAACCGCCATGTCCTGGTCACGCCACGCGCGATCGACAAATTACCCCGACTAAAGCAACCCGTCACCTACCACATTCACGAGCCCGAAGTGGCGGCCACCAAGCTCGAGCGCGCTGGTTACCTGGGCGAAAGCCCATTGCCTCAGTTCGACCTGGCGATCGTCGCTTCGCTCGCCGAGGCGGATCGGGTGATCCGGCCACCAGGCTGGCAGCGCTCGCTGGTGCGACCGCGCGGTGCCATCCTGCTGGCGCCAGGCCCTTCCAGCAACGCGCTCGACACCGCGATCCGCGAGCGCGGTCTGCAACTCCACAGCTCCCGCTGTGGCGATTTCCGCGAGGCGCTCGAGGTTTTTTCCTCTTATCCCGAACTCGCACGCAACCTGGCGGAACTGATGATCAGTCACCGATTCCCCGCGGAGTCGTTGCCCGAGGCCCTGGCTGTGGCTGCCGACAGCCGCGCCGGCATCAAAGTCGTTGTCGAGCATCCGTCGAGCTAGTCCTAATAGTTCTCCTATGGTTTCCGCTTCTGCGTCCGGCCGCTTCGAATCAGCCTATTACCCTGGTCGCCGCATGGGTTCTGAGTTACAATGCGGGGCTTGACCGAGGAGGATTGAAACATGTCAGATGAAACCCAAGAACACAACGACCAGATCGCGATCGAAACTTTCGCCAAGGTGGCTCTGAGGGTGGGCAAGATCCTCTCCTGTGAGCCTGTGCCCAAGTCCAAGAAACTGCTGCGCATGGAAGTCGATATGGGCAGCGAGGTCCGCCAAATCCTCGCGGGCCTGAGCCAGTATTGGACGCCCGAGGAGATGACCGGGCGCAAAGTTGTCGTTGTGGCCAATCTGAAGCCCGCTAAGTTGATGGGCTTAGAGTCCCACGGTATGATTCTCGCCACCGATCCGGGCGAGGGTGGGCGACCCACGCCCTTGGCAGTCCCCGAGGATACGCCGGTCGGCTCTGTGGTGCGCTAAATGAGTGGTGCGCTCGACCAGGACGAGAGCCAGGCCTATTTCCGCAAAGTGGAGTTGGCCTGGTCCCTGGCGCGCGGCTGCCAGATCATTGTCTCACCGCTCGAGTTCGAGGAAATCGAGCGCTGGCACGACGCCGAGATCCCGCTGCCAGTCGTGCTGCGCGCGATCGAGCTGTTTGTGGAGAAGAAACAACGGGCCAAACGCGCCAAAGGGTTCCTGCTCAAGGACGCGGCTTCGACGGTACAGAAGTGCTGGAAGGAGTACGTCGACATCCACACCGGCCAGGGCGAGGAAGGTGACTTGCTGGAAAACAAGCGCAAGGAGCTGGTGAAGCGCCTGCGCAAGTTAGCAGATACCTGGCCCGATCAGGCGACCTATGTCGCGGCCTTGATCGAGCGGCTAAGGGCGCTGCCCCTGCACGAGATCGCGGGATTTGACGCGATCGACGCGGCCCTGGCCGAGTTGGACGTGGAACTGGTCGCACAATTCACGGCTTCGCTTGCGCCGGCAACCTATGCCGAGCTGCGTGCCGAGGTCAGCGACTTCCTCGACGAGGACGAAGACCCAGAATTCTTCCGCAAAATGTTGACGGACAGCCTGCGCAGCTATTTCAACCTACCCAAATTGACCCTGTTGGGCTAGGCGCTAGGCGGATAGGATCCAGCGCAAGGCGTGCTCCAAGGCCGGTTTGCAGTCGCCTTCGAAGATCTCGCCGTGGGCCATGACAACGCGGCTGATGGGCAGTTCCAGTAACTCTTGCACGGAGGCCTTGGCGGCTGCGCGGTCTTTGACCACCATACGCCAAGCCCGCGACTGGGCGAAACGCTTGTGGGCGCCGACCAGGCGCAGGAACATGCCGGTCAATAGACCCTTGGTGCTGTGGATGTTGAAGACCAGATCGGTGACGATCAGGGTCCCACTAGCGCGGTGGAACAGGACGGTCTCATTGAAGCCAGGGCAGCCGCGGATTGTGCGGGTCAGTAGCTCGGCCTGCCAGGGTGGTGCTTGGCTATCGTCGAAGACCGCGTCGATCTGCAGGTCGGGACGTTTCTTGGCAAGCCCGCGAGCCGCATAGAGTTTGGCGTCCTGAAAGCGGGCTTTGGCGGTGCCGGCCTGGAGGTGGTGGAAAGTGTTGGGCGCGACGATGTAGGCAATTGCGCCGAGGGCGCGCAGTTCGCTGGCCAGGTCATCGTCGATGGCGATGGGCGAGACCAGCAGCAACTTGCCGTCGCTCAAACGGACGATGGACATACGCAGGCTGAAGTGCATCAATTTGCCGGGCAGGTACATGCCGCCCTCGGCACACCAGATGTTGTCGCAAATGGGACGGAGCATCGCTCACCTCTCAGGCATAACGGAGTTTGGCGCAGAGCAAAGCACCGGCCGTGGTGGTGGCGATCAGGCTGAGCACCGCAGTCATGGCGAACCAGAGGGGATGCGGGATGATCGTCAGGTTGAACAGGGTGCCGAGCAGGACGACGATGCCGACGCTGGCATGGACCCTTTCAGCGCCCTTGCCGGCGCGGGAGGCAACCCAGCCGCCGACGAATGCAGCGAGGTTGTAGCCGACCAAAAGCACTATCAAGGAAGCGAGGGGCACGGTGGCAGCATGTGCCCGGACCTGTGCTGGGTCGCGATAATCGAAGCCGGCAGGGGGCGGATGGATAGCGGTGGACAACAGATCAGCTGCCATGACCAGCAACATGGCCACCATCAAACCCGCCAGGATTCCCAAGAACTTTCGACCCATTCACTGCCTCCGGACCGGCATGTGGTATTCCAAACAAGATGCCCTATGATACCGAATCCCGGCCCCGAGAACGAACTTTTTTGGTTGGAAAGAGCGGGCACCCGCAGGGGTGCCCGCCGAGCACTCAGTGCTCCATGCACTTGCCTTCGCTGTGGCTCTCGCTCACGCCGTTGGGGAAGGCCATGCCGTCGCCCTCCCAGTAATAGGGTTTGCGAGGCTTGGGGTGGTTGCCGACCTGGTCGAGGGTCATGGCGTTGTAGAGGCGTCCGTTGACCATGACCATCGAGACCTTGTCGGAGTTGCGGATGTCCTCCAGAGGGTTCTGGTCGATGACGGCGACATCGGCCAATTTGCCCACTTCGAGCGAGCCGACCTCTTTGTCGAGGCCCAGGTAATGGGCGCCGTTGAGGGTGCCACAGCGCAGGGCTTCGAGCGGAGTCATGCCGCCCTGGACGAACATCCACAGCTCCCAGTGCGCGGCCAGACCCTCGCGCTGGCCGTGGGCACCGAGCTGGACAGAGACACCGGCGTCGAGCAGCTTTTTGCAGCCTTCGGCGACACGAATGTGGTTGTACTCGGACTCCGGTGCCATCACCCTACGGCGGGCGCGGGCCTCGAGTACGGCCGGCGGTACGTGCAGGCTGAGCAGTGGATGACTCCAGACATCGGTGTGTTGATACCAGTAGTTTTCACCGGAAATGCCACCGTAGGCGACGCCGAGGGTGGGCGTGTAGCCAACCTTGGTGCCACTCCAGAACTGGACCACATCCTTGTATAGCACCGCCAGGGGAATGGAGTGCTCGATGCCGGTGTGGCCGTCGGCGATCATGCTCATGTTGTGGTGGAACATCGAGCCACCCTCGGGCACGACCATCATGCCGAGCTGGCGGGCGCCCTCGATCACCTGCTGGCGCTGGTTGCGGCGGGGCTGGTTGTAGCTCTTGACGCTGAACGCGCCGACGTCTTGGAGACGGCGGAGATGGGAGAGCGCGTCGTCGAGGCTGTCGATCTTGGCCGTCAGGGTCGGCGCCTTGGCGCCATAGAGGATGGCACCGGTCGAGAAAATGCGCGGCCCGGTCAAGACGCCGGCTCTGGTCATCTCGGTGGTGGCGAAGGCCAGGGTCGTATCGGTCGAGGGGTTGTGGGTGGTCGTCACGCCGAAGGCCAGGCTGGCGTTAGTTTGCCAGTTCTGTTGGGGCGTGATCTCGTCGGCGCCGTAACCTGCGTGGAAGTGGACGTCGACCAGGCCGGGGATCAGGGTCTTGCCCTTGGCGTCGACCCGGTAGGCGCCGTCGGGAATCGCCACGTCGCCGACACGGCCGATGGCCTGGATGCGGTTGCCATTGACGACCAGCACGCCGTTCTCGATGACCTCGTCGCCCTTCATGGTGACGATGCGGCCACCCTCGAAGACGACGGTCCCACTGGGAACATCGTGGTCGACCTCAAAGCCCAAGTCGATCGACTCGCCACCGGGCTCGGGCAGTTTGGCGGGGGCGCCGCTGACGAACGCAAAAGCGTCCTTGAGGTCGCGATGGAACAGCTTGGAACCGAGCGACCAGTAGAGGCGACTGCTGTCACCGCCCCAGTGCAATGTCTGACCGGCGTCGCGGGAGACCTGGGCGGTGGGCAGGGCACCGCCGTCAGGTGAGATGGTGAAGCTCTTGGACGCCAGGGTGAAGGGCATAACGTGCGCGTTGTAGTGTTCGGTGAAGGCCAGCCACTTGCCGTCGGGCGAGACCAGCAGTTCGTCGCCCATTTCGCTGGTGACATGCTCGCGCGGGTCCTTGCCGTTGAGGTCGACGCTCTTGAGAATACGCGCGTCGTCCTTGCCATATGCCAGGTAGAAGACGCGGTCGCCCTTGGCGCCGAAGTGGGGCGAGTCGCCCTCCTCGACGATGCGCTTGGGCGCGCTGCCGTCCAGCGCTTGGAAATAGAGGCCGGTCTCCTTGGTATAGAGCTGGTTGAGCAGGCCGCCGCCACCGCTCTTGCGGTAGACGAGGGCTTTGCCGTCGGGCGTAAAGCAGGGCTCGACAAAGATGCCAGGCTTGCTCGAGACGACCTTGGCAGGGCTCTTGCCGTCGGTGGCGATGACGTTGAGGGTGCCCTCGCTGAGGTCGTTCCAGGTGACGTAGGCCAGCTGCTTGCCGTCGCGGGACCAGGCGGGGTAGAACTCGAAGCGATCGTTCTGGTTCGTCAGGCGCTGGGGCTTGCCGTTGGGCAGGGACTGGAGGTAGAGGTAGCCGAGCGCTTGGAAGACGACCTTGTCACCAGCGGGTGAAGTGGTGGCCCAGCGCAGCATGCGGGTCTTGAACTTGGCGGGTGCGACTTCGACCGGACTGCGCAGGGATTCGGCGACGGTGCGCGTCGCCTTGAGGTGAAAGGGAATCAACTGCTCCTGGCGTGTGGCAAGGTCGAGGCGGTGGAGCTTGCCTTTCGCCCAGAAGACGAGGCCGCTGCTGTCGGGCAGCCAACCCATGGTCGGGTAGACGCCGTGAATCGCCCAGGTCTCCTGCATGTCGCGATCGAGCCCATCGTAGAGAACGGTGTTCTTGCCTGACTCCAGATCGTGGAGGAAGAGCTTGGTCTGATACTGGTGGCGGCGCACGTAGGCCAGATAGCGGCCATTGGGCGAGGGCGTCGGTCGGACGGCACCGCCGGTGCTGCTAATGACGTTCTCGATTTCGTCCTTCTGCAGGTCGAGGCGGCGGATCGAGTAGATTCCGGGGTTGGGGTCCTTGCTGTATTCGAAAACGCGGCCCGGAGTGGTGTCCTGGCTGAAATAGACGTAGCGGCCGTCGGGCGAGAAGGCCGGTTCGCCCAGGTCCTTCTGATCGTTGGGCTTCTCGTTGAGCTGAACGCCGCTTTGGCCGCCGCTGACGTGGTACAGCCAGAGCTCGCCGGCACCGAGCGAGCGCGAGGAGCTGAAGTGCTTGCGGGCGACGATGAAGCGGCCGTCCGGACTCCAGGCGGGGCTGTTGAGCAGGCGGAAGGTTTCCTTGGTGACCTGGTGCGCGTTCTTGCCGTCGGCGTCGGCGACCCAAATATTGTCGCCGCCGCCGCGGTCGGAGGTGAAGGCCAGTGACTTGCCGTCAGGGCTGAAGCGGGGCTGCATGTCCCAGGCCATTCCGGTCATGATGGCGGTCGCCTCGCCGCCGCCGATGGGCAGCGTGTAGATGTCGCCGAGTAAGTCAAAGGCAATCGTCTTGCCGTCGGGACTGACATCGAGGCTCATCCAGGAGCCTTCATCGGTGTCGATGGCCACCTCGTGGGTTTGATCGGTGAAGTGGTTGACGTCCCACTCCTTCTTTTCGTCCTTCTTCTCGTCGCTGTCACCGGCCATGGCCAGCAGGGCCGACAGCGCAAACGCGAGCAGGACGAGGCGCGCGCTGTTTCGGGACGTATATTCCATGTCTTACTCCATATGCTTTTTGGGGGATCGGCAGGCAAGCGGTCAAAAACGATAGTTCCTGCCATGCATTGACGCAATTCAGTATAATAAGTCGCAAAAATCCGGTGGAAGGAGGCAAAGAATGGTGAACCGCTGTAGTTGGTGCGAGGGCGATGCACTTTACGAGCACTATCACGACCATGTTTGGGGCAAAGAAGAGCGACGGGATGCAAAATTATTCGAGATGTTGGTCCTGGAAGCTTTCCAGAGCGGGCTGAGCTGGATCACGATCCTGCGCAAACAGGAGAACTTTGCCCGTGCTTTTGCCGGCTGGGATTTGGACAAGGTCGCGGCCTTTGGTGCCGAAGATGTGGCGCGGCTGATGGAGGACGCCGGCATCGTCCGCAATCGCAAAAAAATCGAGGCGGCGATCGTCAACGCGGCCAGGGCGCGCGAGCTGATCGCCGAGTTCGGCGATCTCTTCAGCTATTTTGAGCGTTTCAAGCCGGTGAATCGAGACGTGCCCCAGGGCGGTTTCCCACGGGGAGAATTACCCCTGATGACGGAGGCCGCCAAGCAGCTGAGCAAGGACCTCAAACGCCGTGGCTTCGTCTTTACGGGACCCATGACCTGCCAGAGTTTCATGCAGGCCACCGGATTCCTCAACGACCATGTAAAAGGTTGCGATCTCTGTATTTACTAAGGGTTAACGGCTGCCTTCGCAAGCACTCGTCGCAGGTCTTGGCAGGCTCACCGACGGGGGCTTTGTCGAAGTCGGCAGACCATTTTCTCTTAAGTTGAATTTCGTAACTCTTCTCTGGTAGAATAAGGCAGCTTTACCGCTCTAAGTTCGGATTGTGGGCGACCGGAACCCCGGTCTCGCTAAGTGGATGATAACGCGAGATCCCGAGACCCCTGAAACGGCGAGCCAGCTTTTCAAGGAACATCGAATGACGATACACCGAAAATTGATCCGCCCCAAGATCAAGGAAGTTCAGGACACCAAGAACTCTCCACCCGTGGAACCCGCACTGCAGCCGATCTCCCAACCGGGCGGTGGTGGCGCGATCGCGTCTGCCGGGGGCGCTGGGGCAAGGCGTAAACAGGTACCCGCCGAACAGACCAACGCCGAGAGTTTTTATTACCTCAAACAGATGCAGACCAAGACGCCGATGGTCTTCATCCTCGATGACGGCGAACAGATCCGCGGCTATATCGAGTGGTACGACCGCAATTGCCTCAAAGTCAACCGCCACAAAGAACCCAACCTGATGATCATGAAGACCTGTATCAAGTACATGTACAAGCAGGAAGACGAAGTCAAGAACCACCGCCGCCGCAAGCGTGCAGACGAACCTGCCGTTCCAGAGTGACCGGTTTCTCGGGCCGAGTTCCCGACTAGATGGCTAAGACCATCGCGAGCGCGTTCAGTTCAAATGCCCCACTTCCCCGCGGGTCAGCTAGGACTCCGCCCTGGTTTGTGGGGTAGGTCCGCGACAAGCCCTGTGCCATCCCGCCCAAAAAATGTAAGATGAGGCCAGCACGTGGCCGCGCGGGCACGGACCAGGAGAGGGAGGCGCGAAGGTGGCGGATCAGGGGAGACGTGGGGGCCGGCTGGGCACGCTGTTCAGGCTGTGTCGCATGCACCAGTATACAAAGAACTTATTTGTGTTTGCGCCGCTCTTCTTTGCTGCCCGCTTGCGCGAGCTGGATGCGCTGGCCCAGGTGGGCGCGACCTTCGCTAGTTTCTGCATGATCGCCTCGGCGATTTACATCTTTAACGACTGGCGCGACCTGGAAGAGGATCGACGCCACCCGCGCAAGCGCTTTCGGCCCCTGGCCAGCGGCGAGGTGTTGCCGCGCCCGGCCCTCGTGCTGGCACTGTGTTTGGCGCTTTGCGGCACGCTCCTGGCGGCGCTAACCGTGCCGGCTGTGTTGCTGCCGATCGCGCTCTACGCGGCGCTCAATCTGGCCTACAGCCTCGTGCTCAAACGCTTCTCACTGCTCGACATCACCCTGATTGCCGTCGGTTTCGTGCTGCGCCTCTACGTCGGCGGTGTGGCCGCCTCGCTGCCGCTCTCCCACTGGATCGTGATCACGACCTTCCTGCTGGCGCTGTTCCTAGCCCTGGCCAAGCGCCGCGACGACGTCATCCTGGCCTCCGAGGGCCAGCCCACCCGTGCCAGCGCCGAGGGTTACAACGAGATGTTCCTCAGCGCCGCCATGGCCGTGGTCGCCGCAGTCGTCAACGTCGCCTACCTGATGTACACGCTCTCGCCCGAGGTTATCAGTAGGGTCGGCGACAAGGATCTCTACCTGACCTCGTTTTTTGTCATTCTCGGCTTCCTGCGCTACTTGCAGATCACCTTCGTCGAGGGCCGCAGCGGCAGCCCCAGCGAGGTCGTGCTGGCGGATCGCTTTCTCCAAAGCGTGATCGTTCTCTGGTTGGCCGCCTTCGGCTGGATTATTTACTGATGGCCGTCCAGCAGCCACCGCCGCAAGCCCTGTCCGGTTGGGGCAATTACCCCGTCGTCGACGCCGTCGTCCAACCTCAGGCGCCCGAGGCCGTACTGGCCGCTCAGTGCCGCGACCTGAGCCCGCTGATCGCCCGCGGGCTGGGTCGCAGCTATGGCGACGCGGCCCTGGCCGAGCGCGTGTTGTGCACGGAGCGCTGCGACCGCCTGCTGGCCTTCGACGAGACCGAGGGCCTGTTGACCTGCGAGGCCGGCGTCAGCTTCGCGGCGATTCTCGAGGTCTTCGTGCCGCGCGGCTGGTTTCTGCCGGTCACGCCGGGCACCAAGTTCATCACTGTCGGCGGCGCAATCGCGGCCGACATCCATGGCAAGAACCACCATCTTGAGGGCACCTTCTGCCGCCACGTTCTCTCCCTGGAGCTGATGCTGGCCAGTGGCGAGGTGGTGCGCTGCGGTCCCAGCGAGCGGCCCGAGCTGTTCGATCTGACCCGTGGCGGCATGGGCCTGACCGGCCTGATCCTGCGCGCCATCTTCCGGCTCAAGCGCATCCACAGTGCCTACATCCGCCAGGAGCGGCGCCGTTACCCCTGCCTCGAGGCAGTCATGGACGCCTTCGAGCAGAGCCAGACGACCACCTACAGCGTGGCCTGGATCGACGGCCTGGCCGTGGGCAAGCAGCTCGGTCGCTCGGTGCTGTTCCAGGGCGAGCATGCCCTGCCCGACGAGCTGCCTTCCCACCTGCGCGCGAAACCCCTGACTTTGGCACCCAAACGCAAGTTGACGGTGCCGTTCCCCCTGCCCTCTTACACGCTCAACCCGCTGACGATCGGGGCCTTCAACGCGAGTTACTATGCCCTGGCCCCACGGGGAAGCCGGCGCGAGCTCTGCGACTACGACAGCTTCTTCTACCCGCTCGACCGCTTCCTCGCCTGGAACCGACTCTATGGCCGCAAGGGCTTTACCCAGTACCAGTTCGTACTGCCACTGACGCAAAGTCGCGAGGGTTTGCGGGCCATTCTCGAGCGCATCGCCGCCAGCCGCCAGGGCAGTTTTCTGAGCGTGCTCAAGCTGTTCGGTCGACAAGAGGGCAGCCACTCGTTCCCGCGCGAGGGCTACACCTTGGCGCTGGACTTCCCGATCCGACCCGGCACAGCGGCCTTGCTCGCAGCCCTGGACGAGCTGGTTCTGGCCTTTGGCGGTCGGCTCTACCTGGCCAAGGATGCCCACATGAGCCCGGCCACCTACCGCGCCGGCTGCGCCGAGGCCGCCCGCTTTGCCGCTGCGTTGGCGGAGCTGGACCCCGAACACCGCTTCCGCTCCCTGCTCTCGCGCCGCCTGGAGGTCACGCCATGAGCCACCTGTTGATCCTGGGCGCCCGCTCCGACATGGCGCGGGCCATCGCCCGTCGCTTTTCCGCCGCCGGTTGGCACCTAATGCTGGCCGCCCGCGACCTGGCCGAGCTGGAACACGACGCCGCCGACCTGCGCCTGCGCTACGGCATCGCGGTCGAGATCCACCGGCTCGACGTGCTAGCCGAACAGGCGTCGGCCTTCTGCGACGGCCTCTCGTGCCTGCCCGAGGGCGTGATCTGCGCGGTCGGCACGCTCGGCGACCAAGCCCTGGCCGAAGGCGACGACGCCGAGGCCCAGCGCATCCTGTTGACCAACTTCAACGGCCCGGTGCGCTATTTGGGCGAGCTGGCCAACCGCCTCGAGCAGCGCGGCTCCGGTTTCATCGCCGCCATCGGCAGCGTCGCCGGCGACCGCGGTCGGGCCAGCAACTACTGCTACGGCGCCGCCAAGGCGGGGCTCGAGGCCTGGCTCAGTGGCCTGCGCAACCGTCTCTGCCAGCGCGGCGTGGCGGTGCTGACGATCAAGCCCGGCTTCACGGCCACGCGCATGACGGCGCACATGCGCACGCCCCCGGCACTGACGGCGACGCCGGAGCAAGTGGCCGAGGACGTTTTTCGCGCCGTGCACAAGCGCCGCGATGTGATTTACACCCGTTGGTTCTGGCGCTATATCATGCTGATCATTCGCATGATCCCCGAAGTCGTGTTCAAGCGGCTCTCGCTCTGAGCCGTCGAACCCTTTTGAGTAATCAGTTGACGGTAATCGTGACCGGCTCGCTGACGACGTCGGCGCGGGGGAAGCGGACCTGGATGGCGTGCACGCCAGGCGCCATGGGCCAGCGCGCGGTGTAGGGGTAGCCGACCCTGGCGACGCGCTGACCGTCGACGTACCAGTCGACCTCGGGCACGTTCGGCCAGACCGTCGCGGCCAGGGCCAGTGTCTGGAAGCGCGCGGGTTGGTCGGGGTCGATGCGGTAGCGGCCGCCGCTGGTGG
>CAYRFM010000126.1:8196-18751 GCA_964423555.1 uncultured Holophagae bacterium | reverse complement strand
CTCATCATTCGCGTTCCCTGCTACGAAGGCAAGCCAGCGGCTTACCGCACTTCTCCTGGCTTCGCTCATCATTCGCGTTTCCTGCGACAGGCGGCTTACGGCGGCTTGGATGGGGCGCCAGCCAGGGCCGCTTGGATCAGGGCTTTGTTCTCCTTGACCAAGGGGTTCTTGTCGTTGATCGCTTCCGCTTGGAGGATGTAGGTCCAGGCCTTTTGGGGGTCGTTCTTGAACTTGAGCTGGATGTAGGCCAGGTTGTTCAGGGCCGGCACGTCCTTGGCGTTGCAGGCGACCGCCTTCTCGAACGCGGCGATGGCCGCATCCACCCGCTTGAGACCCATCTCGGCCAGACCCAGATTGTAGCTGGCCGTGCCGTTGTTGGGGTCTAGCTGCAGGGCCAGCTTGAACTCCTCGATGCTTTTGTCCAGTTGGCCGAAGCGGTGCAGACCCAAGCCGTAGAAGGTGTGCAGGCGCGGGTCGTCGGGTTTGAGCAGGGCCGCCTTCTTGAGGTTGTCCAACGACTCCGCCTCGTTGCCGGCAAAGGCGCTGAGGCGGCCCAGGTCGCGGTAGAGGATGACTTGGCGACGGTCCTGCTCGATCAGTTTGCGCAGGCCCTCGATCATCTTGAACGGGAAATTGTCCTCGAACTGGCGCAGGTACTGAAGCTCGCGGTAGGTCTTGATCGACTGCTTGGGCGAGTTGTAGCGGTAGGGATCCGCTTCGCGGCTGATGTAGGCACCGCCGTCGGCAATATAGCCAAGGCTGCGCAACTGGTCGATGCTCTCCTGATCGAGCTGCGCCGCCGTGCCGCTCTGGACGGCGGCTTTGAGGACGGCTTGCATGCGTTCCTCGTAACTTTTGGCCAGATCCGGGGCGACGTCTATCAGGTTGTGGCGTTCTTGAGGGTCCTTAGTCAGGTCATAGAGCTCTTTCTGCGAGCTGTAGTAGTAGCTGTACTTGCTGTCGCGCAGGACGTGGACGGGGGCAAGGTAAAAATCCTCGTGCGGAATCATGGCCTCGGCATAGACCGTGCGTTTTTTTGTGCTGGCCAGGGAGATGCCGTCGAGACCCGGTTCGGTCGGCAGACCCAGGGCCTCGAGAATACTGGGGGCCAGGTCGATGCTCTGGACCATGTGACCGAATTTTTGACCAGGCGCTCCATAGAGCGGCTGGTTGAGGATCAGGGGCACATGGGTGGTCGAGGCGTAGCAGAAGAAGCCGTGCGTCTGTTCGCCGTGCTCCATGAACGACTCGCCGTGGTCGGCGGTGACGACGATCAGGGTGCGCTCGTAGCGACCGGACTTGCGCAGATTGTCGACCAAGCGGCCGATCTGGTGATCCATATAGGCGATTTCGCCCAGGTACGGGTCGTCCGCATAGGCTTGGCGGAAGGGCAGGGGTGGGGTGTAGGGCCAGTGCGCGTCGTAGAGGTGGATCCAGCTGAAAAAGCGGCCCTTGGTGTTGCTGATCCAGTCCATCGCCAGGGAGATGGTCTCACCGCCGCGGCGCGTGACGATCTCGTTCTTGGTGGGATGGTCCGTGTAGTGATGGATCTTGTCTTCGTAGATATCGAAGCCGCCATCTAGGCCAAACTTGCTGTCGAGGATGATCGAGCTGATAAAGGCCCCGGTGGCGAAGCCGTGCTCCTTGAGCATTTCCGAGAGCTTGCGCTGGTGCTTGTCGAAGGTATAGGAGATGTTGTTGCGCACGCCGTGCTGGGTGGGAATGCGGCCGCTGAGGATGCTGCTGTGGCTGGGCAGGGTGATCGGCGCGTGGCTGTAGCAATTCTCGAAGAGATGGCCGGTGAAGGCGAATTGGTCGAGTACGGGCGTCTGGATCTTCTTGTCGCCGTAGGCGCCGAGCGCATCGAAGCGGGTCGTGTCCAGGGTAATCAGAATGACGTTGTCGTAGGTGCTCTTGGGGCCACGGCTACAGGTGCCCAGGGTGAGCAGGGCGATCAGGGCAAGGGCGATTCTCTTCAAGCGCGGCTCCAGGAGGGGGTCACTGATCGATATCCTGATGGAGGAAGATCTGAAGTTCGGGGTGGTCGGCGAGCTCTGGGTTGGCCTGGAGAATCCCGCGTGCTTCGGCGTAGCGACCCAGGCGGGTCAGGACGATCATCAAGGTGTATTTGAGACCTGTAAACTGGGGGTTCTGCTCGCTTTTTCGGCGCAGGGTCGCGACCATGGTGTCCGGATTGGGCGTGCCAGCGGCGAGGTTCTCCAACAGGAGTTTCCAGTCCTCGACGCGAATGGGTCCGGCCTGCATGGCTTCGAACATGCGGTTGATGCCGGGAACCCGTTGGCCGGCGTTGAGATAGGCGCGGGCAAGGTTGGCGCGAATGGTGGGGTAGGTCGGGAATTTCCCGAGGATTTGCAGGCCAAGCGCGATTGCCTCGTCGTGCTTTTTGTTCAGGCTCAGGAGAATCATGCGCGACTCGAGAAAGACCGGTTCGTTGGGAAAGCGCTCCGCCAGGCGGTCGATCAGCTCGGGCACGTTCTGCAGTTCGCCGAGATTGGTGTAAAGCTGTAGCTTGATGATCCAGGGCTCTGGCTTGCAGGTGCCCGCAGCCAGTTCTTGCACCAGTTGGGCCAGATCGGCACTGGGTTCGACCGGCCGTGTGTAATAGGGCGGGCCATCGCCCAAAAGCAGGAGGAGGATCAGGTAGTTCATTTTTTCTTGAGGATCACCTTGCCCTGGCGAATGGGGACTTTGGAGGTCTTGAACCAGCGAGAGGTAAAGAACTGCGGGTGCTTTTTGGCGATCAGCGCGAGTTGGTCGGCGTCGAGCAACGTGCGAACCAGCAAGCGTGCGTCCCAGTTGGTTGTCTGCATGCGGTCACTGAGCATGACGACGTGCTCGCGATTATACTTCTCGACCTCGGCCTTGGACGTTTTGGCGTCGAAAAGCATTTCCGTCTGGCGCTTGCGCGCTTGGTTGAGCTCGCTCTGGGTGACCTGATAGGTGGTTTTGAGATTGTCGAGCTCTTTGGCGAGGCGCTCGCGCAAGGCCTCACCGATCCCCATCTCCTTGCAAAGCTTGGGATCGGACCACCACTCCATGAGATTTGCCATGCCTTCGCGATGGCCAAAATCGGCCTCATCTTGGGGCATCAGCACCAGCGTCAGGATCATCAACCAAGTCATTGAATGGCCACCTCGTGCCGCGCGTTCGCGCTGGCCCATCATAGACGCTGCAAGGAGCAGGTTCAAGGGCCGTAAAATAAAAAAGGTGGCTCCCCTGAAGTGGAACCACCTTTTTCACAGAGGCGAGACTCTATTAGACGCGCTTATTGCGAATCACAAACAGGCCTGCGCCGGCGCATACCATGATCAGCGCGATCAGACCGAAGGTTCCCAGGGTGGGAATCTGGACCGGAAAGTCGCCGACTACGGCACTGGTGACATCGAAGTTGATCGGCACAGTCGTGTTGGTGGTAACGGCAACCGTACCCAGCAGGGGATTGTTGCCGGAAAACGCCAACTCGGGATGGTCGAAGGGCGCAGCGTTCTCGAAGTCCTCGGCATTGTAGATGTCGAGGTGTGAGGCGCCGTTGCCCTGGAACAGCGAGAGACCCGTGAGGGTGTGGCTGTTGCCGTCAGATTCGAGGTTGATGAAGGCGAAAGCACTCAGACCGGAACCGCCAGCAGCCGGACGCTCGCGGGTGTCGAACATGAAGCTCGACCATACCGGGCCCGGAACGCCAGCCAGAGCCGAGATGTCGAATGCATAGATCGCCTTGATTTCGTTGACGAAACCATTGGAGGGATAGTTGAAGGTGTACCCGTAAAGGGAGTTGGTGCCCGCGTAGGTCAGGTCGACGCGGAAGGGATAGTAACCGGTGCCATAGAGGGAACCGGAATAACTGGAGACGAAGCCCCAAGTGGTGGGAGCAAGACCGCCACCGCGGGTGCCGCCTTCAATATGGCGGGGTTGCGCGGCGGGGCCGTTGTTGCGATGAAACTTGCTCTCGGGGTTGCCCGTGTCCGTGGATTGCGCCATGACAGCTACAGACAACAGAAACGAACAAAGAAGGAATGCCTTTTTCAATTTAATCACTCCGGAGGGCGATTTTGCTTTGTACCGGTACAAAACAAAGGATGAATCATTACAAGACATTGGACCTCTGTGAGTCAAGTAAAAAAGCCCAGTCGCTCGCTTCGTACACCGCTACCAGCTTGCTTTTGCTGGTTCCGACCGAAAGATTGTGGGCTCTCACGCTTTTTTACTTGATCCCACCCGCCCATCTGCTTATGTTGGGTTGGCACGTGCGGAGGTGAAACGTTGCACTTTCTGTTAACTTTATTTCTGTTTTCTGCGATTGATCGCCCGGAAGCCTATCCTCTGATGGCGACGATCGACCCCAAGCTCTGGGACATCCCCACAGCGATTCGCAACCAGGCTCAGGATGCCCTGATTCTCAAACACGCGACCCGGGTGACCGACGATAAAATCCACCACTATTTGCTCATTCATGTCCTGACCAATGGCGCCCGCAGCGAGTTGCAGTCGATCGATCTGGGCGACCATCTGATCTATTTGAAAGGAAGGGTCATCGATCGGACCGGCAAGGAGACGCCCGTCGACCGCGACCGCGACGTCACGCGCGTCCTCAATTTTCAGACGCGCGATCAAAAGAACCACAGCGTCATCGTCGTGCCCTCGGGCCTGACACCCGACAGTCTACTAGAGCTGAGCTGGAGCGAAAAGGCGGAGCACGGTCTGCCCCTCGATACCACGATCAAGGTCTGGCCGGTCCAAGAGCCTGTCTACTGCATGGAAAAGACTTTTGAAATTGATGCCTCTACCCTCTATAACTTTGCTGGTGCCCATGTCTCCGACGAAGTCCTCGATCTCGCCACACGGCTGGTTTGGACACCTGTCGCCGCGCCGATCGAATTCAACCTCTCGGAGTCGAGCGGGTTCACGCTGCTCTCGTATAAAAATATTCCGGCCCTGACTGAAGCCCCTTTTTCCGATGCTGCGGCCGACTCTGGCCTCGCCCGGATCTTCATGTTTCGCACTACCCGATTCCAAGGGGTCACCCTCAAGCAGTTCTGGCACGACTTCAGCCAAGTGCTTTTGCGCGGCCTGTACGGCGAGACGTTTTACAAGGACGGCGCCTATGGCACCTGGGTCTGGCGCACGCGCCGCCTCACCAACAAGCTCAATGCCGAGGAAGCGGTCGCCGTATTTCAGGAGTTCCGCAAGCAAATCAATCGCTCCGATCGGCTCGACGACTTGCAGCGCAAGGGCTTGCGGGTGCTCGAGCGCGACCTTCTCGGTTCCTCCGACCTGCTCAACCAGGTCTTCCTAAAGCGCTACGCCGACCCCTACTCCATGGGCCTGATCTTCTACCGGGTCATGGTCGATTGCGGCTTTCACCCGGTGCTGATGTTCGCGCCCCAAGCAGGCATGCCCTTTTCACCGGAATCGCTCAACCCGTTTGCGATCGACTTTCTTCATCCCATTATCGGCATCAGGGACGGCGGCGCCTGGTATACCTTCGCGCCTGCCGCCACGGAATGTGACAGCGGCTACATCCCCGACCGCTATCGCCGCAACCAACTGCTGATCGTCGACCCTCTAAACAATTTCGCCACCAGTTTTATGACCCTGGACAGGCCCTCCTGGAAGCTCAATCGCCTCTTCCAGGCCTATAGCCTACAGGTCAACACGAACGGTGCCGTCAAATTCAACCTCGCCGAGACCCGCCAAGGCTCTTACAGCGCCGAGCTGCGAGACGCCATGGAGTCGCTTTCGGATGCGGCCCGTACGGACTTGCTGACCTCCGCTTGGCAACAGGCCCTTTCGGACTACGCCATCGGCCCCACCGCGATCGAAGGTCTCGACGACTTCATCGCCAAGGTCAAAGTTTCGGTCTCTGGGACCTGTCCGCCACAGCTCGGCAAGGGCCGCCTCCTGGCAATCGATCCGTTCCCTGGCATGCAACCCATCATACCGCTACCCAGCGCTTGGCCGGAGAATCCGCGCACCGAAAAGATCGTCTTGCCCGAGAACCGTGGCCAAGCGTCCCGTTGTACGCTGACGCTTCCTGCCGGTTGGAAGGTCCAGGGCAAGGTCGACTGGGCGGAGGCCAACGCCATTGGCAAGGTGAGCTACAAGCTGTCCAAGGACGGCGAGCGCTACCTGGTTGAATGTCAGATGATCGTCGAGAAAAGCGAATTCGAAGCCAGCGACGAGCCCCTGCTGCGCCAGTATGCCGAATGGGTGCAACGCGCCATGGACCAACGCATCGCGGTCATCGGCGAGGTGGGCTCATGATCGCGCTCCTCTTGCTTTTGACGTTCTCGGACAATCCCGAACTCAGTGCTGAAAGATTCCGCGACCTTCCCTCTTGGGCCAAGGAAGCGGCCATCAACTACGAACCCGGCAAAGCCCCCCGCGACGCCGAGGGCTGGACCATGATCAACGAGTACCTGCTCGGCTTCGATAAGGAAGGCTACCTGCTGGTGCGCCATCGCATTGCCCACATCGTGCTGCGCCAGGGCGGGGCTGCCGATGCCTCGGCCTATTATCAGGATTTCAGCTCAGATGTCGGCGTCCTCCAACACATGACGGGGTGGCATGTGCCCCTGGAAGGTCCCATCCAGGTGGTCGACCATGACGACACGGTGACGATGGGCGCCTCCATGGGTGGCATGATCAACACCCAAAACGTCACTGCGACCGGCTTCGAATTCATTGCCAAGGGCTCGGTAGTCGCCTTCGAATCGGTGACTCGCGAAAAATCGTTTCTTGGGGCAGTCGGTTTTTATCCAACCATGGGTCCCTTCCCGACCAAAATGTTCCGCATTTTTCTGATCGCGGAAAAGAACGAGGACTTTGCGGCCGACAAGGTCCGTCTGGCCCCGGTCGGTTTCGAGGGCTGGGGGATCAAGGTCGAGACGTTCCGCAACGAAATCATCGCCCAGGATATTCCCGCCCGTCAGTTGGTCGACTTGGCGCCCATGCACTATAACTTCTACCCCTTTGTTTCGGCCCAGTTCATGGCCAGCCCCGAGGACAAGGCCCGCTATCAGGATTGGGATCACTATGCCCGCTGGTATTGGGACGTCTTCAAGGCCGCCGCGTTGGACCGCGCACCGCCCGCGCGCGGCAAGGTCGATATCGAGACGCTGCGACGCATGACCAAACCGCTGCAAGGTCAGATTACCTACCAACAGGTCTACCTCAGCAATGCGCGTGGCTATGTGCCCGCCAAGGGCGCGGAAGTGCTGAACCGGGCCTACGGTGATTGCAAGGATATGGCCTCGTGTTTCGCGCACCTGGGCGAGGCGGAGCGCGTGCGAGTCCAACCGGTGCTCGCCAACATCGTCGACGGGGCCTTCACCGACCAGAACAGCCCACCCAACTCGATGTTCAACCACCTGATCGCCGCCGTGCCATTGCAGGAAAGCCTGGGTCTGCCCGCCGAGGTCACCGTCAAGGATCGCCGCTATCTGATCTTCGACGCCACCTCGGCCGACACCGCCTTTGGCTATCTACCCTCCGCCTATTACGGGCGCTCCGTTCTGATCTGCAGCGAGTTCGGCGCGGATTGGGCCGCCATCCCCGATACGGCCATCGAGCCGGGCAGCACGACCTGGTCGGTCAGGGGGGCGATCGATGAGCAATTAAGTTTCCAGGGCCGGATCACCGTGCGCGAGCGGGGCAACGCCTCGTTCTACAGGACCATGATCGGCCAATACGGCGAGGGGCTGATCCATAAAGTCCTCTTAACCCTATTGCCGCCGACCGCGAAAGCCACCCTGGTCTCCCGCAAAGTCGACGAACAGGGCCAGGCCGAAGCCGAGTGGGAAGTCGTTTGGCCGCGATTCTTGCGGCACTTCGGCAATGGCCTGCACTTGCCCGACACGATCATGGTCGAGCCGGAGCATCGCCTGCGCTACGCCGGAAAGGCTCGGGAAATGCCCCTCTTCGTGCCGGCCAAGGCCCCCACGACCTGGCAGTTCGACTTGACCCTGAAAAACCCGCTCAAACCTGCTGTAACGCAGGATGAATTTCAGGCCAATGGCTGGTCATACAGTTGGCAAATGCAGGGTGGCGACAAGCTCGAAGGCAGTTACAGCAGCGCCTATCAACAGCGCATCTACCGCCGGCCCCAAGTTGGCCAGGGCGTCAAGGAGTGGCTCGAGTTCTGCGATCGCCTGGTACTGTTCCAACGCGAGAAAGCGCTCTTGCTGCCGCAGCTCCACGAGCAGGGCATGCCCGCCAAGGCCGAGTGAGCGAAATTCTCGCAAAAAAAACTTGAACTATGGGGCTCCTTTGCCTAGGCTAATAGGTTCGTTCTTGCCAGGCAAAGGGGCCTGTTGAACCCCATTTTTTCGCACAGGCAGGGACCATGTTGATTTTGAAGGGCGCTCCCGCACTCTCCTCGTTTCGGCTCCAGAAGCTGCTGACCAACCTCGAGGCGCTCCAGCTCGGGATCAGCTCGGTTCAAGCGGTCTTCGTCCATTTCGCTGAGCTCGATCGCGACCTCGACCCTTCCCAAGGGCAGTTGCTCGAGCGCTTGCTGCATTACGGTCCCAAGCGCGAGGCCGCCGCCGATAATGGCGAACTATTCCTGGTGGTCCCGCGACCTGGCACGATTTCCCCCTGGTCCTCCAAGGCGACCGAAATCGCCCACAATTGCGGTTTGACCGCCGTCGCTCGCCTCGAGCGTGGCATCGCCTACCGGGTCGTTCGCGAATCGGGTCCGCTCGACGCCGCGGCGCGCCTGCGCGTCGCCGCCTGCCTGCACGACCGCATGACCCAGGTCGTTCTCGCGGCAGAGACGGACGCGGCCTGCCTGTTCAGCCACCAGACGCCCGCGGGCCTGCGCACCGTCGACCTCCTCGGCGGCGGTCGTGCCGCGCTCAGCGAAGCGAACCGCGCCTGGGGCCTGGCCCTGGCCGACGACGAGATCGACTACCTGGTCGAAGCCTTTCTGGGTTTGAACCGCAACCCCACCGATGTCGAACTGATGATGTTCGCACAGGCCAACTCGGAACACTGTCGCCACAAGATTTTCAACGCCAGCTGGACCATCGACGGCGAGCTCAAGGAACACTCGCTGTTTGGCATGATCCGCAACACCCACCGGCAAAATCCCGCTGGCACGCTGTCCGCCTATCGCGACAACGCCGCCGTGATCGAGGGCTGGCAGGGCGCACGCTTTTTTGCCGATGCCGCCGACCACGCCTATGACTTCCACGAGGAAGACATCCATATCCTTATGAAGGTGGAGACCCATAACCACCCGACCGCAATCTCGCCTTACCCCGGCGCCGCCACTGGCAGCGGTGGCGAGATCCGCGACGAGGGCGCCACCGGCCGGGGCGCCAAGCCCAAGGCTGGCCTGACCGGCTTCAGTGTCTCGAACCTGCGCCTGCCCGAATTCCCGCGGCCCTGGGAAGAGCACCATGGCAAGCCCGACCGCATCGTCTCCGCGCTCGACATCATGATCGAGGGTCCCATCGGCGGCGCCGCCTTCAACAACGAATTTGGCCGACCCAACATCCTCGGCTACTTCCGCACCTATGAACAGGCGCACCAGGGTCCAGATGGCGAAGAGCTACGCGGCTACCACAAGCCGATCATGATCGCCGGCGGCATGGGCAACATCCGCGCCGGCCACGTCGCCAAGCAGCGCATCGACGATGGCCACCTGATCATCGTCCTGGGTGGACCGGCCATGCTGATCGGACTCGGTGGCGGTGCCGCCAGTTCCATGGCCACCGGCCACAGCCATGCGGACCTGGACTTCGCCTCCGTCCAGCGCGACAACGCCGAAATCCAGCGCCGTTGCCAGGAGGTCATCGACACCTGCTGGTCCATGGGGGAGAGCAACCCGATCGTTTCGATCCACGATGTCGGTGCCGGCGGTCTCTCCAACGCGCTGCCTGAATTGGTGCACGACGCCCAGCGCGGCGGCCGCTTCAACCTGCGCCAGGTCCCCAACGCCGAGCCGGGCATGGCCCCCGTCGAGATCTGGTGCAACGAGGCCCAGGAGCGCTACGTGCTGGCCATTGCGCAGAGCGCACTGGACATGTTCAGTGGGATCTGCGCGCGCGAGCGCTGTCCCTTCGCTGTCGTCGGCCAGGCCAGCGCCGCGGAGCACCTGGTGCTCGAGGACGCGCTTTTCGACAACAAACCCATCGACCTGCCTGCCAGCGTGCTGTTTGGCAAACCGCCGAAAATGCACCGCGAAGTCAGCTCACGTCCGCGGCTCGGGGCCCCGCTCAAGACCGCGATTCCCCTGGATGAAGCGCTCGACCGCGTGCTGACCCTGCCGACCGTCGCCGACAAGACCTTTCTCATCACCATCGGCGACCGCACCGTCGGCGGTCTGATTAGTCGCGATCAAATGGTCGGCCCATGGCAGGTGCCGGTCGCCGACGTGGCCGTCACCTGTTCCGCCCTGCGCGGCTACCGCGGCGAGGCCATGTCCATGGGCGAGCGCACGCCGCTGGCCCTGCTCTCCGCCGCGGCTTCCGCGCGCATGGCGGTCGCCGAGGCGATCACCAACATCGCCGCCGCCGCCATTCCGCGGCTC
>CAYRFM010000126.1:0-8186 GCA_964423555.1 uncultured Holophagae bacterium | reverse complement strand
ATATCAAACTTTCGGCCAACTGGATGGCAGCTGCCGGCTCGCCGGGCGAGGACGCCGCGCTGTACGAGGCCGTGGCCGCGGTCGGGCTGGAGCTTTGCCCGCGCCTGGGCATCTGCATTCCGGTCGGCAAGGACAGCATGAGCATGCGCACCGTCTGGGAACAGGACGGCACCCAGCGCGCCGTCGTCGCGCCGCTCTCGCTGATCGTCTCCGCCTTCGCGCCCGTCGCGGATGTGCGCCGGACCCTGACGCCGGTGCTGCGCCTCGACCAAGGCGATAGCCAACTGCTGCTGATCGACCTCGGCGAAGGGCGAAATCGCCTAGGCGGAAGCGCCCTGGCCCAGGTCACCAACCAGTTGGGCGAACAGCCCGCGGACCTGGATCGGCCCGAACTGCTGATCGGATTCTTCGACGCGATCCAAACGCTCAACCGCGAAGGCCTGGTGCTGGCCTATCACGACCGCTCCGATGGCGGCCTGATCGCGACCCTGGTCGAAATGGCCTTTGCCGGCAACTGTGGCTTCGAGCTTGCGCTCGACGGCTTGGATGGCGACATGGACGCGCTGCTGTTCAACGAGGAGTTGGGTGCCGTGCTCCAGATCCGTGGCGCCGACCGCGCCCGCGTCATGGCCGTGCTGGCCGATGCTGGACTGGCCCATTGCAGCCACGCCCTGGGCTCTGTGACCGCGGGCACAGGCCTGCGCGTCAGCAGGGCAGGCGAGGTCGTGCTGACGCGCGACCGCACGCAGCTGCGCGGGCTCTGGAGCCGGACGACCCACCAGCTGCAGCGCTTGCGCGACAACCCTCAATGCGCCGACGAGGAGATGCAGAGCCGGCTCGACGCCGACAATCCCGGACTGCACGCGGTGCTGACCTACGACCTCGACGACGAACTGGGCGCACCGGCCGTTCACACCGGAGTCCGCCCCCGCGTCGCTATCCTGCGCGAGCAGGGCGTCAACGGCCAGATCGAAATGGCTGCCGCCTTCCACCGCGCCGGCTTCGCGCCTGTCGACGTCCACATGAGCGACATTCTCGGTGGTCGGGTGAACCTGGCAGATTTCCAGGGTCTGGCTGCTTGCGGCGGCTTTAGCTACGGCGATGTCCTGGGCGCCGGCGAGGGTTGGGCCAAGTCGATCCTCTACAACAGCCAAGCCCGCGACCTGTTCCAGGCCTTCTTCCATCGACCCGACACCTTTACCCTGGGCGTCTGCAACGGCTGCCAGATGGTCTCCAACCTCAAGGACCTGATTCCCGGCGCGGCGCTGTGGCCGCGCTTCGTGCGCAATCTCTCGGAGCAGTACGAAGGTCGCTTTGCCATGGTCGAAGTGCTCGAAAATCCGTCGCTGTTCTTTAAGGACATGGCCGGCTCGCGCATGCCGATCGCCGTCGCCCATGGCGAGGGTCAAGCCGAGTTCGCGACTGCCGATGGGGCCGCCAGGGTGCTCCAGCACGGCAACGTCGCCCTGCGCTTTGTCGACAACCACGGCCAAGTGGCGACGACCTATCCCGCCAACCCCAACGGCTCGCCCCTGGGCATCACCGGTCTGACCAGCGACGACGGTCGCGCCACCATCCTGATGCCCCATCCGGAACGGGTCTTCCGCGCGGTCCAGTGCAGCTGGCGCGATCCGAGCTGGCGCGAGGACAGCCCCTGGATGCGCATCTTCCGCAACGCGCGCGCCAACTATTGAGTCCCGAAATGCCGCTGGTGCAGCCGGTGCGCGCATTCCGATAACGAGAGGATCGCGCGCTGCGCGGCTGCTGAACGCAGGTTCGCAGCCGCGCGACACTGCTGCCTTGCCGTCGCTCAAGTCGCATTGGCCGCATGCCGGCGGTGCGGGGACATTGTCGCTTGTATGTGGTGCAGGCACGAGCGGCACGCGCAGCTGGCGAGGTGGTCTGCACCCAAGAGGGTGCGGCGCGCGCGGCGAACAGCCTGTCGCGAGCGCTCGCGCCAGCGGCGCACGGGCCGTGGAACTTGTTGCTGACCGTCGCGGCGGTCGTGCACGGTCATCGCCAAAAGAGAGCAGGTCACTTGCCAGAGCGACACGCGTTTTTGCAGGTGTGCACGGCTCGTGCGGCACTGCTGCGCGAGCATTTCAACTTATTTCGCGGCCAAAACCCAAACTGTTCACAACCTGCACCAAGTGATTTCGTCTGTGCGTGCAACGGTTTTTATCAAATGAAAAGGAGTTTGGGTCACGACAGACAACGGCAGATACATTTTGACTTGTGCAAAGCTCGCGACGCAGTGCCGCGGGCTCTGTGCACAAGTGATTTTGTTCTTGCATGCAACAGTTTATATCTTTTGCACATGGATTTTGTTCGCGCGGCAGTGCCGCGCGACCTTTTCACATTTGTTTTTATTCGCGCGGCAGTGCCGCGCGACCGTTGCACAAGTTGAAATATTCGCGCGGCAGTGCCGCGCGACCCTTTCACAAGTGAAATTGTCGCTGCACGAGTGCCGCGCGACATAAAAATAATGTTGAGCGGCCAGTTCACAACCGCACTTTTTCGCTCAAAACATCCATCCAAGCGCGCCACGATCCGTCAAAAAAGTCCACAACCATCTTATTTCAACGGCTTTGTAGGAAATGTGAGACTGTCCGTTGGGGATTGTTAAACGGTTGATGTGCAAAATTACCACAATTCGGGTCTGCGCTGAACGCTGACTCAGAACTCGTGGAACTAGGGCGTCCTGCGCTGGGGCAGATCGAGAAAGCGGACCAGCTCCTGCATGCCGTCGCAGTGACTGTGGTAGGCAAGTTTACGACGAAGCGCGGCATCGAGCGCTCTGCCGCCCACGACCAAGAGCGTGCCGGCCTCCTGACAGGCCTTCCAGAGTTCGCCGCAGTCGCGCACCAGGGTCGCTTCGTCGGCGACGCTCGAGACACTCAACCAGAACAGGCGCGGCCGTTCTCTGATGATGGAACGCATTAGGGTTTCGCCGAATAGACCAGAGCCTAGTGCAATGGCCCGCCAGCCCAATTCGCGCAGGGTCAGTTGGACCATCAGACTGGGCAGGGTGTAGGGATCGCCGGCGAGGGTGGCGCCAAGGGCCAGGGGCGCTTCCGGTCGCTCGGGTCGAAGCGTGCGAATCAGCTCGTAGAGCAGGTTTTGGCAGATCTCACAGGCGCGCCGCTCTTCGTAGACATCCACCTGGCCGTGCTCCCAGCCCTTGCCTAAGTCCGTGAAGGATGGCGCCAACATATCGTCGCAGATTTGCGCCAGCGACTTCCCCGCAAGCCATGCGTCGTAGACCTGGCGGCGCACGCTCTCCTCCTGGCCTTGGGCCAGGGCCGTGGTCAGATCTGCCGAAGAGACCGCCGACGTCGCAGGCAAATCGAGAATGGCCGGGTTGACCACGCGCTGTCCGGTGCGCCGCACGAATTCGAGCACATCGGCGCGGCTGATGCGGCGATGACCGCCGGCCGTCTTGCTGAATGCCAGCAAGCCGCGGTCGCACCAGCGCTTAAGGCTCGCCTCGCTGACGCCGATCGCGGCGGCGACCGTTTTGGGACTGTAATGGCTCATCACTTCTCCGGGAGGCACACTTGCCTGAACGATTTTCACATCAATCTGAACGAATTCCCAGCAATTTGTTGAAACATGTGAACGTTTTGAACGTTTTTGTTTGACAAGAGGGAAAGCCAGCGGATACATTGAGGATCCGGAGCTCTGGAGAGGTTTCACGATGAAGTTGCGCAAATGGATGGTTAGCCTCACGGCATGGGTCGACTCGGACGCCGCGGCCCAGGCACTGGAACCAAACGCCTCCTTCAATTGGTTCCGCTGTTTGCCGTTCCTGCTCTGCCACCTGGCCTGTGTGATGGTCGTCTGGGTCGGCTGGTCGCCGACGGCGCTGCTGGTGGCGCTGGGCCTTTACCTCCTGCGCATGTTTGCCATCACCGGCTTTTATCACCGCTACTTCTCGCACCGCAGTTTCAAGACGAGCCGCGCCTTTCAGTTTGTGTTCGCCCTGATCGGATGCACGGCGGTCCAGCGCGGTCCGCTGTGGTGGGCGGCCCATCACCGCCACCACCACCGCTTCTCGGACACCGAGCGCGACGTCCACTCGCCCGCGCGGCAGGGGCTTGTGTGGAGTCACTGCGCCTGGTTTACGACCAACCTCCACTTCCCGACGGCTTACGCCAAGATCAAGGATTTCGCGCGCTTTCCGGAGCTGCGCTTCCTCAACCGCTACGACATCCTGGTGCCGATCGGGTTTGCCTGTGCGATCGCGGCGACGGGCTGGCTGTTAGGGCTGTTCCTGCCGCAACTGGGGACCAACGGCCCGCAGCTGTTGTGCTGGGGTTTCTTCATCTCGACGGTGGCGGTGTGGCACGCCACCTTCCTGGTCAATTCGCTGGCCCACTTGTTCGGCTCGCGCCGCTACGAAACGCGCGACGACAGTCGCAACAACCTGGCGATCGCGCTGCTGACCTTGGGTGAAGGCTGGCACAACAACCACCACCGCTATCCGGCCTCGACGCGCCAGGGCTTCTACTGGTGGGAGCTGGATCTGACCTACTACCTGCTCAAGCTCTTCCAATGGCTGGGACTGGTCTGGGATTTGAAAGCCGTGCCGGAGGCCGTGTTGGTCGAAGGTTCGATGGCGAAACGCAGACGGGAATAACGAGGAACGCGATGGACATTGCCATCATTGGCACCGGAATATCAGGATTGGTGGTTGCTCACCATTTACACGATCGGCATCGGCTGGTGTTGTACGAAGCCGCGGACTACGTGGGCGGGCACACGAATACGATCGAGGTCCCGACCGACAGGGGCACCGTCTCGGTGGATACGGGCTTTATCGTCTTCAACGAGAAGACCTACCCTAACTTCTGCAGGTTGCTGGCTCAGTTGGGTGTGGCCCACAAGCCCTCGACGATGAGTTTTTCCGTGCACGATCCGGCGACTGGGTTTGAATACAACGGCCAAGACTTCGACCACCTCTTTGCCCAACGCCGCAATCTGCTGCGACCTTCGTTTTGGGGCATGCTGCGCGACATCATGCGTTTCAATCACGAGGCCAAAGCCTTTCTGGCGCGGGGCCAACAGTCGCTGACCTTGGGCGAGTTCCTGGCCCAGGGCAAGTACGGCAAGGCCTTCGTCGACCAATATATCTTGCCGATGGGTGGGGCGGTCTGGTCTTCGGGGCGCCAGCGCATGCTCGCTTTTCCCATGCACTTTTTCGCTTCCTTTTTCGAGAATCACGGCATGCTCAACATCGAGGATCGGCCTCAGTGGCGAGTTGTCGAGGGTGGCTCCCAGAGTTATGTCCGCGCGCTGACACGACCCTTTGCGGCGCAGATTCGCACCCTCTGCCCGGTCCAGTCGATTCGCCGTGACGAGCAAGGCGTCTGGGTCTCCGCTGCTGGCCTTCCGCCGGAGCGCTATGATCGGGTCGTCCTCGCCCTGCACGCGGACCAGGCCCTGCGTCTGTTGACGAACCCCAGCGTGGCCGAGGTTGAGGTCTTGGGCGCGCTTGGCTATGAGGACAACGAGGCGGTGCTGCACAACGACATTCGCTTGCTGCCGCGCCTGCGCAAAGTCTGGGCGGCCTGGAACTGCCGCCTGAATCTCGCGGGCGAGGCATCGGTCGGCATCACCTACAATATGAACATCCTGCAGGGCCTGACCAGCCAGCAGACGTATTGTGTGAGTCTGAACCAGACCGCGGCAATCGATCCCACCAAGATCATCCGCCGCATGACCTATGCGCACCCGGTCTTCAACCAACGGGCGCTGGCCGCACAGAAGCGCTTCCACGCCATCGACGGGCGCGGTGGCGTGCACTATTGCGGTGCCTACTGGTTCAACGGCTTCCACGAGGACGGCGTGCGCAGTGGGTTGAGGGTGGTGAGTGCGATCGAGGCCGCAACACGGGCGGGATCGCGATGAACGACCTGGCAAGTGCGCTCTACGTCGGCAAGGTTCGGCACCGGCGCTATCGGCCGATGCCCCATGCCTTTGCCTACTCGATTTTCTATGCCTTTCTGGATCTCGAGGAATTGGATAAGGGCGCCTTGAACTCGGCATGGTTCTCATCAAAGCGTGCATTGAGACCATTTTGGTTTCACAGGCAAGACTATTTGGCGCCCCACGAGCTGCCCCTGCGCGAGGCGGTCCTGCAATTGGTCGAATCGCGCTTGGGGTTGCGACCGAAGGGAGCAGTGCGTCTGTTGACCCAGGTCCGCTGTTTAGGGCATTGCTTCAACCCTGTCAGTTTCTACTACTGCTATGACGAAAGCGAATCCCTGGCGGCGGTCGTGGCCGAGATCACCAACACGCCTTGGGGCGAGCGCTACGCTTACGTATTGGCGGCTGATCAGCGCCTGCCCCTGCGGCGGGTGATGGACAAGGTCTTTCATGTTTCGCCCTTCATGGAAATGGATCACACCTATGACTGGACGCTGAACCGACCCGGTCGTCGCATCGCGCTCCACTTCCGCAATCTCCGCCAGGAAACCCTGCAGTTTGATGCGGCTTTGGTGCTGCAACGCCAGGACTGGTCCCGTTCAAACTTGGCCCGGCTGCTGATCCGCTTCCCTTGGAACAGCCTCAAGATCGTGGCCGCCATCTACTTCCAAGCCCTGCGCCTGCGCATCAAAGGTGCACCTTTCTTCGCCCACCCCGCTAAAACGCATCAGCCACTGGAGGCCCCGAAATGACAGCTACGCAAACGCGTGTCCAAGCCATCGCCGCGCGCCCGCGCCTATCCTTGCTGCAGCGCATCGCGCGCGACTTCCTGATCACCCGCATGAACGCCCTGGAGGATGGCAGTCTGCTGCTCTGCGAGGGGGACGTGCAGCTCATTCTGGGTCGGGAGCGCCAGCCAAGCGCGGAACTCCAGGTCTTGGACCCGGCCTTTTACGAAGCCATCCTGATGGGCGGCAGTCTGGGTGCCGCCGAGTCTTACTGCGCGGGTCATTGGGACAGCCCCGACCTGGTCGCGCTGATCGCCTTGATGAGCCGCAACATCGACATTTCCAACGGTTTGGAGTCGGGTCTGGCGCGCTTGACGCAACCGCTGTTGCGCCTGGCGCACGGCTACAAGCGCAACACGCGCCGGGGGGCGCGGCGCAATATCAAGGCCCATTACGACCTCTCCAACCAGTTCTTCGCGCGCTTCCTCGACCCGACGATGATGTACAGCAGCGCCGTCTTCCCCTACGTGGGCGCCACGCTCGAGCAAGCATCCCACTACAAACTGGAGCGGATCTGTCGCAAGCTCCAACTGAGCAGCAGCGATCATCTACTGGAAATCGGCACCGGTTGGGGCAGCATGGCCATCTGGGCGGCGCTCAACTACGGCTGCCAAGTCACGACCACGACGATCTCCCAGGCCCAATACGACTACGCCAAGGCCCGCATCGAGGCGGCCGGTCTCAGCGATCGCATCACCCTGCTGCGCAGCGATTACCGCGATCTCCGCGGGACCTATGACAAGCTTGTCTCGATCGAAATGATCGAGGCGGTGGGCGCCAATTACTTGGGTCGCTTTATGGGTCAGTGTGCGGACCTGCTCAAACCCGATGGTGCCATGCTGCTCCAGGCCATCACCATGCCGGATCACCGCTATCGCCAAGCGCTGCGCGAGGTCGACTTCATCAAGCGCTACATTTTTCCGGGCAGTTTCATCCCCTCCATCGGCGCGATCACCGTCGCCGCCGGCGAGCACGGCGATCTGCGGCTGACCCATCTGGAGGACCAAACGCCGCACTATGCAGAGACGCTGCGCCATTGGCGCCAGAACTTCGAGGGCTCCAAAGCGCTGGCCGAGTTCGAGAACGAGGAGAGCTTCCAGCGCATGTGGCGCTACTACTTCTGCTACTGCGAGGGCGGCTTCCGCGAGCGGGTCATCGCCAGCACACAGATGCTGTTCACCAAGCCGGGCAACCGCATGGCGCCCATGCTGCAGGCGTTTGGGGCTTAGACTAAAAAGTCCCGCAGGCGCTGTAGCTGCTGTAGCGCAAGATGCAATCTTGCGCCGGGCGGACGCAAGGCGCAGCTTTGGAATTTGCGCGACAATCCCTGGTGCGACCTGCGCCCCGTTTGGCGAGCTGGGCCTGACTGCGACCTGCGCAAATTTGGAATTTGCGCTACAAACCCTGGTGCGACTTGCGCCCCGTTTGGCGAGCTGGGCCTGACTGCCACTGCGCAAATTTGGAATTTGC
>CAYRFM010000125.1:0-18790 GCA_964423555.1 uncultured Holophagae bacterium | reverse complement strand
AGGGGGGAGAAGGGAATGCGAGTGACATGAGGCAAAGGGCACAGTTAGCGCTTGGTCGCCGGCTGACTGTTGTGCAGTGAATCTGCTGCAGACTTAAAGAGGCGGACTGCCCAAGGTGAGCATGCACAGCCAATTTCTGTGCAATGCAGATCGTGGCAGGCCCGCATATGATGCCCACCACCAGCAGCTGCGAGCCCGCAGCCAGCCCTGCTTGGCCCCTCTGCATTCCACAGCAGCCAGCTGGCAAGCAGACGCACCTATGCCGCCGGCCGCCAGCAGCTCGGCATGGCTTTCGGCGACCACGGCGGCTCGCACGGCAAATGCCTCGCGCCCGCGCTGCAGGGTGTGGGCGATCTGGTCCATGGCTGCCTGGGGGTGTTGTTCCAACCAGTCGATCAGCGCGGCGATCTGGCGGGTCAACGCCTGCGGCGTGCGCGCGCTGAGCGGGAAAACGAAGCGGCCGGGTTGTGGTGCCCATGCGCGTTGCGGCGGGGCCTCGTCGAGGATCAGCGCGGCGTTGGCGCCGCCCGCGCCGATCGAGGTCAGGAGCGCGCGCTGTGGCCCGGTCGCCGTCCATGGACGGCCTGCCCGCACCGGCGCGAAGGGCGAGCGCGCGAGCTGGAGATTGGGATTGGGCGGGTCGCAGTGGATTGTCGGCACCAACCAGCGCTGCTCCAACTGCAGCACGACCTTGGCCAGCTGGCTGATGCCGGAAGCGGCCTCCAGGTGTCCGAGATTGGATTTGACAGTGCCTAGGGCAACGCTGTTTTGCGCCAGTTGCGCGTCGGCGAAGACGCGGGCCAGGCCGGCGATCTCGAGGGCGTCGGCGATGGCACTGCCGTTGGCGGCGCTTTCGACGTAGGTGACGGAGGCGGGCGCGCAGGCGCTGCGCTCGAACAGGCGGCGCCAGAGCCGGGCGTGGGCACGGGCAGAGGGCACGGTCAGGCCGCTGGTATGGCCGCCGTGGTTGGCGAAGCTGCCTCGGATCACGGCGCGGATGCGGTCGCCGTCGGCTTGGGCGCGGGCCAGTGGCTTGAGCAGCAACATGCCGACGCCCTCGCCGGGGAGATAGCCATCGCCAGCGCCGAGGCCGCGGCTATGGCGGCCACTGGCGAGTAGGCCGAGCTGGTTGAGGCCCAGGTATTTGTGGGGGTGAAGGCTGAGATTGGCGGCGCCGGCCAAGGCCAGGCCGCACTCGCCGCGGCGCAAACTCTCGCAGGCGAGGTGCACGGCCGTGAGCGCCGAGGCGCAGGCAGTGTCGACGGCAAGGCTGGGTCCGTGCAGGTCGAAATGCCAGGAAATGCGATTGGCCAGCCACCAGTAGGAACCCAGGGCGAGGCGCGGCCGGTCCTCCTCGGCGTGATCCAGGAGCTCGTAGTGGCGGTACATGCAGCCGATGAAGACGCCGACCTCGCCGCCGGCCTGGACCTGACTGGCCTCCAGATCCGCACGGGTCAAGGCCGCGTCCTCCAGGACATGCCAGGTTTGCTCCAGCAGCAAGCGCTCCTGCGGGTCCATCAGCTTGGCCTCGGTCGGCGCAATGCGGAAGAAGGCTGCGTCAAACGCGTCGACGTCATCGAGGAACCCACCCCAGCGCTGGCGGGTCGTGCCATAGCCGTCGCCATCCTCGTCAAAAAGCGCCGCTGCATCCCAGCGTGTGGCCGGCACTTCGGCGATACAGTCGCGACCCGCGCACAGGTTCTCCCAGAACCTGGCGAGGTCGGGCGCTTGGGGCAGCCGCGCGGCCAGGCCGATGATGGCAATCCCCTGCCCTTCCGGCGCCTCGCGGTTCGGCTCTGACGCGGTTGGGGCCTCGGGTTCTGGCGTCACGGCGGCGCTGGCAAAATGCTGCCCGTGTTCACGCACCAACCAGGCGGCGGCCTCCTCGAGGTTCTCCCATTCGAAGAACAGCGTACGCGGCAAGGGACCAAGCAGCGGCTCCAGGCGTTCGCTCAGTCCGATCAAGGTGATCGAGTCCATGCCGAAGCGGTCCAGGGGCATGCGCGGATCCAACTGGGCCTCGGACAGTTTCAGTTCCGCGGCCAGCAGCTCGCGCAGCCAGTTGAGGGCGCGCTCGTGCGGGTCGGCACCGCTGGCTGCGGGCGCGGCGACCACGGCCACTGCCTTGCTCGGTGCGGCTGGGGCGAGGCCCAGCACTTCGCGGATGCGGTCGAAGTCGCCGTCCATGACCAGCACCCGCGATGCGGCGCTGGCGAGGATTTGGCGCAAGGCGGCGAGGCCATGGGCCCGTTCGAGCGGGTGCAGTCCGAACCGTCGCGCCAGTTGACGCTGGCCCGCTTCGTCGAGGCGCATGCCGCCCTCGCGCCAATAGGGCCAGGCGATCGCGACACTGCGACCACAGCGCTGGCCGCGGGCGCGCAGCGTTTCGCGCAGCTCGGCGTAGGCGTCAAGAAAGGCATTGGCGTAGGCGTAGTCCGTCTGGCCCAGGTTGCCCAGCGCGCCGCTAACCGAGGAGCACATGACAAAATAGTCCAGGGGCTGGTCGGCACAGGCACGGTCGAGCAGCTCGCAGCCCAGAAGCTTGGGCGCCAGCACGCGCGCGAAGTCGGGCCAGCGCTTGTGGGCCAGCAACGCATCGTCGTGCAGGCCGGCGGTGTGCAGCACGCCGCGCAAAGGTCCGAATTGTGCGCAAGCGGCGCTGATAGCGGCCACCAGTTGCGTTTCGTTGGTCAGATCGACGGCGCGATAGGCGACCCTGCGGGGGTCGAAGGCGCTGCCCAGCAACTGGCGCAGCTCTGCCTCGTCGCGGCCACTGCGACCCAGCAGGGTCAAGCGCGCCCCGTCCGCCAGCATCGACGCCGCAAACATCCGGCCCAGCCCGCCCAAGCCGCCAGAGATCAGATAGTGGCCCGCGGCCACGACCAAGGGGATCGGCTCCGCCGTGGGCAGGCCGGCCGACCAGCCGAGCACCTGGCGCTGGCCGTCGCGGTAGCGCACCTCCGCACTGCTCGAATCCGCCAAGGTCTGGGCCAAGGCCGCGACCAAATCGCTGGCCTGGTCCAGGCACAGGGTCGTGCCGCGGAAGGCGGGTTGCTCGAGTGTCAGGCTGCGCAACATGCCGGTGACGGCCTGCTGGCGCGGGCGCGGTTCGGCCTCGCGCCAACAGTGGATCAGGCGCAGTCGCGGCAGGCGCGCGAGCGCCGCTTGGCACCAATGGACCAGCGCGGCCGCTACGCCCTCGCCGCCCTCGTCCAGATCATCGCCCATGACCAGCAGCACCTCGGGTCGATGGGTTTCCAGCTGTCCTGCGTCATGCTCCGCCGTCCAGCGCAGGTCGCCGCCAAGGGCGGGCGCCGCCGCCGACAACTCGAGCCAGGTCGCAGCGGCACAGTGCACCAGGACCCGGGTGGCAGGCGCGCGCTCGAGCACCGCGGCCGGTCGCCAGTCGGGCAGGTAGTAGACGCGGGCGGGATCGAGGTCGCCATGCTCGCGATAGGGACGCAGCACCAGGCCCTCGATCAGCACCCATAACCGGCCGGCCTCATCCGTAAGCGCGACCTCGTAGCGACCTGGATGATCCGGATCTGCCTGGGCATGGGCCAGAAGCTTTGTCGGTGGCGCGCCCCAGCGCCGCAAGCGCTCCAACTGGAAGGGCACGCGCAGGCAGTCGTGTCCGCGCGTGGCGAAAAAATGCGCCATGGCCGTCTGCACGGCGCCGTCCAGGAGCGGGACCGGCAGCGCGAAGGCCTCGAAGTCGGCCGCGCGCTCGGCGGGCAGGGCCAGCTCGGCGAGCGCCGATTGCGCGTCCCAGCGCAGCGAGCGGACGACCCTGAACACCCCTTTCTGAAGGATCCCGTTCTCGCGGAACTGATCGTAGAGCTGTGCGGGTGGGGTCGCATGGGCCAGTTGACGCGGGCTTCGCTCAGGCGGTCGGGCCGCGGCTTGCACGAGCAGGCGCCCGCTGGAATAGCCGAAATGGGTGCTGTCGGCGGGAACGACGGCAAAGTCCAGCTCCGCGCCGCTGCCACTGACCCTACAAACGACCTCCAACTCGGGTTGTAGCAGCCGGATCGGGTGTTGGAAGAGGACGTCGCGCAGTTCAAAATCAGTGCCGCCGCTCCAACGCGCTGCCGCCTGCCACGCCATTTCCAGATGGCAGACGCCTGGCAGCAGCGGTGTGCCGGCGACGTGGTGCTCGTCCAGCGCAAAACAAGCGAGGTCGAAGCGCTTGTGAAAGACGCCGTGCTCGCGGGTGTTCTCGGCGCGGTCGAGCAAGGGGTGCAGGGTCGGCAGCCTGCGGTGGCTCGTAGAGAACGGGTCCGGGCAGCAGCCAGCTACGCTCCAGTTCGAACGGAGTCGTGGGCAGATTCAGCCAGGGAAAGACGGCCGGGGCAGAAAAATGGTCGCCCTCGCCCGCCAGCCACTGAGCCATGGTCGTCTCGGCGCTGCCCACCCGCTCGGGTTGATGGTGCCGGGCCAAGCTGGCCTGGTGCCACGCGCCTGGACGATCGGCCAGAAAAGCGGTCAAGGCGTCGGTGAAGGTATCGAAGTCGGCGGCGACCACGGCCAGGCGGTGCTGCCAGGCGCAGACTTTGCCGGCAGCTGCGTACGCCAGAAAGCGGGCGGCGCTGCGGCGCAGCCCGGCGGCGCTGCGGGCCGACAGCGGCACCCAATCGGCGACGACGGCCGCGCTGGGCCAAGGCGCCAGCGGCGGCGCAGTCAGAATCAGATGCGCATTGCTGCCGCCGGCACCGAACGAGCTAAGACCGGCGACCTGGTCCTGGCGCGGCCAGGCTTCGGCCTTGGCCAGCAAGCGGAAGCGGGTTTCGACAAAGGGAATGCGACTGGAGGGATGTTCCTGGTGGAGCGTGGCGGGCAGCTGTTCGTGGGCCATGGCCAGCACGAGCTTGATTAGACCGGCGATGCCCGCGGCCGCCTCGAGATGGCCGATGTTGCCCTTGACGCTGCCCAGGCCGCAGCTGGCCGGCGGCTGGCTGCCCAAAACCTGGGCCAGGCCGCGGACTTCGACGGGATCGCCCAGCGCGGTGCCCGTTCCATGGGCTTCCACATACCTTATATATGAGCCCGCCAAACCAGCCCGCTCGCAGGCCTGGCCAATCACCTGGGCGTGAGCGCGGGGGTTGGGCACGGTGTAACCCGTGGCGCGGCCGCCGTGGTTGCTGGCGCTGCCGCGGATCACGGCGTGAACCGGCGCCCCGGCCGCCTGCGCGGCCGCAAGCGGCTGTAGCAGCACGTAGCCGACGCCCTCGCCCGGCACATAGCCGTCGGCGCGCTCGGCAAAGGGCTTGCATCGACCATCGCTCGCCAGGAAACCGGAACGCTCCAGCCAGCTGTACTTGCTTGGGTGCAAACTGAGGTTGACGCCGCCGGCCAGGGCCAGGCTGCAATCGCCCGCGCGCAGGGCCTGACAAGCCAAGTGAACCGCGACCAAGGATGAAGAACAGGCACTGTCGATGGCGAGGCTGGGTCCAGTCAGGTCGAAGGCGAAAGAGACGCGGTTGGCGACCTGCCAATAATGGGCGCCAGGTCCCAAGTAGGTATCGGCCTGATAGCCCCGCTCGTGGTGGAGCAGGCTGAACTCGTGCCAGGTGACGCCGACATAATGGCCGATCACCTCGGCGGCGCGGCGCAGCGGCTGACCGTAGTTGCCGTACTCGAGCGCCTCGGAAGCGCAGAGCAGGGCCTGCTTGACCTGGGGGTCGAGGCGCTCGGCATCGGCGGGCGAGAGGTTGAAGAACAGGGGGTCGAACAGTTCGATGTTCTCGAGCAACGCGCTGTACCGGCTCACTTGATCCCTGTTGGCCCAGCGCTCGCTCGGAAGGGGCGCCGTGCAGTCGCGACCCTCGATCAGGATTCGCCAAAAGGCGTCGGGATCGGGCGCCTGGGGGAAACGGCAGGCCATGGCGACGATGGCGATCGCAGCATCCTGGCTGGCCAAGCGCTCCCAGTCATTCGGGGCAGCGACCTGTTCGGGCGCGAAGGGTTGGCGCTCCGCCAGGTGACCGGCCAAGGCCAGCGGGTTGGGATACTCGAACAACAGGGTCGAGGGCAACGGGCCATAGTGTTCCTGAAGGTTCAAGCGCAGCTCCTCGCTGAGAAGCGAGGTCAGACCCAGTTCATAGAACGAGCGCTGTGGGTCGAGTTCCTCGAGCGGTTGACCCAGCAACAGCGCCAGGCGCTCGCCTATTAGGCGCCGACCCTGCTCGATGGCGCAGGCGCTAGCGACCAACGCCTCCGCGGTCGCGCTCTTGTGTGGGCAGCCCTGGTTCCGGTTCAAGGAATTTCTCACTCCTGAGGCAGGCAATTCGCCCTACAAAACACCTGGACCAAGTCCTGGGAGGCCGGCGGAGCAGGGTGGAGCCGTTGACCCGAGAGCAGGTACAAAGTGGGCGACTTGTTGCAAAATGGGTTGTTTGTTTCATCGACTAGCATGACGTCATGTCGCATGTATCCCATGGTTAATTCATTTACATGATAACACATCAACCCATATTTACACATGTTCAAGAACAATGCATGGCCATAAATTCTCCAAAAACCGCGTCCTCTCCCACTGTAAAGTCACCCCAAACCTATCGTTGGTGCGTTGGTGGCTGATTGACGAGGATTGGCCAGGAGACTTAGATCGTATTTGCACATCCTGGCGGAATTGGGTAGGATCTAGGATTCGACGCCGCGCGCATGCGGGTCCATTCGGGGTACAGAGGTAGAACATGGCGCTCTTCGGCAAGAAGGACAAAGGCGAAACGGAGAAGAAGGACGGCTTTTTCTCGCGCTTTCTGAAGAAGGACAAGGAGCCCAAACCCGAAGAAACCCCGGTCGCGGCCGAGCCCCAGGCAGCGCCACAGAGCGCGCCGAACATCGAGCCGGCCGCGCCTGAAACATCCCCCGAGCCAGAGGCGTCGGGTGCCGCAGTCGAACGCCCCAGCGCAATCGAGCCGGCCACGCTCGCGCCGACGCCCGCACCCGCGCCGCCGCCGGTGACCAAAGTCGAGCCGGTCAGCGAGGAACCCCAGAAACTGGGTTTCCTGGGCAAACTCAAGGCCGGTCTGAAGAAAACCCGCGACTCGCTGATGAAAGGCGCGCTGGGCAATCTGTTCCTGGCGACGCGCAAGATTGACGAAGACCTGCTCGAGGAAATCGAGGAGATGTTGATCGGCAGCGATATCGGCGTGCAGACGACGACGGACATGATTGAATCGATCAGGCGCGAAGTCACGCGCGCGACCTTGAAGAATGGCGAGCAGCTCAAGGAAGCGATCAAGAGCGAGATGCTGCGGATGTTGCGCGAGGTGCCGAGCCAGGATATCGATCTGAGCAAGAAGCCGACCGTGATCCTGGTGGTCGGTGTCAACGGCGTCGGCAAGACGACGACGATCGGCAAGGTCGCCAACCATTTTCGCAAGCAGGGCAAGTCGGTGGTGGTCTGCGCCGCGGATACGTTCCGCGCCGCCGCGGTCGAGCAGTTGCAGGTCTGGGCGCAGCGAGCCGGCGTGGAAATCGTGCTCAAAGAGGGCTCCAAGGATCCGGCGGCGGTGGTCTACGAAGCGCTGGACCGAGTCAAGAAGCTGGATGCCGACGTGCTGCTGGTGGACACGGCGGGTCGCCTCCACAACAACCCCAATCTGATGAACGAGCTGGACAAGATCCGCCGCATCACGACGCGGGCCTACGAGGGTGCGCCCCACAACGTGCTGCTGATTCTGGATGCGGTCACCGGCCAGAACGGCCTGCAACAGGCAAAACAGTTCGTCGAGAAGGTGGGCGTCACGGACCTGGTCCTGACCAAGATGGACGGCACCGCCAAGGGCGGAATCGCCGTGGCGATCACCAAAGAGCTGCGCCTGCCCATCCGCTTCGTAGGCGTGGGCGAGCAAATGGACGACCTCTTGCCGTTCGATCCCGAGGCCTTCGTCAACTCGATGTTCGACAACTGAGGAACGAACCGCGCCGAACGGCCTGTGGTATAATCTGACAGCACATCAGCGAGCGGGAGTCTCCCATGACCCAAGATCCCAGCAATCGGCGCGCCTACCTCCGCTTTCCCATAGATACCCTGGTCTGGTGGAACCAGGATTGGGAGCCAGAACCCATCAGTCTGATCGATATTTCGGCGGGCGGCATGTTGGTCGAGTTCCCCAAAGCGCTCAAGAACGGCGAGCTGATCGAGCTGCACTTCGAGTTCCCCGGCTATGGCCGCCTGATCCAGTGCACCTGCGAAGCGGCCCACTGCCGCGAGGGTGAAGGCAGTTTCTTCATGATCGGACTGCGCCTGATCGATATTGAGGGCATGGAACAGCAGGAATTCATCACCCGCCTCAAGAACGGTCTGCCCATTTCGGCGACGCCCCCCGAGCCTTGAAGCCGCCAAGGCGCCTCACGCGAAGCAGCTCACGCCAAGGCGCTATGGCGGCTGGCAAAGGAGAAAATTTTCTCACGCGAAGGCGCGAAGGCGCGAAGCAAGGTTTTTAAGACGGACGTCGTTGGGTGCTCGATTGCGTTCGAGAATCCACCGGTTGGCCACAGAGGCACGCGCTTTGGTTTTGCAGATCGACGTTTCGGTCGTCCAGGGCTGGCATAAGTCTTGAGACCTGCGTCGTTCTTTGCTTCTTTCTTCGCGGCTTCGCGTGAGGCAATGATGGCCCTTTCCCAGGACCCAGGGCGGCCTCGCGTGAGGCGCCTGCACGTGCAAGGGCGAGGCACAAAAAAAAAGGAGGCCAAAAGAGGCCTCCTTGTTTGGAACACTTGAAGAGAGCTTCGTGAAGCTCCTACAGCATTGAGGTGATGCAGACCATACCGCGCTCTGCCTTCGCGGTTGGAAAACAGGTCCGCAACCCGACCTCAGATGCTTAAGTACCTCCTGGGCGATCGCCAGATACAGGTCATCGAACTTTTTTTGCTGCTTTTTTGGCCGGCGGTCGCCTTGGACTGGCCACTATTCTTCCATTTCACAAAAAACTATTGCCAAATTTTGATTGTTCGAGTTAACTTACTCGCCAGCTAGGGAGATCGAAGACGAGCATGAGGATTTTGCATGACCCATACCCGACGCGATTTTATCAAGCTCGGTTCCGCTCTGGGACTGAGCAGCGCCGCCGCGACGACCATTGCGAGCGAACGCCATCAGGAGATTTCAAGTTCATATCAGGATCCCGCAGGGTTTGCCGCGCCGGCTTTGAGCAGGGTCCGTGTGGCCTTCGTCGGCGTCGGCCTGCAGGGTGGTGGCCATGTCGAGAATTTTCTGAAAATCGACAAAGTCGATATCGTCGCGATTTGTGATATCGATGCTCCACGGGCAGCGGAGGTCGCCGCTTGGGTCAGCGCCGCCGGTCGGCCGGCTCCCGCTCTTTACACCCGTGGTCCCCTGGACTTCAAGCGCCTGTGCGAGCGCGGCGATATCGACCTGGTCTTCAATGCCACGCCCTGGGAATGGCATGTGCCGGTTTGTGTCGAGGCCATGAACGCCGGCAAGCACGCCGCGGTCGAGGTGCCGGCCGCCTACACGATCGACGGCTGCTGGGAATTGGTGGAGACCGCGGAGCGCACCAACCGCCACTGCGTGATGATGGAGAACTGCAATTATGGCCGCAGCGAGTTGATGGTGCTCAACATGGTACGCGCCGGCCTGCTGGGCGAGCTAATCCACGCCGAGGCGGCCTATATCCACGACTTGCGCGCGATCAAGTTCAGCGACAAGAACGAGGGTTTATGGCGCTTGCGCCACTCGGTCACGCGCAACGGCAACCTCTACCCGACCCACGGCCTGGGCCCGGTCTCTAACTGCCTGGACATCAATCGCGGCGACGCCTTCGACTATCTGGTCAGCATGAGCAGCAACGCCCGCGGGCTGGAGGCCTATGCCGCGGCTCATCTCTCCGCGGACGACCCCCGCCGGCGCCAGTCCTACGCGTTGGGCGACATGAACACCAGCCTGATCCGCACCAAGCGCGGGCGCTCGATCATGGTCCAGCACGATACCACCTCGCCGCGTCCCTACTCGCGCATCAATCTGCTCTCCGGCACCAAGGGCACGTTCCGGGGTTTCCCCGACGGCATCTACGTCGAGGGTCGCACCCAGGAACACCACTTCGAGACCCTGGACGGCTACAAGGCCGAGTTTGACCACGCGCTCTGGCGCGAAGTCGGCGACAAGGCGGAGGGCGCGGGTCACGGCGGGATGGACTTTCTGGAGGACTACCGCCTTGTCCGCTGCCTCTTGGCGGGCAAGCCCACGGACATGGATGTCTACGACGCGGCCGCCTTGAGTGTCGTCACCGAGCTCAGCGAGCGCTCCGTCGCTGCCCGCGGCACGGTCATGGAGTTCCCCGACTTCACCCGCGGCCGCTGGCGCTTGCGACCGCGCCTGGAGATCGGCACCTGACACCTATCCGGATCATGACCCTTCCCTCGGAACACGCTCTCCCCCACCTTGCAGTCTGGTGTTCCGGCTTCCCCCAGAGAGAGTGACCCACCCCGGTCGCTCTCCCTTTTTTCCATGGGGCTGAACTCTGATCCGCGCCATTCGTGGATGCTTTATCCCAGAAGCCGCAGGTGAGGGCGGCCTGGGACACAGACTTGCTCAATCACCTTTATCCGTGCCGCTGAAGAGTTCGTGACCGTCGTCGACCGCCTCTACGGTGAGCGCGTGCTCCAGGACCGTACTGACGTGGTCGGCGAGGATGAAGGTCATCGCCGCCTTGGTCGTGTCCGGCAGGTCGTCCAAGTCCTTTTCGTTGCCCTTGGGGATGATCACGGTTTTCAGGCCCGCGCGCTCGGCGGCGAGGATCTTGTCCTTGATGCCACCGACCGGCAGGACCTTGCCGCGCAAGGTGAGCTCGCCCGTCATGCCGACTTCCTTGCGCACCGGGCGGCGGGTCAGCAGCGAGGTCAGGGCCGTGACGACCGTGACGCCCGCGGAGGGGCCGTCCTTGGGGGTCGCCCCGGCGGGAACATGGACGTGGAGATCCGTATTCTCGAAAAAATTCCGCGGGATGCCCAGTAAGGTTGTCTGGCTGCGGACAAAACTGACCGCGGCCTGCACGCTCTCCTCCATGACCTCGCCCAGCTGGCCGGTCACTGTCAGGCCCTTCTTGCCGGGCATGCCGGTGACCTCGACGAAGAGGATATCGCCACCGACGGCGGTGACGGCCAGGCCCGTGGCGATGCCGGGGATTTCAAGGCGCTCGGCCTGGTCGTAGTTGAAGTGGGGTTTGCCCAACAACTCCAGCACCGCGGCCTCGCTGACCTTGTAGTTGGGGACCTCGGCCTTGGCGATCTTGACCGCGACTTTGCGGCAGAGAGCGCCGACCTGGCGCTCCAAGCCGCGGACCCCGGCCTCGCGCGTGTATTCGTGGATCAGTTTGGTCAGCGCCTCGGAGGTCACGCTGATCTCGTCCTCCTGCAAGCCGTTCTCGCGGACCTGGCGCGGCAGCAAGTAGTCCTCGGCGATTTTGAGTTTTTCCGCGTCGGTGTAACCGGACAGGCGCAGGACCTCGAGCCGGTCCTGCAGCGCGGCGGGAATGGTATCGAGCACGTTCGCGGTTGCGATGAACATGACCTGGGAGAGATCGATTGGCACGTCCAGGTAGTGGTCGCGGAACTCGCGGTTCTGTTCGGGGTCCAGGACTTCGAGCAGGGCCGAGCTGGGGTCGCCGCGCCAGTCACTGCCGATCTTGTCCATTTCGTCCAACATGATAACGGGGTTCTTGGTGCCGACCCGGCGCAGAGCCTGGACGAAACGCCCCGGCATAGCGCCGATATAGGTGCGGCGATGGCCGCGGATCTCGGCCTCGTCGCGGATCCCGCCCAGGCTCATGCGGTGGAACTTGCGGCCGAGCGCGCGGGCGATCGATTGGCCGAGCGAGGTTTTGCCCAAGCCAGGAGGGCCGACGAAGCAGAGGATCGCGCCCTCGCGTTCGCGGCGCAGGTAGTCGTGGGGTTCGTCGCTGACGCCGCTCTCACGGCGCAGCGCCGCCCGTTCCATGCGCAGTTTGCGCACGGCCAGGTACTCGAGGATCCGCTCCTTGACCTTGACCAGATTGTAGTGGTCCTCGTCGAGGACTTTGCGGGCAAAGTCGATATCCAGCTTGTCTTCGGTCGTCTGCTGCCAGGGCAGGCTGGTGATCCAATCCAGATAGGTCATGATCACGCCGTATTCGGCGGATGCCTCGGGGATCTTCTCCATGCGGCTGACTTCGCGCAGGGCTTCGGTCTTGGCTTCCTCGGGCATGCCGGCGGCCTCGATCTTGGCCCGAAACTCCTCGGCCTTGATCTGGCTCTCGCCCTCCTCACCCAGCTCGCGCTGGATGGCTTTGAGCTGCTGGCGCAGGAAGTACTCGCGCTGCGCCTTGTCCATTTCGGTGCGGGCGTCGCTCTGAATCTTCTTACCGAGTTCGTGGACATCGAGCTCGTGATTGATGACTTCGGTCAAACGCCGCAGCTTGTCGACGACCTCGGTCATCTCCAACAGGTCCTGAGCGACCGCCAACTCGAGTCGGATGCTGGCGCACAGCAGGTAAGCCATTTGGCGATACTGGCGCGTCTGAGAAACCGAATTGGCCAGCTCGTCGGGCATGTAGGACATGACGGAAACCATGCGGCGAAAGAGGCTGACCAGGTTGACCCGCAAGGCTTCGGCCTCGACATCGCCCTGCGCGGGGGTGATGTCGTGGAGGACGCGCACTTGCCCGCGGATGTAGGGCTCCTCGCAGAGGAAGCGCTCCACGGTCATTTTTTCGACACCTTGGACGAGGATATGGAGCTTGCCGTCGGGGGCCTTCATGAGGCGCAAGATGCGCGCGACGGTGCCAACGGTAAAGAGGTTTTCGGGGCCTGGCTCCTTTTCCTTGGGGCTCTTCATGCCCAGGATCCCGATCGTGCGATCGCCGAGATAGGCGTCCTCTACCAGCTTTTGCGAGCGCGTCTGGCCAACCGTGACCGGCACGACCATGAATGGAAAGACGATGACATTGCGCATCGGCAGGATCGCCAATTCCCGTAACTCGGCCGCACCCTCCAGATCACCAGGTTCGTTGTCGAAGCTCGGATTAAGCTCGTCGTCAAAATCAGCAGGCGCCATAGGCTTCTAACCTCTCCAATCAAAAAATATAAACGAGGATGCGGGATCGTCCGAACGCAAGCTAGGCAAGGCCACGGGGAAACCATTCACCATTGTAACATCACAATCCTCGAGAAACGCAGCGAAGCTGGCGGATCTGAGCATGCCAAAACGAAAAACACCGAGCCAACGCACGGGGCGCGGACTCGGTGTTGGGAAAAAAGGTGCCAGAAGCGGAGCCTTAGCACTCGTTCTGGTTGCGCTCCATTTCTTCCATTTTCTTACGCAGGCTCAGGGGGCGCATGTCCGTCCAAACCTGTTCGATATAGTCCAGGCACTCCTGTTTGTTGCCAGATTTGCCGGCATCTTTCCAGCCCAACGCGTTTTCACGGTCGGCGGGCCAGATGGAGTACTGTTCTTCGTGGTTGATTACGACTTTGTAGACTGTATTGTCTTCTTGATCATCCCAACTCATAGTTCAGTCCATCCTTTCGTTTGATTCCTTGGTTAAGGTTTCCATGGATCGGACAATTATACCGAAATTCACGTCCAGTCAGACCAGTTTTTTTGAATCAGGACTCGGAGGGCGTCAGTAAAGCGAGCATCTCGGCGACGCTGTGGACGGGTCGCGCACAGGTGAAATCGCGGCAGACATAGGCGGTTGCGCGGCCTTCGAGGGCGGTCATGGCGGCTGTGAACGGGGCGATGCGATCGACAGACTCGTCGTCCGGCTCGCGGGCCAGCACGACGGTCGCGGCGGAAAAGCGCGCCCCCAGTGCGGCCAACAGTGCCTGGGTCTCCGCGCCACCGCGCGGGCCGACGACGACGACCTCGCTGGTCGGCCCAAACAGGAAGTCGAGCGCGGCCATGAGGTGGTTGCTCATGCTGGGATAGTGGCCGACCTGACCGGAGAAAGCCGCGATGATGGCGGCGGCCCGCTCGGTATGGCGCGGTTCGCCGGTCAGTTTGCCGAGCCGCAAGAGGTTCATGGCCATGACGCTGTTGCCCGACGGCAGCGCCCCGTCATAGATGGTGGCGGTGCGCATGAACAGCTGTTCGCTGTCGTCGGCGGTGAAGTGGTAGGCCTGCGCGTGAGCGTCATTGAAGTGGGCTTCGACACAGGCGGCAAGCTGCAGTGCCTGCTCTAGCCACTGGGTTTCGGCGCTGGCGGCATGGAGCTCAAGCAGGCCCCAAATCATGAAGGCGTAATCGTCGAGGTGGGCGACCAGGCCCGATTTGCCGGCGCGATGCCGCTTCAGCAAGCGGCCGTCGCCGTCGCGCAGCTCGGTCAGGATGAAACGCGCGGCCTTGGCGGCGGCCTCGCCGTAAACCGGCTCGCCGAGGATGCGCGCGCCCATTGCCAGGGCGGCGATCATCAGGCCGTTCCAGTCGGTGAGAATTTTGTCGTCCTTGAGCGGGTGGATGCGGGCGCGGCGGTGTTCGAAGAGCCGCTGCCGGGCCGACTCGAGGCGGGTTCGCAGCGCTTCGAGCGGCAGACCCAGACGGCTCGCGACCGCATCCAGTTCTGCCGACAGGTGGGCGATGCTGTCGTCGCTGCGGTGGCCGGAGGCCTCGTCGCGAAAGTTGCCACCGGGCACGATCTGGTAGACCTGGCAGAACAGCGCACCTTCCTCGGCGCCGAGCACCGCGTGGACCTCCTCGGGTTTCCAGACGTAGAATTTGCCCTCCTCCCCTTCGCTGTCGGCGTCCTCGGCGGAATAAAAACCGCCGTTGGCGTCGGTCATGTCGCGCAGCACATAGGTGAAGATCTCGCGGGCCACCAGACCGAGCTCGGGCGCTGCGCAGACCTGACTGGCCTCGAGGTAGGCAATCGCCAGCAGGGCCTGGTCGTAGAGCATTTTCTCGAAGTGCGGCAGCAGCCAGTGGGCATCGGTGCTGTAGCGGTGGAAGCCAAAGCCGACATGGTCGAAGATCCCGCCGCGGCGCATGGCGCGCAACGTCTCGGCGACCATCTCATGCGCGCGTGGCTCGCCGCTGCGCAGGCCGTAACGCAGCAGGAAGGTCAGGTTATGGGGCGTGGGGAACTTGGGTGCGCTGTCAAAGCCGCCGTGTTCGTCATCGAAGCGGTCGGCCAGCTGGGTGTAAGCGGTGCGCAGGGTGGCGAGATCGAGCGCGCGGCCCGGCATGGTCGTGGTTGTCTTGGCCAGGTGCTCGGCAATGCGCCCGGCCTCGCCGACCAGGACTTCGCGCTGGTTCGACCAGGCGTTGCCAACCCTGTGAACGAGCTCGATCAGCCCGATGCGGCCGCCGCGGCTCTCGCGCGGGAAGTAGGTGCCGGCGAAGAACGGCCGCTTGTCATGGGTCAGCATCACCGTCATCGGCCAACCGCCGTGACCGGTCATGGCCTGGGTCGCGCTCATATAGACGTCATCCAGATCGGGCCGCTCTTCCTTGTCGACCTTGATGCAGACGAAGACCTGGTTGAGCGCCGCGGCGGCGCGTTCGTCCTCGAAGCTCTCGCGCTCCATGACGTGGCACCAGTGGCAGGTGGCATAGCCGATCGAGAGGAAGATCGGTTTGTCCTCGCGGCGAGCACGCTCAAAGGCCTCGTCGCCCCATGGGTACCAGTCGACGGGATTGGCGGCGTGCTGCAACAGATAAGGACTGCTCTCGAAGACCAGGCGGTTATAAGCGGCACCACCGTCGGGCGGCAAGCTGGCCAGGGTCTCGGCGTCGGGTAAAACGATCGGGTGATGGGCGCTCATGGCAAGTCCTCGCAATCCAGATGCCGCATGGCGGTGGAACCAGTTGTACCACGCTGGTGCCAGGGTCGCAAGGATGGGATTGTCACCCAATTCGCGGATCGGCACACATTCGGACCACCGCTTTTGAGCCTAGCGGTTCTATAATGGCGGAAAGTATGTAAGGGGGGGTCATGAATATCAACGCAGGTATTATCGATCAGCAAATCTCCACGATGCTGGCGGAACATTCTGATTGGTTGCCCTATGGCGATGAAACCCGCCGTCGCTCCGCAGGCTTTGTGCTACTGTGCATGGCTCACTTTCTAGACATCCCCTTGAACGAAAGCATGGAGCTACTGACGGATGGAGGTCAGGATGCTGGCGTGGATGGCTTGCAGCTTGGCGAGATCGACGATGGCGAGTTCCAGGTGACGCTGTTTCAGGGAAAATACAAGATCAGGAACCTCGAAGGGACAGCAAATTTCCCTGAAAACGATATCCAGAAAGCGATCGCTACCGTACAGCTCCTGTTTGATCCCTACCGCCAGGCCACCCTTAACCCCAGGCTCAAACCGAAAGTCGAAGAGATTCGCTCTTTAATTGGCGAGGGCTATATTCCCAGGGTCAGAGTTGTGTTGTGCAACAATGGCGCCCGTTGGAACCAGGTCGCTCAAGGCTGGATCGACCAGGCGGAACAGGCTTATGCCGGCAAGCTCGAGTTCGTTCACTTCAATCACGATGCCATCGTTCAAATCTTGAGCCGCACAACGCCGGTGGACGTCACCCTCCAGCTCAGCGGCCGTTATATCGTTGAGGACATGAATTTCATGCGCGTATTTTTGGGACGCGTGTCTGTCACCCAAATCGCGGACCTCTTTGAGCGACACGGCGATCGCTTGCTGCAGCGCAATATCCGACGCTACCTTGGCCTCCACCAAAACCGAGTAAACCAGGCTATCCAGACAACCTTGAGCTCAGATAAATCCGACAAGTTCTATTTCTACAATAACGGTTTGACCGTCGTGTGCGACAAATTTGACTATAACGCCTTTCAACAGATCGATCCCAAGATAACGCTTAAGAACATGCAGATCATCAACGGGGGCCAGACCTGTAAGACGATTCACGAAGTGCTGTGTGGTCAGAACGCTCCTGCAGCTCAATCCGCCTATGTGATGATCCGAGCCTATCAGTTATCCGAAGAGAACCAAGATTTCGTCCACGACATTACGTTCGCGACCAATAGCCAAAATCCTGTCGATTTGCGCGACCTTCACTCGAACGACACCATGCAACGGGAATTGGAGATAGGGATCAAACAGCTTGGCTACACCTATAAACTCCAGCGCGAGGAGAGCGGAAGTGGCCCTCACATATTGTCGTCAGCCACCGTGGCGGAGGCCGTTCTGGCCATCTGGCGCGAGCGGCCCCACCAGGCCAAGTTTCTGCGCCGTGAACATTTCGGCAAGCTCTATCAGGATATTTTTAAGGGGTTGAATGCGGCCCAGGCAGTTCTGGCGGTCCTGATTTATCGCACCGCCGAGAATGAACGAAAGCGCCCCAGCGTTGCCACGCCCCCAGTATTCCTGCCCTACGCCTCTCACTATCTTTCGATGCTCATGGGTCGCGCGCTCATAGCAGATCAGCAATCGCGGCTTGGAGAGGTCCACCACCAGTCTTTTGCGGCATTGGCGCAACAATTCGAGGATCATGCAGCACACTATCATACGCAAGCGACATCACAGCTGGAAGATGCGATCAGGCAGTGTTATGGCTCACGGGAGATCTCACTACAGCAGCTCTCTGCCACGTTTCGTCGTGGGGATTTGCTCGAAATGCTCCGTCCATAAAGGGTCTCCACTCAGGGATCGATTGTGCCGCGGGCGGCCCAGCGCGCGGCTTTGATCTCAATAGACCTTCATGATCTCCTCAAGCGGTTTGCGGGTCAGGTTGGGAATGCGTGTATCCTGTTGGGGATAACCCACGGGCATCAGCAGGATAGGCACTTCGTTCTTGGGACGGTCGAGAATTTCGTTGAGGAAGCCCATGGGGCTAGGGGTGTGGGTCAGGGTCACCAAACCGGCAGTGTGGATGGCGGCGATCAACAGGCCAGAAGCGATGCCGACGGACTCGCCGACATAATAGTTCTTGCGGTGCTCGCCGTCGATGACCCGGTAGTTCTGCCGAAACACCGCGATCAACGCCGGTGCAATCTCCAGGTACTCCTTGTGCTCGTCGGTGCCCAAATGCCTGAGATCATCCAGCCAGGCTTGCGACATGCGGCGCTCGTAGTTCTCGTGCTCCTCCTTCTCGGCGGCGGCGCGAATCGCGCTCTTGATGGCCGGGTCCTGGATGATGCAGAAGAACCAGGGCTGGAGATGGGCACCCGAGGGCGCGGTGCCGGCGGCCAGCACGATGTTCTCGAGCACGCCCGCGGGGATCGGGTCGGCCGAAAATTCGCGCACGGTGCGGCGACTGTTGAGATGTTCGTAGAACTGGCGGCTGCGGGCTTGCATGGCCTCGGGTGCCAGTCGCTCGTAGACGTGCGGGACAAAGTCCTCGCGGATCATGTTCATGGTTCGCTCCTTGGAGATGCTAAAACACAAAAGGCCACGCCAGGGATCACGAGGATCCCTAGACGCGGCCTATCGCTATTATAAGGTAACTTGTCCTGAACGCCAAGTCCGCCTAGTACGACTTTGTCAGGTTGTTGATCAGGGCAGAGCCTAGCCGAAAAGGTCCCGCAGGCGCTGTAGCTGCTGGAGCGCAAGATGCAATCTTGCGCCGGGCGGCGGGTGAATATTCAAACGGTTTTTTCAGTAGAGCGTAACTCCGGGAGCGTTCCTCTGAAATGATTCTGTTTTTTGCCAAACGTCGAATGGAGACGACCTTTTCGGCAAAGCTCTAGTCAGGACCTCGTCGAAAGGGTCCGACCCAGGATGCAGTCTTGCGCCGGGCGGAGGGTCGATATTTCCCCCCATGCTCCGCGGGACCATAGGTGTTGCCTATCGCGGCGGACGCTTCACCTCGCTTTTCCTGCCATTCA
>CAYRFM010000124.1:6117-18998 GCA_964423555.1 uncultured Holophagae bacterium | reverse complement strand
TTTTGCAAAGAAGGAGCAATCCCCCGCCTATTACGACTTTGTCAGGTTGGTGATGACCCGCCGACATACCCTGGTCGCAGGGAACACAACTGGTCCGCGAAGCCAGGAAAAGTGCGGTAAGCCGCCAGGCTTGCCTTCTCCGGATGGAACACGATTGTGGGGCGGAGCCGGCGTAAAAGTGTTGGCCTAGCCAACCTGACAAAGTCGTACTATTACCCGATCCTTGACATTTCTCCGCCAAAAGCTCATTATGGGCTGTTTAGCGCCCATGTTTTTCATTGGCGCTTTCACCGTTGCCGCCCAAGTCTGCTTCCGGCTTACGCGCGGGCAAGGTATCAACGATGGCCCGGTTTCTCGGTGGGGGTGCCATTAGATGACGGATCGTTACTCCGCAGGGCGTGCCTTGATTGGCGTCGATTCGCCCGCTGTGTTGGGAACTTGGCATCCAGGCCCCCAACCCCCAGTCGAAGCCTGTGCCAGCCGCCTGTTGGGGAATCTCGACCGCCCCCTGCTGATCGTCGGTCACGCCGATGGCCCGCGTCTGGTTGACGCCACCGACGGTGTTCGCGGCGAAACCGGCTTGCCGGTCCTGGGTTTCGTGCCCGCCGTCCTGCCCAACGCGTTGGGTGACGCTTCCTTCCGCGCCGATCACGGTCTGCGCTATGCTTATGTATCCGGGGCCATGGCTAACGGCATCGGCAGCGCCGAGATCGTCGAGGCCATGGCCTCCGCCGGCATGCTGGGCTTCTTTGGTGCCGCCGGCCTCTCGCCCAAGCGCATCGACGAGACGATCCAACGCCTTGGCCGCAACCTCGGGCCACTCAGTTTCGGCATCAACTTGATCCATGCCCCCCAGGAGCCCGCCTGGGAGGAACGGGTCTGCGACCTGCTGTTGGCGCACGGCGTGCGCCGGGTCGAAGCCTCCGCTTACCTCAGCTTAACCCCTGCCGTCGTGCGCTATCGCACCCACGGCATTCACCTCGATGCCATGGGCCGGATCGTGGCCCCCAACCAGTTGGTCGCCAAGGTCAGCCGCATCGAGGTCGCTACCCGCTTCCTTTCGCCACCGCCGCAGAAAATCCTCGACCAACTCGTCGCCCAAGGCCACCTCACCGCCGAGCAAGCTCAGCTGGCCGCACGCATCCCGCTGGCCCAGGACCTGACCGCCGAAGCCGACAGCGGCGGCCATACGGATAACCGCCCAGCACTGACGATGTTCCCGACGATGATGGCCCTGCGCGACCGCCTTCAGGCCGATTACGGTTTTGCCAACCCCTTGCGCATCGGCCTCGCCGGCGGCATCTCGACACCCGCCGCCGCCGCTGCCGCCTACGCCATGGGCGCCGCCTACGTGCTCGTCGGTTCGGCCCACCAGGCCTGCCTCGAGGCCGGCACCTCCGACCTGGTCCGCCAGATGCTCGCCAGCGCCGAGCAGGCCGATGTCGCCATGGCCCCTGCCGCCGATATGTTCGAGATGGGCGTCAACCTGCAAGTCCTCAAGCGCGGCACGATGTTCCCCATGCGCGCCCAGAAGCTCTACGAACTCTACCGCGCCCACGACAGCATCCAAAGCCTGCCGGCCAGCGAGCGCAGCCAGCTCGAAACCAAGATTTTCCGCGCCCCGCTGGACGAGATTTGGTCGCAGACCCGCGCCTTCTTCCTCGAGCGCGACCCCGCCCAACTCGAGCGCGCCGACCGCGACCCGAAGCACCAGATGGCGCTCGTCTTCCGCTGGTACCTGGGCAAATCCTCCGGCTGGGCCAACAGTGGCGACCCCGACCGCAAGATCGACTTCCAGGTCTGGTGCGGTCCGGCCATGGGCGCCTTCAACGAGTGGGTCAAGGGCAGCTGCCTCGAAGCTTGGCAACAGCGCCAGGTCGTCGCGGTCGCCCGCAACATCCTTTATGGGGCCGCTTACCTGACCCGGGTCAACGCGCTGCGCCACCAAGGTTTTCCGCTCACCCCCGAGCTTGAACGCGCCAGTGTCCAAGAAGACGCTCGGCTGCAGGAGTACTTCACGTGAAAAAACAGTTGGAACGGGAACCCCTGGCCATCATCGGCATGGCCTGCCGCTTTCCCATGGCCGACGATCCCGACCAGTTCTGGGCCAACATCCTCAACGGTCGCGACTGCATCACCGATATCCCCGCGGGCTCGCACTGGGACCCGGCCGACTACTACGATCCCGATCCTAAGAGGCCAGACCACACCTATGCCCGTCGCGGCGGCTTCCTCAAACCCCAGGCCTTTGAACCGCTCAAGTACGGCATCCCGCCCAAATCGCTAGAGGCGACCGACACCTCGCAGCTGGTCGGCCTGATGGTCGCGCGCGAGGCCATGGAGGATGCCGGCTACGGTCAAAATCGCGATTTTGACCGCGAGAGGGTCAGCTGCATCCTCGGCGTGACCGGCACGCTTGAACTGGTCATTCCCTTGGGCGCTCGATTGGGCCATCCCGTCTGGCGCAAGGCGCTGTTGGCCGCAGGTCTCGACGAGGCCCGCACCGAGGAGCTGGTCCAGCGCATCGCCGACGGCTTCGTGCCTTGGCAGGAACAGAGCTTCCCGGGCCTGCTCGGCAACGTCGTCGCTGGCCGGATCGCCAACTACCTGGACCTGGGCGGCACGAACTGCGTTTCCGACGCCGCCTGTGCCAGCGCCCTGGCCGCGGTCAACTTGGCCGCCATGGAGCTCTGGTCCGGCAAGGCCGACATGGTTCTGACCGGCGGGATCGATACCTTCAACGATATCTTTATGTATATGTGCTTCTCCAAGACGCCCGCGCTCTCGCCCAGCGGCGACGCGCGGCCGTTTAGCGCCGAGGGCGATGGCACGATCCTCGGCGAGGGCGCCGGCCTGCTGGTGCTCAAGCGCCTCGCCGAAGCCGAGCGCGACGGCGACCGCATCCTCGCCACCCTGCGCAGCGTCGGTTCCTCCAGCGACGGTAAGGGCAACGCCATCTACGCGCCCAGCGCCCGCGGTCAGATTCGCGCCCTGCGCCGCGCCTATCAGGCGGCGGGCGTCGACCCTCGCGAGATCGGTCTGATCGAGGGTCACGGCACCGGCACCAAGGTCGGTGACGCCGTCGAAGTTGGCGCCCTGGGCGAGGTTTTCGGCAGCGCCGAGGGTCGTGGCCCATGGGGCGCGGTGGGCAGCGTCAAGTCGCAAATCGGCCACACCAAGGCCGCCGCCGGTGCGGCCGGTCTGATCAAGGCCGTGCTCTCCTTGCGCCACGGCGTCCTGCCGCCGACCCTCAAGGTCGACCGCCCACTCGAACACTTGCTGCGCGAGGACGGCGCGCTGTTCCTCAACGACGCGGCCCGACCCTGGGTCGCCGGGCCTGCGCCCCGTCGCGCCGGCGTCAGCGCCTTCGGCTTCGGCGGCAGCAATTTCCACTGCGTCGTTGAAGCGTACCCCGCCCAGACAGAAATCTTTTGGGACGGCCAAGTCCAGATCCTGGCGTTCACGGGCGCAAATCGCGCACAACTGCGCCAGCGGCTCGAACACCTAGACGTCACGCTCGCCTGGGAGCCCTTGCGCGACCTCGCCGCCGCCCAACTGCGCCAATTCACCGCCGACGCCCCCTTCCGCCTGCTGCTGCTCGTCGAAGAAGGCAAGACCGACCTGGCCCGCATCCGCGCCAACGCGCTGAACCTGCTGGAAAAATTCTCGGACCGCGACAGCTGGAACGCGCCCGAGGGCATCTTCTTCGGCCACGGTCCGCGCCGCGGCAAGCTGGGCCTGCTTTTCCCCGGTCAGGGCAGCCAATACTGCCATATGTTGCGCGATTTGGCCTGCCGCTTCCCCGTCATGCGCAAAGTCTTGGCCGATGTCGACAAGGCCTTTGCCGACTGCGAGGACTTTGGCGATGAAGGCCCGCTGACACGCTTGATTTACCCGCCCTCTTGCTGGGGCGATGAGGACGCCAAACGCCACGAGGAAGTGCTGCGCCGCACCGAACATGCTCAGCCTGCCATCGGGGCTGTTTCCATCGGCCTGCTCAAAGTGCTGGACGCCTTTGGCGTTGTGGCCGATGCCGCCGCCGGTCACAGCTACGGCGAGATCCCCGCGCTGTGCGCGTCCGAGCGCTTCGACGCCGACGCGCTCTACCTGCTTTCGCGCCTGCGCGGCAAGCTGATGGCCAGCGGGGACGGCGATCGCGGCGCCATGCTGGCCGTGCGCGCGCCGCTCGCAAAAGTCGAAGCCCTTGTCGCCGAGCAGGGTTTCGACCTGGTGCTCGCCAACAAGAACGCGCCCGATCAGATCGTCCTCTCCGGCGCGACCGCCGAGATCGAGCGCGCCGCCCGCCAACTCCACGCCGCCGGCATGCGCAGCAAGCGCCTGCCCGTCGCGGCCGCCTTCCACAGCACCCTCGTCGCTCAGGCCAGCCAGCCGTTCTTCGCGGAACTGCAGAAGGTCAACTTCATGGAAGCCCAGAAGCCCGTCTACAGCAACACCACCGGCCTCCCCTACCCGACCCAGCCCGAGGATGCCCGCAACCTCTTGGCCAACCAGCTTTCCAAGCCGGTCGAGTTCGTCCAGGAGATCCGCAACATGTTCGCCGACGGCGTCGACACCTTCCTCGAGGTCGGACCCGGCGCGCGTCTGACCGGCCTGGTCAAGAGCATTCTCGAGGGCACGCCCCACGAAGCCATGGCCGTCGACGCCTCCTCTGGCAAGCGCCTCGGCACATTCGACCTGGCTCGAGTGCTGGCCCATCTGGCCTCGCTGGGCCACGACCTCGACCTGAGCCGCTGGGAGAACGCCGCTACCCGCCAAGCGCGCCCCATCCCCGCCAAGGCCAGCCTGATCGTGCCGATCAGCGGCGCCAACTACGTCAGCGAGGAGACCCGCGCCGCCGCGCGCCGCCCGCTGGCGCCGATTCTCGCGACCCCTGTGAGCGCGCCCGCCCCGAGCGCCGCGCCAACCCCGACCCATGAGGTGCCCCACTTGAGTTCCGCTGCTTCCGCACAGCCACCCCAGGCATCAGCGCCCGCCGCTCTGCCCGCCCATGTGACCGAGTTGATCGAAGCCAGCCAGCGCAACATCGCCGTGCTGCAGAAACTCCAGGAAGACACGGCCCGCCTCCATGCGCAGTTCCTCCAGGGTCAGGAATCCGCCAACCGCACGTTACTGGCGCTTGTCCAGCAGCAACAACAGGCCATGTTCGGCGGCAACTTCGCGATGCCGCAAGTCGTGCCCGCACCGGCACTGACCCGCCCGGTCGCCCCGGCTCCGCCTGTCGCGGCAGCTGTCGCTGCCGCCCCGGTCGCCCAAGTCGCCCCGGCCCCGCTCGCTGCCCCCGTGGTGGCGGCGGTGGCCCTGGACGCACCCGCACCCGCAGCCAGCGCTGCTTTCAGCGCGACCCTGATGCGCGTGATCGCCGCAAAGACCGGCTACCCCGTCGATATGCTCGAACCGCAAATGGCGCTGGACGCCGATCTGGGCATCGACTCCATCAAGCGGGTCGAGATCTTCTCCGCCCTGCACGAGGCCGAACCGCGCCTGCCGGTGCTCGAGCCCGACCGCATCGGCCGCATCGCGACCCTGGCCGAGATCATCGCCCTCGTACCTCAAGAACCTACCGCCGGAGTCGCGGCCTCGCCTGCTCGTCCGCGACACGACAGCGCCACCGTCACTGCCGCCCTGCTGCGCATCGTCACCGAAAAAACCGGCTACCCCGCCGAGATGCTGGACCCCGGCATGAGCATGGATGGCGACTTGGGCATCGACTCGATCAAGCGCGTCGAAATCTTCTCCGCCCTCCAGGAAAGCCTGCCAGGCCTGCCTGCGGTCGAGCCCGATCGCATGGGCAGCTTCGTCAGCCTTGCGGATATTGTCAACTGCCTCGCCAGCGCGGCTCCGGTCGTGAAAACGGTGCCCGTGGCCGCTGCCCCCATCGCTCGCGCTGTTCCGGCTGGGCCGGCCAGCGACCAGGCCGAGCACGCCCTGCGCGCGGTGGTCGCCGAGAAGACCGGCTACCCCGAAGACATGCTCGACATGACCATGAGCCTCGACGGCGACCTAGGCGTCGATTCCATCAAACGCGTTGAGATCCTCTCGGCCCTGGCCGAGCGGCTGCCCAACCTGCCCGAGATCAAACCCGATCGGGCCGCCAGTTTCCGCACGCTGGGCGAAATCGTCGCCGCCCTCAGCGCCACCGCGCCGGCGCCAGCCGCCGCGCCTCAGGTTTCCGCTGGCGCCGGTCGCGCCCGCATCGAACAGGCCTTGCTCGCCGTCGTCGCCGAAAAGACCGGCTACCCCGCCGAGATGCTCGACCCCGCCATGAACCTCGAAGGCGACCTGGGCATCGATTCGATCAAACGCGTAGAAATCCTCTCCGGCCTGGCCGAAGCGCTACCTGGCCTGCGTGAACCCAAGCCCGACGAACTGGGCGGCCTTCACACCCTGGCCGAGATCATCGCCTGGTTCGACCAGGGCGCCGCCGCGCCCACGTCGACACCACCGGTCGCCGTTACCCGGCCCCTCGCGACCCGCCAGCCCGCCGCACTGGAGCGCAGTATCCCCTGCCTCGTCCCCTTGCGCGAGCAGGCCCAAGCCCTGCGCTTGCGCGAGGGCGCCTCGATCTGGATCCTCGACTCAGGCGATGGCCTCGGCGAAGCGCTGCGCCAGCAGTTCAGCCAACGCGGCTGCAGCGTTGCCCTGGGCAGCGCGACGGAACTGCGCGCACTTAGCGTGCCGGCCCGCCTCGACGGCCTCCTGCTGTTGGCCGACGCGACATGCGACGAAGCGCACCTGCGCGGCGCCCTGATGCTCGTCAGCAAGCTCGCCACCCACCTGCGCGCCGCCGGCGACCAGGGTTTCCTGACCACCCTGACCCGCCTAGACGGCCAGCTCGGCTTTGCCGGTACCAGCGCCAATCCGCTCCAGGGCGCCTTGGCCGGTCTTGCCAAAACCGCCGCCCACGAATTCGCGGACCTGGCCGTGCGCGCCCTCGACTTGGCCCCCGAACTGAGCACCGCGACCGCGCTCGAACGGGCGCTCCCGCTCATCACCAGCCGCGGCGCGGTCGAGGTCGGTATCCATGCCGAGGGCTTGGTCACCGTCGCCCTCGAACAGCGCCCAGTCACCGCGACCGAGCAAGCGCCCTTTGGCCGCGGCGACGTCGTCCTGGTCAGCGGCGGTGCCCGTGGCGTGACCGCCGCCTGCGCGCTGGAATTGGCGCGCCGCTTCCAACCGACCTTGATCCTGCTCGGCAGCGGCGCCGCCCCCGACGAACAGGAGCCCGCCTGGGCCGCCAACCTCCACACGGAGGCCGAGCTCAAGCAAGCGCTGCTGGCCCGTAGCCCCGACAAACGCTCGCCCAAAGAGCTGCAGGCCGACTACCGCGCCTTCCGCGAACAGCGCGAGAAGCGCGAAATGCTGGCCGCCATGCGCCAGAGCGGCGCCACCGTCCACTACCAACAGCTCGACCTGCGCGATGGCGCCGCGGTCGCCACGACCGTCGCCGAGCTGCGCCAGCGCTTTGGCGCCATTCGCGGCCTCGTCCACGGCGCCGGAGTCCTCGCCGATCGCCGCATCGAGGACAAGACCGAGGAACAGTTCGACCTCGTCTTCGGCACCAAAGCCCGCGGTCTCCAGCATCTCCTGACCGCCACCGCCGCCGACCCACTGACCGCCGTCGCGCTGTTCAGCAGCTCGACCGGCCGCTTCGGCCGCACCGGCCAGGTGGATTACGCCATGGCCAACGAGGTCCTCAACAAGACTGCCGCTACCTTGCGCACCAGCCGCCCGACCTGTAGGACCGTCGCCGTCAACTGGGGACCCTGGGATGGCGGCATGGTCACGCCGGAGCTCAAGAACCTGTTCGCCAGCGAAGGCATCGGCGTGATCGACATTGAGGCTGGCGCCCGCTACCTGGCCGACGAACTGACCACCGCCACCGACGGTCCGGCCGAGATCGTCATTCTCGGCCAGGTCGATCAGCCCGCCAGCGCGCCCGCTGCGCCGATTGCGCTGGGTGAGCTGGAGGAAGTCTTCGGCCTCGAACTGTCCCTCGACAGTCACCCCTTCCTGCGCTCCCACGTCATCGGCGGCAAGGCCGTGCTGCCCGCGGTGATGATGATCGAGTGGTGCAGCCATGCGGCCATGATCCAGCAGCTGGGCTACCAGTTTGCCGGCTTCCGCAACTTCCGCGTGCTCAAGGGCATCACCCTCGGCGCAGGCGAAAGCGTGGCACTGCACTTCGCCGCCGGCACGCACAGCCACCAAGCCGGCGAGCTGATCGTGCCCGTCCAGCTCTTCACCCGCGACGAGCAGCGCAAGCTGCCGCGCTGTCAGATCGAAGTCGTGCTCAACGACGCCGGCGTCCAGGCCGCCGAGGCGCCGCGCCTGCAAGCACCGACCGAAGCCTGGAAGGCCGAAGAGGCCGTCTACGAGACCCTCTTCCACGGTCCCCACTTCCAGGGTATCGAAAGCATCGACGGCTGCTCCGCACGCGCGATTGCCGTCACCGCCGCCGCCGCGCCGCTGGCCGACCGCTGGATGGCCGAGCCGCTGCGCCGCAGCTGGCTGGCCGATCCCCTGGTGCTCGACTGCGCCTTCCAGATGATGGTGCTGTGGGGCGTTCGTCAACACGGCGTGCCCAGCCTGCCCGTCGCCGTCGAGCGCCTGCGCCTCTTCGGCCGCTTCCCGCGCCGCCCCAACCACGTGCGCCTGGTCGGCGCAGTGCGCGAGTCCGGCCGCAACAAGGCCTTGTGCGAGATCGAGATCTTCGACACCGAGGGCGCGCTGATCGCCCGTCTCGAGGGCTACGAGTGCGTGCTTGACGCCTCGCTGCACGAGGCCTATCGGTCCAGGTTCCTGTTACAGGAAGTCGCGAACTGATCCGCGGGGCGCGCCGCGCCCCCTCGACCCCTCACAGGAGCATTCATGAGTCAAGAAAATCCGGTGGTGATTGTGGGCATGGGCGGCTGCTTTCCCGAGGCCCCCACCCCCGACCAGTACTGGCAGCTCGTAGCGCGCGGCGCCTCGGTGGCGCGGCCCATGCCGCCCGCCCGTTCACGGGTGCCGATCGACGCCGTCCACGCGCCCGGCGAGCCCACACCCGACCAGGTCACCGGCATCCACGGCTGTTTCGTCGACCACGAAGCCTTGGCGCTGGACTACACCGGTCTGGCGATCGAACCCGAACTCGTCGCCCAGCTCGACCCCTTGTTCAAACTGGCCCTCTACGCCGCCGCCCAGGCCTGGCGCGACGCGGTCGTGCCCCAGTCGCGCAAGCACCGCACCGGCGTGATCCTCGGCAATATCGTCCTGCCCACTGAGCACGCCTCGGCGCTGACGCGCCACTGGCTCGGCGGCGCCCTCGATGCCGCCGTCTGCGGCCAAGCGCCGCAGGCCACGCCCGCCCCGTTTCACCCCTGGGACTGCCGCCCGGCCGCACTGCCGGCGCGGGTCATCGCCAAGGCGCTCGGTCTCGGTGGCCAGTGCTATACCCTGGACGCCGCCTGCGCCTCTTCCCTGTTCGCCCTCAAATTCGCCGTCGAGGAGCTGCGCGCCGGTCGCCTGGACGTCGTCCTCAGCGGCGGTCTCAGCCGGCCCGATTGCCTTTACACGCAAATGGGTTTCTCCCAGCTGCGCGCGCTCTCCCAGACCGGCCTGGCCGCGCCGTTCGACGCACGCGCCAACGGTTTGGTCGTCGGCGAGGGCGCCGGCGTTTTCGTGCTCAAGCGCCTGGCCGACGCCCTTGCCGACGGCGACCGCATCTATGCCGTGATCGAGGGCTTGGGCCTTTCCAACGACACCGATGGCAGCCTGCTGGCGCCCAGCAGCGAGGGCCAACTGCGCGCCATGCGCGCGGCCTACCGCGAGGCCTGCTGGGCCATCGGGGCACCGGAACTGATCGAGTGCCACGCCACCGGCACCCCGCTCGGCGACCTCGTCGAGTTCCAGAGCCTGCGCCAACTCTGGGCCGATGTGCCCGCCGGCAACCACTGCGTGATCGGCAGCGTCAAGGGCACGATTGGCCACCTGCTCACCGCCGCCGGCGCCGCTTCGCTGATGAAGGTCCTGCTGGCCATGCAGGCCGGGCAACTGCCACCCACCAGCAATTTCCAAACGCCCGCCGCCAAGCTCGGCCTCGAAGACAGCCCCTTCCGCGTCTTGAGCGAACCCCTCCCCTGGGCCGCGCGCGCCGGCAGCCGTCGCGCCGCCGTCTCGGCCTTCGGTTTCGGCGGCACCAACGCCCACCTGCTGATCAGTCAATACAGCCCGGACGCCTGGCCCCAACCGGCACCGAGCGCGCCCGAGCCGGACTGCGAGATCGCCGTCATCGGCCTGGGCGGCAGTTTCGGTGCCTGGCGCGGCCTGCGCGCCCTGACCGAACATCTCATCGGCGCCGCCCCCATGCCTGATGCCAGCCCCGCCCACGCCTGGGGCCTGGCGGCACCGGCCGGCCATTTCCTCAGCAGCCTCGAATTGCCGATCGGCACCTTCCGCATCCCGCCACTCGAGTTGGCCGAAATGTTGCCCCAACAAACACTCTTGATGCTCGTTGGCCGCGAGGCGCTCCTCGACGCCGGCTTCCAAAGGACCCAGGCCGACGATTGCGGCCTCTTTGCCGGCATCGGCCTCGACCTCAACACCGCCAACTACCAGCTGCGCTGGGACATGCCGGAACGGGCCGCACGCTGGAACCGCGAGCTCGACCTGAACCTGGACGAGCCCGCCCTGGCCGCTTGGGTCCGCGAGCTCCGCGCCGCTGCCTCGCCGGCCCTCAACGCCAACCGCGTGCTCGGTGGACTGGGCGGCCTGGTCGCCCATCGCCTGGCCCGCGAGTACCGCTTCGGCGGGCCCTGCCTGTCGCTCTCCGCGGACGAAAACGCCGGTCTGGCGGCCCTGCGCGCCGCCGTCGACTGCCTCGCCCGCGGCGAACTCAACCTCGCCCTCGTCAGCGCCGTCGACCTCTGCGGCGACGTCCGCCACCTGCTGACCCGCGCGCCGATCGAGGGCTTCAGCGACGGCGAGGGCGCCGTCGCCCTCGTGCTCAAACGCCGCGCCGATGCCCTGCGCGATGGCGACCGCATCTACGGCATCATTCGCGCCCAGGCCCATGGCAGCAGCGGCGCGCTGCTGACCCAAACGCTGGCCGATGCCGGCATCGACCCGCGACGCCTCGGTTATTTGGAAACACCAGCCACCCGCGCCCTGCCAAGCGAAGTCACCACCGGCGAGCTCCAGCCCTGCCACGGCGACGTCGCCGCGGACCTGGGTCTGACCGGTGCCGCCCAAGGCCTGGCCGCCGTCTTCAAGGCACTGCTGGCGCTGCACTACCGCGCCCTACCCGCTCACCGACTGAAGCCGACCGGCCTCGACGACCCCCACGGCTACCGCCTACCCAGCCGACCGCGCCACTGGCTGCGCGACCGCCACCGCGGCGCCCGCGTCGCCGCCGTCCAATCCCTGGCCGGCCAGCAGACCGCCGTCGTCATCCTGGAAGGCCACGACGCCAGCCAGCCCAACCGCTCGCCGCTGCCGTTGCTGACCAGCACGCTGTTCGTGCTCGGCGCGCCCCAGCGCGAAGGCCTGATCACCGCGCTCGCCCAACTCGGCCAATTGCGCGCAGAGGACCCGGAACAACCACTGGCGCGCCTGGGCCAACACTGGTGGCACACCCACCAAATCACCGGCGCCGCCCACTGGCTCGCGATCGTACCTGAAAGTCCCGAACAGCTGGACGCTCTATTGGAAACCGCGAGCGCGGCCTTGGCCGGCCATGCCCCCGCCAGCAATCCTGATTTCGCCCGCGCCCAGAAGCGCCGCCAGCTCTTCTGGCGCGAACGGCCGCTTGGCCCCAAGGCCCCGCTGGCCTACGTCTACCCCGGCTCAGGCAACCACTTCCACGGCATGGGCCGCGCCCTCGCCCTGCGCTGGCCCAACAGTTTCCTGGCCCAGGACCGCCGCACCCTGTACCTGGAAGAGGAACTGCGACCCGATCTGTTCTGGGGCGACAAGACTCCGAACGATGTCGGTGCCGCCTTCCGCGCCCTGCTCTCCGCCCAGGTCGCCTTGGGCATCGCGATTCACGACACCTTGCGCCATTTCGGCCTAAGCCCAAGCGCGACAATCGGCTACAGCTTGGGCGAATCCGCCGCCCTCTTCGCCACCGGTGCCTGGCGCGACCACGATGCCATGCACCTGCGAACGCGCGACAGCGATCTGTTCCGCACTCAGCTTGCCGGTGACTGCGAGGCGGTGCGCGCCTTCTGGAACCTGCCCGCCGAGGAGCCGGTCGACTGGACCGTCGGCGTCGTCCTGCGCGGCGCCGACGAGGTCCGCGCCCACCTGTCCGCGCATCCGCGCACGTACTTGCTGATCAGTAACACCCCGCGCGAATCCGTCATCGGCGGCCAGCGCGCTGCTGTCCAAGCGCTGGTCGCCGCCATGGGCACGCGTTTCTTCCCGCTGGAGGGCATCGTCGCCGTCCACTGCGAGGTCCTGACCCCCGTCGCCAACCGCTACCACGACCACCACCTCTTCGAGACCCACCCGCCCGTGGGCGTGCGTTTCTACAGCGGCGCCCGCGGCGCCAGCTACGCTCTCGATCGCGAGAGCGCCGCCGCCAGCATCCTCGAACAGGCCGCCCATGGCATCGCCTTCCCCAAGACGATCCGCCAGGCCCACGCCGACGGCTTCCGCTGCTTCCTCGAAATCGGCCCCGGGGCAAGCTGCAGCCGCATGATTCGCGAGATCCTGGGCGGCGAAGCCTTCCACGCCGTCGCCCTGACCCGCAGCGACAACGAGGCCGAGACCTATTTCCTGCGCGCCCTGGCCAGCCTGGCCGCGGAGGGCATCCCGCTCAACCTCGACCCGCTGTTCGCGGAGGTCGTCGACGAACCCGCCGCCCCGCCGCGCAGCCTGCC
>CAYRFM010000124.1:3236-6028 GCA_964423555.1 uncultured Holophagae bacterium | reverse complement strand
GCCTCGGCCAGCCGCCGAGCCCGCGCCTGCGCGCGCCCCTATCCCCACGCCGGAGGTCAGCGTGTCGCACGCTCAGCCCACTCCCCTCGTGCCCACGGGCACGCTGCCCGCGCTGCAGGGCCTGCTCGATGCCCAGACCGCCCTGGTCGAGGCCCAGCACACCGCCCATCAGGCCTACCTGGCCTACGCGCAGAGCGCCCATGAGGCCCTCGCCGCCGCCATCGCCCAGCAGACCCAACTGCTCGGCAGCCTACTCGGCGGCACGCCCCTGCCCGCCCCGACGCCGACCAACCACACGCCGGCGCAGCCCCTCACGCAGCCCGCGCCCCAACCGGCAGCATCGCCCGCCGCCGCGCGCCAACCGATCGCCTTCGATCGCGAGGCTTGCCTAGAGTTCGCCCGCGGCCAGATCGGCCGCATGCTCGGGCCGGCCTTCGCCGAGATCGACAGCCATCCGACACGGGTGCGCCTCCCCGACGAGCCGCTGATGCTGGTCGACCGCATCGTCGACGTCGGTGGCGAGCCCATGAGCCACGGCTTCGTGATTACCGAACACGACGTCCTGAGCGACGGCTGGTACCTGGACGGCGGCCGCATCGCCACCTGCGTCGCCATCGAGGCCGGCCAGGCCGACCTCTTTCTGGGCGCCTGGCTGGGCATCGACTACCAGACCAAGGGCCGTTCCATGTACCGCCTGCTGGACGCCAAGGTCACGTTCCATCGCGAACTGCCCAAGCCCGGCCAGGTCATTCGCTATGACATCTATATTGACCGCTTCTTCCGCCAGGGCGACACCCACTTCTTCCGCTTCCGCTTCGACGGCAGCGTCGACGGCGAGAAGCTGCTGACCATGCGCGAGGGCGTGGCCGGCTTCTTCAGCCCCTACGAGTTGGAGTCCGGCAAAGGCATCGTGCGCCGGACCAAGGACCGCGCTAGCGCCGCCAAACGCGACTGGCTAGAACTGGTCCCGGTCGGGATCGAGCGCTACGACCGCAGCCAGCTGGACGCCCTGCGTCGCGGCGACCTGGCCGCCGCCTTCGGACCGGCCTTCGCCGGCCTGCCGCTGCGCCGCCCGTTCGGCCTGCCGACCGGCCTGATGGAGCTCGTCGATCGGGTCACCCTGCTCGACCCGGCCGGTGGCGAGTACGGACTGGGCCTGATCACCGCCGAGATGGACATCCAGCCCGACGACTGGTTCCTGACCTGTCACTTCGTCGGCGACGAGGTCATGCCAGGCACCCTGATGTACGAGTGCTGCCTGCACACCCTGCGCATCTTCCTGATGCGCCACGGTTGGGTCGGCGAGGCCGACCAGGTCGTCTGCCAGCCGCTGCTGGACGTCGCCAGCAAACTGCTGTGCCGCGGCCAGGTCCTGGCCAGCACCAAGACCGTCACCTACGAGGTCCACGTGCGCGAGCTGGGCTTCGGCCCGGAACCGTACTGCATCGCCGACGCCTACATGTACGCCGACGCCAAGTGCATCGTCGACATCAGCGACATGTGCGTGCGCCTCAGCGGCCTCGACCGCGCGAGCCTGGCCCGCGCCTGGCAAGGCCGGGCCCTACCCAGGCCAACGCCCACCAACCACGGGCTGGTCATGGACTACGGGGCCATTCTCGCCCTGGCCGATGGCAACCCCTCCAACTTCGGCGACCGCTACGCGCCCTTTGACCACGACCGGGTCATCGCCCGTTTCCCGCGCCCGCCGTTCCTGTTCATGAGCCGCGTCCCACAGGCGACCGTCAAGCGCTGGACGCTTGAGAGCGGCGGCAACGCCGACGTCGTCTACGACGTCCCGGCCGACGTCTGGTACTTCGCCGCCGACCGCCAGCCACTGATGCCCTATGCCGTGCTGCTGGAGATCGCCCTGCAGGCCTGCGGCTGGACGGCGGCCTACATGGGCTGCGCGCTGCTCTCGCCCGAGCGCATGCTGTTCCGCAATCTCGGCGGCAACGCCACCCAGCACCTGCCCGTCACGCCCGAAGTCGGCAGCCTGACGACCCACGTGCAGGTGACCTCGGTCAGCAAGACCAAGGAAGTGATCCTGCTGTTCTTCGAGTTTGCCGTGCAATCGAGCGAGGGCCTGGTCTACCAGGGCGACACCTATTTTGGGTTCTTCAGCGAGCAGGCCATGGCCAACCAGGTTGGCGTCAGCGACCACAGCTGGTACGGCCCCACCGAGGCGGAACTGCTGCGCGGCGAGTGTTTCCCCTACCCCACCGAAGCGCCCTACCCCGACACGCGCATGCGCATGCTGGACCAGATCGAGCTCTACCTGGAGAGCGGCGGCGCGTACGGACTTGGCTACCTAGAGGGGTCGCTGAAAGTCGACCCGAGCCTGTGGTTCTTCGAGGCGCACTTCCGCCAAGACCCGGTCTGGCCAGGCAGCCTGGGCCTGGAGGCCTTCCAGCAACTGCTCAAAGTCTTCGCCGGCCGCTACTTCAAAGCGGACGGGGACAGCATCTTCCAAAGCGTGAACTTGGCGACGCGCCACACCTGGATCTACCGTGGCCAGGTGCTGCCAACCAACAAGAAGGTCCAGGTCCAGGCCAGCATCCGCGAGATCGACGAGGAAACCCAAACCGTCTGGGCCGACGGCTACCTGATGGTCGACGGGCTGGTCATCTACCAGATCCAGAACTTCGGCATCTCGATCGGATAAGTATTCAGCGACCAGAATCGCACCAGGCGCTGTGGCGCAACTTCCAAAGTTGCGCTGGTCGCAGCCAGGCCCAGGATGCCAAACGGGGCGCAAGTCGCCCAAGGGCTTGTAGCGCAAATTCCAAATTTGC
>CAYRFM010000124.1:0-3136 GCA_964423555.1 uncultured Holophagae bacterium | reverse complement strand
CAAACGGGGCGCAAGTCGCCCAAGGGCTTGTAGCGCAAATTCCAAATTTGCGCGGTCGCAGTCAGGCCCAGCATGCCAAACGGGGCGCAAGTCGCCCAAGGGCTTGTGGCGCAAATTCCAAATTTGCGCCAGTCGCAGTCAGGCCCAGAATGCCAAACGGGGCGCAAGTCGCCCAAGGGCTTGTGGCGCAAATTCCAAATTTGCGCGGTCGCAGTCAGGCCCAGGATGCCAAACGGGGCGCCAGTCGCCCAAGGGCTTGTGGCGCAAATTCCAAATTTGCGCGGTCGCAGTCAGGCCCAGAATGCCAAACGGGGCGCAAGTCGCCCAAGGGCTTGTAGCGCAAATTCCAAATTTGCGCGGGCAGTCACGAAACTGCTGTATTCAGCGACCAGGTTCGCACCAGGCGCTGGGTGCAGGACTAATTCCCAGTTTTCGTGGCAAGAAACACATGCTCATTCAAAAAGCCCCAAGGATCCTCGAGCGGTCGATCCGGCGAGAACTGCCGCGACAGTTGACACTCATCAAACCAACGATCCAGACGATAGCCGGGCAGCGTCTCATAGAAGCTAATCGGCAGGGCGATATAGTCCTTGCGGTGCTCGCCCAGGTGATCGGCGAGGAAGCGAAGCAGTCGCTGGTATACCGGCGTGTCAAAGGTTTGCGGCACAAAAGACACGGCGCCCAATCGATCCCCGGTGCCTTGAAGCCGCGCGAACATCTGGAACAACAGGTCCACACTGCGGGGTTGGAGGAAGAACAGCACGCCCTCGATCAGGAAGAAACTGGGCGCGCCCTGGATCCAGGCCCGCAACTGGGTTTCGAGGACGGCCAGCTGGTCGGCATCCTCCAAGTCAGCGCTGAAGTACGTCACCTGACGACGGGGAATCCGCCCTTCTGCCTCCCAGGCGGCGATCTTCGCGGACTTGTGAGCGATCACGCTCGAATGATCCACATCGCAGAAGCGCTGCTGGCCTTGGGGCAGCAAATAGGGATAGAAACTATAGCCAGCGCCAATGTTGACAAACACACCTTGGGGATGCTCGGCAAAAAAGCGTTTCAGGGCCTCAAGGAAGAAGCGATTGCGCAGACAGTGCGCTTGAACCTCAATGGGCGATACCGAGAGGAACCCATCCGTCCAAGGTCGCGCCTGAGGCGTGACCCAAAGATGGGCGAACTTGTCGCCACTCAACTCGGGATCGCGCGACCGGTAGTCACAAATCACAAAAGCAGTCCCCTGGGTATCCATTCGCTCAGCCATCGGCACCTCCACAGAAAATCGGTGCCGCTAGTGTACCAGAGAATCGGCCTGTGAGGCGCGCTGGGCTGCTAGGGGTAGTGACGCGCACGCACTGCGACCTGTTTGCCGCAAAAGGCCACGGCGATTTCCGAGTAGCGGGTCACGCCTGCCAGCTGCAGCTCTTGGGCGTACTTGCGGCGCTCCATCTGGCTAAGGGCGACTTCCAGACAGGAGGCCAGCTGACTGCCGTCTGGCGCCGCCTTGAATTCTATGACGGTCCCTCGATCCGCTGGGTTTTTGGGGAGCAACATCAGGTCGTATCTGCCAAAGCCCGATTCGCGGTTGCTGCGTATCGTATAGCGGCCCGAGAGGTGCACCAGCAGGCCAAGCACGAACATGTGATAAACGCGTTCCTGGTCCTTGCCGCCGGTGTCGTAGTAACTGAGTGTGGCCGCTACTAGATTTGCCAGCCGTTCCTGGAACCTGGGCATGTCCGCTTCAAGCAGCGCATCCAATAAAACTTCAACTTCATGACTGCCTACTTCACGACGAAACCAACCCAAGATGATGTCTTCATAAACCCACATCACCTCTTCGTTGGGTACGCGCAAGTTGTAAAGTCGGTCGCGTCCTTGTTCGTCCCAGCTAGCGACAGTGAGATACCCACTGAACAGCAGGAAGGACCAGAGCGTACTATCATCCTTTTGCAAATCGCCCAAGACCATTTAACCGCTGATCGTGGTCTGCACCATGCCGCGGTCAAGCAAACCCTTGAGGGCATCTTGAACACTAATGCTGGCGTGCAAAAGTTGCTCGCGCACCAGCAAATTGGCGGACGTATTGACCCAGTAGGGCCGAAAGCCTTCTTCGGGATTGTTGATGAACTTGAGCAGGGACCAGGGGTTATAGATGACCGTGTCGCCCATCAAATAACCGTTATACCAGCCCCTCATTTTGGCTAAATGATCGCTCAAACCAGCCTGCAGCAATAGGGCCGCGGTTTCTTCTTCGGTGAACCCAAATTTATCCGCAAAGGGACGCTCCAACAGCGTGAACACATCCACGTTATTGAGGTCGGAAAATATCGATTCCTTGGCCACGCGCAAGATACCGGTGAGCACGGCCTTCTCCAGGGCTGGATTGCCCTTGAGGACACTGCCCAGACAATCGCGCATGAAACCGATGACCTGGTCGTAATAGCCAGCCGCATAGCCCTCGTGCATGGGGCTGTCGTATTCGTCGATCAGCAGTACCACCTGCTTGCCGTGGTGCTGGTGCAACCATTGGGTCAGCTGAAACAGCGCACCCGCGAGCACCGCTTCACTGGCGCTCCCGCTGGCAATCGCCTCAAAATCATGGTGAGAGAATCGATCGAGCTTATCTGTGAGGTAGAGATGCCCGCGATATAGATATTTGATGAGCTCCCTAAACTTATCCAGAAATAGCTCATAGGAACTGGCCTTGAGGTTTTTGAAGCTGATCAAGAGCACGGGTGCGCTACCTTGACGGGCGAAACAAGGGCGGCGTTCAATATCCAAACCTTGAAACAGATCGCGACGTTTGCCGCCGAGGTCGAAGAACTGGGCCAGCATCGACATGCTCAGGGTTTTGCCAAAGCGACGGGGACGGGGAAGTAACAGTACCTTTGCGGGTTGGGTCAGCACTTCTTCAATCAGCAGGGTCTTGTCTATATAAACAAAACCACCCTCAATGACTTCCTTAAAATCGTCGATCCCGATGGGAGCCTTTAACACCATGGCGCAAACCTCTTCACCGACGAGTGTATCACAGTTCTTTGCAGCCCCCTCTTCGCGGCTTCGCGGCTTCGCGTGAGGCATGTTCCCCCGCCCGGCGCAAGATTGCATCTTGCGCTGTTTACAAGATACAATCAGCATCAAG
>CAYRFM010000123.1:0-19018 GCA_964423555.1 uncultured Holophagae bacterium | reverse complement strand
GGTAAGCCGGCTAGGCGCCCCCGCCGACTTGCCTTGGTCGCAGGGAACGCGAATGGTGAGCGGAGCCAGTTTTCTATGGCTAAAGATTAGGCGATCAGATCAATAAGTTGCTGACTCTGGACCTGGTCAATTTCAATCGTTTTCGCCAGAAGTGCCGTTTCCATTGCAACTAACGTCTCAGCGTTGCTTTGTGCGGTCATGGTTTCAGCGCTGATGGTGCCTTCCGCCATGACACGATTGGTCAACTCCAAATACTGTTGAGCGTAATCAACGGCACCCGAAACACTCGAAATTGAACTCATAATATTCTCCGTCCGTTCATAAATCACGCCTCTTGAGGAACATCGGCAGGGGATACCGCTAACTGAAATTTGAGCCGTGAATTTTCAAGACCGTTATCCTGGCTCCGCGGGCCTGCTGTGTTCCCTGCAACCATGGCAGAGCGGGGGGCGCCTAGCCTTACAGCACTATTGGCGGCTTCGCTCATCATTCGCGTTCCCTGCTACGAAGGCAAGCCAGCGGCTTACCGCACTTCTCTCGGCTTCGCTCATCATTCGCGTTCCCTGCGACCAAGGCAAGTCGGCGGGGGCGCCTAGCCGGCTTACCGCACTTCTCCTGGCTCCGCTCATCATTCGCGTTCCCTGCTACGAAGGCAAGCCAGCGGCTTACCGCACTTCTCTCGGCTTCGCTCATCATTCGCGTTCCCTGCTACGAAGGCAAGCCAGCGGCTTACCGCACTTCTCTCGGCTTCGCTCATCATTCGCGTTCCCTGCGACCAAGGCAAGTCGGCGGGGGCGCCTAGCCGGCTTACGACCAGGTTACTTGTTCTTGTCCTGCGGCGCTTCCTTGGGTTTCGGCTGGTTGGCGACGATGTAGGCTTCCACCTCTTTCGCCAGTAGGTTCTCGTTGATGCGCTTGAACGACGAGAACAGCGCGTTGCCGGCCACTTCCCCGCTCTGCTTGGGGCGCGGCAATGACTTGAGACGGGCTTTGACCTTGGTGTAGGCCTCGCTGGAGGTGATCAGCCCGTCTTTAGGCGGCAGGAAGTAGGCCACATCGCGGCTGACCGCCTTGACCCTGTCCTCGTCCGCCGGGTGATCGGAGAAGTACTTTTCGAGGCGGCCGCCGCTGGGCTTACTGGCTGCCCAACGGGCAAAGAGGTTGGCCATGCCCATAGGGTCGTAGCCGGCGCGGTAGGCGTACTGGGCGCCAAGCTTGTCGGCTTCGGCCTCGCTCTTGCGCGTGCCGCCGACGATCCAGAAATTGGTGCCGCCCGCGACCACCGTCTGGATGGCCTGTTTGAGCCACCCCTTGTCGGTACTGTCGGAGAGCGTCTGGCCCGCAACCTGGCCGAGCGTGGTCTTGTTGATTGCCGAGGTCATGCCCTCGGTGCCGTGACGGCTGGTAACATGGGCGATTTCGTGGGCGATGACGCAGGCCAGCTCCGCCTCGGTCTCGGTGTTTTCGATCAAGCCGCGGTAAACCCAGAGATAACCGCCCGGCACGGCGAAGGCGTTGAGCACATCGGCGTCGATGACCTGGGCGTGGAACTGCAGGTCGGGCATGTCCGAGGCCTTGCCGATGCGCAGGACCAGATCATTGACGTAGTCCTGCACCAGCTTGTCCTGAAGCGGCGGATTGTCCTTGCCCGACGACAGCTCGGAGGCGAATTGCTGGCCCATGCGCTGGTCATCGGCGAACGGGTAGTAGTTGAGTTTGCCCTTGTTGAGATCCCGTTGACCCACGGCTGCGACGTCGTTGAGCTTGCTGCCCGAATCCTTGCATTCCAGGAACGTGGCCGGCACTTGGAAGAGGAGGTGGACCTGGCCGTCCTTGGCCTCGTAACTCAGCAGGTTGTCGCAGTCGCCGTGCTGCTCGCCGTCGATGACATAGGCCGCCTCGTCACCGTGGAAGCTGGCAGCGCGGCCACCTGGCACCTTGCCGCCCTTCTTGATGCGGATCTCGTAGAGGACTTCCCGTTCAGGCAGGCCCTTGGGCGTCCATTTGAAGCGAAACGCCAGCCAGTCCAGCTTGTCGATGGTCTGACCTTCGAACCGGCCCTGGCCCTTGTCGTCGAGCTGGAGCGTGGCCACATCCTTATAGTTGGTGGAAAACAACTTGCGCGAGTAAAGGGAAACGCGCATCGGCGCACTGAGCGCCGGCAGGTTTTTGCACTGGATCTGAACCGGCGGCACGACCCGTTTGTCGTCTGCGGCCGCGGTCACGGTAAGGAGCAGGAACAGGAAGCAGGCCTTGAGTTTCATGCTGACCTCGGAATAGGGTAGTGTCGTAAGGATCCGATATTTCGCGGCGCTTGCCAAGCCAACTTCCGCTATTTGCGCTTGCCGAAGAGCATGATCTGCAACTCGGGTTGCTGCGGATCATCGGTGCGAACCAAGGCCTTGGCATTGCGGAAATCACTGCTGGCAGTGAAGACGATCTTGTAGGACTTGCCTTTCTGAACCTCGACGACCTTGGCCTCGATCGGCGCCTTTTTGACGTCGACACCGAGGATGCGGAAGGGTTTCTTGGCGCGGGTCTCAACCGTGACTTCACGCACCTGGACCGCGTTCTTGTCGCTGTCGAAGGCCTCGAAGTCGACCAACTGAGGCTTGAACGCCAGCATGCCCTCGACTTTGGCATAGACCGTCACCGCCGGCACGATCTTGAACTGCTCGCTGTCGGTCTGGAACCGAATGCGTTCGTTGACTTTGCCGACCTTCAGTCCGGGTTTGACCGTGACCTCGAGCGTCTTGCCGTTGTCGATCAGCACGGCCTCGAGATTCGGGTTCTCGTTGAGCACACTGGTGATCTTGACCTGGCCCAGGGCGTAGCCGCTGAGCTTGGCGGTCAGCGTCTTAGTCGAATCGCCTTCCAGGACGCCAAAATCCAGCAAGGTCGGGTCGCAGGCGATGGCGGGATCGACGACGGCGCGGAGCTCCAGACGCCGCGGAGCTTCGCCCTCAATGTTGGTGTAGACGTAGGCCGGCTTGACCTTTTCACCCGACTCCAGGTCGGTGGTATAGCTGACCGTGATCGTGCCCTTGCCGTCCGGCGGAATTTCGGTAGCGCTGGCGCTGGCCTTGGTGCAGCCGCAGCCGGTCTCGACCTTGCGAATGATCAGCAGCTGGGTACCGTTGTTGACGAACGAGAAACTGTGGACGACCACGGTGAACTGCTTGACGGTGCCGGCATCGAAGCTCTCCGCTTCGAAGAACATTCCGGGTCCCGTGCGGGAAGGCATTTGAAACAAGAAACTGGAAAGCAGGACCATCGTCATCATCACACCGACCTCCGGGGCGGATTACGCCAATGCGCCCATCCTAGCCGGTGTCGTCGACCGGGTAAAGGAAAAAAGCCCAGGCAGCCCTGACAGTCAAGACGGTGCAACGGAGCAACGCCCGGTTTCGTAAATTAGTTGGAAATGGCACCCTGATTCAGGTGTTAGACACGATAGACTGGTGCAGTGCCGGTATGCCCTTTCAATTTTTCACTTTGAGGCTATGATGACCTTCCTTCTCGCGTTCACCCTTTTCGCCTTCCAGGCCGACAACGCAGCTCCCTTCAGCCAAGCCACGCTCGACCGCGCCGCAAACCTGCGGGAACGCGCGCTCAAATCGAACCTGGGCTACGAGATCCTCGAGTCCCTGACCACCGAAGTTGGTCCGCGTCTCGCCGGTTCGCCCGCAGACGCCGCGGCAGTCGCCTGGGGCCAAGCCAAATTCAAGGAACTGGGCTTCGACAAAGTCTGGACCGAAGAAGTGACCTTCCCTGCCTGGGAACGCGGCATCGAGACCGCCGCGGTCATCAGTCCCTACCCCCAACCGCTGACCGTGACCGCGCTCGGCCACTCGGTGGGCACGCCCGAGACCGGCATTGAGGCCGAAGTCTTCAGAGTCGACAACCTCATGCAACTCAACGACGCCGATCCCGCCGCCGTCAAGGGCAAGATCGTCTTCATCGACAACAAAATGGAGCGCAGTCGCTCCGGTGAGGGCTACGGCAAGGCAGTCGGCGCGCGGGCGGCCGGACCCTCCGCCGCCGCCAGATTGGGCGCCGTGGCGCTGCTGATCCGCTCGGTCGGCACCGACAGCCACCGCATGCCCCATACCGGCGTGACCCGCTACGAGGACGGCATCCCCGCGATCCCCGCCGCCGCGCTCTCCGCGCCTGACGCCAACCAGCTGACGCAAATGCTGCGTCGTGGCAAGCCCGTCAAGGTCGCCCTCAAAATCGGCGCCCGAGAGGTTGGCAAGGGCGTATCCTACAATGTCATCGGCGAGATCCGCGGCACCGAGAAACCCGAAGAGGTCGTCGTCATCGGCGGTCACCTCGACTCCTGGGACCTGGGCACGGGCGCGCTTGACGACGGCGCCGGCTGTGCCATCGGCATGGCGGCAGCCAAGCTGATTGCCGAGAACGGTCGGCCGCGCCGCACGGTGCGCGTGGTTCTGTTCGCCAACGAAGAAGCCGGTCTCTTCGGCGGCGAAGCTTATGCCGCCGCCCACAAGGCCGACTTGGCCAACCACGTGATCGGCGCCGAATCCGATTTTGGCGCAGGCCGGATCTATAAATTCTCGACCCATGTCGCACCCGCCACCCGCTATGTGCTCGAAGCGGTCGCCAAGGTTTTGGCCCCGCTCGGCATCGAGTTGGGCGACAACCAAGCCGGCGGCGGTCCCGACCTGGGCCCGATTCGCAAGCTAGGCATGCCGGTTGCGACCCTCCACCAGGACGGCACCGACTACTTCGACTACCACCATACGCCCGACGACACGCTGGACAAGGTCGACCCCGCGGCACTGGCCCAGAACGTGGCGGCTTATGCCGTCTTCGCCTACATGTGCGCCGAGTCGCACACCGACTTTGGCACGCCCGTCGAAGCAACCGAAGCCAGCGAATGAGCCCTGGTCCCTGGTACCAGGGACCGTTCAGGTCTGGGGCTGTGGCTTGTAGAGCTGCTTGGGCAGGCGAATCGTGAAGTTGGTAAAGGCGCCGGGTTCGCTGTTAACGCTGATCTGACCCTGGTGCTGCTTGACGACGATGTCGTAGCTGATCGAAAGCCCCAGTCCCGTACCCTGCCCCGCCGGTTTGGTGGTGAAGAACGGATTGAAGATCTGGTCCTTGATCTCGGCGCTGATGCCGCGACCGTTGTCGCGCAGGTGAATTTCGACCTCGCGACCGGCGTCGCGGGTGGTTACCTGCAGTTGCGGCCGGTAATCGGGCTCGCCCAGGGCGATGCGCGCAGCCATCGAGTCGATGGCGTTGTCGACCAGGTTGAGGAAGACGCGGCCCAGGTCCTGGGGCACGCCCTCGATCGGGCCGAGCTGGCCGTCGAACTCCTTGACGATGTGCAGCGGCTCAGCCAGTTTCTCACCCAAGTTCTCCGCAGCCAGTGCTACCGCGTCGGCAAGCGTCGCATTGACATCGGTCGCGGTCGGTTTGATCGGCACCTTGCTGTGGCTCTGCAGCAGCATGCTCTGCACGATTTCGTCGGCCCTTTTGCCGTGATGGTGGATCTTGGCGAGATTGCCGTCTAGGTCGCCGAGCAATGCCAACAGTTCGCCGACGTCGCCCGTGCTGGTCAGGTCCTTTAGCTCTGCGACGAGCTCGCGCGAGAGGTCGGCGAAGTTGTTGACGAAATTGAGGGGATTGCGAATCTCGTGGGCGATGCCGGCCGAGAGCGTGCCCAGCGATGCCATCTTCTCCTGCTGGATGATATGCTGCTGCATTTCCTGGAGACGGGACAGCATCGCGGCAAGCTCGATGTTGCGCTGGCTCAATTCGCTGGTGCGTTCCGCGACCTTGCGCTCCAGGGACTGGTTGACCCGAGCCATTTCCTCGTTGCTGTGATGGAGACGCTCGTGGGCCGCGGCCAAGTCCGTGTAAAGGCGCGCGTTTTCAATGGCGATCGCCGCCTCTGAAACCAGCATTTGCAGCATTTCCAGCCGCCGCGGCGTGAAAGCGCCGGCGACCAGATTGTTTTCCAGATACAGGATACCGGCCAGTCGGCCCTTGAAGTAGATGGGTTGGCACAGCAGTGAGCGCACCTTTTGGGCGGTGATGTGAGGGTCGGCGGTGAATTGGCCCTCCTTGGCGGCATGACTGAGCACGACCACTTCGCGGGTATTGTAAACAAAGTGCACGACCGACTGGGCCAGCATATCGCATTCCGCCAGTGGCCGTGCTTGCAGGACCGCCACCTCTTCGCCATGCACCGAGCCGGCGGCCTCAAGGAACAGACCGCCGTGCTCGCGCAGCATCAGGTAGCCCGACTGTGCGCCGGCGCTCTCGAGGGCGATTGCCATCAGTTTGGCGAGCAGCCGATCCAGTTGGATCTCGCTGGAGATCGCCAGGGACGCCTTGAGGAAGGTGGTCATGTCAAGCGCGCCGCTGTTCTCCTGGGTCGTGGTCGTGCTGTGAATGTACGCATCTGCGGCACCGGCGAACTCGGTCAACAATTCAGGGAACTCGTCGCGCAACAGTTGCTCCTTGGCGACGGCATCCCAGCGGCCGTAGAGAAAACAGGCATCGTTCAGATAGACCCGAGCCAGGCGCGGCTTGTTTCGGGCCAGGAGGTAGCGTCCGGCGCGCTCATTGGCCAAGGCCTCGATCTGGGTGAACTCATACTGGCGAGCAGATGCGATCGCCTCGTCAAAATAGTCCAGCGCCTTTTCGAAGTTCTGCGTGACCCGAGCGGTTTCGGCGGCCAGCAACAAATAGCGGCATTGGAAATTGTCGGGACATTCGCTGGCCCATTTCTGCAGCTTTTCCAGGCAATCGTGAATGGCGGCGATATGATGCTCGGTCTCGCAGGCGCCGCATTCGGCCCAGAGCGCGGCCGAAGCCAGTCCGCGGTAAAGCACCTGATCGACCAACGACGGCCAGCCAAACTTGAACAGATCGAACTTTTCCGCACGCTCCGCAGCCTGCAAAGCCTGTTGGTATTGGCCGAAGAGATAGGCTTGTTGGGCCTTGCAGGCGTAGAGATGATTGACCGCCACGAGGTAGAAGCGGCGCTGGTTGCGGGTCAGGAAGGCGGTCTCGTCGAACGCTTGTTGCCCGGCCAAGGGGTCGCGCAACCACTGTAGCAAGCGCACGACCACATGGAGGATCTCGACCGACTGTTCGTAGCCGCCCTTGCGCAGAAAGGCAAGACAGGTTTCGGCTTCAATCTCGACCGATTTGAGGTGATCGCCGGCGAAGACCCTGTGGATTACGCGGTGCAACAGACATAGCGAGGCCCAGAGGATATCGCCCGAAACCAGACCGGCCTGATAGGCTTCGCTCAACAGCGGGACCGAGGCGCGGATGTGGGCACGCCAGGGCTTGACCAGTGCACCGTGGACAAAATAGACCCGACATTTGAGTTCATGGTTGTCGAACTGCTGGTTGAGGCGGATGCCCAGCTCGCCAAAGGCCTCGCCGGTGCGGTAGTCGCCGAAACCCGAACCCAGGACCAGGGCGTAGCCGACGTAGCCGTAAGAAGAGATGTCGAGGTTGCCGTGGCTGAGCGAAAGTTTGACGATCTCCAGAACAAGGTACTTGAGCAGGTTGAGGTTGACGCAGGCGGCGGGCGACCAGAGGTCGATCAGTTGGTGCAGGACGGCCTTGACATGGGCGTTTTCGAGGCGAGGTAACGCGAGCAGATCTTCCATGCTGTGGGCTCGCTGGTATTCGCGAATGGCCATTAGGCTGTCGGCGATGGCGCCGCGCAACACGTCATCGCGATCGGGCACCGGATGGCCGAGCAGCGCCAGGCCGCGCATGCCGATCTCCATGGCCTCGACGTACTTGCCGGAATGGGCGTAGAGCATGGTGCGGGTGCGGAAGACTTCGGCCCGTTCCAAATCGTTGGCGGCGTGTTCGTGGGCGTCCTCGAACAGCGCCTCGGCCGCCTTCACTTGGCCGCTGAAATAGCGACAGATGGCCAACTCCATCACCAGTGCCCGCGTCAAGCCGTGCTGGCGCCAGGGCTTTTCACCCAAGTGTGCGAGGCCGGCCTCGAGAAACTCCAGCGCTGGCGCAAACGCGCCGGAAATGCGGGCCTTGTGGCCAGCACGGGTGTTCAAGGCCACCAGGCGAGCGCGTTCCTCGTCATCGTCCAGTTCCAGGCGGCCCAGATTCATCTGAGTGACCACCGTGAACAGCAGGTCGCCGCTCGGCTCCGATCCGCCGCGCCGCCAGAGGGTGCGGCCAATTTGCAGATGACGCGCGGCCCGCTCGACTGGCTCGGCCATGGCATAAGCGGCTTGTTGCACTTGATCGTGGAGGAACTCGAACAACAGCGGTCGCTCGCTCGGCTCCACCCAGGCTTCGCTGGTGCCGGGGTTGAGGGCGATGATCAGGTCTTCGCACAGGGCCAGTTCCAAGTGTCGCATCAGGACTTCGGGCTCAATCGCCAAGACATGGGCGAGCAATCCCGCATCGAAGGTGCCGCCCAAGCAACTAGCGACCTGGAGCGCCCTCTGCGTCTCCGGTGCCAGGCGGCGCAGTCTTTCGCCCAGAAGATCGAGCGCATCCTCGGTCGGGTTGAGGCGTTCGATGCGCAGCATGTCCCAATGCCACTGGCCGCGGATATGGTCGAAGGCGATCAGCCCTTGTTCGTGGAGCGACTGCAGCAGCGCGCAAGTAAAAAATGGATTGCCAGCAGTGCGTGCGTAGATCGCGGTAGCTAGCGGCACGGCGCGCTCGCGCTCGCGCTCGCACTGCAGAGTCTGGGCGACGATGGCGGTAACATGGTCGCGACTCAGCATGCGCAGCTGAATCTGCTGCACGGGTATCTGGTCGAGGCTGAGCGAGCGCTGGAATTCGCGCAGTGGGTGGGTGTCATCCACCTCCTCGGATCGGTAGCTGCCGACGACCAGCAAGGCTTGCAGCTCGGGGTCGGTGAGCAGCGCCCGCATCAGTTTCAGCGAGGGCAGGTCGGCCCATTGCAGGTCGTCGAAGACCATCACCAGGGGGCGCTCGCGAGCGGCAAACAGGGCCAGGAACTTCTGAACCGCCAGGTGGAAGCGGTTTTCCGTTTCCGCTGTCGGCAAAACCGCGGGCAACTGCACAGGACCGAGCACATAGCCCAACTCAGGCAACATCGCCATAATCACACCAATGCTGCCGCCGAGCTGATGAAGGATGCGTTCGCGCCAGAAGGCCAGGCGTTCGCTGGATTCGCTCAGCAACTGCCGGATCAGCTCGCGACAGGCCTGGACCAGGGAGGCATAGGGTAGATTGCGCTGGAACTGGTCGAACTTGCCGGCGATCAGGTAGCCGCGGTATTTGGCCATCGGCTTGTAGATCTCCTGGATCAACGCCGATTTGCCAGCGCCGCTCGGACCCGAGACGAGGAGCAACGCCCTGGCTCCGCGGCTGGCGCGCTCCAGCGCCGTTTCCAAGTTGGCCAGATCGTCCTTGCGTCCGTAGAGTCGCTGCGGGATTTGGAAGACGTGGCGCTGATCGCGCTCCCCTAGTTTGAAAGGGATCACGCCGCCGTGCTTGTGCAGGCCATCGCGACAGCGCTCGAGATCGACCAACAGGCCAAAGGCGCTCTGGTAGCGATCTTCGGCATTTTTGGCCATCAGGCGCTCGACGATATGGCTGAGCGTGACCGGAATGGCGGGGTGAACGTGATGGGCCGGTGTGGGCACATGAGCAATGTGGCAGTGCACCAGCTCCAACGGATCGGTGATGGCAAAGGGCAAACGCCCGGTCAACAACTGGTAGCAGGTCACGCCCAGGGAGTAGAAATCGGTGCGGTAGTCGATGGCGCGGTTCATGCGGCCGGTCTGTTCGGGCGAAATATAGGCCAGGGTGCCCTCGAGCAGGCCAGCGGCGGTGGCGCGCTGGCTCTCGCGGGTAAAACGCGAGGCGATCGAGAAGTCGATCAAACGGGTCAGGCCCCGATCCGTGCGCACGATATTCGAGGGATTGACATCCTTGTGAATGATGCCGCGCTCGTGCAGTAGCGCAAGTTGGCGGGTGACGCCGATGATCAGGTCGAGGCAATCACCGATTTTGCAGGGCCGGAGCCGCAATTTATGGTAAAGCGAAACGCCGCCGACATCCTCGAGTATCAGGGCGGTGCGGTCCTGGTGGTGGCGCAGCTCATAAGCCTTGATCAGTTCAGGATGATCCAAGGTCTCGATGATTTCGAACTCATGGCGCAGACGCGCCAGGTTCTTAAGGTTCTGAGCGCTGCCTTGCAGGGTCTTGAGCACCACCGCCAAGCCGTCCTGCTGACGGACCGCACGGAACACCGAGGTCGCGCCGTTGCCGCCAAGGTAGTCGCCGATATCGAAGCCTGGCAGCGAGAATTCAGGAGTCGGGCTCACGGATTGGCCCCAAATGAGGGCACAACGTTTTCGACTTTTAACACGAGCGACCTCGTCATTTCATCGATTTTGTCGTGAGAGGCTAACCGCCCATCCTGGCTTATTGCATGACCTAGAGGCGAACACATAAAGGTGAACGCGCGTGTCGAGGAAAGGTTTCAGGCCCAGGTATCGTCACGCTCCGCAAAGAAAGCACCTCATCAGAGCGCGCTCAGTTGCTCCAGCGCCAGGACCAGTGCGTGGGTGCCGCGGTCACCGTGACCCTGGGCCTTGACGGCGCGGTAGAGTTGGTGGACCAGCGCCAAACCCGGCAGGCTGAGGTCCATGCGCGCGGCCTCGTCCAGGGCGATCTGCATGTCCTTGATGAAGTGGTCGATGAAGAAACCCGGATCGAAGTTGCGGGCTAGGATCCGCGGCGCCAGATTGTCGAGCGTCCAGCAGCCGGCCGCGCCGCTGCCGATCGAGCGCAGCACGGTTTCCAGGTCCAGCCCGGCCTTGCGCCCGTATATCAGGGCTTCGCAGACGCCGATCATGGTACCGGCGATGGTGATTTGATTGACCATCTTGGTGTGTTGGCCGGACCCGGCCGGACCCTGGTGGACGATGTTCTTGCCCATCACCTGGAAGAGGGGTTGAAGGCGCGCCACGGCCTCGGGGGCGCCTCCGACCATGATCGAGAGGTTGCCGGTGCGGGCGCCGACGTCGCCTCCGGAGACCGGGGCGTCGACAAAGCTGACCCCCCGCGCCAGAGCTTGCTCGTGGAGCGCGACAGCCAAGCTGGGCTTGGTCGTAGTCATGTCGACCAGAACCGAACCTCCACGGGCGCCGGCCAAAAGGCCCGTTTCCCCCAAGTAAACCTCTTCGACATCCTTGGGGAAGCCAACCATGGAGAAGACGACTTCGGCGCGCTCCGCGACCTCGCGCGGCGAGGCGCACCAAGTTGCACCAAGCGCCAACAGCGGTTGGGCCTTTTCCGGGGAGCGGGTTGTCACAAAGGCGCGATGGCCGGCTTCGATCAGGCGACGGCACATGGAACGGCCCATGACACCGATGCCAACCCAGCCAAAGGTTACTGTTTCCATAACATCCTCTCTCAGAGCGTATAGTGGTCGATGACCGCTTCGATGGCGCGGCGGCAGACGGCGCAGAAGCCGACCTTGTCGCGGGTGAACATCAGGCAGTCGGTCTGCGGTCGGTAATAGCCCCGCTGGCGGTAGCCGCCGCCCTCGAAGGCGCCAACTTTGCCGGAGTAGGGCAACTCGCCCAATAGTTTGGTCTCGAAGATGCGCTGCTTGTCGAACAGGCCATCTAGCAATTCCTCGGCGGCGTGGGCCTCGCGCAGGCGCTGGCGCTCGGCTTGGGTGGCGATCGAGTTCTGCTCGAACACCTCCTTGGCCCAGGGCGTCGGCAGCGGTGTGCCTTCGGCCACGAGGTCGGCCCATTTGAGCTTGCCGCCGGGCAGCAAGGCCGTCAGGTTCGGCTCCCAGGGCTCGACCGTGACGGCCTCGCTGAGCGTATAGGCGATCGAACTGGTGTAGTACTCATCGGCCAGGGCCGCGAAATGGTGGCCGAATTCGTGGACGAAGAGGTAGTCCGCGACCGAATTGCTGGCGGCGGCCGTGGCCTGCCAGCGGAAGATGCCGCCGCCGCCGTAGGTCTTCTCGTTGACCAGGATCACCAGGTAATCATAGGGCACGGCCGCGGCAATTTCGCGCAGGCGGCGGTTGTCGACGTTGAGCACATAGCGCTGCGAGTCGAAGGTGGAGTAGGTGGAACCCAAGGCGCTGCGTTTGTAGACGCCATCGTGGGGCCGGCTGATGCCGGTCTCGGCGGAGGGCGTGTCGATGGCGTAGAGGTTGAAATCGCCCTTGCGGTGTTTGTAGGGCTCCTCGCGAAAAAGCGCATCGCTGAGGCGTTTGGCGTCGGCGTGGAACTTATCCATCTCGGCGGCGGTATAGCCGTCACCCAGCATCAGCAGATCGACCTTGCCCTCGGCGGGTCCATTGACCAAGAGCTGGTGGACCGGGTACTCGGAAACGCGGTCGACGGGATTGACATGGCGCGCAGCAGGATCGACCCGGTACTCCCAAAACGGCGCAAACTGGTTGTCGGCGCCGCGTTTAGAGAGCACGACCACGACCTTGTGCTTAGGCCAGGGGAAGCGCAGCGATTCCTGAAAGCTCCCCCAACCCTGACTGGCCTCGGCCGTCGTCTGCCATTCGCCGAAAATCGTGGCGAAGCCGTAGGAGAACAGCAGCTCCTTCTTGCCCTCGTCGTAAACTTCGCAGAAATAGCTGCCGAAGCGCAGTTCGTCGATCATGCGCTGCTTGGAGCCTGGCCAAGGACCGTCGGAGACGATGCGGTCAAAGGCGATGTGGTCCTCGCTGGCGGTGCCCAGATGGTAGAAATCCAGGCGCATGGTCTTGTCGAGGAAGTGTGCGTTGAAATCGCCCGCAAGGGCAAAACTGGCAAAAAGTAGCAGGGCGACAGGGATCCATTTCACGGCGGCACCTCGACGGCTGAACTGGGGACTTGCCCTTTATACCATCAATGACGCCAGGGATCCAGTTGCGATCAGTCCGGGTAAAAATCAAAAAGGAGGTCCGAAGACCTCCTCGTTCAATGGGGTGGATTTTGTGTTGAATCGACTCACCTGCGGAACCGTGGGTCTGGCGTCCAAGACGGAACCTAGTCGTCGACGCCGCCCTCACCGGACCCGTCGCCTGGGGTGTCGAAGTCGTCGGTATCTTTAACGTAGAGCTCAGTGCGGAAATTTTCAGTCATCTGGGTTCCTCCAAAATGTGTGAAGCGCGTCGGCGTTGCCCTCTCCATCGACGGACATTTAAAGTCCGCTCTTTTGACTGCTTCATGACACACTTACGCTTTTCGGCAGAAGGGTCCGACATACTTAGCGAAAAATAATTTAACCGTGAAGATTCAATGAGCCATTGCTGCACGGACGTCAGAGACGAAAAAGCGGAGGTTTTCATTCCGAGCAAGTGCCTCTTTGCAGGCCTGCTCGCCTTTTTTTTGCTGGTGAGGGTCCGGGCTTGCCAACTTTAGCAATCCCTTGAGAGCCAAAGCTTCAGAGTCATCCGAGGCCTTGCCGAGAAACGCCTCGACACGAGCTAGGTCCGCAGCTGCAATGTCGCGTGCCTGGCGGCGCGCCCAAATTCTGGACCATACCGCCCAATGCCCCAATGTAATCCAGTATTCTCTACTGTTCTCGCGGCCGCTGAGCTTTTGGAATACGCTTTGCGCCGCTGCCAAGTGCTCCTGACCGCTCCGACCTTGAATTATCTGCCAACGCGCTTGATCTACCATCGAATCGCCTAGGGTTAACAACAAGCGACTGGCATTGGCATCTAATTTCAACCCTTGAGCAATCCACGATTGGCACTGGGCAATCGCTTCGCTGGGGTTGAGACGACGTTGAATCAAAAGCTTGGCCTTAATTGCGTAAACACGGGCCATCGAGAGCGCAAGCTCGACGTGGTTGGGACTTAACGTGTTCGCCTTTTCAAGCGCTTTCATGCCCTTGTCGAGCAAACTGGAATCTGGTTGACCCAATTGAATGGTTTCCTGGGCACCCCTCAAATAGATCACCCCCAACGACATGTAGGGTCGGTAGTTGTCGGGCTCTAGTTCGATGGACCGTTTGATGGCCTGCTCAGCGCTTGCAAGATGCTCACGGCCTGATTGCCCATAGGTAAAGGCGGCTACGGCAGACCAATAATAGGTTTCTCCTTCGCCTTGATAAGCCCTGGCGTATTGGTCGTCGATCTCCAAGGCTTTCTGAAAGGCAGTAAGTGCCTGCTCAAGCTCCCCCTTTGCATCTCGGCAATTCTCAAGAAGAAACTTGACCTTCAAGTTGAAGGTATCGCCGAGACCCTCCCATGAATTCTTCGCCTGAGGATTAATCGCAAGCGCTGATCTGTAAGCCTCGATACCGCTTTTGAGGGTCGCACTGGGATCTTGACCGATTGAAAGCTGGTAAAAGGCGCGACTGTACTCCAGTTCCCCTTGGTTGCTATTCGCACCGAACTTGGTGGGATCGATTTTACGTGCAGCGGCGAAGGCTTCACCAGCCTGTTGCCAATAGGAGATGGGGTCGCGGCCCCGCTTGCGTTCCGAGAAACCTCGCGACTTGAGCAGCAGACCCATGCGATTGTAGTTGCGGTAGCTGGGATCTTGGGCGATGGCTTGCACATAGGCCTGGTGGCTTTGCTCGTAGCTCTGGTTAGGATCTTCGCCCTGGCGCTCCTGCAGATCGGCGAGCAGACTATAGGCGCGCCCCAGCTGCGAGAGGATGTCGGCATTGTCGGCGCTGAGGGCGCGGGCCTTTTCGGCCATCTCGATGGCCTGATCGAGCATGCCGCGCGACTCGGCGGAGGTGCGCAGGTTCTCGGCCATGCGCAGGTAGAGCGAACTGGCGGCCAGGTAGGTGTGAAAGTTCTCGCGGTCGGCCTCCAGGGCCGCATCGCATGCAGCAATACCCTGCTGGAAGGCCTGTGTCAGTTCGCCCTGGCCGTACAGCGAGAGCAGCATCTGGCTCTCCGCCAGGTCCGCCTGAGCCAAGTAAACAAGTGGGTCGCTCTCCCCTACCCGGGCCGCGCGCTGGTAGGCATCGCCAGCCAGCTGATAGTCGGCCTTGGCGGAGGCGTATTCACCGACGTTGAAGGACTCGTCGGCACGCACCTTGTAGACATCGCCCTCCAGCAGCAAGGCCTCGTAGAACCAGGTGTTGCGGGCGAAGGCCGCCTGCGCCCGCTGTAGGGCGCGGCTGTACTGGTTGTCGTAAAAGGCCAACAGCGACTCGATATACTCTGGCGCGACCATGCTGCCGGGCGGGAACTGCTCCAAATAGCGGCGGGCCGGTTTACTGTAGCGTTCGACAATCTCGAGCTTGGCCTTCTCGCGCTCGTCCTTATCCGTGATATAGCGGATGTGGTTGAGTTCCTGCTGGTAGAGGTTGCCCAGCACGCGGCCCAGTGCGTAGGCGACCTCGGGGCGGCGGAAGCCGCTCTGCCAGGCCAGCTCCAGGTGCTTGCGGGCCAGGTCGAACTGCTCGAGCGCCAGGTACGCACTGCCCAAAGCGTAGTTGCCGGGCCCGACGCCAAGCTTGCCGACGCGCTCGGTGCGGCTGCGGAAATTGGCGACGCGCTGCTCCAATTGCGCGCGGTGTTCGCGGATGTCGTGAAGCGGAATCAGAAAGACCTTGCGCAGGTCGTCCTCCATCTCCTGAACTTCCTGGCCAAACTGGAGGGCTAATTGGGCCTCGGCACGGATCAGCAGTTGCTGGCGCCAGGACCAGATCACCACGACCAGGAGCACCAGCAGCAGCACGCTGCCGGTGATGACCGTGCCCTTGTGCTTGGCGGCCCGTTTGCGCAGCTGGTAGAGCAGGCTGGCGCGTCGGGCCTTGATCGGTTCGCCCTCGAGATAGCGATTGATGTCGTCGGCCAAGGCACGCGCCGAGTCGTAGCGCTTTTCGGGGTTCTTCTCCAAGCATTTGAGGCAGATGGTGTCGACATCCTCGGGAATGCCGATCGTCTTGGTGCGCAGACTGGCGGGCTCCTCGTTGATGACCTTGAAGAGAATATTGAGCGAGGACTCGCCAGAAAAGGGCTGCTCGCCACACAGCAATTCGTACATGGTGGCGCCGAGACTGTAGACATCGCCGCGGCGGTCGAGGACGTGGATCTCGCCGCGGGCCTGCTCGGGCGGCATGTAGTGAGGCGTGCCGACGACGGCCCCGGTCATGGTCAGTCCTGGTGCCGCCTGCTGGCGAGCCAAACCGAAGTCCAGGACGACGGGGCGATAGGCTTGGCCGGGAAGGTGCTCGACGATGATGTTGGAAGGCTTGATATCGCGGTGAATCAGGCCGCAGCGGTGGGCCTGCTGCAGGCCCTCGGCGACATCGCGAATCAGCAGTAGCTTCTGCTCCAAGCCCAGCTCGTGACCGATCAGGTTGAGCGGTTGACCGTCGACGAACTGCATGACGATGAACGGACGACCGTCGACCTCGCCGACCTCGAAGATCTTGCACAAGTTATTATGGGTGACGCGGGCCTGGGCTTGGGCTTCGTTCAGGAAGCGCTCGACGGAAGTGGCATCTGCCGAGCGCACGAATTTGATGGCGACATGGCGTTTGAGGCGGGGGTCGAGCGCCAGGAAGACGCGGCCCATGCCGCCCTCACCGAGGAAGCGGACGTAGCGATAGCGCTCCCAATTGGGGGGAAAGTCTGATTCGCTGTGAATGTAGCGGAGTTGGCCCCCGAGGTTCTCGGCGAGATCGAAGCTGCGCGTGCGGCCATCGGCATGGAGCGCCCCGATTGACTCGCGGCGCTCTGAAGGCAGAAGGGTCGGCGTCTCGTCCTCGTTCATGGTTTCGGGATGCTGCGGCGCCGTTGAGAGTTGCTGCAACTCACGCGCGATGCGTTCGACAATCTCCTCGTCGATGAGGTTGACCCCGATCAGAAAACGCAGTACGGAGCCACCCGCTCCGGCCTGGTGCTTGGCCAGATCGATGTCGTTTTGGGTGATGAACCCCTTGGCCAGGGCGAGGTCCAGTATCTCTTTCTCGCTGGGGCTGCTCATCTCGTTCCTTGGCTTGGCCTGGGCTGGCGGCACGCCCAGCCTGTAGGGGCGAAGGGCGCCGGGTCAGGGCGTTGCTGCATAGGCGATTTTACCATTGACGATGGTGAAGCGCACCTTGGCCTGGAGAATGTTTTCGGCTGGCGCGGCAGTCAGGTCGCGCGTGAGCACGGTGATATCTGCGCGTTTGCCAATCTCGAGACTGCCCAAGTCCTGCTCTTGACGACCCGCATAGGCGTTGCTCAGGGTGTAGGCGCGAATCGCTTCCATGACATTGAGGCGGTGCTCGGGAAAGAAGGTGGTGCCGTCGGCGCGTTTGCGGGTGACCATCGCGTAGAGGCTGGGGAGCGGCGCGACGTCCTCGACGGGCGCGTCGGTACCGTTGGTGACGATCGCGCCTGTGTCGATCAACTCGCGCCAGACATAGGCGCCATTCTGGGCGCGCTCATGACCCAGCCGCTTCTCGACAAAGGGCGCGTCGCTGGTGCAATGGATGCCCTGCATCGAGGCGATGACACCCAGTTTGGCAAAGCGCGGAATGTCGGCGGGATTCAGATGCTGGGCGTGTTCGATGCGCCAGCGCAGTTTGCGGCCCGCGAGCGCCTTTTCGTAAAGGTCCAGCACTTCGCGGTTACCGCGATCGCCGATGGCGTGCACACACAGTTGCAGGTCGTATTCCAGCGCCAACTGCGCGGTGCGGGCCAAACTCTCGAGCGGAGTCACGTTCTGGCCACTGCTGGTTGGCAGGTCGGCGTAGGGCTGCAGCAGCCAAGCTCCCCGTGAACCCAAGGCGCCGTCCATGTATTTCTTGATCCCGCCGACGGTCAGGAAACCGTCGCCGAAATCGCGCAGGCGATACTCGCCCAGGTGGGCAGCCAGTTCCTCGTTGTTGGCGCCTGCCATGACCCACAAGCGAATGCCCAGCTTGCCCTGCTCGGCCAGTTCCTTATAAAGGTCGATGGTGCCAAATTCAACGCCGGCATCGTGGAGCGAAGTGATGCCTTTGGCGAGGCAATCCTGAATCGCCAGATCGATTGCGCGCAGGGTCTCGGCCTTGCGCTCGGCAGGCGAGCGTCGGTCCTGGGCCTGTTGGTAGACCGCCTTGATCAGCGATTCGGCATTCTCCTCGAAAATGCCCGTTGCCTGGCCCGCGCCATCGCGCACGATCTTGCCGCCTTCCGGACTTTTGGTGGCGGCGCCGACACCGGCCAGCGCCATGGCCTTAGCATTGGCAAAGAGCGCGTGGCCGGACGCGTGAACCAGCATGACCGGGTTGTCCGGGGAGACGGCGCTGAGGGCCGCGTGGACGGGATAGCCTTCGACCTGACCGGCAGGAGGACGATTCCACTTGTCCTGATGCCAACCGCGACCCGTGATCCACTGACCCTTGGGCGTTTTGGCTGCGGCCGCGGCGACCATGGCGACGGCCTCGTCCCAATGGGCGATTCCGGTCAGGTCTAGGATCATTTTGGAGATGCCGATGCCCGTCAAATGGGCATGGCCGTCAATGAAACCCGGCATGGCAAAGGCGCCGTCCAGCATCAGCACCTTGGTATGCGACCCAATCAAGGGTTTGATCTCCGCCGAGCTGCCCAGGGCGATGAGCCGCCCCTCTTTGATCGCCAGTGCCTCGACAAAAGGTTTGTCAGCGACGACGGTGGCGATCTTGCCGTCCAGCAGAACCAAATCGGGTTGGGCCCACGTCCATGAGACGCAGCTTAAAAGCAGGGTGATGAGCACTGGCAGTTTCATGAGAGGTCCTCCCCGATCGTCTGTCAATGACCCTCGATTCTAAGGGATGCACCACCCAAATGAAAGGATAATCCGCCGAGCGTCAGGCCCCCAGCACGGTCAGGCAACCACAACCAACCAGCGGACCGCTGCATGGCGGCGTACCAGGATTTTTTACCCAACCTCTGATGGTTAACCACGGAGTCTCGCTGAGCCTAGTCGCTCAGAATTGTTTTTAACCACGGAATGGCATTGGGCTCCGACGCCTGCGCCCCTGTCCCCTTCCGTGAGATTCAGTGTTTTCCGTGGTCAACCTCTGATGGTTAACCACGGAGTCTCGCTGAGCCTAGCCGCTCAGAATT
>CAYRFM010000122.1:0-19307 GCA_964423555.1 uncultured Holophagae bacterium | reverse complement strand
AAATTCATCGTGTTTCATCGGCTCCTCCTGCGGGGCTTTCAAGTCGTCGACCCTATGTGACAGACCGAGTCTAACCTGGCCCTAACGCAATTGCCAGGAGTTTTGAAAGGGCGGCGTATCGGCATTGAGGAGTTGTCTGGTTTCGCGAAAGGTCTGTGAACGGCTGCGAAGTGGACGTTCAAATTTTAAAACGCGCGCCACATTACCTGGAGCGGGTGGTTAGAATATGCCACACCCGTAAGTTCACCTGGTCAGCACGTCGGAGTTTTTTTCAGACGGGTCAGATGATCTGGTCAGGCCCTTTGAAAAACCATAGACCGACCAAAACGGTGCGTTGACCCACTTAATTTTTTTCGCACGGGCATGTTCACTTGGAAAGGCCCGCTGAAATTTTTTGGAGAGCGTCATCTCATCCCGACAACGCCCTGGGAAATTTTTTGCCCGTTGAAATTACCCCCACAGCCCAACCCAAAAAATTTGGATCCGGCAGATGATATGGACCGATGTCTTTGAAATGCACCGACCGCATCAAAGCTTTGTGAGAGCCCGTCTTTTATTTTCACAACGGGTCTATTCCGCGAAAGAGCCCGTCCAAAAAATGCCGGTTTGCCTTGGCCGCCCGGAAGCAACCGTTTAGAACGAGCGGCGGTGGCGGGTCAGCAGACGGTGGACGGTGGTGACGACACGATCGCTCAAGCAGCTGCCTCGGGACCCTGAAAAAAGTAGCTGACGGGTTCAGGCAAGCCGTCGGGTAGCTGCTGTTGCGTCGTCGCCAGGGCGATTCTTTTGCCGTGAAAGGCGAAACCCAGGGTCACGAAACAAGCGACTTGTTCCTGCCTGAAAACAGCCGCGTAGTCGCGCTCGACCGCCTGCTCGAGCGCCGCATCCGCTGCTGCCTTCAGGTCCGCAGACTTGGCTGAACAACCGCTTTTGAACTCGAAAAGAAAGCCCACGCCACCGGCTTGACGAGGCAGCAATACCAGATCCGGTCGCCCATATCCCGATTCACGGTTCGAGTACAGGCGATAGCGGTCCTCCATTTGCGCGAGCAGGCCGATGACAAAGGCGTGGTAGACCCGTTCCGGGTTGGTGCCAGCGGTGTCGTGGTAGCTGAGCAAGTTCGCGACGACCTCGGAAAGCGTCGCGGCAAATGCAGCCATGCGACCTGCGAGGAGATGCTCGACCAAGACGGCGCTTTGCTCGGCACGGCCGAACCAGGCCAGGATCGCATCCTTGAAGACGGTGCGGACCTCGTGGTTGGGAATGGCCAGCTCCGCTTCAAGGCTGACGGGGTCGAAGCTGCGAGCGGTGAGATAACCGCTGAACAGCAGGAGGTTCCAGAGGGATTCGCTCTCGAGATCGCGGATGGGTACGGCAATATCCAGCTTTTTGCGTATGGCCGAACCAGCCATCAGGGTCTGAAGTTCTGAAAGTTGATAACGCTTGGCAGACCGTAGAAGATCACGAATCAATTCGTTGCTAGAGGTGTTGACCCAGTAAGCTTGGGGCGGCTCCTTTGGCGCGTTCGCTTTGTTCATGATCGACCAAGGGTTGTACAGGTTCGCTCCACTAAAATGGTAGCCGTTGTACCAATAGCGGATGAGTGACTCGCTTTCGGCCATGTCGAAGTCGGCGAGAACCTTGCGGACCTCCGTCTCGGTGAACCCAAAAGCCGTGGAGAAGGGCTTGTCGAGCAAGGAAAAAACACTGAGGTTGTTGAGGCCCGAATAGATGGACTCCCTGGCGATGCGCAGGATGCCTGTGACGACGGCCCGTTCGAGTGCCGGGTTATCCTTGAGGGCCGAACCCAGAAAATTGCGCATAAAGCTCAACATGTCCTGCAGGTAGCCATAGCGGCTCGCCTCGTGGATGGGATTGTCGTATTCGTCGATGAGGACGATGGCTCTACGCCCAGAAGCGCGTTGGAGTGATTGGGTCAGTACCAGCAAGGCCCGCTCGACATCCGCCAGGTGGGCTTCTCGGTTGAGAATTTGGCCGAGAAAGGCAGCCTCATGAGCTTTGAGCACAGGTGCAATGCGCTCGTAATGCAGGCCAACCAGCTCGGCCACCCTGGTTTTTAGCGCTTGTTCGGCACGAGACCAATCCTTGTGGTCCATGTCCTTGAAGGTCAGGAAGACCGTAGGAAAGGCATTGATCCTGGCCATGACGTAGGCATCGCCAGCGACTTCAAGGTCCTTGAACAAGGACGACGATTGCTGCTGGTCGTCGAAAAAGGCCTGCAGCATCGTCAAATTGAGCGTCTTGCCAAAGCGACGTGGCCGCGGTAGCAGTAACACGGCGGAGGACTCTCTTATAATCTCCCCCACCATGGCCGATTTGTCGACGTAATAGCAGTTTCTTTCGCGGATGGTGCGAAAATCGGAATAGCCCAGGGGAATGGGAAGCGGCATGGTCACCTCCGCGCCAATGGCTCAAGTCTAGCCTGTGCAGCGGCGGCTGACAAGCTTCAAGGGGTCTCCTCGGGGCCCTGGAGAAAGTGAGCGACGGGTTCGGGCAAGCCGTCGGGAAGGTGCCGCAGTGTTGTGGCGAGCGCGGTGCGGACCTCGTGGTTGGGAATGGCCAGCTCCGCTTCCAGGCTGACGGGGTCGAAGCTGCGAGCGGTGAGATAACCGCTGAACAGCAGGAGGTTCCAGAGGGATTCGCTCTCGAGATCGCGGATGGGGACGGCCACATCCACCTTTTTCCGCACTGTCATGCCAGTCATCAACGATTGGAGATCGGCTAACTGGTAGTTCTTACCTGAACGGAGCAGCTGGCGAACCAGTTCATTGTTGGAGGTATTGACCCAGTACGCCTGGGACGGCTCCCTTGGCGCGCCCGCTTTGTTCATGATCGACCAGGGATTGTAAAGGATCGTCTCACCAAAGCGATAGCCATTGTACCAGTGGCGAATTTCGGCTTCCTGACCCACAAGATCGAAGTCCTGGAGGATCTGTCGTACCTCCGCCTCGGTGAAACCGAAGGCAGCCGAGAACGGCCGTTCAAGGAGGGAATACACACCCAAGTTGTTGAGCCCGGAATAGATGGATTCCCTGGCGATGCGCAGGATGCCGGTCACCACGGCCCGGTCCAGCGAGGGGTTGTCCTTGAGCGCCGAACCGAGAAAGTTACGCATGAAACTGAGCATGCTCGAGGTGTAGCCGTAGCGGCCGGCCTCGCTGATGGGATTGTCATATTCGTCGATGAGGACAACGACCTTGCGACCGGATGCGCGATGGAGCAATTGGGTGAGGAGCAGCAGCGCCCGCTCGTAGTCCGCCAGGTGCCCCTCGATCGTCAGAATCCTTTCGAGGGCCAAGGTCTCATGGGATGTAGCGACCGGCGTGATGCGATCGCGGTGCAAATCGACCAATGCGGCGATCCGGGCCTTCAATGCGCGCTCGGCTCGCGGCCAGTCTTCCTGATCCATGTCCTTGAAGGTCAAGAAGATCGTCGGAAACCCGTTGATCCGCGCCATGGCGAGGGCGTCATTCGAGACCTTAAGCGATTCAAACAGGGCGCCAGACTGTTGCCGATCGTCGAAAAAGGCCTGCAACATGGTCAAATTGAGCGTCTTGCCGAAACGGCGTGGGCGCGGCAGAAGCAGCACGTCGAAGGGCGCCCTCAAGACTTCGGATACCAATGCGCTTTTGTCGACGTAGTAGAAACCCTCTTCGCGAATGGTGCGAAAATGGGATTTGCCCAAACGGATGGGAAGCGGCATGGTCACCTCCGCGCCTCTGGCTCAAGTCTAGCCTGGGCAGCGGCGGCTGACAAGCGCCAAGGGCCGGGCGTGGCGACCCTCGTCCAGATGCAATCCAAGGACAAGGGCCAAGATCTGTGCTTAGAACTCAGGGGTGATCGCGATCTCTTCGACCGAGGCCAAAGCGCGTTCGAGGAGGCCGTCGATGTCCAGCTTGGCCTCTTCGGCTTCGATGATGTAGGACTTCGCGCGGGTCACGGGTTCTTTTGGCGAGAAAAGCGAGCAGCAGTCGATGTAGGGTCGAATCGAGATATCAAAGGTTTTGATCTGCTCGGCGATGCGCACGATCTCCATCTTGTCCATACCGATCAGGGGCCGCAGCACGGGGAGACTGGCGGCTTGGTTGATGGCATCGATGTTTTCGATCGTCTGGCTGGCCACTTGGCCCAAACTCTCGCCGGTGATCAGGGCCTTGCCGCCGGATCGCTTCATGAGGATGCTCGCCGCGCGCATCATGAAGCGACGGCCCAGCACGACGGTGTAAGCCTCGTGGCACTCCGCCCGCAAGGTCTGCATGATCTCGGTGAAGTTGACGATCTTGAGGTAGAGCTTGCTTTGGTAGCGGGCCGTGACCTGGGCCAGGTCAATGACCTTTTCCTTGGCTTTCTCGACCGTGTAGGGCGGCGTGTGGAAGTAGATCGCCTGCAGCCAGGCGCCGCGCTTTTGCATCATGAACCCGGCCACCGGGCTGTCGATGCCGCCGCTGAGCAACAGGCCGTACTTGTCCTGGGAGCGCACCGGTAGGCCGCACAGGCCGGGCCAGGTCTCCAGGTGCAGCCAGGTTTCGGTCAATTCGACCATGATCCCCATCGGCAGGTCGGGTTTGTCCAGGTTGACCGGCAGGTTCAAGCCCTGGTCGAGCATGTAGCCGGCAACTTCTCCCGCTAATTGCATACTGTTGAGCGGGTAGTTTTTAAGCGCGCGCCGGGCGGCGATCCCGAAGGTCTTGCCGCTGCTTGCATAGGGCTTCATCATTTCCCAGGCCGTGGTCTTGATCGCTTCGAGATCGTGGGATGTGCGTCTGATGGGCGAGATACCGCTGATGCCGAACACGGTCGAGAGCGCAGCGCGCACCTCCTCGGGCGGCGCGCTGCAGTGCAGCAGCAGCTTCTTGTGGCGTTTCTCGACGCGTCCCTTGAGGCGACCGATGCGTTTCTTGACGCTGCGCACGAGGTCGTTGATGAACAGGTCGCGGTTCCTTTTTTTGAGCGAGACCTCGCCCAGGCGGATCAGGTAGATGTCAGGGTGGGCTGGGGCGCTCATTCCAGATACTCCGGGGCCAGGGCCTTGATCTGTTCCTGGAGGCGCTTGGCCACCAAGGCGCCATTGATCTCGCACTTGCCCCCGCCACTCAGGTAGAGGGCGAAGACGACCTTGGGCTCATCGATCGGGAACATGCCGATCATGATGCTGTCGTAGGGCTGCTCACCGGCAGTGCCGGTCTTCATGCCAGCTTTGACGAACTCGACCGCAGCGCGGCGGGCGGTGCCGCGGGGCGAGGTCAGCGGCGCGCGCAGGGTCGTCTTCAGCTTGGCGGCAACCTCGCCCGAGAACAGGTCGGGCATGGTCTTGGCGCTCTCCTGACGGTAGGTTTGGCCCAGCGTGTTGTGGTAGCTCTTGAACAGGAATGGGTGGACGACTTGGCCTTGGTCGGCGATCGCCAGCGGGATCAGGCACAGGCCCAAGGCCGTCGTCTCGAGATAGTCAAGGCCAATGGCGGCGCGGCCAAGGGCGTAGGCGTCCTCGGGGTCGTGGCGGACTCTGCCGTAGAGACCCTCGCCGATCAGACCGGCCCTGGTCTCGCCGTCAAACAGCTGCTTGGCGCCTTTCATCCAGCGGCCCATGCTCAGGTCGACGCCCATCTGGGCGAACATCAGGTTACAGGACACGGCCATGCCTTCGTCGATCGACGGCAGCATGCCCTGGGTCGTCCAGTCCATGAACAGCTTGCCGCCGATCATGGCGGTGCTGGCATAGGTTTTCGGAGCATAGGCGGAGGTGTCGCCACCACTCTGCAAGTAGAGTCCGTAGGTCAGCATTTTGATGACCGAGCCGGGTTCGAAGGTCGTTTCACAGGGCGAGAGGGCGCCACTGCCATAGGCGGCCAGGATTTCACCCGTGCCAGGCTGGACCAACACCATCGTGCCCTGAAAATCCTTCATGGCGAAGTTCGCCGCTTTTTGCAGGTTGAGGTCGATGGTCGTGTCGACGGCGTTTTGCAGCACATCGGCCGGCAGGCTCTCGCCGACGCTGCCGCGCGGCGCCCAACCGGAGAAGATCGTGGGCGAGGAAAAAGCGTAGCTTTTGGACTTGGTGTCGTAGTTCAAGAGCGTCGTGCCGTTGCGGTCGAACAGCACGGGAATCAGACCGTTGCGACTGTACTTCTTGCAGCGCTGGTCGAGGTCCTTGTAGAGCTCGCCGCGCTTGAGTTCGGAGGGCGCGTTGTCCAAGTAGGCCAGGGCGCCGTCCAGGTCGCGATTGCCCAGGGCGACAGCGGCCAACAGATCCGAATAGGGCAACCAGGCCTCCGTGCCCTTCCAGTTCTTGAGGAAGTCGACGTAGGTCTGGGCGTGGGGGTAGTCGCCGCGGGAGATGAATTCGCGCAGGACGATTTGGGGCTGACCGCCGAACCCGCGCGGCTTGTCGCCAAGAATGACCTTGAAGTGGGCTCGCGCTTCGTCCAGGTCGCCCTCGAGCAGCGCTAGCGCGCCCAGACCGTCGTGACCGCGGCCCTTGCTGAGGGGGAAGTCGGCGGCCTTGCGGAAGTAGAGCCTTGATTTTTCATAGTTGCCAGCTGCCAAGTACTCATTGCCCTTGTTCAGGTTCCAGTTCAGATAACGGCCGTAGCCAAAATAGACCAGGCCCACCAGCAGGACCGGTACCAGCAGTCGGCGCAGGCGAAATTTTTTCGGTTCTTGATTGCGAAGTAACAAAGCGTCCCACCCATCGAATCAGCTAGGGCGCGTCGGTCGTACGCCCATGACAGAAGCCTAGCCTAGCATAGATGGCGTGCGGGGGGCAGGCCCAATTCGCCAGCCACCGCGCACTGCGGCATGGCCAACTATTTGCGCCAGGTCTGCGGCAAGAACAGCAGCAAGAGGCTGAAAAACTCGAGACGACCAAGAATCATCGTAATGCTCAATACCCAGATCCCGCCGGTTGGAATCGAGGCGAAGTTCTCAGCCGGGCCCACGTCACCCAGACCAGGGCCGGCGTTGCTTTGGCAGGTCATGGTGGCGGTCACGGCCGTCAGCAGGTCGACGCCGGAAAGCGTCAGCAGGTAGGCGGACACGCCGGTCACGACCAGGCTGACAAAAAAGAAGCCGAGGATCGTGTGCATGACCTCGCGTTTGACAGTCACGCCGTCCATCTTGATCACAAAGATCCCGGATGGGTGGATTTGCTGGTTGAGCGAGACGCGCAGGTACTTGGCCAGCAGCAGCACGCGCACGACTTTGAGGCCGCCGCTGGTGGAGCCGGCACAGCCGCCGATGATGATCGCCAGCATCAGGGTTGAATGCGCCAGCGGCTTCCACTTCTCGAAATCGGCGGTGACGAAACCGGTCGAGGTCATCACAGAGACCAGGTTGAACATGCATTCGCGCAGGTCCTGCTCCATCGGCAGGTGCTCGTCGACCCGGGTCAGGTAGAGGATCAAGGTGCCGACGAGGATAATGCTGAGGAACAGACGAAGCTCTTCGTTCTGAAGATAGACCTTGGGCGACTCGCTCAGCGCCTTGTAGTGAAGCGTGAAACTGCTGCCGCCGACGATCATGAAGAAGATAAGGATATATTCGTAAGTCGCGTTGTTATAGTGAGCGATCGACGTATTGAAGACTGAAAAACCGCCGGTCGCGACCGTGCCCATCATGTGGCAGGCCGACTCGAACCAATCCATTCCGGCCAGGCACAGTGCGGCGAAACACAGCAGACTGGCCAACGAGTAGACAAGCCACAGCATCTTGGCCGTTTGCTGGATGCGTGGCCGCAGCTTGTCGGTGGTGGGGCCGGCCGACTCGGCCTTGAACAGCGCCATGCCGCCTAAGCCCAAATAGGGCAGGATCGCCACGGAGAGCACGATGATGCCCATGCCGCCCAGCCAGTGGGTGAAGCTGCGCCAGAACAGAATGCCATGGGGCAGGGCCTCGATATTTTCGAGGATACTGGCGCCGGTGGTGGTGAAGCCGGAGGCCGTTTCGAAGAAGGCCAGGGTGAAGTTGGGGATCGCGCCGGAGTACATAAACGGCAAAGAGCCGACCGCGGAAGCCGCCAGCCAGCTGAAGCCGACGATACCAAAGCCGTCCTTGAGGGAGAGGTCGCGCTCGCCGTAATCCCGCTTCTGGTACCACATCACCGTCCCCAGGGCCAGCGCCGTCAGCGAGCTCAGCGCCAACGGCAGGGCGGAGCCATCCCGATAGATCAGGCCTACGACCATCGCCAGCAACATCGACAGCCCCAGCAGGATGGTAATGATCCCGACGAGGCTGAGGACGAGGCGCTTGTTCATGCGAACAGCTCTTCCATGCGGCGCTTGGCGACGGGTCCTGCGATGACGACGACTTTGTCACCGGCCTTGAGCTGGCTGTGCCCGGTGGGGATGAACAGCTCGCGGCCGCGGGTAATGGCGCCGAACAGCACGCCCTGGGGCAGCTTCAAGGACATCAGCGGGGTGTTTAGCAGTTTGCAATTCTCGGAGACAAAAAACTCGATGATCTCGGCCTGGTTGCCCTTGAGGGTGGCCAGGGAGAGGACGTTGCCGCGACGCACGTATTTGAGGATCGTGTCAACAATCGCGAGGCGCGAGGAGACCGCGGTATTGACGCCGACCTTGTTGACCAGGGGCACATAGTTGAGCTTTTCGAGTAGGGCGATCACCACGGGTACGCTGTGGTTGCGGGCGATCAGGCCCGAGAGCAGGTTTTCTTCGTCGTCCTTGGTGAGCGCCAGGAAGGCGTCCATCTCGTCAAGGCCTTCCATTTCCCAGAGTTCGACCTTGGTCGGCTCGCCCTGGATCACGAGCGTATGGTCCAGTTCCTCGGCCAGTTGCTCGGCGCGCTCCTCGTCGCTTTCGATCAGGATGGTCTGGACCTTCTTGCGAGCCAGCATATTGCAAAGGTAGACGGCGACCTTGGAGCCGCCCAGGATCATGACCCGCTTGACGGGCGAGCGCTTCAGGCCGCAGAAGGTGTAGACGTCGTCCAGGGCCTCGCGCAAGCAGATGATATAGACCTGGTCGCCGGCTTGGATGCGGGTCAGGCCGGTGGGGATGATGGTGCGGTCGCCGCGGGTGATGCTGCCGATCAGATAGTCGTTGCGGTCGTGGTAGAGGCGTAACTCGCGCAGGGTCTCGCCGATACAGGGCGCGTCCGCGGTCACGGCGAGGCCGACCAGCAGCAGTTGGCCACCGCCGAATTCGGCGACATCCGAAGCGCCGGGCACGCTGAGCAGGTTGTTGATCTGTAGCGCGCATTCAAACTCGGGGTTGACCAACAGATCCATGCCGAGGTTCTTCTCGGCCAGCCAGTTATCCAGCTGATAGTAATCCATATTGCTGACCCGGGCGATTTTGAACGGCACTTCGTAACGGGCGGCGGAAAGCGCGGCGATCATGTTGGTCTCATCCGAGTTGGTCAGCGCCATCATCAGGTCGCAGTGCTCGATATCGGCCTGGGCCAGGATCTTGGGAGAGGCGCCGTTACCCTCGACGACCATGATGTCTAGTTCGTCCTGGAGGCGATGGATGCGTTCCGCGTCGGCATCAATGACGATAACGTCGTGGTTTTCGCGCGATAGGTGCGCGGCCAAATGAGAGCCGACCGCGCCGGCACCGACGATGACAATTCTCAAGGGCGGCAATTCTCCTTAGTTGCGGAAGGGCCCCCGCGGCACGTCCGCTATGCCAAGCTTATGGCATCACAAAAGCAGGCCTCATTATACTACCAGTCACCTTGGCGGGTGCAATCGGCAGTTTGTCAAGGTTCGGTTTTCGTCAATGCGCGGCGAAGTTTTGCCATGAAATTTTGACCCGGATCGGATTTTTGCGTGCGGTAGCCTGCTACGTCTTCGTGGAACAGCGCGTGGGCAGGGTGCTCGGGCTGCTCCAATTCCTGGTACTCGCTGTGGCCGATGACGTACCGCAGCGTCGGATACTTGCCGGCCAGGTAGCGGATCAGGCGTGCATTGGCGACAAGTTGCGCCTCCGTCAGCGGCAGCACGCCAGGGCCAGTCGCGCCCAAGTCGGCGTTGCCGACGTTCTCGATGCCGATGGCCACGTGGTTGAGTCCGATCACGTGGCGGGCCGCGGCGGTTTCGGGATACTGGCGGTAGATCGTGCCGTCGCGGTCGACGACGAACTGGATGCCGACATTGAGCGCGCCTGCGGCGGTGACGCTGCCGCGATCCCCGGCGATATGGTCGGGCCGGAAGTAGTCGATCGTTTCCTGCAGGGTCGAGAGCGCCGTATAGTGGACGACGACCAGGCGAGGCGTGATGCGCAGCGCCTCCTCGCCTTGGAGGTCCTTGATGCGTTCCCAGTAGGCGTGGTTGTGCTTCTTGAAGTAGGCAAGGGTTAGCATGATCCGCTGCTCATCAAGGGCGATCGCAAAGCGCTCGTCGATGATAGGCGCAGGTCCGCGCAGCCCGACCGGGAGGGTCGCGAGAGGTTGTCTGGCGCAGCCGACCAGCGCCAACAGCACGAACAAGATCGAATGATGCTTCATGGGTCCTCCAGCACGGGTGCCGAGTTAGTGTCGGCGATTCTAAAGGGAGGGCATATGCGAAAAGGGCGGCCCGCAAACGCTGCGGTGAATCGATAGATTTATCCTAACATCCCCACGACCTGACTGCCAACCTTCATGCCCGTGCCAATCTATCAAAACAGCCAGGGGACGCCCGGTTTCGGGACTGGACCGAAGGGGGCGATCCGGCTAGAATGGGGGCCAGCACACAGGAAGGAGACGCCATTGCCACATACGCGCAGGAATTTCATCAAACTCAGTGGTCTGTTTAGCAGCATGGCATTGGGCGGCGCCGCTGGCGCAACAAAGGAACAGGCGCTGCGCCAATTGCGGCCCAAGCGCTTGGAAAAAGGCCAGACGATCGGGTTGATCGCGCCAGCCAGCAACGCCCTCGAAAACGAAGAAATCCAGTTTGCGGCTGAGGTGATTCAGTCGCTCGGCTTTCAGGTCAAGATGGGGGAGCACCTCTTTCAGCGCACCAACTACCTGGCCGGCAACGACCACAACCGCGCCAGCGACCTCAACGCGATGTTCGCCGATCCGACCGTGCACGGCATCTTCGCGCTGCGCGGCGGCTACGGCTCGCCCCGCATTCTGCCGCTCCTGGACTACCGCGCAATTGCCGCCAACCCAAAGGTCTTCATGGGCTTCAGTGACATCACCGCGCTGCTGGCAGCTATTCAGCAGCAGGCCCAATTGGTCACCTTCCACGGCCCGATCGCCAAGCAGAACTTTTCGGAATACACCCTGGCCCAGTTCAAGGCGGTGCTGATGGAGCCCCAGCCCAACACGGTGCTCGGCGCGCCGCCGCCGTTTGAAGCCGGCGAGGGCCGCGCCGAGCGCGAGAACCGCCTGACCCGCATCTATCCCGGCAAGGCCCGCGGCCGCTTGATCGGCGGCAACCTCTCGATCCTGGTCAAGCTGATTGGCACCCCCTACGAGCCGGACTACAAGGGCAAGATTCTCTGCATGGAGGAGGTCCACGAGGAGCCCTACCGCATCGACGGGATGTTGACGCACCTCTGGCTGGCCGGTCGCCTCCAACAGCTCGCCGGCATCGTCTTTGGCAAGTTCACCGAATGCGTGTCCGAGGGCGGCAACAGCTTCAGCCTCGAGGAGATCTTCCAAGAGCGCTGCGCAGAGCTCAAGATTCCGGCGCTGCGGGGGCTGATGATGGGTCATGTCGAGGACCAGACGGTGCTGCCGATCGGGATGGAGGCCGAACTTGACGTCGAAGCAGGCACCTTGACCCTGCTCGAGCCAGCCGTTGTCTGAGGCTGTGGGGCCCGCGCTTGCCGCGGTTCAACCGCAGCAGGCCGCTGTCTTGCTGGATCTGTTGCGCCGGACCCTGATCCACGAGCCGCTCCATGAGGCACTTGTCCGCGAGAAAATTTGGGACGACCCGCGCTATGAAGCGGCGCTGGCGGTGCACACGGGTCCGGCTCACCAGCCCACGGGCCTGGCCGTCGGCGTCGTGCGCGAGCGCGCCGGCGCACTCAGCGGTGTCGTCAAGCTGATGTGTGTGGCTCCCGAGTGCCAAGGCAGGGGACTGGGCCGCGCCCTGCTGACCCATCTGGAGCAAGGTTTTGCTGCGCGGGGCCTCACCAAGCTGCAGCTAGGCAGTTCGCCACCCAATTACCTGACACCGGGCCTCGACCCGCGCTACCACCGTGCGCTGCGGTTCTTCCAGGCTGCCGGTTATGAGAGGGTCGGCGAGACCCAGAACTTGGTCGTCGCACTCGCGGACTTGCCGGCTCTCAGCCCCGACGCCGCCCTGCGTCGGGCCGAGACTCGCGACCGCCCAGCACTCGAGGCGCTGCTCGCGCGCCACTGGCCCAGTTGGATCCCGGAGGTCGGCGTCGCCTTTGCTCAGTCGCCGCCTTCGCTGCATCTGGCCTTCGCCATGGGTCAGCCGATCGCGTTCGCGGCCTATAATTGCAACAACCTGGGCACCGGGTTTTTCGGTCCGATGGGTACGGACCCCGCCCACCGCGGTCGTGGCCTCGGCCGTGAGCTGTTATTGCGCTGCCTGCACGACCTTGCCGCTCAAGGTCAGGCCAAGGCCATCATTCCCTGGGTGGGCCCGGTTGAATTTTATCGACAGACGGTCAATGCGCTGCCGCTGCGAAGTTTTTTTATGTTTGATAAATGTATCTAGGTCTGATAGTTTACCTGGAATGGTTTAAATAACAGGTTTTATCATTCCTCAAACTTTCCATTTCGGCTATAATCGTTACAGTCGTTGGGTCTCATTATCTTAACTTTATGGGTCACTTATTTGGGAGGACGCGTGGTCGAAGTGGACGAGGAGAGTCTGAGTGAGTTGCCGATCATCCAGGGCAGAGTCCCGTACCGGTTGATTCGCACGCTCGGCGAGGGTGCCATGGGCACCGTCTTTTTGGCCCAGGTCCTGGACCGCGAGAACCAACCAGAGCTCCCCGATGTGGTCGCCTTCAAGATCTTCAAGGCCGATGCACGACCGCGCAGCGCCAATTTCCGCAAGGAGATCAGCCTGGTACGCGAGATCAATACCGCCAACGTGGTGCGGGTCCACGATTGCAATTTCGAGACAGATCCCATGTTCGCGGTTTTCGATTACCACTCCGGTGGCTCTGTGGCCGACCATTTCTTCCGCGAGGGACCCTTGCCACCGCGGCCAGCCTGGAACCTGCTGATGGACATCCTGTCGGCCCTGGTTGCCACCCACCGCCACGGGATCCTTCACCTGGACATCAAACCGGGCAATATCTTGATCGGCGACGACGGCCGTTTTCTGCTCTCCGACTTTGGCGTGGCTACCGGCATGTTCCTCGACGGCGGTCGCCGCGTGATCGGCACGCCGGCCTACATGTCGCCCGAACAAGCGCGCGGCGAGACCGCCCTGGTCGATGCCCGCAGCGACCTCTTCAGTCTGGGCGCGACCATGTGGCATCTGATTGCCGGGCGCTTGCCGATTGTACGGCCGACCTCGACTCAGGTCGTGCGCATGCGCGCCATGGAGCCGGTCCCGCGGCTGGTCCACATGGTCGAAGAGGAGTACCGGCCCCTGGCCGATATCGTCGACCGCCTGCTCGCCTTCTTGCCGCGCAACCGGCCCGGCTCGGCGGCAGAAGTGCTGGCCTACATGGAGGAGCTCTCCCAGCGGCGCGATATCCAACCGCTCAAGGGCTCACCGGGCCATCGCCTCGACATGGACGTGCGCCAGCACCTGCGCCAAGGCCTCTCCGATCCTGTCCTGCTGGACCTGTTGCGGCGCTGGGGCAAGCACTACCTGCTGCGCGTCTTCTTCGAAGGCGAGATCATCTGTCGCGAGGGCGAAAAGAGTTTCGACGTGTATATCCTGCTCGAGGGCGAGGTCGAGGTCTTCCGCCATGGCGAGCTCGTCGACGTCGAATCGCGCGAGGGCACGATCATGGGCGAGGTCGCCGCGCTGATTGGCAGCCCGCGCACCGCCACACTCGTCGCCAAGGGCCGCACCGTCCTGGCCCTGCTGAAAGCTGCTGAAATCGAGCAAGCCGCCCGTGCCATGCCCGCTCTGGCCGTGCGCATCATGAAATCCCTGGCAATCCGCCTCGAGCAGCGCTCCTAGTTCGTTGTCCCTCACAGGCTAAATGGCTTCGCCGACAAGCCTAGTCGAGTTCCGTGCTGTAACTGGCCGCCAGTTTCTCGGCCTCCGGGGTCAGGTAGGCGAAGCGCATCAGGCGGTCGTTGTACTCCCAGTGCAGCGGGCGGTTGTCTTCGATGATTTTTTTGAGTAGGTGGCGATGCTTGGCCTCGTCCAGGAACTCGCTCTGCAGCGTCTCGGCCAGCAGCACGTAGTCCCGTGCCCGTGTCTCCCAGTAGACGCGGATGATCGAACGCCAGGCCGAGTTGGCTTCCGGGCCGTCCTCGTGGGCCGTCTCGAGCCAGGCGGGACCGGCGTAGATGTGCAGGAACGTCAGGGCCGTATACTCATCCTGCTGGGCCAGGGCCAACAATATGTCGCCCAGGTCGAACAGCACCGTGTCGATGCCGAAGGCCAGTTTCGTTTTCTTGGCCATTTTGCCATAGTGGAGCAGGTGTCGCACCGCCTCGTTCATCCAGCGCTGATGTTCCCAGGTCGCCTCGATCAGGACCCGGTAGTGGTAGCTGAGGTTTTGAAACTTGCGCAGGTCTTTGTCGTCGAGGGCCAAGCGCATCAGCGTGTTAAAGACGAGGATGTGCAGCTCGACCGTGGTTTCGCTGTGTTGCTTGATCGCCAGTTTAAAGGAATGGATCAGGCGTTCGGCCGTGGCCGAGAGCAACTCGTTCTGGCGGGCGTCGGCGTGGTCCATGATTTGCACGATCTGCGCCAGCATGTAGGCCTCGGGCCAGATCTCGGCGTTGTGCAGGTACTCGCGACCCTCCTTGGCCAGGGAAGCTGAATAGAACGGCGTGCCCTGACGCCAGCGCCGCGATTTGACCTTGTCCAGACCGATGATCTCCATCAGGATGTCGTGCAGGCAGGACAGCGTCAGCAACGCCAGTTGGCGGTCACCGCGTCGCATACCGGTGAAGCAGATGTTGGTGATGACATTGATCTGCGAATAGACCTGACTGTTAGTGATGCCGAGCTGGCGTGTCGTCGGCAGGCTGCGCACGGTCGTCAGCGCCTTTTTCAGCAGCAGCGGCATGAAGTAGGAGGGCCGCAGGAACTGCGAGACCGTGTACAGAAAGGGCAGGATGCCGGCATAGGCGCAGTAAGTGAGCAGGGTGCTGGTCGCCAGAAAGACATCGTGATAAGGACTCGCCGCGGTAAAAAACATCGCCGTCGCCGAGAACATATGGGCGGCGACCATGGTACACAGGCCGACCAGAATCACGGGGTGGGTCAGGAACAATTGGACCAGGCGCGGCGTGTAGAGATTCGAGGTCAGCGAGATGACCAGCGTGATCGAGGTCAGCACCGCGCCCAGCATACTGTTCAGCGAGCGGCTGGATGCGGCGAACCCGTTGGGCACGTATTCATCGGAAGAGCCGAAGACCCAGCCGAAGAGGACCGCTGCGGCGGCGAAGCCAAAGCAGACCACCAGAAACAGATAGAATTTGGAGAGGGGAGGCGTTTGCGGGCGGAAGGTTTCCATGAGCACCTGACCGGGAGCGGCATGATGGCGGTCGCACTGTAGCTACGTGTCGGAACTTTTCTCGAGTACTTTATCGAAGCCAACCAAGTGCCGACCCGAACGATTAAAATGGAGTGGCAAACTTACCAAGGTGAGCTAACTTGTTTCAAGGTTGCACCTGGAAAAATTTTCGTTTTTACCCCTTCACCGAGTTTGACGATTTGGTTTATAATAACTGTTAGATTAGCGAAGCTAACCCTTGACCTCGTCCGGCCGCAAGGCCGATGAGGATGTGTCTCGGGACCACCTGGTTGTTGCCATGACCAGGGGTCGGAAATCTGGCCGGTTGGATGCTCAGGCGTCGGACCGGCCTTTTTCGTTTTGACAGCCGGCTCAAATCCCTCCTGACATGCGCGGCGGCGACGGGCTACAATGGTGGCCAATCGAGGAGGGGGGCTTGAGTTTGCGCGACGATCAGCGAGTTTATCGGATTCCCGGCGTACAAATTCTGGAGCACGACGACGGCAGGTTGCTGATTCGCGGGCCATTGCGCTGCGTGCTGCGCCACGGTGTGCGCCTCGCCGAGCTGGAACAGGTCCTGGCCGAGGTCGACGGCATCCGCACGGCAGGCGAGATCGCCGCGCGCTTGGCGGATCGCTTTGTCGCCGCAGATGTAATCGCCCTGTTGGCAGCCCTGATCGGCGATGTCCTATCGCTCGAGCCGGCGAAACCGCCGAGCTGGCCCAGCATCGGCCTGTGGGGCGGCGGCGAGGCCTGCGAGCGCTGGCTCGCCTTTGGCGCCGCCCGTGGCTGGCCTGCGCCCACCTTGCTCCTCGGTGCGCCGCGTGCCGAAGACCTGGCCTGTCTGGATCTGTTGCTGATTTTGCCGGACGAAGTGCCCTTGCGCACCGCCTTGCAGCTGCAGCGCCAGGCCCTGCGTGTCGGCGTGCTCAGTCTCTGCCTCTCTGGCGAGGCGGGTCAACTGCTGTTGGGACCGCCGATCCTGGCGGGTGCCAGCGCCTGCCTTGCCTGCTGCCGCCTCGAGCCTTTCGCAGGCGCCTTGGGCGACGCCCCCGCCACACTGCGCACGCTGGGTCGCCTGATCCAACAGCTCAACTTTGCACCAGCGGCCCTGCAGCGCGCTTTCGCCCTGATTGCCACCACCATCGAGGCGCTTGCCGCTAATCGCCTGCGCGACTTCCGCAGTGTTTGGCGCATCGCCGCCGACGGCCATGCCTTCAGTGGCCACCAGACCCGTCGTGGCGACTGCCCGATTTGCGGCGCCATGACGCCTCAAGTTGGAACGCCCCTACTCGGCGCCGTCCTTGAGTCCCACAAGGAAGTCTCCCAGCGCTTCGTGCGCAGCGCGGCCAAGGGCGAAAGCGAGCGTCTTGGCTCGGTCTGTGTGCTCGGTGGCGGCACGGCCGGCTTCCTGGCCGCATTGGCGCTCAAGCGCGACCAGCCCCGTCGGGCCGTGACCCTGATCCACAGCAGCGCCCTGCCGATCATCGGCGTCGGTGAGGCGACCACGCCGCTGATGCCGCAATTCCTCCACGCAGATCTCGGGCTCGATCCTGTCGCCTTCTTTCGCGCCGTTCAACCCACCTTGAAGCTCGGCATCCGCTTCGACTGGGACCCCAGCGGCCGTGCCTTCTCCTATCCCTTTGGCCCCCTGCGCCTGCTAGAGGCCGCCGTCCACGGCCGCGACCTCGACAGTGCCAGTGGCCAGGCGATGCTGATGGCGGAGGGCAGGGTGCCGTTCCATCGCCAAGGCCGGGGCGGACGCTGGCTCGACCTGCCGGAGATGGCCTACCATCTGGACAACCCGCGCCTGGCTCGCTTCCTCGCCGAGGAGGCAGCGCGCAGCGGCGTGACGGTTCTGGACCGCCAGGTCCGCGACGTCGTTTGCGATCCGCAGCGCACGCGCGTCCTGGCCCTCGTCGACGACGGCGGCCAGCGCCATGAGGCCGATTTTTACCTCGACTGCAGCGGATTCGCGGCGCGCCTTCTGGGCGAGGCCCTAGAGGTGCCGTTCCAGTCCTTTGCCGGCAGCCTGTTCACGGATCGCGCCGTCGTCGGTCCCGTGCCCTCGGACGCCGAACTGGCGCCCTTCACCCGCGCCATCGCTATGAACCACGGCTGGTGTTGGGAGATCCCCCAGGGCGATGAGCGCCATGTGGGCTACGTCTATTGCTCGGCCTTCGTGAGCGATGACCAGGCGGAGGCGGAGTTGCGTGCGCGCTTCCCCGGCCTGATGTCCGCCCGCCGCATTCCCTTTCGCCCAGGCCGCCGCGTCAGCTTCGTCAAGGGCAACGTCGCAGCCTTGGGCAACGCCTACGGCTTTGTCGAGCCGCTCGAGAGTACCTCGCTACATCTCCTGATCCGCCAGCTGGGCCTGCTGCTGCGCACCAACCCCTTCGACCGCGTCGACCACGGTCTCGCTCCGCTGCTCAACCGCCAGGTCAATGGCTGGTGGGATTATCTGCGCTTCTTCCTGGCGCTGCACTTCCGCTTTAACCAGGGGCCGCGAACGCCGTTCTGGCAGCATTGCCGCGAGCAGGTCATCCTGGGCGAATATGCGGAGCTGGTCGAGCTGTTCCAGTGCCAGGGCCCGCTCAGCGCCAATCCCGGCATCGTCGACAGCTACCCGTATCCGGACCCCCTGTGGGGACCGGAGGGCGTCGACACCCTGTTGTTGGGCATGGGCCTGGCCTGCCCGCTGCCGCAGCCGGGTACCAGCGCCACCGCTTGGCGTCGCTGGCAAGCCGAGACGCGCGCCTGGGTCGGTCAGATGGCGCCGGCCCACGAGGCGTTCAGCCTAACCCAGGCTGACGAAGGGCTGATGCGCCAATTGGCCGGGGTTTTCCGCGGGGCCGGTCCCGCCTTTCGCTGAGCCCCGCCCCAGGGGCCAGCAATAGGGGCGGACTCACGCGAAGCCGCGAAGGCGCGAAGAAGAGGCGGCAAAATGAGGCAGCCTTTGCCGTGATCCTGCGGGTTTCAAGCTCAGGAGGCCTTTTTGGTCAAGAGGTCAATTTCCTCATGGCTAAGGCCAGTGATTCTTGCAATGGTCTGGTAGTCGAAACCATCCTTCAGCATATTTTTTACGATCTTTTCCATGGTCCGTTTCTCACCTTCCCTTTGAATGACTTCGCTGAGCGTCATGGCGGCACCTCCGGTCTCTTCCGAGAATGATTTTACTGCAATCTCGCTGAACTTGGCCAAGTTTTCCATGTTGGCGGAGGTGACCAGGTAGCGGTTCACGGCGATCACGAAACCGCGGTCACCCTCCGTGCGGTCCAGGGCCTGCAGGGCTGGGACCAGGTTTTCGTAGATCTCCAGAAAGTTCTCGTCGTAGATATGCTTCAGCACCCGCAGGAACAGGCCAAGCTTGTCCATTGGCAGACCGCTTTCGTCCAGCTCGGCCAGCATCGCGTGAGGTGACCAGACAGTGGTTCACGGCGAAAACGAAACCGCGGTCACCCTCCGTGTGCTTCTTTTATACCTTTCTTCGCGGCCTCGCGTGAATCCTAACTTAGGAGGCTTTCTTGGCCATAAGGGCAATTTCTTCCAAGCTTAGATCCGTAACATCCGCAATGCTTTGGTGGTCGTAGCCACGTCGTAGCATCTTGTGAACGATATTTTGCACGACCCGTTCTCGTTCTTGTCGTTGGATGACTTCGCTGAGCGTCATGGCGGCACCTCCGGTCTCTTCCGAGAATGATTTTA
>CAYRFM010000121.1:0-19537 GCA_964423555.1 uncultured Holophagae bacterium | reverse complement strand
GCCGAAAAGGTCGTCTCCATTCGACGTTTGGCAAAAAACAGAATCATTTCAGAGGGACGCACCCGGAGTTACGCTCTACTGAAAAAACCGCTTCAATATTTACTCGCCGCCCGGCGCAAGATTGCATCTTGCGCTACAGCAGCTACAGCGCCTGCGGGACCTTTTCGGCCAGGCTCTGCCCTGATCACCAACCTGACAAAGTCGTACTAGCTAGCCGCTTTACCTCACTTTTCGCCCGGTGTTAGTCTCCGATAACGCCTCGATGCTCAATCGCGGTTTAGAGCTTGCATCTTTAAACGAAAACTCCGTGCACGCCTTTTTCTTCCAGGAAGGCGAGGATCTCGTCGCTCTTCTTGAGGACTTGGCGGTAGAGCGCGACCGTGTGATGCAGGTTCGAGAAGGCCAGGCCGTGCTTGAGGTCGAGGGTCAGAGCGTCGGCCAGGGTCTTGGGCGCGACGATGTAGTCGTGGTCCATGATGTGCTTGAGCGCGGCCTGCGGGCCGCCGTGGGCCGCACAGAGGTAGAGCAGCGTGGCCAGGTACATCAGCGCCGTCTTGCCGTGCTCGATCGAGGCCTCGTGGGGGCGGCGCCGCGGCATGTGGTTGTCGGCGAAGTAGTGCAGGTCGTGGCCTAGGGCGGTGACCTCGGCGCGGGTGTCCTCGATCGTGACCATGCGGCGCTTGCCGGTGGCTGGGTCGATCGCGTCGTCTAGGCGGGTACGGATGCCGCCGCCTTCGTCGATGGCAACGTCGACAATGTGGCCGCCGCGTTTCATGCGCGCGACCTGTTCTACCGAGGTGACCTTGGGTGTCGCGCCGCTGCCCTGGACGAAAATCGTCAGGATCAGGCCCTGGGCGCCGTCCAGGTCCTCGTCGGCGATGGTGAAGCCCTGTTTGACCACCACCTGCGGGTGGGCCGCGTATTGCGCGCACAAGGCGGCGCAGCGTTCCGGGAACTTCTCGATAATCAGGATCTGCGCCAATTGGTGGGCGTGTTTCTCCAGCAATACGTCGGCCGCCGAGGTGCCGACCACGCCGCCGCCGGAGATCACCACCTTCTCGTCAGCCACCAGACTGGCGCCGACATCCTCGCCCGCCAGCCAGCCGGCATAAACCGACATCGACGAGCGCAGGGGAATGGGGAAACGCGGTCGTACCGGGGCCTCGAAGCGGTAGGCGAAGCCGCCGACGGCGCTGCCGTCGAAGACGCTGCAGCAGTCCGACTCGACCAGCACCTTGGCCAGACCGCAGTCGGGACGGAAGTCACCCGTGTGCAGGGCGCCGATGCGCATGTACTCGCCTGGGATGTCCGCCTCGTAGTCGGTCGGCTCCTTGAGCGCATGGACCACATCCGGAGCCGGCATGGTCGCGGTGGCCTCGACCGAGAGAATCTGGGCGCCGACCGCGACATAGTCGCTGTCGGGGAAACCCGCGCGGGCACCAGCGTCGGCGACCACGAAGAGCTCAAGGGCAATGCCGCGCTCCTGGAGCCAGGCCTTGAGCTGACCGGCCTGGTCGGGCGTGATCGCGACCCGCTGCTCGTGGGTCGTCGGCGCGCCGATGAAGTAGTCCGTGCCCAGTAACAGGCGGGCGCGCTTGTCGGTCAACGGCGCGAAGCCGCTGGTTTCACCGCGGTCGGGAAGAATCGGGGTATGCACGAAGGCCTCCTTGGCTCAGCGAACGAGACGGACGAGGTGGTATTTCTTGGCACCCTTGCGCAGGACGACAAAACGGCCTTCGAGCGCATCTTCGATGCGTACCTTGTGGGCCATGTCGCCGACGCGCTCGTTGTTGACATAGACGCCACCGCCCTTGAGCAGGTTCTTGGCCTCACCCTTGGAGGCGACGATGCCGGACTTGGCGAAGAGATCGAGCACGCCCATGCCCTCGCCCTGGAATTCGGTCGCGGCAATTTCGCAGGACTCGACTTCCTTGAAGATGTCGTCAATCTCATCGCCCGAAAGTTGGGCCAGGGCGCCGCCGAACATCGCCTCAGTTGCTGCCAGCGCGCGGGCCAGGCCGTCCTCGCCATGGACCAGGCGGGTGACCTCGGTCGCTAGCTTCTTCTGTAGCTCGCGCAGGTGCGCTGCCTCCGCCTGCTTGGCCGCATAGGCCGCCACTTCGTCCTGGCTCATGACGGTGAAGATCTTCAGGTACTTGAGCGCATCGGCGTCCTCGCTGTTGAGCCAGAACTGATAGAAGCGGTAGGGCGAGGTCAGCTTGGCGTCCAGCCAAATCGCACCGGCTTCGGTCTTGCCAAACTTGGCGCCCGAGGAGGTCGTCACCAGCGGGTAGACGATGCCGAAGGCCGAGCCGCCATGGCGGCGGATCAGGTCCGTGCCGGCCGTGATGTTGCCCCACTGGTCGGACCCGCCCATCTGCAGGCGGCAGCCGTAGGTCTTATATAAATGATAGAAGTCGTAGGCCTGCAGGATCATGTAGCTGAACTCGGTGAACGAGATGCCCTCGCCACTGATGCGGCGCTTGACGGACTCCTTGTTGAGCATGGCCGCGACCGAGAAGTGTTTGCCGACATCGCGCATGAAGTCGATGAAGCTCATCGGACCAACCCAATCGGCGTTGTTGACCAGGCGCGCGCCCAGGGTCGGGTGCTCGAAGTCGAGGAAGCGGGACAGCTGGGCGCGGATCGCGGCGACGTTGTCGGCGAGGGTCTGGACGTCCAGCAAGTTGCGCTCCTTGCTCTTGCCGCTGGGGTCGCCGATCATGCCGGTCGCGCCGCCGACCAGGGCGATCGGCCGGTGGCCGCAGCGCTGCATGTGGACCAGGCCCATGATCGGCAGCAGGTTGCCGACGTGCAGGCTGGCGGCAGTGGGGTCGAAGCCGACGTAACCGGTCAGGGGTTCCGCGCTTTTGAGGGCTTCATCGATACCATCGGTCTTGTCGAAGACCAGACCACGCCATTCGTATTCTTGCAATAGATCCACGGGGTGACTCCTTCTCGATTCCTGCGCAGGGCAGACGGTACGGCTCAGGCCAGGCCCTAGTTTTACCCGCTCCGTCGCGAAAAGGAAAGCGCGTTTTAACGGCGTCGCCGGAAAGGCGCGACGCCGTTGTCCTCAGCGCGCGAAGACCAGCGCCTTGTTCTTGAAGGCTTTGAACTCCAGACCGTTGCCGCTGGGGTCGGTGATGAACATCGTCGCCTGCTCGCCGACCAGGCCCTTGAAGCGGATGTAGGGTTCGATCAGGAACTGGGTGCCGGCGTCGCGCAGGCGATCCGCCAGTTTCTGCCAGTCGTCCCAGTCGAGCACGGCGCCGAAATGGCTGGAGGGCACTGCCTTGCCGTCGATCAGGTTGGTGGGCACGTCCGCCATGCGCGCGACCAGGTGCGCGGAGATCTGATGGCCGAAAAAGTCGAAATCGATCCAAGTCTCGGCTTCACGGCCGAGATTGCAGCCCAGGACCTGGGTGTAGAAGTGGCGGGTGGACTCGAGCTCAAGTACCGGAAAGGCGAGGTGAAACGGGGGCATGCCCATAGGGGTCCTCCAGGAATAAGTTTCTACATCCATTGATCTTAAGCCGGAACCCCGATTCCGTAAAGGGGAAGCGCAAAAAAAGGCCGGCTCGCGCCCGCACATCGCTGACGGTGGGACAACGAAAAAAAAACTTGAACTGTTTGTATTGGCTCCAGCTGCTGTGATAGACTTCTCGGGTTATGCAATGAAGTGACGGTGGGCGTTGCTTCAAATTTCGAGGAGTTTCGAGTCACATTCATGGAAAAAGAAAAGCGTCAGGAATTGATTGAAAAATACCGTCACCACGGCAAGGACACGGGTTCCCCTGAGGTTCAGATCGCCCTGCTCACGGAGCGGATCAACCACCTCACCGAGCACTTCAAATCCCACTCCAAGGACCATGCGTCCCGCCGCGGCCTGCTGATGATGGTTGGTAAGCGCAAGCGCCTGCTGGACTATGTCAAGAGCGTCAACGTTGAGAAATACGCTACGCTGATCCAGAACCTCGGCCTCAGAAAATAAACCGCCATCGTGAGAACCTATCGGCCCCTTCTCCATCCTTGGAGATCCAGGGGCTTTTTTGTGCGGGCTGGTGTACCGGGTCGAGCGGTGGGTTTCCAAGCGTACCTTTATAGGAGTCAATAGAATGGTTATCAAAGAATCCATCGAGCTGGGTGGTGCCGAGTTTTCCATCGAGATCGGCAAGCTCGCGACCCAGGCGCACGGGTCTGTCGTCGTTCGCCATGGCGACACCATGGTCCTGGCCGCTGCCTGCGGGACGGAAGACGCCTCCGAGTCCAAGGGCTTTTTCCCGCTCACGGTCGACTACCGCGAAAACTTTTACGCCGCTGGCCGCTTTCCGGGTGGCTTTTTCAAGCGCGAAGGTCGCGCCACCACCAAGGAAACCCTCGTTTCCCGCATGATCGACCGCCCTCTGCGGCCGATGTTCGACCCGGGCTATCAGGGCGACACGCAACTTTATGCCATGGTCATTTCCGCCGATGGCATCTATGAAGCCGATGTCTGCGCCATGGTCGCCGGCATGGCTGCCACCTATCTCTCGCCCCTGCCGATCTACCATCCCATGGCCGCCGTCCGCGTTGGCCTGGTCGACGGGAACCTGGTCGTCAACCCGACCTCCGATCAGCGCGAGAAGAGCCTGCTCGACCTGCTCGTCGCCGGCACCAAAGACGCCATCGTCATGGTCGAAGCCGGCGCCAAGTTCGTCTCCGAAGCGCAGATGGTCGATGCCCTCGAGTACGGCCACGAGCAGATTCGCCTGCTGATCGACCTGATCGAGAAAGTCGGCAGCCAGCTCAACATCACCAAGTGGTCCGTCGCCAAGACCGAGATCGACCAAGAGGTCATGGGCAAAGTCAAGGGCTTCCTGGCCGGCAAGATGGTGCCCACCCTGACCGTCAAAGGCAAGCACAACGGCGATCGCGCCCTCAAAGAGCTGCGCAGTGCCATGTTGGCCGAGTGCTTCTCCGAGCCCGACGCCAAAGTCGGCTTGGCCAAGGAGTACTTCTCCCAGGTCAAGGAAGAGACCTTCCGCACCTACCTGCTCGACGAGCGCAAGCGCACCGACGGTCGCGCCTTCGACGAAGTCCGCCCCATTTGGTGCGAGGTCGGCTACCTGCCCAAAACCCACGGTTCCGCCATCTTCACCCGCGGCGAGACTCAGGCCCTCGTGACCCTGACCATGGGCACCAACTCCGACAGCCAGGTCGTCGACAACATCACCGGTGAAGTCAAAGCGCGCTTCATGCTGCACTACAACTTTCCCGCCTTCAGCGTCGGCGAGGTCCGCCCCAACCGCGGTCCCGGCCGTCGCGAAATTGGCCACGGCAAACTGGCCGAACGCGCCCTCGAAGCCATGATCCCCGATAGCGATGCCTTCCCCTACACCCTGCGTCTGGTCTCCGAGATCCTCGAGTCCAACGGCTCCAGCTCCATGGCCTCCGTCTGTGGTGGCTGCCTGGCGCTGCTCGACGCCGGCGTCCCCCTGGCCAAATCCGTGGCCGGCGTGGCCATGGGTCTCGTCAAGGAAGGCGACAAGTACGCCATCCTCACCGACATCCAGGGTCTCGAAGACCACTACGGCGACATGGACTTCAAAGTCACCGGTTCCGAGGACGGCATTACCGCCCTGCAGATGGACATCAAGATCCAGGGTCTGACCAAGCAGATCATGGCCGAAGCTCTGGAGCAGGCGCGCAAGGGCCGCATCCACATCCTCGGCGAGATGGCCAAGTGCATCAACTCGCCCCGCACCGGCTATCGCGATCACGTGCCCCAGATCCACACCATCTACCTGCCCGTCGACAAGATCCGCGACGTCATCGGTCAGGGCGGCAAGACCATCAAGAGCATCATCGAGAAGACCGGTGTCAAGATCGACATCGAGGACGACGGCAAGTGCGTCATCTTCTCGCCCGAAGCCAAGGGTCTGGCCATGGCCAAGAAGATGATCGAGGAACTGATCGCCGTGCCCGAGCCCGGCAAATCCTACCTCGGCAAGGTCAAGCGCATCGTCGAGTTCGGCGCCTTCGTCGAGATCCTGCCCAACCAGGAAGGCCTGCTGCACATCTCTGAAGTCGCCAATTACCGCGTGCGTCAAGTGACCGACGAGCTGCAAGAAGGCGAGGAAGTCATGGTCAAATGCCTGGCTGTCGAGCCCGGTGGCCGCATCAAGCTCAGCCGTCGCGCCCTGCTCGAGGGCGGCAAAGACTGATCCATTTCGCCTTCGGGTGAAACGAGGCCGCGATTCTCTGGATCGCGGCCTTTTGTTTTTCAGGGCCGTCGACCCTCCCCTGTGCGTATACCTCAGCAGTGCATCTTTGAAAGGGAGGTCCTATGTCGACCCTGCTCCTTCTCCTGCTGGTCGCCTCCGAGACCGATTGGTCCCAGTGGCGCGGACCCTCGCGTGATGGCCATGCCCCGCAGTTCCAGATACCTACCACCTGGCCAGCGCAGCCGCGCGAGCTCTGGCGGGTGCCGCTTCCCAAGGGCTATGGTGGTGCCGTTGCCGGCCAAGGACGCGTCTTTTTGCTCGGGGCTGGCGAGGCGCGCGAAGTCGTGCTTTGCTTCGAGGCCGCCACGGGCAAGGAGCTTTGGCGCCATGAGGACCCGTTGGCCTATCTCGCCAATCCCGCCGCCACGGCCTATGAGACCGGACCCTTCTCGACGCCCTTGCTGGTTGGCGACCGCCTCGTCACCGTCGGCGTCGCCGGCCTGGTCCAGTGCTTCGAGGCCGCCACCGGCAAAGTGCTTTGGTCCCACCAGGGACTGGGCGAGCTCACCAGCGAGCGCCTACTGTTCTGTGGTCACAGTGGCTCGCCGTTGCTGGTCGGCCAGACCGTCGTCGTCCATGTCGGCAACGAGCAACACGGCCGCATGAACGCCTACAACCTGGCCGATGGCCGTTCCGCATGGCAGTGGGCCGAAGACCTGCCCGGCTATGCCTCGCCGTTTCTGGGCCAGATCGACGGCCGCCAGATCATGATCGCGCTCTGCCAGAACGCCTTGTTCGGTATTGATCCCGTTGCCGGCAAGACCCTGTTCCGCCATCCCTATCAGGTCAAGTGGCGCGAAAACATTCCGGATCCGCTGTTGGTCGGCAATCTCATCGTGCTCACAGGGCGGGAGCCGCGCGTGACGACCGCCCTGAAAATCAGTCGGGAAGGGGAGACGTGGCAGCTGGTACCTGCTTGGTCCAACGATGCACTCTATTCCTACATCGCTTCACCGCTTCGTATCGGTGAGCGGCTGTTTGGTCTGGCCCACGCCAACAAGGGTCAACTGTTTGCCGTGGACGCCAACAGTGGCCGTGAACTCTGGCGTGGCGAGGGACGTCAAGGTCAATCGGTGGCGTTGATCGCCCTGGGCGAGCGCTTGCTGAGTCTCAGTGACGAGGGGCGCTTGCAGATCTTCGATGTCGCCGGGGAGCCGCGACGCCTCGCCGACTATCAACTGAAGGGGGCCTCGTTCTGGGGCTTTCCCGCCGTCGTCGACAATCAGCTGATCCTGCGCGAGCGGGACCAGCTGATCGCTCTTACTTTTTGAGGCGCACCCGTCAGCCGCCGGGCACGTCTACCATCAGCGTTTGTGGCGCGGGCGTGTCGGACTCTGAGGCTGGCCGGGGGGTTCGGGCCGGCGTGGACGGGGCAGCTCTTCCGCGCTCAAGGCACCGTCGCCGTTGCTGTCCAACTGACCGAAGATCTGGTTCAGATCGCTGGTATCGAACGCGCCGTCGTCATTGACATCACCTGGGATGTGGGCGCCCTCGGGAGCATCTTCGCCCTCGGGCGGATGCGGCGGACGGGGGTGGCCACCCAGGCGTTCGTCGAGCAGCTGGTGCAGGGCGTCGAAGTCGATCGAGGTCGAGCCTTCTTGCGTGATGGCCGCCAGGAAGGCGCTCCACTCGGCGGCGGTCACATCACCGCTTTGATCGGCGTCGGCGACGATCACTAGATGCAATGGGATGCGCGGGCGTGGGGCAGGGAAGTCCTCAGCGGTAATAAAGCCGTCCTCATTGCGGTCGAGGTGTGTGAACATATCCGCATTGCCAGCGGTGAATTCCGCTTGGCTGACCCGGCCGTCGGCATCGGTGTCCAGTTGGCTGAGATGTTCCCAGGGGTTGTGACGCGGGTGCGGGGGCGGTTCGGGCGGATTGTCCTGGGCCAGGGCGGCGAAACCGGCAGACAAAAAGAAGATCAGGGTCAAAGTCGTGTATTTCATGTGTCCGTCTCCTGTCAGGCCCGGGAGAGGGCCGTGCGATGTTGGTCGAGGTGTCGTCCTCGTTCACTGTAAATCTACGCCGTGCGACGTCAGAAGTCGTTATGGCCCTGTAAAGTAGTTATGAAGCTTGTTAAGCTAGGTCTATCTTGCTTTAATTAAATCAGTTGTCTGGTTTGCTCTAGCGGTCTTTCTCTGTCTTTTGCGGTTTTGGCCGATCCGATCCGACCTCAATGCCAAGGGCGCGGCCTATTTTGAATCTTACAAGAGCTTTACTTTTGGGTTGTCAGCGCGTATTATGGGCGCATTCGTCGACCATGATTCGGTCGCTGCTTGCACGTCTTTTATGTCCTTGAATGAAATAAGGGCTTCATCACGCCGTTTAGGCGGATTACATTCGTTCGCCCCGTGGGCGGACAGAGGAGAAAACTGTGTTTAAAAAGGCATTATTGCTGTTCCTTTTCTGTGCCTGCTTCGCATTGGCAGGTACACCCACCAAGACCTTCCACACGGATCACCGCGCCAACTTCGTCGAGCTGGAGTACGTCCAGAGCAACGGCGCCCAAACCGACCTCAACCCCGAGGACGTGGCGTTCCAATTCCTCGCTGACCATGCCGGCAGCTACGGCCTGGCTGACACGGACAACCTCGAACTTGCCAAGGTCCAGGAATCCCTGCTCGGCACTCACTTCCACTATCAGCAGAAGCTGTTCGGCCATGACGTGTACCGCGCCGAGATTATCGTTTCCGTCTCCAATCAGACCGGCGACGTCTTCATGGTCTTCAACAACAGCTATCCGACCCATACCGTCAAGCACGCGTCGCCCGCGCACCTGAGCGCCGACGATGCCTTCGACGTCGCCTGGCAGGACCTGCGCGTTCATGACGACATGATCGCCGCACCCAAAGCCGATCTGGTCTACATACCCGAGGGTCAAAACTTCCGTCTGGTCTACCAGGTCGACCTGGCCGTCGAGGCGCCCTTCGGTTACTGGCGCCACACGATCGATGCCGGCACTGGCGATATCCTTGAGGTCAAAAGCACCGCCATCTCTCGCAAACCCCAGGACGCCATGGATTTCGCCGCTTGGGATGGCCCCGTCATCGACCGCCAACTGGCCTTCCGCGACTACGCCCTCAAGCAGCGCGCACAGGAAGAGAGCTTGAGCCGTGGCAAAGCCGCTGCCAATGGCTCCGCCCAAGTCTTCGATCCCGATCCCGTGACCGTGCTCCAGAACAGCTCGCTCACCGATGGATCGGCCGCTTCCGCCTTCACCGCCGCCTACTCGAATCGCACCCTACAGGGTATCGACCTGACCTCCGGCGTTTACCGCCTCAACGGTCCCTGGGTCAACATCCTCAACTTCGAGACGCCCAACACCGCGCCCTCTACCACCACCAACGGCAGCTGGACGGCGACTCGCGGCAACAATGCGTTTAACGACGCCATGACTTACTTCCACGTCGACCAGAGCCAGCGCTACATGCAGTCCCTGGGCTTCACCGGTTCCACCGGCATCCAGTACGGCTCGATCGCCGCCGACTCCGACGGTCTTTCCGGCGATGACAACTCCCACTTCATTCCCTCCTCCAACCGCATCGCCTTCGGCCACGGCTGCGTCGACGACAACGAAGACGCCTTCGTTATCCTCCACGAGTACGGCCACGCCATTCACCACAGCATCAACAGCAACTGGAGCGGTGGTGACACCGGTGGCATGGGTGAGGGCTTCGGCGACTACTGGGCGGCCTCCTACCGCAATCGCACCTCCAACGGCGCTACTTTCAATCCCGCCTGGGCCTTCCCTTGGGATGGCCACAACAGCTGCTGGGGCGGCCGTACGCTCGACAAAACCAGCTACCAATACGATCCTACCAAGAGCTATCCTGCCCACGCCACCGTCGGTAGCGTTTACAGCGACGAACTTTGGTCGACCCCCCTGTTCCAAGCCCTGCTCACGCTGAAATCTCAGGGCGTCGCTCAATCCGAGGTCGATCGCATCATTCTCCAAGCCCATTTCGGTCTCGGCAGCGGCCTGACCATGCGCACCATGGCGACCGCCATCGTCAATACCGCTCAGAGCCTGTACCCCTCCGGCCCCCACAAATCCGTACTCGAAGCCAAATTCGTCGCTCAGAACATCCTTACCGGTGGTACCACCCCGCCCCCGACCGGCACCGCGCTGTCCAACGGCGTGCCCGTCACCGGCCTTTCCGGCGCCAGCGGTTCCGATACCCTCTACTACATCGACGTACCCAGTGGCGCGTCTAACCTCACTATCGCCACCTCCGGCGGTTCCGGTGATTGCGACCTCTACACCAAATTCGGTTCCGCGCCCACGACCTCCTCCTACGACTGCCGTCCCTATGCCAGTGGCAACAACGAGTCCTGCCCGGTGGCTTCGCCCCAGGTCGGCCGCTACTACGTTCTGCTTCACGGCTACAGCAGCTTCTCCGGCATGACCCTGACCGCCAGCTTCACCACCGGTGGCGGCGGTGGCTGCACCCCCGGCAGCAACAACCAGAGCAACCTCAGCGGCGCATCCGGCAGCTGGAAATACTTCACGATCGTCGTGCCCTCCTGCGCCACGCAGCTGAACGTCGCCATGTCCGGCGGCACTGGTGATGCGGATCTCTACACCCGTTTCGGTGCGCAGCCCACCACTTCCACCTACACCTGCCGCCCCTACAAGTCGGGCAACAGTGAAACCTGCACCCAGGCCAATCCCTCGGCCGGCACCTGGCACATCGGCGTTCGCGGTTATTCCGCCTACAGCGGCGTCAACCTGACCATCGCCTATCAGTAAGCGCTTCACACGTACATGAAGAGGTGGGGTCTCGGCTCCACCTTTTTTTTTGTCGCGCGGAGCTCGCACCTTCCACTCATGGATGTACACATTAGATAATGATCGATGGGAGGCCCTATGACCCGCGATCCAGAAAAGGAGTTGCCGATTCCTCGGGAACCTCTACCAGAAGCCGTCGCGACGCTGCTCTGGGAGTTTCTCGCCTATCTTGAATATGAGCGCAAGCTGTCTCCTCATACGGTGAAGGCTTACCAGCTGGATTTGGAGCAGTTCCTGCGTTATCTCGAGGGCTTTCCGCCCGAATTGGTCGAGCGCGAACAAATCAGCGCCTTCCTGGCCTTGCTCAGCCAGTGCGAGATCAAGGCCCGCAGTCAGGCGCGCAAAGTAAGCGCCATTCGCCAATTCTACCGATACATGGTGCGTTTGGGTCGGATTGCCCAGGACCCGACCGAGCTCTTAGCCAATCCCAGCAAAGTGAAACGCCTGCCCAAGACGATCAGCGAGGAACAGGTCAGTCGGCTGTTGTTGGCGCCAGCCCTTGACTCGGCCTTTGGCTTGCGCGATCGCGCGATGTTGGAAGTGCTCTACGCCACCGGCCTGCGCGTCTCCGAGCTCGTCGGTCTGCACATGTCCCAGGTGCGTTTGGACCCCGGTTTGCTGATTGTCATCGGCAAAGGTGGCAAGCAACGATTGGTGCCGATGGGGTCCATTGCGCGCCAGCACCTCGAGACATATTTGCGCGAGGGCCGGCCGCAGCTCCTCAAGGGCGCGACCCACACCATCTTCCTCAATCGCTTTGGCGGCGAAATGACCCGCCAGGCTTTTTGGCAGCTGATCAAGAAATACGCCGTCGCCGCAGGGATCAGCCGCCGCTTGGTTTCGCCTCATGTGCTGCGCCACAGCTTCGCCACCCATCTGCTCAATCACGGCGCCGATCTGCGCGCGATTCAGATGATGCTCGGTCACGGCGATCTCTCGACCACCCAGATCTATACAGAGGTTGCTCGCGCGCGCCTCAAGCAAGTCCACGAGCGCTTTCACCCACTAGAAGGTTGATGGCCTGCATTTTGCTATGGAATGCAATTCGTGACCGGCCCTCCCCACCACGAAAATATTTTGGGGGGACTGAGAGAAATCGTCAGGTATACCGGTCTTATCATTTAGAAAGGGGTGTGCACTTTGCCAAAGTCACTTGCGAAAAGAATCTCCGTACTGTTACTGGGCCTGCTGGCTCTGCCGCTTGTGGCCCAGAACGACAAGTTTTACGTGAGCGCCGGCAGCGGCAACCCCGGCCAGGCGATCGAAGTGGGCGTGTTCTTACAGGATATCCCCGGTAACCAGGTCGATACTTCCGGCTTCTTCGACGGTTATTACGACCTCTCGATGCGCCTGACCTTCGATGCCAACCTGGTCTCCAGCATTCGCTTCGTCCAGACCGACCTCGCCCAGACCTCCGCACCTTTTCTGTTTGCCAACTTCCAGGGCTTGCCACCAGGCGAAGCCCATTTTATCTGCTCCTATCTGTCGCCTATGCCGATTACCCTCGGTGGCCCGCCCGAGCGGTTCTGTACCCTCGAGGTCACCCCCTCCGCCGCGGCTGCTGGGCATTCGATCCAGTTCACGTTTGAGGATGCCGAGACTTACATCACCGGTCAAAACGGCATCGAGTTGCGCTCCAGCCTCGGCAACCTGGATGTGACCGTGGGCAGCATCAACGTCGCGGGCTCGGGTGGTGGTACCTTTCCCACTGTCCAAAGCTTTGCCGCACAGCCTGCCACCATCACCGCTGGCCAGAGCAGCACCCTTTCCTGGAGCGTCAGCGATGCCGACAGTGTCAGCATCTCCCCAGGCATCGGCAGTGTCGCGGCAAGCGGCACGACCAGCGTCTCGCCAAACGCCACCACTACCTATACCCTGACGGCTCTCAACGGTGCCAACCAAGTGACCGCCACCACCACCGTCACCGTGGCGGCGGCCAACCAGCCGCAGATCACTGCTTTTGGCGCCAACCCCACCCAGATCATCAACGGCGACAGCGCCACCTTGACCTGGACGACTCAGAACGCCACCAGTGCCTCGCTTAACAACGGCATTGGCTCCGTTGCCACCAGCGGCAGTCGCACGGTGTCGCCCTCGAGTACCACTACCTACACCCTGACCGCCACCAATGACGCGGGTAGCGTGACCAGCACCGCATCCGTTCAAGTTTCACCCCGCTTGACGATCGCCAGTTTCAGCGCCTCGCCCAGTCAGATTCAGGTCGGTGGCAGTGCCACTTTGAGTTGGAACGTCAGCGGCTCGACTGCCGTCACGCTAGACGGCGTCACCGTTGCAGCTACGGGTTCAAAATCGGTCAGCCCGTCCTCGACCACGACCTACACCCTCAGTGCCAGCGGTGCTCTCGGTCAGACTGCCACCGCACACGCCACCGTTTCGCTTTCCGGGGGCGCCGCGCTCAGCCTCAATACACCCTCGGTTGACTTCGGCACCGGTTCCACCACCAGTCAGCTCTCCCTGACGGTCAACGCCGTCGGCGTCTTCAACTGGACGCTCACCGGGTTGCCCGCCTGGTTGAGCGCCGATCCCGCTAGCGGCGTCGTCGATGGCGAGCGTGCCACTCAGATTCGCCTGACCCTCAATCGCGACCACCTCTTTCCTGGCCAGCAGGTAGCGGCCTTGCTCTCGATCGAGGCAAACGGGTTGGCCGGCACGAGCTTGAGTGTGAGTGCCCGCCGTGACGAAGACGCCAAAACGGCCTACCTCTATTACCCACTCGTCGATGCGCCGGCGGGCTCGCAGGCTGAACTGGCCGCCGTCAACCTCGGCGATTCGGACGCAGAGCTCCTGTTGCAGGTCTTCAATGCCAACGGCGAGCTTGCCCTCAGCCCCGTCCATGCCACGGTGCCCGGCCACGGTTCTTACCAGCTAACGGTTGCCGACAGCGACGTCGACGGCTTTGCCTGGGCGGTTGCCAGCTTGAGCGGTGTCGCCGCTGCTCCCGCCGTCGCAGGCTGCGTTACCGTGCGGTCTCGCGATGGTGAAAGTCTCTATGGTCTCAGCGCCGAAACAGAGAAAGCCGAATTCCTCTACGTCCCCCATGTGGCCTCCGATACTGCGGTCTTCTTTACCAATGCCTCCGTCGTCAACCTCGCCAATCAGTCCCGTACCGCCCAAGTTCAGGCCGCTCAAGCGTTCTCCGTGGCCGATCAGTTGCCTGGCGAACAGGCCAAATTTTCCTTCGAGGCCCTGCTCGGTGATGCAATTCAGGGATTGACCTGGACCAGTATTGACTATGATCCTGCCGTGTCGGCTGCCTGTGTCGGAGCCGAGGTCTTCGGTTTCAAAGGCGCCAGTCGCACCGTCGGGGTCGGTCTCAGCCAGCGCAGCTACAACGAACTCTACTTCGTCCACATAGCCGAGGACCTCAACAGCTTTTGGACCGGAGTCGTCGTCATCAACCTCGCCGACCACGCCGTCGACATCCGCTTCGAGCCCTACAACCGCCAACAGCAACTGATCAACGGCGGCTTTACCCAACGCTTCGAGGCCGGCCAGAAGAAAACGTTCGTGGTCCTGGGTGACCGGCAGGATTTCGGCCCCAACGCGTCATGGGTCAAGGTCATCTCGCCCAGCGGGATCACGGGTTTTGAACTTTTCGCAAATCCCGCGGGCTCCACGGCTGATACCTTTGCCGGCCTCGAAAGCGTCGGTCGGCTCTCCCGCAAACTCGCCTTCTGCCACACCGAGGAGGCCGTCACGGCCGGTGGCGTCACGGGCGTCGCCATCATCAACCCCGGCGCTTCGAGCGCCAACCTGACCTTGCGCTTGGTCGATGCCACCGGTTTCATTCGAACCAGTGTTCAGCGTCCGGCCCTCAAACCGAAAGAAAAGCTTGTCACCGCCGTCTCGGCAATTTTTCCAGGATTCGAAATTGGATTAGGTGATATAATCCTCGTCGACTCGGATCAGGAAATTGCGGGGTTTGAATTGTACGGTGACTTCAATCACACTTTAGGGGCGGTGCTTGCGGCACCCTATCCCTGAACCGTTCAAATGTCTTGCAAATTTCCGACTAAAGGAGAGTGAAATGAAAAAAGTTTTGGCAATTATGTTCGTGTTGGCCTCCCTCCCGATGATGGCGGCCGATCTTGAACTCACAGTCGCCGCTGGTTCGCCCGGTCGCGTCGACGACCACACGATCGATGTCGCCAGCGTCAATGCCGGCGATGCCATCGTCGTCGAACTCTGGCTTCGCAACCTGGACTTCACCCTGGCGGGTTTCGAAGGCGAGTTCCAATTCCCCACCTGGCTGCAGTTGGTTGACACCAACGCCGTCGGCACCGGGACGCCTCCCTATGAAACTGGCCTGGCCGCCACGCAACAGTTGCCCGCGGATGCCAACGGCGATGATACCGCCGCTACCTTCCGCAACGATCAGGGCTTTGCTCGTGTGGGTGGTGTGATCACCGACCCCAACCAGCGCCCCACCAGTGGCGATCAACTGCTGGCCACTTTCCGCATGGTGCTCGGTCGCGACTTCAACCCCACGAATCTCGCTTCCCGCACGCTTGCCAGCTGCATTTCTAACACGGAAACCCTCAAGTTCCTGGCCTGCACGACCGGCGCTTCCACCTGCCACATCATCGCCGATGACTCCGCTGCTGCCCACTCGGTCAACTACGTCGCCAACGACCTGCTGATCACCGTCAACAACACCAGCACCACGGTTCATAAAGGCGACGCTAACAAAAGCGGTGGCCTGACCACTCAGGACGTCGGCACGGCCATTCAGTGCATCGTCTTCGGCGACCACAACACCAACGCCAACTGCCCGCTCCTGAGCACCGATCCCGACTGGGCTATTCGCCTTGACGTTAACTGCAGCGGCGCCGTCACCACCCAAGACATCGGCCCCCTGATCCGTCGCGCTGTTGGTCTCAACAACCGTCCCTCCTCCAAGAAACTCGACTATAAAGCGCTGGCCTCTGCCGGCTCTGTCGAGATCCCCGGTGGCAACGCTGCCAACGTCGTCGGCGTGTTCATGCAAGCTCAAGGCTCTGTCAAGTTCGGTCAACCCGAACTGAGCAAAGAGGGCATTGAAGACGGTTGGCAAATCGTTGGCCAGTACCTGGCTGACGTCAACGCCTACAATCTGATTCTGTTCAACATGGCCGGTGAGAACCTGCCCGTGCCTAACGTGAACCTCCCCTACACCGCCAATGGCAACGCCAAACTTGCCATTGCCGACATCGAATCCGTTACGGTGAATGGCCAGGTCGACGATCGCGATCTGCGCATGAATCGTTTGGATCTGCGTGATCCTCGCTAAGGTTGAACGGTCCGAGTTGCATGGTTGGCCGGTTTTCCTCGTTTAGACGTGTCTCCCAACGGGAAACAGAAAGTGGCACAAAAGGTGCTCTTGAAGTCATGAATAAGGATGGCCGTGCCTTCATCATTGTTGCTCGAAGGCACTTTAATGTTGTCAAAACAGCAACGAAGCTCTAGAATGACCTAACTTTGGACCGAAGTTGGTTTGACGGAGTTGATAAGCGATCAATCGTGTGTTTTGAGACGCAAATCAAGCAAAAATGGTGGGTAAGTATGTTGAATAAATCAAGGGCCCTGCTGACAGGGCTGGCGGTAATCGGACTGACGGCTGCACTCGTTATCGCGGGTGTTGCCAAGGTTCGGCACCAAAGCAAAGGTGCCTCTGCGATCGACCTCAAAATCGGCAGTGTCACTGTAGCTCCGTCCTCGCTCTCGAGCGGTGGCTGCATCCAGGTTCCGATCATGATCAATGATCCCGACACCAACAATCGCGATCTGCGTGACATCACGTTCACGCTCGAAATCCAAGACCCCTCCAATGTCATCTCTGGCGGGATCTCCACCAACATGGTGGTAGCGAACGGCTTTGCTCCCACTGGCGCTGGCACGGGTACCACCGGTATCACCAACCCCGGTACCAATCTGGCCAACAGCAATGGCACTTCTACGCCTAACTGCTCGGTTGCTTTCAACCAAGCGACCGAAGGTCAGGGCCCCGCGATAAACTTCGCCGCCAACATCAACACCTTCGCCAACTGGTCGATCAACAACAACCAGGGCGGTGTGGGTCGCAAACAGGGCTTCCTGATCGACTCCGTCGGCAACGGCAGCGTCGGTGCCATTCCTCAGAACACCGATACTCTGATCGCTATTCTGGAGATCCCGATCATCAGTAGCCCCGGTCAAGCCCAGATCACCATCACCGCTGTGCCTGTCGGTACGGTCGCCGGTGGCAACACCTACACCTACGACAACGGTCTGCGTGATGAGCAGGGCAACCGTGTTCAGGTGGTCGAGGACTTTAACCTGCCCGCTTCTGCTTCCACGGTCAATATCTTTGACCCGGTCGATTGCGCCGGTGCCTCCACGACACCCACCAACCCCACTTGGGCTGACCCCCAGGACGGTGGTATCGGTGGTGCGTTGAGCTTCAACTTCCCCGGCACCGCCCTGGCAGATCAAGTTCACCTGACCTCCTCCGACGGTCTGGATGTTACCATCCCCTCCGCCGGTGCGACCACCACCTACGCCATCGACACCCAGAACGACGGTAGCCCCACCGAAGGTGCCGACCGCACCTACACGGCCACCTATCAGGTCGAGTTCCCCCCCGCAAGCGGTACCTTTGTCGATGGCACGCCCTGCGTAATCAACCCCACCTGGGCAAACGCTTCCGCTGCCATGGCATGGGATCCCCAGCCTGTCTTCGCCCAAGCGACGACGCTTGACATCACCCTGACCAACGCCGTCTACGGCGGTGTTACCAAGCGAGGCGGTCCGCGCTATGCGAACCTGACCGGTCCCAACGGCGTCAACGTCGACCTGACCGTGCCCACCAGTGGTGGCGGTACCAACGTTCTGGTGTTTGCCGACGCGCTGTCCATCGGCAGTGTCAGCAACGTCCATGTCGGCACCTACACCGTGACCGGCTTTGGCCCTGACGGTCAGGCTTTCTCCCAGAGCATCGTCCTGACTCTCGAGCCACCCGACAACGAGACCGTCTGCGCCAACATCACCGCAGCCAACATCGAAGGTTCCGTGACCATTCCCTTGGCAGGTAACGACGGCACCGTAGACTTCACGGTCATCTACGACGGCACTACCTACGACGATCTGCCCGAGGGTAACTTCGTCCTCAACAATATCGTCGGCGACGTGACCTCCGTGACTATCCGCGCCAACGGCTTCGATGCCATGGGTAATGCCACTTTCGACGAGATCGTTTGCGACATCAACTACAACCTGCCCACCTGCGTTTCCTCTCAGGATCCCAAGGGTACGGTCGACGTTGGCACCGTCATCGATCTGTTCCTCGACACCACGAACGCCGTGGCTGCCACCATCAATGGTGTGCCCATGACGCCTGATGTCGATCCCGACGACAACTTCAACGTTCAGTGGTCCGCACAGCACACCGCAATTGCCGACACCACTGTCACCGCTGTGGTGACGAACGCCGATGGCGAAACGACCACCTGTACCTGGACCATCGACATCAACTGTATCGATCCCACGATCGTTTCCGTTGCACCCGTTGGCCAGTCCGGTATCACCATCTACGGTACCTTCGGTTGTACCTACACCGTTCGCATCACGCAACACCACACTGGCGAAACCCACGACTATGATGTCGAGATCACCAACCTGACCAACCCCCCGCTGAACGAAGGCACCGGCACCCTCAACGTTGTCGTTCCCTCTGACGCTTGGATCGAAGTTGGCCAAGATGGTTTCCCGACCGCAACCGACATGATTCCCACCGTTCCGACCCTGGGCGAGTACGGCCTGATGGCCTTTGTTCTCCTCCTGATGGGTGCCGGTATGGTCGTGATTCGCAAACGCCAAGTCTAAGCTTTAGACCCTAAGGCAAACAAACAGCAGGGCTCCCCAAGGGGAGCCCTTTTTGCGTTGCTAGTGGTCTGTACACCGACGCCCATTCGGCGTTTCTCCTATCTCTCGTTTCCCCTCATCAAGCAAGTCATCGTTTTGGAACGGGAATGCCACCACCTCAGATCCGAGAAGACCAGTAGTGAACAGAGCTTCTGGGTGACAACGCTCTCCCCGAGCGAGGCTGCTCCAGCAGAGCTTTTGACGCTAATCCGGGGACACTGGGGAATCGAAAACAGCCTGCACTGGATCAGGGACACCACCTACGATGAAGACAGGTCGCAAGTCCGGACGCAGAACGGTCCGCGTGTGATGGCGGCATTGCGGAACTTTGCGATCAGTCTCCTTCGAATCCTAGGGGCTAGGAAGATCACCGAGACCATCAGAAAGCTCACTTATAGTCATAGCGCATGTCTCCATGCAATCGGTCTATGAACACCTAGACTAGCCGCTCAGAATTGTGTTTAACCACGGAATGGCACTGAAACACACGGAAGGGAACACGGAATTGGGCTCCGACGCCTGCGCCCTTGTCCCCTTCCGTGAGATTCAGTGTTTTCCGTGGTCAACCTCTGATGGTTAACCA